>NZ_ATZA01000067.1 GCF_000427965.1 Olivibacter sitiensis DSM 17696 | reverse complement strand
GCTTTGTAATAAATGTTCGACAAACTATCCCAGGGAAGCAGATGAGCTAACTTAACCCAACGGTTTTCTGGGTTAAGATGACGATCAAAAGGAGACTCAAATCCCTCAATAATGAGCTGATTCGGACTGCTATAAATAGGGCTAGGTGCACGCCTTTTTGATGCTTTTTTCATAAATCCTTGCACTTGACAACCTAAAAATAACTATAATTCATTGGTTAACAAAACGAATAGAGTTTTTCAGCAGACCCTAAATAGATATAGAACTTTCCTTTTAACTTTCCTAAAGTTTCAAACTTTAGGAAAGTTCTACATCTAATAACTTTAGGAAACTTTAGAGGAAACAATAGCCCCAAGCTCATTGTTAGACTTCATTATGCCCAAAGCGAAATAAAGAATGAAGTTGATCCTCTTATTGCTATTTATGCCATATTCCGCAAAACAAGACAGTATACCGAAAGAACTACTCCTATACGGTGAGAACAAACAAATCCCAAACGTCATTAAAAGTAATGTATTGACAGCGCTCTCCCATTATCCCGAGCTGAAGGACGCGAACATTGAATTTGTCTTCAAGCAAAAAATGAAGAAGTCGATCATGGATGCACAACCTGTCTTTGCTACCTTGTTGAAAAAGAAAAAAAACAGGAAATACCGTATCCGTATCAGTGCCTTGATGACGTTTACGCACACGGCCATCCCCATTCATCAAATCCCAGATAGCATCATGATAGGTTGGATAGGTCATGAACTGGGGCACATCATGGACTATGAGCAAAGAAACTTTTTTAGCATGGTTGGTTTCGGAATATCTTATCTTTTTTCTGGCAAATTTATCCAGAAGGCCGAGCGAACGGCAGACAGTTTTGCCGTGGAGCATGGATTGGGCTACTATATCGTAGAGACCAAGTACTACATTCTCGACAATGCAGACCTCCCGCAGGTCTATAAGGACCGGATAGCTCGGCTTTATCTATCCCCTGACGATATATTGGAACAAGTGAAGAAACTGGAAGAAAAGAAAGAAGAAGGCGAACTCTGATTGGTTTATTAGTTGATCAGTCATTGGTTTATTGGTCGATTAGGCATTAGTTTATTAGCCATATGGAAGTGTCCGGGCAGCTTTAGTCTTTCCGCCTTATACCTTCTATCCCTATACCTTTTTCTGGCCTCTAGTCTCTTTGCGTTAGTCTTTCAGCTTTCTTTTCGCTTTTTACCTTTTACTTTTTACTTTTGCTACATGCAAGACCCAAAAACATTGACGGCTGTTGCCGAATTTCATAACACTTTTAAACATCCCATTCTAGAGCAACCCACCATACCGGACGAAGGTCGTTGTGCGTTGCGTGTCTCCCTGATTGCCGAGGAACTCAAGGAGCTCGAAGAAGGAATCAAAAACAAAGATATTGTGGAGATTGCCGATGCCTTGGCGGATATCCAATATGTGCTTTCTGGAGCCATCCTGGAATTCGGTCTTGGTGAAAAGTTCAAGGAGTTATTTGATGAAGTGCAGCGCAGCAATATGAGCAAGGCCTGTAGGAATCTAGAAGAGGCCGAGGCGACTGTAGCTTATTACAAAAATGAAAGAGGTGTAGATAGCTTCTATGAGCAAGCAGGCGATCTGTACCTGGTCTACAGAACAGGAGATCGAAAGACCTTGAAAAACATCAATTACTCCCCTGCCAACCTCAGGGATATCATCGAAAAATAGCAGCATGAAAAGTGTAGCCGTTTTTTGTGCCTCTAGTATAGGCCATGATCCTATCTATGCGGAGCAATCCGTGGCTTTGGGTCATTTCCTCGCCTCGCAAGGCGTAAAGTTGGTGTACGGTGGCGGTCAGGTAGGTCTCATGGGGATCTTGGCCAATGCCGTATTGCAACAAGGTGGTCAGGCCATAGGTGTTATTCCCGGGTTTTTGGACACCAAGGAGATTGGTCATACTGGACTCACCCAACTGCACGTAGTGGAAAACATGCACGAACGCAAAAAGTTGATGCACGACCTGTCCGACGGCTTCATAGCCCTACCAGGTGGTTTCGGCACCTTGGAAGAGCTCTTCGAAATATTGACCTGGGCGCAACTTGGATTGCACAAAAAACCGATAGGCATACTCAATAGCAATGGCTTTTACGATAAGCTGATCGATTTCATGAACAATATGACCGAACAGGGATTGCTAAAAAAGGAAAATCTGGATATGCTACTCGTGAGTGATACCATATCAGATCTTTGGGAAAAGATGCAGAATTACGTGGCGCCATCCGTACCGAAGTGGATAGCGAACAAGTCGCAATTGTAGTTAAATTCCTAATTATTTATAAAATTTATCTTCAGCCCATTTTGCTGGATTATTAATAATATAATTTGAAATGTTATAAAAGGCCTTTTCATTGCGTATGATGTGCTCATAATAGTTGCGTTGCCAAATAGGTGTTGATAAGTCTATCTTTGGAGCTCCGCTGCTAATTGGCGATTCGCCCGTACTGATAAGCCTTTTTATCCTTTTGGTAGTGGCTCCTTTATAGCCTCTTATAATAGCTCCAATTGTTTTAGATGGGCTTTTAAATTTATTTTCTTCTTTCGGCGTAGTGGAGGGTGGTTCGCCGGAATCATTTATAATCAAAATACCGTGGACGTGATTGGGCATGATGACAAATGCACCTAAAGATATGTTAGGTCTAATTTCAAGTGTGTTTTCCCATTCGTCATGCGCTATTAATCCGTATTCGTTCAAAATCATTTTACCATTTACAATTTCACCAAAAAGATGTGCTCTCTTTTGACAACATAACGTAATAAAGTACGCTCCTGTTTGTGCATAATCATATCCTTTTAATCGGATGGAACGACGGTGATGTATGTTAGGGTTAAAGGACATGTCTTCCAAATATAATGAAAATCTAAAAAGCACCGTTAAAACCTTATGCCACAAAAATGATAAAGATCAAGTATCGGCTATCAATTCTTTTTCCTAATTTTAGATCATGAAGAACCTGACCGTCGTTATACTTTTGTTGTTTCATATGAAAGCTGTTGTTGCACAAACAAATGAAAGCCCCCTTTTGGTCGATATCTTTTCGAAGAATCAGCATCCCATCTTCCAAAAAGTTATTAACGCACCTGAGAAATATAAGGTACAGATCATCTACACACAGATTGATCGGGATGAAAACAATATCCCCTATTTCAAAAATCATAATTTCTATTTGGATAGCACCCATTATTTCAACCCCGCCTCAACGGTGAAGCTGCCAGCTGCCTTGCTCGCGTTGGAAAAGCTGCATCATTTGCCGGATGACATCACCAAAGATACCTGGCTGCGAATAGACAGTGCCCATGCTCCCCAAACGGGCTTTATACAGGATGAGAATGCCCCCGAGAAGAAACCCACGATAGCGCATCTTATCAAAAGAGCATTTTTGGTTAGCGAAAATGAACCCTACAATAGGCTTTACGAGTTTGTAGGACAAAAAGAACTGAACAAAAGGTTATGGGAAATGGGTTATGTAGATGCCCGTATAATTCGTCGATTTGCATCATTCACGGAAGAACAGAACAGGTACACCAACCCTTTCGTCTTTCTGGATGAACATGGTGATGCCTTATATGAGCAGCCTATGGAGAAAAATGACCTGAATTTTCATTTTAGGATTTATCCACTTATCGGAAAGGCCCACTACCAAGGAGGCAAACTCGTACAAGGTGGCATGGATTTTACACGGGCAAACAACCTGCCATTGTACGATCTGCAGCAAGTACTACAGTCTGTTCTTTTTCCTGAGTCTGTACCGGACAATCAGCGTTTTAATCTATCGGAAGAAGATTATCGGTTTATATATCAATACTTGTCGCAGTTTCCCGGAGAAACCAACTATCCAAAATACGACGCTACGGATTTTCACCCCAGCTATGCCAAATTTTTCTTCAAGGACAGTACGCATCATGAATTACCCACCGGCGTAAGGGTATTCAACAAGGTGGGCTGGGCATATGGATTCCTGACGGACGCGTCATATGTGGCTGACTTTGAAAACGAGGTGGAGTTCATGTTATCAGCTACCGTTTATGTGAACGAGGACGAGATTTTGAACGATGGCAAATATGAATATGAGGAAATAGGGCATCCTTTTCTCTACCAATTGGGACAGAGCATCTATCAATATGAAATAGCGAGGAAAAGAAAATACCTGCCCGATTTAAATCGTTTTAAAGTGACCTACGAAAAACGAAAGCAAGACAACAGACCTACTTTAAGAGAAAAAGAAGTGGATAATTAAAACTTGATGTTAAACTAGCCAAAATTGAAGTATTAAAAACAAATTTTGCATTTCTTGAAATGCAAGAACGAAATAAAATCGATCTGCGAGCAGTAAAAGAAAAAAAAATAGTTCAAGAAAAAAGGTGATATTTATTCCATTCCAGGCACTACCTAGAAAAAAGCCTTTGATATGAATGCAATAAAAGAAATCCCAATCGAAGCTAGGAGAACGATATTCTTCCAGCTCTACCACAGCCTATTTCCTTCCGTTGCCGCCTATATTGCCAAGCGTGGCGGAAATTTTGAACAAGCCAAGGATATTTTTCAGGATGCATTGATTATTTATCATGAAAAAACAAACCTCCGTTCGCTCGTGATAGAGCGCGATGAAGCCTATATCTTCGGCATCTGCAAACACCTATGGTCAAAGTACTCCAAAGACAATAGATCATTCACGGGACTCACAAACCTAGATATGGAGGAAAAAGACGAGAAATCACAACTTTCCGAAAAGAAGTTGCTGGGGCTGCTCCTTGCCTCGGGCAAAAAATGCATGGATCTGCTGAAAAGCTTTTATTACGACAAGCTGTCGATGGAGCAAATCGCCGAAACTTTTGGCTTTTCGGGTACACGTTCTGCCACTGTCCAAAAGTTCAAGTGCCTGGAAAAAATAAGAAATACCGTAAAAGAGAAATCATTGAGCTATGAGTCCTTTCTTGAATAATATACAGCAAATAGAATATTATCTCTTGGGAGGGAATAATCCAGGAGATAATCTTATCATTGATGCAAAAAGGATTATTGATACTGATTTACAGAATGATATAAAAATACAGGAAAAAATATATCGTTTTACGAAAGCATACGGAAGGCAACAGCTCCGATTGGAAATTGAAAGCGTCCACCAAGAATTGTTCAGTCAACAGAAACATGTAGCCTTCAGGGAGCGTGTGCTCCGCCTGTTCAGAAAATAGGCTTATAAACCACAAAGGATAGTTAAGGCTTCATGTCCTTAATTACTTAATGGTTCAGAACAAAACCAGGAAGAAGTGAAGGACAAATCCATGCTTACATATGATTCATGATCAACAAACAAATCAGATGAAAAATATAAAAAAAGAATTTGAGCTATATGCCACTAAACATCAACGTATTTCTACCTCTTTAGTAAAGCAGTACATGAACTGCACCAGTATGTCCATGACACCCTATATCACGGAAGAACGTCAGTTGAACGTTTCCCAAATGGATGTATTTTCCAGGCTCATGGTAGACCGCATCATCTTTCTGGGGCAAGCGGTAGACGACCAGGTGGCCAATATATTGCAGGCGCAGCTGTTGTTCCTGCAATCGGTAGACACCAAGCAGGACATATCGCTTTATATCAACTCGCCCGGCGGCATTGTCTATGCAGGGCTGGGCATATACGACACCATGCAGTACATTGGTCCGGATGTGGCCACGATATGCACGGGCACTGCCCTATCCATGGCCTCCGTGCTGCTTTGTGCCGGTGCGAAAGGTAAACGTTCTGCACTCAAACATGCCCGCATCATGGTTCATCAAGCCTCTGGAGGAACGCAAGGCACGGCCGCAGACATGGAAATCAGTCTTAAAGAAACGTTGAAAGTACAAAAAGAACTCTATGACATCATTGCCCATCACAGCGGCCAATCCTACGACACCATCAACGAAGCGGCACAGCGCGACTTTTGGATGACTGCCGAGGAAGCCAAAAGCTTCGGCATGATAGACGATGTGTTGCAATAAAAATGACATATCTTCATAATCTGCACATAATGGTGCATCTGCAATATGTATATCAATTAAGGTTGTATTCCCCATGTTTTGTTTGGCTTATCGCCCATAACAAGTTCTAAGGTGCCTCCTGCCTCAAGTACTTCATGAGTAAACCAAGGCTTGTTGAGTGTAACGCCATTAAGCTTTGCACTTTGTATATATTTATTTATGGGAGAAGCTCCCTTTGCCCTAAGGGTGAATGTCTTTCCATTTTGGAGCTTTATGGAAACTTTAGAAAATATAGGGCTGCCGATAGTATAAACTGGCAAACCTGGAGTTACAGGATAAAAACCCATTGAGGAAAACACCACAAAAGCAGTCATCCCTCCTCCATCTTCATCGCCGGGTATACCCCATATATTATCCTTAAACCAAACATCCAAAAGAAAACGCACGCGCTTTTGAGTCTTCCAGGGTGCATCGGTAAAATTATAAAGATAAGGTATATGAAAACTTGGCTCGTTGCCCATTGAATACTGCCCAACATTTCCGGTGGCGTCAGGCATTTTTGCCCAAAAAGAATATTTGCTGCGTCCCAGTCCCTCACGGAAAAGCCTATCAAGTTTCTTTTCAAATTTCTCTTTGCCTCCCATAAGTCCCATCAATCCGTTTATATCGTGCTGTACTTGCCAAAGATAGGTCCATCCATTATTCTCGTCATAGTAATCACGGGCTCCCATTCCGCCATCAAATTTAGGATCGATGGGAATCCAATGGCCATCTTTGTCTTTGGGCATAAACATGCCGGCAACCGGATCCCAAAGATTCCTATAGTTCAACGCCTTTAAAGAGAAGGTATGGGCATCGTCGGATTTTCCGAGATCGGTAGCAAATTGGGAGAGGGCCCAGTCATCATAACTAGCTCCCAAAGTAACCGCCACTGCCTGACGCTTCTCAAAAGAATGAACCATGGTATCCGTTTCTTTTTCATTGGGCCATAGTGCCGGCATATAGCCATGAGCATGATAAAAATCGTCAAGGGGACCTTTAGGGCCATTTTTCCAAGGCAACAAAGTGGCCTGAGTGGAATTTTTATACATTCCTTCATATGCTTTCTGAATATCAAATCCACGAATGCCTTTTCTATAGTTGTCCAGTATCATAATAGAGGAATGAAATCCATTCATACAGGCGTGATCTCCAAAGAGCACGGGGAATGTCGGGATCCAACCACTTTGGAGGTACATTTCCACATACGAATTAACTATATCAGATTCCATCGAAGGGTCAAGGATCGCACGTAATGGATGATGTGCAAGATAGGTATCCCACGTCCAGTCATCTACATAAAAAGGCCTGGAAGATTCATGAACTTTGTTGTCAAAACCACTGTAATATTGCCCGTCTTCTGTAACGTTTACCATACGCTCATAGCATCGATACAATGAAGAATAGAACGTCCTTCGCTGCGCTTCAGTACCACCGCTAACCTGTATTTTCCCAATTGCTTTTGCCCATTCGCCCTGAGCCGATGATTTCATTTTGGAAAAATCCCTGCCCGTAAACTCATTGTGAAAATTTTTCTTTGCCTGCTCTGCACTAATAAACGAAATAGCATATCTGAAATCTATCGGATCTGATGAGGAATTGCTAAAGGTAAGCCAGACTTTTGCATTACGCCCAGTGGCAACGCGTGAAGTATCTATGACATTGCCGTTTACCGAACCAGCGGCCGACACCGGGGTAAACGATCCATAAAAATAAACCTTTATATTTTCGTGATACGTTTCATATCCACGTATCTCGTTTGACGAAAGTATTTCGAACTTGCTGTCACTTTTATTATAAGTGCCAAAAAGTAAATTCTTAGGTCCATCACCGGAAAATGAAAATCGATAATAACCCGCTTTTTCTCCTGGGACAAATTCAACTGTTATATCTTCATCAACGAGGTAAGTAGAAAGATACCACGGGCGGGTAATTTCAAGATCGTGATCGTATGTCAATTTTCGCTCCCAGTCTGGAATGGAAATATTACCACTCACGGGCTTAACACTTACTACTTCTCCCAAACGATGTGATACAATACTGAGTGGAAAACTAGAGATTTGGTCGTCTAGATAATCAGTACGCATAGGAAAAGCACGTACCATCTGGTTTGGTAAGTGAACTGTTGGGCGTGTAGGCTGAAGCAATAATGGGGCATTTCCAATGGTGGGGTCGATATACTTCAGGTTGTCTTTACCATTATCAACCTGTGCCGATAACGAAACATAACATAAACAGAGAATAAGTATAATATTGTAAACTAAGAGATTTTTTGATTTCATAAAAATGGGGATGCGTATGCCGAATATAGGAACAAAATATTTTCAGCAAATTTTTCTTAAATATAATCGAAAACAGGCGTATTTAAATTACACAATAGGAATACTTATTTCAAGCTAATATTGACAATGACGGGCCAATGATCGGAAGGCACAATATCTGGCTCTTTGTAGGTCCAATCAATCAAACGAGAATCAACGGACCAATGTCCCGTTACAAAAATGTGATCGATCTGGTTATCGCCTGTTGGATTAATCAACCAACTATTACCGGTGACCCTTAGTTCGGGCGATTTAGCCGCCGCAATATTCCAGCTCTCTTCCAAAAGAGAAGAGTTGTTCAAAGTAGCATACGGGGCCGACGTCTGGTTGCAGTTTAAATCTCCGGTAAGGATACCTGGATCATCGCCCATTTTTAGCTGCATTTGTTCTAAAATCAAGTCTGCGCTGTTTTGCCTGGCAACAGACCCCTCTTGGTCGAAATGTGTATTAAATACCCATAACTTTTTAGACGTTCCTTTGTCCTGCAACTGCACCCAGGTGCATATCCTTTTATGAGCTGCGTCCCAAGATGGGCCTGTAGACGTCGACGGCGCACCGGGCGAAAGCCAAAAAGTGCCACTGCTCAATAAGGTAAATTGAGCATTACGGTAAAAAATCGCACAATACTCTGACGTGCTGCTGTTACCGTCTCGGCCTGTACCTACCATCGAATATCCCGAAAGATCGCTGCTCATATCGCTCAATTGGTTGCCGAGGGCCTCCTGTACACTCAATATATCACAATTATTGCCCAGTATTCGCTCCTTTATAAGTGGACGTCGAACAGACCATGATCGGTTTCAGGGATCGGGCGCATCATAACGAATATTATAGGTCATGACAACATATTTACCGTCAGATTTGAGCGTAGGCTGCACTACTTGTGGGGCTTCTGTCTTTTTGGAACATGCAAAAGAAGTAAACAACAAGCTCACTATCATACATATTGAAAAATTTATCAGTATATTTTTCATCTTGTTTATAAATCAGTTTTAAACTTGAATATGCTAATTATCTACCAATCTGGATTTTGGTAAAGATTGGGGTTTGCCACTCTATCCGCCTGAGGAATGGGGTAATAATACAACTTGTCATCCCACTTTCTGGATATCTCTGTCATCCACGTCAGCTCTCCTGAATTTCCATTTTTTAATTTTTGTGAATTCACCTTACCGCTTAACGTTTCGGAAACATCCACATAAGTAACCCCAGCTATTGCAGGGTTCGGTTTGTCACCTTGATAAAACGCCACGTCCAACACGCCATCTTCGTTAAGATCCATAGGAGTCACCAGTTCGGGTACATAAAACCCGTTCCATGTCATTTGCATCAGTTCTCCTCGCTTCCATCGCAAGATATCACTGAAGCGAAATCCCTCAAGGCTCAGTTCGATACCACGTTCTCTTCTCACTTCAAGTATCACCGGGTCGGAAATTCCTGGAAAATAGTTTGTTACCAGGTACGAATCGACCAGCGTAGGCTTCGTGCTCAAACCATTGGTAATCCCCGCCCTGGCTCTCAGTACTCCCACTGTCTGCGCCCATTCAGCATCAGTTAGCGTTCCAAGCTCGGCCTTAGCCTCTGCGAAGTTCAACAGTACTTCTGCATAACGAAAAAGGGATATAGAATTGATGTTAAGTGCACCAGAATCATAGAATGTATCATCGAGTGTCCATTTTATTGGCTGATAACCCGTAAAGGTATAGGTAAATAAAGGAGGAGCAGCCACCTGATTACCCCCACTAATCCGTTTATAGTCGCCAAGGCGAATCGTTTGCTTGAGCCGCAGGTCCCTGTTCTTGACCTCATCTTTAAAAAGCATAGTAGGCCATTCAGGATTGTCGGTAAATGGTGTTCCGTCCAGATTCAGGTACGTATTGATAAAGGTTCTGATAAAACTAGCTTTGGCACCATAGGTCCCACTTGTCCACCACCAATTTGCATCATTATAAACACCCAAGCTGGCGTCACAAATCGAAGCGAGCATCACTTCGTTGGCAATAGGAGTCGGATTGGTAAATACGAGCCGATAGGAACTTCCCGCTCCACCGGTATTATTAATGGAGTATCCACCATTCGTCATGACTTCCTGGGCCGCATCAGCCGCCTCTTGTAGCCAGGCATCTGCGGTCCCTTCTAGGTTTAGCTCAGTATGATACTTCCGAAATGTCCCTTCAAACAAACAAATTCGCGATTTAAGGGCATAAGCAACGTATTTGGTAACTGTGCTACGTGTGGCGTCGTTGGTGGTTTTTATGTTTTCACAGGCGTAGTTAAGATCGGCCAATACGGAGTCTAGTACCAGGGTTCGCGGATCCTGCGGGTTGTATAAGGCCGGGTCGTTTATATCCAGCGGCTTACCCATCCACGGCACATCACCAAAGCGTTTCACTTTCTCGAAATAAAAATATGCCCTAAAAAAACGCGCAATGCCGATATAATTTTTCCGTACGTCAATGGGTACCTTTGGATCGGTACAGTTGACAATAAAGTAATTGATATTCCGCAGGTCAGTCCATGTCCAGCCTGAACTTTGACTTGGTGCAAAGGCATTTTCCTGGATAAAAGTAGGAACCGTTTTTACCGCAAGGTAGTCCGACATGGCATCGAGCGTAGTGTTAGTACCAGGCAAAATGGTATAAAATGAATTGGCAAATAATTGCAATCCGTTCTCACTGCCAAAAACTGCCGATTTAGATGCCGTAGATTGAGGTTCCTGGTCAAGGGGTTCACATGCTGCAAAAGCGGCACAGATACACACAGCTAAGAAATATTTTATTTTATTCATGATCTTTCTTCTATTTTTTTAATACGATAGGCTTATTCCAAATGAGAAGCTTCTCAACATGGGATAATTATTACCATCTCCAAAAGTGCCCCCTGTTGTCGCATCGGAGGCAACCGTATTTTCGACATCCAATGTCTTTGATATTTTATAAAGCGGCGAGTAGGACCACAGATTTTCTCCCGATAGGTATACCCTGGCGCTGCTGGCTTTAATTTTGGATACGAGCGTATGGGGGATATTATACCCCAATTGGATATTTTTCATGCGGATATAGGCCACATTTTGCAAGTATTTGGTTTGAACAGCAAGTTCCCGAGCCGTAGAGCTCGAGGCCGCCCGTCCAACGAGCCTGGGCAGGTAGGCATCTGTATTCTCGGGTGTCCACATGTTGCCAATATGCCAGGCCGGAATATTGTTATACGGCCTGTTGTACTGGCCCCAAAAGAACCCAGCTTCAGTACTGGGATACCACTGTTGCTTCCCTACACCCTGAAAGAAAGTAGAAAAGAAAAAGCCATTCCAATCTGCACCCAAGGTAATTCCGTAGGTATATCGCGGTGCACTGTTTCCTATTATTTTGCGATCTCCAGGATCATCTACCGTATTCTGGCCAATATTAATAAAGTCATCCCCATTGAGATCACGGAGCTTAATATCACCGGGATACCAAATTCCCGTGGGAGATGCACGCATAAATGGACTTTGCTTAGCATGGCTGTCAATGTCATCCTGATCGATAAAGAATCCTTCCGTTTCGTACCCCCATATCTCACCTATGGTCTGCCCCACATAATAGTCCGTTATCAATTTGTTGGGATTGTTGTACTTGGTAATCTTAGACTTATTGTCGGCAAGGGTAACTCTCATGTTATAACCGAAAGGCTTATTCGTTCCTATCTTATCTTGCCAGTTGATGGACAATTCCCAACCAGTAGTACGCAGGTCGGCATAATTTCCTTTCGGAACTGTGGCACCGAATACGGCAGGAGCGGTAAGGCCTACGGTGAACATATCTGTGGTATTGCGTATGTAAGCATCACCGGTAAAGGATAGTCTGTTTGACAAAATGCTCAGGTCAAGACCAAGATTCGCTGTCGTAGCCTTTTCCCAGGTGAGGCCTTCGGGAAGTACGCTTGGCCGTGAAGTGCGCTGCGGACGGACACCTCCAAGAATAAGGCTTGATTGGGAAATGACAAAATTTTCCTGAAACATATATGAGCCTATATTCCCGTTTCCAAGTGAGCCATAAGATGCCCTGAGCTTCAAATCGGAAACCACATCTGGCGAAACGTGCCAGAAACTTTCATTGTTAATCCGCCATCCAGCAGAGACTGATGGGAAGAAACCGAAGCGTTGATTGGAAGGGAACTTTGAAGAACCGTCGTAACGTGCATTTACCTCAAGCAAATAGCGGTCTTCAAACGAATAATTGAGCCTGGAAAAACCGCCCAGGATGTTCCAGCGTTCATAGCCACCTGTGGGGGTAATAGCCTGTCCGAGGGCCAGATTAATATCTGTAGCATCTTCAAAAATCAGCCCATTGCGTTGTGCAGCAAGCCGTTGGTACGTCGATTGCTCATAATTCAATCCAGCTAGTATTTTAACACTGTGTTTATCTAAAAACAGATTTTCATATTCACCGTAAATGTTTGTAGCGATGTATTTGGTTTCCCGCTTGTCGAACATCAGATCGTTGGTAGCCGTTCCAACATAAGCAGTTTCTCCCGCCACCGTGCTATAGGGAACCTGCACGCGCTTTTGCTCTATGTTTTCATTGGTATTCCGGAAGGTAAAATCACCATTTATGCGAAGCTTATTGTCAAAGAAATTGGTTGCAATGCCCGTGGTGTTTCTAAAAATCTGCTTCTTGGTATCTATGCCGTTTTTGCCATAATAAAAATCGCCTACGGTATAGGCCCCGGCAAATGTAATACTGCCGTCTGGATTGAGCATCGTTGCACTTGGATGGCCCTCGTCGGCCAAATTTCTCCAAATGCCTCCTCCCTCTCCCACGTTGATTGGATTGTGGTAGGACATTAAAGAATAGTCGGCATTGTTATCCACCCGAAGCCATGGGAATAGCTGAATGGAGCCCTTCGCCCGAAAATTATTCATATCATAATCGTCCGAATTGTATCGGAACAAACCGTCCTGCTGATTATACCTTGCAGAAACCAAAAAAGAAGAATACTCGCCACTACCGGCTATGGAAATATTATTGTCGGTTGAACCATTTGATTTCTTATCACTACTGACCGACAAAAAATAATTTAAGGAGCTGCCATATCTGGCAAGCTCCTTTTTTCATATTTTGGTTTTACGACAAACTAAAAATATGAGTGATAAAAATACAGAAAAGAAATTAGTCGGTCAGCCAATCTTCAAACAATTATTAGGTTTTATTCCAAGGAACAAATTTGAGATGCTTGTGAGCAAGCACCGGTCTGACCGCTATTACAAGACCTTTGATTCATGGACACAACTCATGACGATGCTGTTCGGAATATTCAGCCGATGTGATT
>NZ_ATZA01000066.1 GCF_000427965.1 Olivibacter sitiensis DSM 17696 | reverse complement strand
GGCTTTTTTATCTAATGAAAATATTTACTGATAATCAGTAAGTTAAGTGAGTTTATTGCCTGTTTTTAAGTTTATCCGTTTGGTAGTGATATTTTTCATTTTAATGCTATTTAATGTTGTTAAAGAAATTTTTGCGGGTTACTTATTTTCAAATTCTTTCAGCTTTCGCTTCATAAATTCGATTTCCTTTGCCTGTGTTTCGAGTATGTTTTTTTGCAACTCTATCAGTTCGGGGTCGGTTAGCTTTGCTTTTTCAGACATCAGCACTGCTGCTGCGTGGTGCGGTATCATTCCTTTTACAAATTGTTTGTCGCCCACATTTATTTGCTCCCTAATGCCAAACCAAGAGAAAATGCCAATTGCAAGGGAAAATGTAATGATTGCCCAGTTGATTTTTTTGTTTTGATACATTCCTTTCATTATCCATAATTCAATGACCAACATTGCCGAAACCATCAGCAGGGTCATATATAAATTATTGATGTTCGGGATAAGATTATCCAATCTGTCTATCATAGCATACATTAGGAAGTACATTGCTGCGAACATTGCAACAGCCATTATAGCAAACCGTTTGTACATTGCTGAAGAATGTTTGCCGTTATGCCCGTCATTTGCCCCGTGGTGGTGCATATCGAGTTTGTTTTCTATATTTTCCATAACAGAATATTTTATTTATTATTAATTGTTTCCTGTACACTGCCACAGGTTAGCATTTGAGAACCGTAATATGGATTTTTAACGGCTTCTTCCTTGCTTAACCAATTTGCACCTTTCCCGTTATTGTACATTGGGCAATGCTGATAATAAACAGGTGTTTCCTGTTTTGATACCTTAGCCAATTCATACATATTCTTAGAAAGCAAAGCGAAAGTTTCCCTTTGTTTGGCAACATCTTTGGAAGCAGCAATCTGTTCGGCATTTGCCGTCAGGTCTTTCATTACTTTCATCCAAGCTGTATGTTCTTCAGTAGAAAGTTTTGCCATTTCTACCGCTTTGATGGCTTTTACCAATTCGGCAGCTTTTGCAGATGAAGTACCTGCATCAGTTTTTACCAAAGCATCTTTCACGGAAAAATAATTGTCGAACACAGCTTTCAGTTGTGGTGCATTTTGGGCATCGGCAGTATTTGTTGCAGCCATTTCGTTGTGGTTATGGTTGGCGTGTTCGTTTTTCATATCCATACCCGCATCATTGGATTTTGCGGCTGGCTTTAATTCTCTGCTGTACTGGCAACATCCCGGCAATTTTGCATATACATCATCAGGTGCTAAGAATTTTTCGCTGTCGTACCCTGCCAAAGCTATACGTTTCAATATTTCGTCCTGATTGGTCTTATCGCTATCATAAGTGAGCGTAGCCATTTTAGTGTCTTTATTCCATTCTACACTGGCTACCTTATTCACGTTTCCTGCTTTTTCGATAGTGGCTTTACACATACCGCAATTGCCATAAACTTTTACGGTTTCTGTTTTCGCATTCTTGATTTGTGCGAAACTGTTTACTGACGATAGTAATACAACGATTACCATCACTATTTTTGATAATGATTTCATTTTGAAAATTTTTAATTTAGTAAGATAAACAAAGATTGTGCGAAAACTAAATAGCTTTCGACAAGACATATTTGTGGCTATCAAGCCACCGTTTTAGCTTATTTTAGGCGGTTGCCAAATGGAAGAGTAGCCCGAAGAATAGTAGGCTTGTTTGAACCCGAATTTTTGCTTTTTAGTTTCGGCAAAAGGGGTTGTTACTTTTAAATCTATTGGTATTTGTAAACTAACAGAAGATGAAGAAGTACTACATCCACAAGAGCCGTGTTTACAATTGCCGTCGCAGTCGTGACCATCCTTACATTTTTTACAAGACTTGTCCTTGCAACTGTCTTTATGGTGAGATTTTTCAGATTTTTCTTTTGAGCAACTTTTTTGTTCTGTCTTAGCTGTTTTTTTTGCACAAGCATAGCTTATGCTTGGCATTAGGAAAAAGCCCAAACACAATAAGATGACAAAGCTGATATGTTTACTCAAATTTTTCAACACTACAAAATTATGAAATTATTTCTTTTAATTGCTATCTTTTGCATTTCATAAACTTCAAATATAGAATTTCAGATAAAAATGTTTAAATGACATATTTCTATTGTCATTTTTATGCTCCTTGAGTAAATACCTATTTAATTATCTGTTGTAATTGTTATACACTATCTAATCAAACAGGTATTTATAGGTTAAAATTATTTTTTGATTAGTGGTTCTATTGTAAAGCCTGCTTTCTTAACCGTATCTATAATTTCCTGTTCGGTCATTCCTTCCGATTTCACGGTCAATACTTTGTCTTTATTTGTTGTGTCCACTTCCCAATGACAGATGCCATCAGCATTATCCAAATGTGGTTTTACTGATGCTACGCAACCACCACAATTAATATTTGTTTTGAATTGAAGATTTTTATTTTCCATTTTTTTACTGTTTTAGAATGTTATTTATTGATACAAATTTCGGTACGATGCCATTCTGTATTATTGTGGAATTTCTTATTTGATTTGTGAGATTTACTGTTTTACTTTTTCCACTTCAACCGCAAGCTGTTAGTTACTACACTCACGCTACTCAATGCCATTGCTGCACCTGCAATCATCGGGTTTAATAGGAAACCGTTTATCGGATAGAGAATACCTGCCGCAATGGGAATACCTATTAAATTATAGATAAATGCCCAAAACAGATTTTGCTTAATGGTGGCTACGGTTTGTTTTGACAATTTTATTGCCTGCGGTATTTTAGTCAGGTCTGATGAAATGATGGTCATTTTGGCGACGTCCATTGCAATGTCCGAACCTTTGCCCATTGCTATACTCACATCGGCTGTTGCCAAAGCGGTACTGTCATTAATACCGTCCCCAACCATTGCCACTACTTTACCTTTACTTTGTAATTCTTTTACAAAATCTGCTTTGTGCTGTGGCAATACTTCTGCTTTGTAATGCTTAATGCCTGTTTGCTCCGCAATGGCTTTGGCTGTAGCTTCGTTGTCGCCTGTCAGCATATACAGGTCAATGCCCATTTCCTGCATTTGGCGGATGGCTTCTACCGATGTTTCTTTAATCTTGTCTGATATGGCTAATACGGAAAGTGCCTGTTTGCTGTCGGCAAACCAAATAACAGTTTTTGATTGTTTGCCCCATTCATTGGCTTGCTTTTGTAATTGTTCCGCAATAGTAATGTTATTTTCTGCCAACAGTTTTTTATTGCCTACAAAATATGTTTCGTTATTATGGTCGGCTTTTGCTCCTTTACCTGTGATACTGTCAAATTGTGTTAAGGTTATGATTGCTGCTCCGTCCAAGTGTTTTACTACTGCTTCTGCCAATGGGTGTTCGGATTGCTTTTCAATGCTTAATAAAATGTCTTTGGACGCATCATCATTATTCAGCCATTGAACGCCTGTTACCTCTGGTCTACCCTCTGTAATTGTTCCTGTTTTATCTAAAATAATGGCATCAACTTTTTTGGCTAATTCTAAACTTTCGGCATCTTTTATCAAAATACCTTTTTCAGCACCTTTGCCAACGCCAACCATTATAGCCGTAGGTGTAGCCAATCCCAAAGCACAGGGACAAGCAATAACCAATACCGTAACGGCTGCCAATAGCCCCTGAACAATCCCGTTATCGCCTCCTAAAACAAACCATAGGATAAATGCGAGAATGGCAATCCCTATCACAACCGGAACAAAGATACCCGCAATCTTATCCACCAATTTTTGTACAGGTGCTTTGCTTCCTTGTGCGTCCTGCACCATTTTGATGATATGGGCAAGCATTGTTTCTTTTCCCACTTTAACCGCTTTGAACTGGAAACTTCCTTTTTGGTTAATAGTTCCTGCAAATACTTTTTCGTTTTCTTTTTTCAGTACAGGTACAGGCTCGCCACTCAACATACTTTCATCCACGTAAGAACTGCCCGAAGTAACCATACCATCAACGGCAATTTTCTCGCCCGGCTTTACAAGGATAACGTCGCCTGCGTTTACATCCTCAATAGCGGTCTGTTTTTCCGTTCCGTCCGTTTGTATCACAATAACGGTTTTAGGTTGTAAGCCCATTAGTTTTTTTATTGCTGAAGAGGTATTGCCTTTGGCTTTTTCTTCCAGTAATTTTCCTAGCAGAATAAATGCGACAATTACGGCTGCTGCTTCAAAATATACGTGGGCGTGTAATCCTCTTTGATGCCAAAAGTCGGCAAACAACATATTGAATACACTGAACAGGTAGGCGATACCTGTACTCAATGCTACCAATGTATCCATATTGGCTGAACGATGTTTTGTCTGCTTCCAGGCATTGATAAAAAAATCCCTGCCCAACCACAATACAACAGGTGTAGAAAATGCCCACATAATTTGATTGGCATAAGGTATATCCATAAAGAACATTGCTATCACTACAACAGGCAATGACAGGGTAATAGCCCATACGGTTTTGGTCTTTAGCTTTTGGAACTTTTCAGCGTGGATAGTTTCTAATGTTTCCTGCTGCTTATTTTCTTCCTCAATCAACAAATCGTACCCAATTGACTGTACCGCCTTTTGCAATTTTGAAGCATCGGTCATATTAGGCAGGTATTCAACGGTAAGGTTTCCCGTAGCAAAGTTTACGGAGGCATTTATAACGCCCTCCTGATGCTTTACAATGCTTTCGGCACTGCTCGCACAAGAGGCACAGGTCATACCTATTACTGGAAATGTATTTTTTATGGTGGAAACACCATAACCTAAGTCTTTGATAGCTTTAACCGCTTCGCCTATTGCTTCGCTATTATCTACCGTGATAGCTGCCCTGCGGTTATTCAGCTCTACTTTGTGGGTTGCGATACCTTTAACCTGTGCTAATCCTTTTTCAACGATTAATGCACAATGTTCACTTTCTACATCTTCCAAAGGAAGATAAATGGTTTCTTTATTATTCGTTGCCATAATTGCTTGCTTTAATTAACAATACAAAATTGGCTATTATATTAATGGACGCTATTGTGAAATTTTGGGAATGATTTGTAAGATTTACAATTTATCCAACGGCTTTCTTTTACCTTCTTTTATTTGTTTGAAATAGCTCGGTGTCAGTCCTGTTACTTTTTTGAACTGGTTGCTTAAATAGGCTACACTCGAATAGTTCAGACGAAAGGCAATTTCACTCAAAGACAGTTCATCATATACCAACAGCTCTTTTACTTTTTCTACTTTTTGGGCAATAAAGTATTTTTCAATAGTAATACCCTCCACCTCCGAAAAGAGATTGGATAGGTAATTATAATCGTGGTGCAATTGACTACTTAATACATCTGAAAGATTGGATTTGGTGTCATTGTCCTGATGATGCACAAGGTCAATAATTATATTTTTTATCTTTTCAATGATGCGGCTTTTTTTATCGTCAATGAGTTCAAAGCCCAATGGAATTAAAACCTTATCTAAATTATTTTTTTCTTCTGGTGTAATCTCTTTATCCAATGTTACCTCTCCAAGTTTGATTTTTTTTACAGTCAAACCTAATTTATCCAATTCATTTTGCACCACCATAATACAGCGGTTGCAAACCATATTTTTAATAAAGAGTGTATTCATATATACCTTTTTACGACCTTAACAAAGGTACAAATTAATCTTTGGCATTATATCTTTTAACGCCAAATCCTGCCTCTCAACGCCAAATCCTGCCACATCTTCAAAGGCACTTATCTACTGCTATAATTTTAGGCTTCAAGTAAAATTCTAAACAAAATTATAGTATGGATACACAGCAAAAAGACCTATCGTATTTCAGGTTACGATTACAAGAATTATTAAATACCAGCTTCCCCGAAAAAGCAAACGACCAAAAATTTGTTGAGCAACGTTCTTCGTGGGCTGCCAATGCCTACGAGGGGGCTTTTAGTTCGGGAAACGCTATTGAGCAATGCAACGAAATAGCCAATTACATACTTTTTGAGGGCTTGCATTTCTCCAAATTCGATACCGTGTTTCAGGTGGTATGCAATGAGTTTGATACCATAATGGCAGATGAGGAACTGCGACCGTTCTCCCTTAAAATGTTTCCTGTTTGCGAGCCTGTTTTCTCCGGCTATGAACTAACCGATGATTTCGCATACGGTTATGAGTTTGACCTGCTCTATACCGAAATAACCGGAACCATCGCAATATGGATAGAGGAAAATGGGCTTCAGTAAAAAGCAACATCTCCAACAGAACATTGATGCCCTGCGAATTGCTTTTAAACTGGAAAAGGAGAAACGGCAAGCCACCGTAGGCGAAAGACTGCTAATGATGCAATACAGCGGATTTGGCGGTCTTAAATTCGTATTGAACCCCATAGCGAACGAAATAGACATCAACAATTGGAGAAAGACTGAACACGACCTTTTCCCGATTACGCAGGAGCTCCACCAGCTACTCAAAGAAAATTCCGAAGACGAAAAGCAATACCGCAGGTATGTGGATAGTATGAAAAGCTCTGTTCTGACGGCTTTTTATACACCGCCACAGGTCATTGACACGATTTCCGCAAGCTTGCGTGGCAGCGGTCTGAACATTGATAAATTCCTTGAACCATCAGCAGGGATTGGCTCATTCGTACAGTCCTTTTCGGAAAATCAATTGGTAAATGTTACCGCTTATGAAAAGGATCTGCTCACCGGTAAAGTTTTAAAACATCTTTATCCGAAAAGTAATATTCGTATAAGCGGTTTTGAGGAAATCCCCGAAAAGGAACAAAACAGCTATGATGTAGTTGCCAGCAACATTCCATTCGGCGATACATCCGTATTTGATCTTTCTTATTCCAGAAGTAAAGACACAGCCAAAGTACAGGCTGCACGAAGCATTCACAATTACTTCTTTCTAAAGGGTACTGATATGCTCCGTGAGGGCGGTTTGTTAGTTTACATTACTTCACAAGGAATTTTAAATAGCCCAAAGAACGAACCGATACGCAGGGCATTAATGCAGGATAATAATTTGGTTTCGGTGGTCAGATTGTCCAACAATTTGTTTACTGAATATGCAGGAACGGAAGTTGGCAGTGATTTGATTATCCTTCAAAAAAATACGGCAAAACAAAATTTGACAGAAGCGGAAGAACTCTTTTGTCAGAGCAAGCAAACAGAATACAATACGCCTGGCAATGCTTTTTTTCATGACAGCACAAGAATTGTACATACAGACCGCAAATTAGATACCGACCCTTATGGAAAACCGGCATTAATTTATACGCACAAAGACGGCGTTGCCGGAATTGCCAAAGACCTCAAACAAATGCTTTCCGAAGATTTTGGAAAGCACCTGGATTTAGGTTTGTTCAAAAGCGAACGGAACGATGAACCTTTAATACAAATTCCGATTGAGCCAAAGGTTATCGAACCTGTAACCATTCAACCGGAAATACAATCTTTATCTATTCCTATAATCAATCGGGAAAGCCCGCAGGAATTAAAACAATTAAGCATTTTCGATCTGTTTGAAAATATAGAAGAACCGGTAGCGGTTCTTGCTTCGCCTAAAAGAACGATGCAAGTCAAAAGGCAAAGCACTAAAGCAAACCGCCGTGCAGTAGGTCGTCAGACCGATCTGTTCAATGGGATACAGCAACCTTATACACCTCCGATTACCGATAGAACTGCCAACGGAAGCCCATCTACCAATGGCAAAAAACAGGAAGCCATCGGCGACCTGTTTTCGGGTATTAATGATAATAGCCAGGCTGCTCAACCTTCCCTCTTGAATACTATTCCCAAACCTGCTCCATATGGTGGAGAATTAAAATCATTCCACCGAAACGATTGCCTTGTATTGGATATTGGTTGGGTCGGTCATTTGCAAGAGGTAGATACATCAAATGGTACGGCTGTATTCCACCCATTGCAATTACCAGCTTCACAAAAAGCAAGAGCCGAAGCCTACATTGCTGTACGTGATGTTTACCAAGATCTTTACAATAAGGAGGCGAAGCTTCAGACCGAACACAAAGAAGAAAGGGAAAGTCTTAATCAATTATACGATGCCTTTATCAAAAGATACGGAAATCTCAACAGTGCCGATAATATCAAACTCATCAAAACGGACAGTTCCGGAAAGGAAACTCCTTATTTGGAGCGTGTCGTTGGCGGCGTGGTACACAAAGCCGATATATTCAGCCGACCTGTTAGTTTTTCTACCATAACCATCGCAACGGACAATCCCGAAGAAGCATTAGCGGCTTCACTGAACAAATACGGAAGTGTGAATTTGGACTATATGTCTGAAATCAGCGGTATTACCGATGATGCTTTGAAAGAAGCTTTGCACGGTCGCATTTACTACAATCCTTTGCAAAAGGAATTCGAAATATCCGAACGTTGGATTGCTGGTAATGTGGTGGAAAAAGCCCAAGAGGTACAGAACTACATTGAAAACAATCCAAATGATACCGAAGCCAAAGCAAGCCTTACCGTTTTGGAAGAAGCTCGACCAAGACGAATTGAGTTTGAAGAATTGGATTTTAACCTTGGCGAGCGTTGGATACCCACTGGTATTTATGGCAGGTTTGCTTCACATCTTTTTGACACGGATGTAAACATTCATTATTCGGAGAGTTCTGATGATTTTTCTGTAAGCTGTAAACAAAAGAATGTCCATATCTGGGATAAATACGCCGTAAAAGCTGAAAGCCGGACGTTTGACGGTATTGCCCTGCTTAAACACGCCCTTGTCAATACCACGCCTGATATTACCAAAAAAGTGATGGTTGGCGACCAGGAGGTCAAGGTACGGGATATGGAAGCCATACAAATGACCAATACGAAGATTGATGAAATCCGTACCGCTTTTACAGACTGGCTTCACGCCCAAAATGATGAATTTAAGACAAGGCTTACCGACAAATATAACGACACGTTTAACTGCTTTGTCCGTCCGAATTACGACGGAACTCACCAGGACTTTCCCGGCTTAGACCGCAAAGCGCTCGGAATTGAAGATTTGTATTCCAGCCAAAAGGACACGGTTTGGATGATTAAGCTTAACAACGGTGCGATCTGCGACCACGAAGTAGGTGCTGGTAAAACGTTGGTGATGTGTACTGCAGCGCAGGAAATGAAGCGTTTGGGATTAGCCCATAAACCTATGATTATCGCGCTAAAAAGCAATGTTCACGAAATTGCCGAAGCTTTCCGCACCGCTTATCCACACGCAAAAATATTGTTTCCAGGCAAAGAAGATTTTACACCCCAAAAACGCCAACGCATTTTTGGCGATATTAAGAACAACGATTGGGATTGCGTCATCCTCACGCACGACCAATTCGGAATGATACCGCAATCGCCCGAAATTCAGAAGGAAATCTTAGAAATTGAGTTGGACAGCGTGGAGCGTAACCTTGATGCCCTGCAATCGCAAGGCAAGGAAGTGACCAGAGGAATGCTTGCCGGTGTAATCAAGCGAAAAGAAAACCTCGAAGTCAAACTCAAAACCCTGCAACACGATATTGAAAATCGTAAAGATGATGTGGTAGATTTTAGGATGATGGGTATAGACCATCTGTTTGTGGATGAAAGCCATCAATTCAAAAACCTGATGTTCAATACAAGGCATTCAAGGGTTGCAGGATTAGGCAATGTTGACGGCAGTCAAAAGGCTATCAACCTGCTATTTGCCATTCGTACCATTCAGGAACGCACCAATGCAGATATGGGAGCAACTTTTCTTTCGGGAACTACCATCAGTAATTCGTTAACCGAACTGTACTTATTATTCAAATACCTCAGACCAAGAGCAATGGAAAAACAGGGCATTCATTCCTTTGATGCCTGGGCTGCTATTTACGCAAGGAAAACAACCGATTATGAATTTTCTGTCGCCAATAATATTGTTGCAAAAGAACGTTTCCGCTATTTTATCAAAGTGCCGGAGTTGGCACAATTCTATTCTGAAATCACAGATTATCGTACGGCAAAGGATATCGGTATCGACCGACCGAACAAGAGCGAAGTACTGTACAACATACCGCCTACGCCCGACCAGGAAGTGTTTATCAAAAAACTAATGGAATTTGCCAAATCGGGAAATGCTTCTTTATTAGGAAGAGCTCCTTTATCTCCGTCAGAAGAAAAGGCAAAAATGCTCATCGCTACTGATTATGCTCGTAAAATGTCTTTGGATATGCGAATGGTAAGCGGTGCGTATGATGACCACCCCGACAACAAGGCTTCGCATTGTGCGACCAACATTGCTAAATATTACAACCAATACAATGCACAGAAAGGAACGCAGTTCGTTTTTTCCGATTTGGGAACCTACAAGCCAGGCGAATGGAATGTGTACTCCGAAATCAAACGCAAGCTTGTGGAAGACCACGGCATACCAGCACACGAAGTCCGTTTTATACAGGAAGCCAAAAATGATAAGCAACGCAAGGAACTTATCAAAGGAATGAACGAAGGCAAAATCCGCATACTTTTTGGTTCTACAAGTATGTTGGGCACAGGAGTTAACGCACAAAAAAGAGCCGTTGCTGTTCACCATTTGGATACACCGTGGCGACCAAGTGACCTTGCCCAAAGGGACGGCAGAGCTGTTCGCAAAGGCAATGAAATTGCCAAGTTCTTTGCCAATAACAAAGTAGATGTGATCATTTATGCCGTAGAAAAATCATTGGACAGCTATAAGTTTAATCTGTTATACAATAAACAACTATTCATTGACCAATTAAAAAATAATAATCTCGGCAAACGAACGATTGACGAAGGCAGTATGGACGAAAAATCAGGAATGAATTTTTCGGAATATGTGGCTATCCTGTCAGGAAATACAGATCTATTGGATAAAGCCAAATTGGAAAAGCAGATTGCTGGTTTGGAAAGCGAAAAACAGGCCTTTAATCGTTCGAAGTATAGTGCGAAGTACAAATTGGAAGATTATACGGCTGAACTTGACAAAGCCAAATCCCGCTTTGACCGTATGAGCCTTGATTGGAATAATTTGCAAGGGCGTATCCAAAAACGTTCGGACGGCACAATCGCAAATCCTATACAATTAGACGGCTTACCGCCCAATGCAGACATCAAACAAATTGGCTCAAAGCTCAATCAGCTTGCCGACAAATCTCGTACAGGTGGGGATTATGAAGAAATCGGAAGCCTTTACGGGTTCCAACTTTTGGTAAAAACGGAAATGTCGCAAAAAGACGGCGTGGATATTCGTTTAAACCGTTTCTTGGTTCAGGGGGAAGGAAACATAAAATACACATACAACAATGGCCTAATCGCTAAAGACGAAAAATTGGCTGCTATGAATTTCCTTAATGCTCTGGAAAAATTGCCTAGCTACATCGAGCAGGAGCAAAAGAAAATTGTAGAAATTGAAAAAGACTTGCCAGTTCTTCGGGAAGTGGTCAATGGTACTTGGAGTAAGGAGATGCGGTTGGGCGAATTCAAAACGGAGTTGGCTTCTGTGGAGCGAAAAATACAGTTATCCATCACGCCTGAGCTTAAAGAAGAACCTACGGAACAAACCGAAAAGCAGAAGCAAACTCAAAATATTTCGGAAAATATTGTACGAACTAAAGGTATCAATTCACCTCGTGGCGTAATTTAAAAAGATCATTCTCTTTCCTCTTTTTCATCCATTTTTTTATTTAATGTATCACGCAAACTATCAATAAATTTAGTTCTGCTCATCTTTCTGCTTTTCAATTCCAAATAGGTATGATAGAAATCGCCAAGACGAATGTTAAAAGCGAGTTCAAATGTTTTGGCAATTGCCTTAATGTCCGCATTTCCATCATTAAAAACCCCTTCCGAATGTAGGGCATAAATTAATTCCGTCAAGGCGGTTTTGCTTGCTGTCCAATTTAAAATGGTAGGATCAGTTGTTTTTTTCTGATTGTTCTTATTAAGTTGATCTTCTATATAAACCTGTATAAGGTCATTGGCTATAATTTTTGCTGCTTTATAATCGTGTGAAGTAGAAAAACGATGATCTGCTTCAAAATATACTGTATCCAAGCTTAATTTTATATCGTGTTTTCCACGAACAAATAGTTTATCGTCGATAAATGTGTTATTGGTACGATAGTATTTATAAAATTCAAGGTTATTGTCAAAATACCTTTTGAGCTTTCGTACTTCTTCATTGAGGTACTTCCTAATTGGTTTTGTTCCATATGGCTTTTTAGTCTCAATTTTATAAATGGCATTATAATAAATGAGTTTTGATACAATTGCAGGCTTTTGATGTTTAAAAAATTTAATTTCTTCAGCGGTATTCCTAAATCCTTTTTTTAGTACGTACTCTTTTAGTTGAGATAAAGATTTAATTATAGTACTTATAACGTTTTCAATACATTGTATGGAATAATCGTCTTCAATCTTTAATTCATTGATTGTGGTTTCAAGTTTATATAGCGTTTCATTGTAAAATTTTTCCATTTTTAAAATCTTAACATTTGTTTGAAAATGCACAAAATCTTAATTTCAAGTTTGCATCTTGTATTTTTTTGATGTAGCAATACGTTTCATAAACAAAATATTTTTTGCTTAATATCCAAAAGCTAATTTCATCCAGCTCTTACTGTTCCAAAATCAAATTGGTTGTTGTTCAGATAGGTAAAAACAGGTTATAAAGTATAGGAATGACTTAAATGATATTTATAAATTATGATTACATCACTTAAATTGTATAACAATGAACTCTGCTTATTTTATTAGCTTTTCTGTTTTGCTTAAGAATTGATCAACAGCTTCCCGAATATCAATTCCAGACCTTTCCGCCAACACAATCAGCCACCAAATATTTTCACCAATTTTATGTTCCAATTCAGCTTCAGAACCGGCTTTAGGCCAACGCTGTTGTTGCGACATAATGTTACGTCCGACCAGTCCCGCATCGGTTAAATAAGCCAGAGCATCTTCTTCTACAGTCCATTCACTTCCGTGATGTAGCATTTCCAGTTCGTGGTATTTTTTTCTAATTTCCATCGAGCGACGAATGATTTCGTCAAAACTATTTCTGCTCATAATTTTAATGTTTTTTATTAATGAATTAAATCTGCTTTTACAAAGGCTATCTTGCCTTCCTTGAATTCAAAATCAAACGTACCTCCAATTTTGCCTTCAGGAAAATCTCCTGTAAACTGCACTTCCAAATGGGCAGTTACTTCATCAATTACTTTAAGTTTTACCTTTTCAGTATGGGTATTGTACCCGATAAAGTAGCTATCAAAATATTGATGAATTCCTTTATGCCCCTCGAACTTTCTGCCTACCGACGGATCATCTAAAACAGCTTCGGACTGGTAATAGCTAAGGTATTTTTCAATATCGAATGCATTGCTGGCAGAAATCCAGTTTTTGATAAAATTTTCAATATTCATAATCACTACTGACCGACAAAAAATAATTTAAGGAGCTGCCATATCTGGCAAGCTCCTTTTTTCATATTTTGGTTTTACGACAAACTAAAAATATGAGTGATAAAAATACAGAAAAGAAATTAGTCGGTCAGCCAATCTTCAAACAATTATTAGGTTTTATTCCAAGGAACAAATTTGAGATGCTTGTGAGCAAGCACCGGTCTGACCGCTATTACAAGACCTTTGATTCATGGACACAACTCATGACGATGCTGTTCGGAATATTCAGCCGATGTGATTCTATGGG
>NZ_ATZA01000065.1 GCF_000427965.1 Olivibacter sitiensis DSM 17696 | reverse complement strand
CAGACGCTTCTTGCCAGCTTCCATAAACTCTTTGTTCCAGGCGTAGAACTGGGACTGGGCGATGCTGTGCTTTCTGCACAATTCTGCCACAGAGGTCTCGGCTCTAAGACCCTCCATAACGATCAAAATCTTCTGTTCGGCGGTAAAGATCCTGCGCGTATTCTTACGAATGTCTTTTACAAATGATTCCGTGCTCTTCTTCTTTGGTGTTCCCATAATTAAATCTAACGTTTTTGATGAAAACACTCCTTAAGTTTTTAAAATATCGTGTCCACTTTTTGCTGACGATTTACAGCTGTACCTACCAAATTTGTTTTAAATGCATTCAGATATTCGTCACTTGTGGCTTCCAATACAGTGTAGGGATCACTTCCTCCGTTGATACCTGCGTTATTGATAAGTACATCCAAAACCGAAACCTTGTTACCTATTTCTTCCCGTGCCGTCCGTACCGATGCAGGGTCAGTAACATCAAGTTCTACGGCTTCTACATTTGAAAATCCTTCTGCATTAAGTTTCTGAACTGCCTGCAAACCGTTCTCGATATTACGGCTTCCAATGAATACGAAAAATCCCTTCTCCAAAAGTTGTCTGGCAGTTTCAAAACCGATGCCTTTGTTTGCTCCTGTAATTAATACTGTTTTCATATTTTGTAATTTTAAAATTTTCAATACAAAATTCAGGTATTAGACAGTGGCATCATTTACCAAATGGTAAAAAGTGCATCATCGGATGTTTTTCCGTATTCTGCTAAGAGATTGTTGTGTAACTCCTAGATAGGAAGCTATGTATGATAATGAAACACGGTTGGTCAATGAAGGATAATTATCCAAAAATTCAAGGTACCTTGTTGTAGCGTCATGTGAAATTACCGGACCTTTTCTTGACTTTTGGTACATGCACAGCTGCACCATTTTATTTTTAATATTGTCCCAGCCCACTATAATATGGGATAGCTCTTCCCAATTTTTCTTTGAAAATACAATAAGGCTACAATCTGTAATAGCTTGCAAGTACTCGGAAGATGAAGCATTTGCCTCGAAGTTGACATAGTCACATACCAGGCTGTTTTCGGTGATGAAACAACGGGTAATTTCTTCGCCTTTATTATTGTAATAACAGCCACGAATAACTCCTTCTACTATAAACCCAACCTGCTTTGGAATTTTCCCTGCCTCAGAAAAATAATCCTCTTTTTTTAATTGCAGGATTTGCCCCTTGCTTATTACAAGTTCAATTTGCTGCTTGTTAAGATTTCCAAATTGCAGAATATATTCAATCAGTTCTTCCATATGTGCAAGTTAAAAATAATATCATTTGGCATATTTACCATTTGGTAAAAAATGAACTGTGATAGCTAATTATTGATTTATTAAAACCATGAAATAATTGCTCTTGTCCAGCCAAATACTGCCTCCCAGTGCCAATGAGTACAATATAGAAAAATACGAAAAAAGACTTTTTAAATTAGATTTTCAAACAAAAATCAAGTTGGATATGGAAGTCTTAGCAATACAAAAGTCCGCACTAGACGGCATGAAAAATGAGCTAAAAGCACTTTTGGAACTGACCGAAAATGCCACACAGAAATATACGCCCATTTTTAAAGAGGAACAATGGCTCGATAACCAGGAAGTGTGCCTTATGATGAACATTACCAAACGGACTTTACAGACCTACAAAAGCAAAGGACTTTTAGCGTATTCAAAACTGAACCGAAAAAATTATTATAAACGCTCGGATGTACAGGCTTTGCTCGAAGCCGGACAGCCGGATAATACTACTGAAAATGGATTTATTCACGAATGATAGTGACGAAATCGTTGCACATCATGAAATGATAACGCAGCTACGAAATCGTATCGAACAAATATTAAAAAACTACCGTCCTGTAATGAACGGTGAAATATATCTTTCGGGCGAAGACGTTTGCAAGCTGTTACATATCAGCAGACGGACTTTACAGCAATATCGTGATGACCAAGTACTCCCATACATCCAGATAGGCGGCAAAATCATTTTTAAGCAAACCGACCTTTTACGGGTACTTGAACAAAACTATGTCTGCAATGGACAAAAGAACAAGTAATGGATTTTGGGCAATCATATTTCTATATCGAAACGAGTTTAGTATCTTTGCTATGTAAAATATAGAAATACTTAAAGTGTTTTTGCTTTAAGTCCCACATTGAAAACTGGTAATTTTTAGACAACGGGACGATAAGGAAGAACGCTCATGCCATAGGCGTGGGCGCTCGCTTATTCGTTGTCGGGTATACCAGTGCCTCAATGTGCGGTAAGTGTAGTTGCCTGCGCTTTCTTTTTGTGCAGGAACTTCATCTAACTCAAAAAAAGGTAACGATATGAAAACTGGTACTGTACAAGAAACAATTTCCCTGTCTTTTATCAATGACAAAAGCCCTGTAACCGATAACATCTGCAAAGATCTCGCTGCATCTGGAATGGAAATCTTATCTCGGTCAGAAAACATTGAGAATGGGTTATCACAGTTGTCTTCATTGAATGAACTCCCCAAATTCTGTATTATTAACTTGGATTTTTACGACCAAAATGTACTTAAACAGCTTCAAGAATTAAGGAAAGAATACCCTGCAATCAAACTGGTTGCCCATAGTGATATCGATGATGAGAAAGTTGGGAAATCCCTTTTAGACATTGGGTTTTCAAGTTATCTGCTACTTGGTAGCGATGTTGATGATTTTGAAAGAGTAATAGAAACTGTTATCGGTGCGGACAGTTAGTTTGAGAAAGTTACGAATTTGTACAGTTTTTTCTTACAAAGATAATAATCTAAATTTTTATCAAATTTGAAATAACACATATCCTAACAGGGAACCACCCAAAACTACAAAAGCACTATTTAATTTTTTGTATCCAAAAGTTATTGCAATGCTCAAAATTGCAATCAAAATCGTTCGCCAATCAGTAATCGATTCTTTACCCATTTCATAGCACACCGCTATAATTATGGCTACCGATGCTACATTCACGGCATCTAAAAAGGCAGATAACCCTTTAGAATTTCGTAGCTTTTTCATTAACGGATTAAGCAGTGCCACAAAAACAAATGATGGCAGGAAAATGGCAATAGTTGAGATAATGGCTCCTGAAAGCCCATTGATTTGAAAGCCAATAAACGTTACCGATGAAAAAACAGGACCGGGTGTGAACTGTCCTACCGCAATGGCATCCATCAATTGCTGTCTTGTGAGCATACCTGTTGCTACCAACTCAGTATCTAAAAAGGCAAACAATACATACCCACTCCCATAAAGTATGGAGCCAATTTTTAGGAACGTCCAAAACAATTTGGCATTGACCGCTGTCCCAAAAGTTGTCTGTGTTATTTGAAGAAAGGTAAGTGGAACAATACTTTGTAAAGTGTCATTTTTTTGTTTACTCTGAATCTTGTACAATCCAAACGCTAACAAACCTGCACCAAACATTAAATAAATTTCATTAACTCCAAACACTGCGGCTAACAAAACAGTAATACCAATAAAACCTAAATTTATGGATTTGACAGATTGTTTTGCCAATGGATAAATTGCTGCCAGAATAATGGCTATTATAGCAGGTTTGATACCATAGATAAAAGGTTGTACTTCGGGTAGCTGTCCGTATAGACTATACAAATACGCTAAAATTCCTGTTATTAAAACGGCAGGCAGAATAAAGCATAAACCGGCGGTCAATAAGCCTTTCCAACCACCTTTATCGTATCCAATATGGATTGCCATTTCAGTACTGTTGGGCCCTGGAATAAGGTTGGTAGCACCCAGCAGATCCAAAAAGTGCTGTTCGTTCATCCACTTTCGTTTAACCACCACTTCATCCCGCATCATGGCAATATGTGCTGCTGGACCTCCAAACCCTATAATCCCCAACTTACCGAAAACTTTTGCGATTTCTTTTACGTTTACATTCTCTTGCATTTTAATTATCTTAATTCGACTTCATCTATTTGATTTAAAGTGTCCGGATTGAATACTTTCATTGTTATTTTTTTTCCCTCCACATAAAACAGGCAAAGTGCATTTTCCACGCTAAAGGACTGGGTATGCTTACTCCATGGCAATACTTCCTGACCATAATAAGGAGCTCCTGCTGCACCATTATTGATTTGATAGATTGGGCGCGATACGTTAAGTTTTTTATGCGGATAATTCTCGGGGTAAATTGGCATATCAGCCGTCAGTTTTAACCAGTTATAGTTATGTTCATCACCTGTAAGCATCCCCACCACTTTCTTACTTTGATTAATCAAAATATCTAAATATTCATCTCTGCGTTCTATAATTCCTTTATCAACGGGCTTTCCTCCAATGTAGGGTCTTTTTTCGTTGTTACCGCTGTACCACATCACATCTTTACTGTGTCCTCCATTAGGAAATGCAGGAGTATGTTGTGTAAGAAAAATGTGGTCAATATTTTTGTCTTTTTCCAGTTTTGATATCGTTTCACGAAGCCATTGAAGTTGGTTATCCATTAAATACCCATGCAATCCTCCGCTCGAAGTTGTTTGATTAGACAAGGAAGGAGCATACCAGTAATTGCTGTTGAGTACTACCATAGCTACATTTCCGTATGTGTAATAAAAAACATTTTCCTTATAGGAAGGAAAGTCTATATTTTTAGTGTCAGGGTCATATTTGTTATCATCCTCGCTATCTGGACCATTTTCAGGATTTACAAATTCCTCTGCAAAAAGAGCTTCTGCGGATTGGGTCTCATAAGGAAAAGCATCAATAAATGCCTGTTGTTTACCTTTTTCATCTTTAAAAACAAGACCTAATGCTTCATGATTACCCATTCCGATATAAAAGGGCATGTAGTGCCAAAATGGTTCAATGGATTTTTTCCAGTTAGAATATTCCAGTCTCTGCTGTTCTTTGCTGCTCAAATAGCCGTTAATCATATCACCGGTGAATTGCATAAAGCGCACGTCCTTCATGTGAGCAAGTGCAGCCATTTTTTTCATTATGTAGGCGTTGGCTCCAAGTATTTTACGTTCACCTCCACCTGTAGCATGGCGGCTGTCGCTTGCATAACCAAATACGAACGCTTCTCTGCTGCCATTAGATGGTGCAGTTTTAAGATGATACGATTGCGATTGTATCCCATATTTTACCTTATAGTTGTGCTTTGTATTTGGGGTAAGTCCTGCTATATTCCAGCGATGCAGCGTTGTTTCCTGCTCATCTTTATAAACTTTGCCATTGATTTCAATTTCGGCTTTTACAGGACGTGTGGTTTTGCACCAGATTACAGCAGAGTTATCAGTTACCATATTTACAAAAGGTCCTTCATAAATTGCCGGTATGACTTCAAATGGTCCTTCACCTTTTAAAGCAACTATGCCATCAAACAAAAGCATGCCTTGCTCATCAGCAATTCGGTAGCCAAGGTTCAGGTACCCATTTTTCTTCCAGTCTACAAAATCATACGGATACTTGAAATCCTCTTTTATATTGAGCTCTATTTTACCGTCTTCAATTTTGACGGTTTTTCGATATACGGGAAGGGGATGCGGAACTTTTCCGTAAGGGATTAAGCCATAGGTTACCGTTCCTTTTAAAGTCCCAAAATCCATCTGAACTCCATTTTCAGTACCTTTCGGTTTACCAAGAAGTTGTTCGGTCGTTAGCGGATTTTTAAATTCTTCAGCAAAGTATTTTTCATCCTTATTTTCAAAATATAACCTTCCATTAGTATCATAGCCCAGGTTACTGTATGCCGCAGGAATTTTAGGAAGTTGCGCCATTGCTGTTGTAGCAAACACTAACGCAATAGCAGAAAATAGTATCTTATTCATATAAATTGTCTAAAATGATATGTTATATTTAAGTGATTGAAATTGTCCTAGTTATTTAGGAGTATTTGTCAAACTATCTATAGACCAACGACCTCCACCTTTTATCAATAGAAAGATACTCCCCAAAAGCATCGCCCAGTCTGTACGGCTTCCATGCATCATTTCCCAAAATCCTTTTTCTGCTAAAACTTCTGATTTGGTTGTTGCAATAGCAACGAACATAATAATGATAAGAGGAATGCTCGCCAATCTTGTCAGAAGTCCAATAAGAATTAAAAAACCACAAATAATTTCAAAGCTGCCAACGAAACTGCCCAAAAAATCAGGATTAGGCAGACCTATTTTTGCAAAACGTCCAGCACCTAAGGTGTCTGCAAATAAAAACTTCTGTATTCCTTCCGAAAGAAATACGGCACCTACCATCAGTCGAATAAGTATGGTAGTTTTTGATTGGTCTGTCTTAGTTATTTTTTGAAACATGATGATTAAATAGTTTTATGAATTTTGGATTGAATGTTTTATATAGATGGGCTACCACCCCCGCAATAAGCATACTTAAAATAGCTGGAACTAAAATGTCAGTTGGATAGTGTACGCCTAAATAAACCCTGCTCAAACTGACAAAAATTGCCCATGGGATAAGAATGATTGGGAGCCATTTTAGATTTTGTTTAGTTAATATGGTTAAATAAAATGCCAAAGCAAAGACATTGGAGGCATGAGAAGAAATAAAACCGAACTTGCCGCCTCGATAATTGTTTACTATATGCAGCTCTCCTTCCAATGCTGCATTATGACTTGGACGCAGCCTTTCAAATAGAGGTTTAAATATGCCGGAAGCCAGCTGATCACTCATTGTGATGAGCAAGGCGATTAGTAAGATCATCAGGATAGCATCCTTTTTATACTTCCAGACAAGCAAAATTATCAGTGCAACATAAAAAGGAAGCCAAGTGTATTTGCCGCTGGCAAACCACATTACTTCGTCCCAAAATTCATTATGGCTTCCATTTAGCCATAATAGAATATTTGTATCTATCTGTTTGATATCTTCAAGCATTATTTTCTGATGGGTGATTGTCTTTCTACAGGAGTTTTTACAGTAAAAAAAGGTACTTTTTCCATTGCATGACAGCTAACGCAACTATTGGTAAGCATTTGGAAGTTCTTATTAAAAACAACTGTATCTCTTTTTTTTAGAGCCTCATTCATTTGAGGGAGTGTAACGGTTAAAAAATGTTGTGCGGAAGCTGTCCGTTTTGGTCTTCTTTCCAATCCATTTTCTATCGCCTTTTGGATTTTTTCCAATTGATAATCAGCATACTCCCAGTTTTCGTCTTGTACTGCCCAATATAATTCCTGATAACGATATCCGGTTTCAACCATTGCCATGTCAAATCCACGAAATTGATTTTCTATCGTTTCAAGTTTCTCCTGCTCGTTTCCTTTTATCCACTGTCCTTGAACAGCTTCGTGTTTTTGATTACAAGCTGAAAAAAAAGAAAGTATAAATAAAAATGTCAAATATTTCATAACCTGTATTTTACGCTATACAAATTTCGTACAATACAAATTATAATATACGGTATATTTGAAAATGAAAAGGTGTATTTTAGGTATTCCGTAAGGTTTGTGGCGTAAGGCCTGTGTGCCGTTTGAAATACTTTACAAAGTGGGAAGTGTCATTAAAATTCAAACTATAGGCAATTTCAGAAACACTACCTTCTGTATAAATCAATTGTCTTTTTGCCTCGCTGATGATATGCTCAGCAATTACTTCTGCTGCTGATTGGCTTAGTGTTTTACGACAAATAGCATTTAGATTTTGTGGTGTCGTATGGAGTTTTTCTGCATAGTGAGCAACATTGTTTCGAAGGTCGTTTGTTTGGTTGAGCAATTCCCAGAAAACTGTAATTACATCATCGGTTTTACTGGTTTTATTAGTCAAAGGTTTTGCTGAAATCAATATTTTAGCAAATAGTGCTTTTAGTAATCCTTCGGTGACGGTAAAGTCTTTTTCTGTAGTGAGCAGCTGAAATAATGTATCTATACTTCCTGTTTCTTTCAGATAGATGCAACTTAATTCGCTGAGTTTGGATAAAAGACTTTTCAGCTCACTGTCCATCGATTGGTCGAGAAATCCCTTCTTTAAAAGCAGAACAAAGCCGTCAGGTGTATCTGTCATATCCCAATGATGTACCTGTTCTTTACGAACAAAAAATACGGTGGGTGGCTTAATTGAAAATGAAGTATGGTCTATGGTATGGAAACCGTTTCCTTCTCTCAAATAAATAATTTCAAAATAGCTGTTGTGTTTGTGCGGTTCGGTCTTGCGAATTTCTTTCCGGAACGGTGCAACTTTTAATAATGCTGCCGCTTCAATTTTGGTTTTTATGGAAATAGAGTTTTTCAATTTGCTGGAACTTCTATATTGTCTTTATAAAATTAGCTATAATATCTCTTTTTTAACCACAAACTTGCCCTAACCAAAAGTATCAGAACAGGAACCTCAACTAATGGGCCGATAACGCCAACAAATGCCTGTGGCGAATGAATACCGAAAACCGCTACAGCTACAGCTATTGCTAATTCAAAATTGTTTCCTGTGGCAGTAAAGGCGATAGAAGCGTTTTTGCCGTAAGGCAATTTCAAAGATTTATTGATAAAAAAGCTCACGAAAAACATCAATACAAAATAGACGATTAAGGGTATGGCTACTTTTATCACATCCATTGGTAACTCTACTATTTTGTCGCCTTTCAAGCTAAACATCAATACGATAGTAAAGAGTAAAGCATACAAAGTAATAGGCGATATTTTGGGTACGAATGTTCTGTTATACCATTCTATACCTTTTGATTTAACTAAAAAGTACCGGCTTAAAAAGCCTGCTAAAAACGGAATACCTAAATAAATAAGTACACTTTCTGTAACATCCTTCATCGAAACGCTTACATTGAAGTTAGCAAGACCTAATTTACTTGGTAATACATTGATGAATAACCATACTAAGAAGCTATAAGAAATTATCTGAAAGATGCTATTTAATGCTACTAACATAGCAGTATATTCCCGGTTAGCTTTTGCCAAATCGCTCCACACAATTACCATGGCGATACATCTTGCCAAGCCTATCAGTATTAAGCCTGTCATATAATCGGGTTCGTTGCGTAAAAACAAAACAGCTAATCCGAACATTAATACTGTACCGATTACCCAATTCAACAATAAGGATATGCCGATTACTTTTTTATCCTTAAACGCTGTAGGTAGTAAGGAATAATCCACTTTTGCCAATGGTGGGTACATCATTAGTATTAATCCTATTGCTAATGGAATATTGGTAGTACCTACTGACAAGCTGTTTGTAACATTGGAAATTGTGGGAAAGAAATGACCCAATCCTACACCTAATGCCATGGCAAGGAATATCCATAAGGTCAGGTAACGGTCAAGGAATTTTAGTTTTGGTTGCATAGGTTATCGGCTGATTTTTGAAAAGACATAAAACATTTCGCTTGCTATCTGTAAACTCCTTTCTGCATATACCATTGATTGCTCCGGTGTATTATCTGAAATTTTAGGATCTTCAAAAGTGATGGGAATTCTTTTTTCTGCTCCTGCTATAAAAGGGCAACCACCGTCTGCCTGCGAACAGGTCATAATAGCTGCGAACGCTGAAACCGGATTAAAAGGGCTATCGTATTTTTTGGAAAAACCGATTATTGGCAAAGCATTTTCACTGTACTTTATAGCATATACAGGATTATGTGTGTCTGCAATTTTGAAGATGCTAAAACCTTGATTAGCCAATGTTTCTGCCACTTTCGGAAATAGTGCTGTTTCTTCCGTTCCGCCGGAAAAGCAATGTACATTTGCAATATTGAAGTACGCACTGGCTACTTGTGCCCAAACCTGGGACAAATGGCTTCTGCGGGAATTATGGGTGCAAATGAAGTTGATATTTATTTGCTGCTTGCTATTTATTTTTAATTGAATAAAATCAATCAACGGCTGTAAGGTGCTTTTACGCTCATCGTTATTGATTTTCTCCCATTCTAACTGTTGAATTGTCTCTGATAATGTTGGATACATGGATATTTGATTTAGGGTTTAACAGCATCCTGAATTTGGAGTGCATGAATTTGATTGATTTGCTGTTAATTCGGAAAGGCTTTTATTTTGTTTTCCAGAAGGAATTCCGCAAGCATCCTGAGCCAAGCAGGCAGTCGCTTTGTTTTTCAGTACAAATGTATTTCCATTGAAATCCAAATCGTATTTACCAATAGTTTCGCTTTGATATTCCACTTCTATCTCAGCATCTTCAATTCCTAATTTATCTTCTGAAAGTTTAATTATACTTAATAGCTTTCCTGGTTTCAACCTGTGCTCATAATCATCGGCATTCCACAATTGAAAGTTGACTGCTTTTTCATTACGGATCACACCGCCACAATCAATAAAATTTTTGATTATTTGCCCCACTTCAGTAACGTGAAAGTGTTCAGGAACAAATGTTCCATTTTCTAATTGAAATTCAACATTTTCTAATGTTGGTAAAATTTCTTTGATTTCTGATAATTTCATAATAAAAACTTTTAAAATGATAAAATAGACAATTAATTATAAATGATATATAGCAATATAACGATATTAAAGTATAAAAAAATGCCTTAACAGCACTGCTTTACGTTTACATCCTGATTGAAAAAGCCATTAAATTCCTCTTGAAATTGTTTCCATGCCTTTTCGTCAATACAATAACAAACTGATTTTCCTTCAATTGAACCTTGAATAATTCCTATGGTTTTTAATTCTTTTAAATGTTGTGAAATAGTTGCCTGTGCTAAACCTAATTCCTCAACCAGATCATTACAAATACATGCTTTTTGGTTGATAATATATTGCAGGATTGCTATTCTGGCTGGATGCCCTAAAACTTTAAGAAGCGATGCAAGTTTATTTTGCTCGTCTTTATATATTTCTGTTTTTGTAACTCCCATTTTTAAAATTATTTACATCGCAATATTACGATATTAAATTTAAAATCAAAAGATTTTTTATTTATATTTCTGAAAGCTCACTATAAGACCCTTCAAAATCAACTAAAAAAAATCATATAAAAACTTGGATCATAACACAGAATCTTTTCTTAGGTCGCCAATGTGGTAAGAAAAGAAGTTCCCTAAAACAACGAAAGGGATAATGAATATCCCTCAAATAATGTCGCAACCTGTTTGGTAAAATGTGCCGGAATGGATGGTGGGTAGGTATCCCATTTTATCAAAGAGGTTGCACCGTTTGATGCAAAAAGACTGTCCCGACCATCGGGAGGGAGTGTCTTTTTGCCGCCCGATTTTCCAATCAGGCGACTTTTATAGGGTGGGTGCGGAAATCTTTCAGGTTGTGAAAAAAACCTCTGTATGGTGTCAAACCGTTCCTAAACATACCCCATAACAGTGAACAACCCATCTGCACCAATGAGGAATTGATAAACAAGTCCTGTTTTTCCAAGGCTTCGGCAAGGGAACAACTCGGTGTATCGTCATCCACTTCGGACTGTTTAAGCAGTTCGCCAAATTCATCCGTAACCATTGGCAGGCTTGCCACCGTTTCGTATTTCTCTGAATTGGGTTGGCGAATTTTTCCTATGGTAGATAGTAAAACTTGTCCTGTATGTTGACTGTTGCCGAAGTCCAACCAATAACGTGGGCGGTTGGAATAGGGTCTTCCATTGCTCAATTCACTTAATATTTCCGCAATTTCAAATCTTGCTTTTACGCTATCCACACAGGAAATATAAATACTTGCTCCTGCATTTTCGGGGAAACTGTCGCTATTGTCTTTTTCAAATTTCCTTGCTTCCGCTTTCCAGTTCGTACCTGAGAAGCGATTTATACGGTTAATGATAGCAACGGACTTGTACAAACCGACTTCACTTTCTGCAAAACGCTGTCTTCCTAAATTGGCTTGGGTAATTATATCATTATCCCAAAGACGAATAAACAACCCTGCGTGTCCTAACTCGTTTAGGCTGTGGTTCATTTCAAGCAAGGCAGTCATTACTTTTGAGCCTGTACCACCTGCACCGATTACGTTTACTGTTATCGGGTTGGTAGGGTTTATCAAATCGCTGTCCGTAAAATGAACTTTTAAAATTTCTTTGCTCATTACAATATCGTTTTTATGGTCTTGTTTGTCTTTTTCAATACATCTTTAGGAAAGGCTTTGTCTGTGCCGATGAGGTCTTTCCAAAGGCTTACACAGTTTCCTTTTACGGGGTTGTGTTCGTTTACTAAGTGGCTGAAATAGCTGTTAAAAAAGTAGCTTTCCCACGCTTGCATAAATTCTTCAACCGAAGCAGAATTTTTGATATTGATATCTACAGTTCCCATACATACGTGTCCGTCCTCGTAAATATTGAAAAATGGTGCGTGAAATAATACGGTATTCTCGGTAGGTCTGTGGTCTTTTTCAAGGGCGAAAACAATAAGGCTCTGCTTGCTTGCATACCAAAGCATTGCAGGTACTTTCGCCGTACCGTTTGGTATTTCAAGACTTTCAGTAAAGAACATTTTTACTTTTCGTGGCTTGGTGTACCAAAGCACCGTACCGTTTTCACTCGGATTAATGTGCAGGACGTTGGTAGGCAGAATGCCGTTAGATTTTAAAAATGCCTTGCTCTTTTCCTTTTTGGTATTGAGTGCTTTTGCCAATTCTTTAGCTTCTCTTTCTGTCAAAGGATGGGCATTGATAGGATTACCGTTCTTGTCCATATCAAAATGTTCTACATAGGTGTATTTATTATTCCCTTTGGTTTGGTAAAAAACCAAAGCCGATAAAGGGTGGTAAAGCGTTCCGAAGTTTTGTGTTATATCTTTCATGTTAGAGTATCTAAAAGTTATTCAGTATGTATATCAATTCCTCAATTAAGGCAAAAACACGGTTTTCAAATTCAAGGGTATTGGCAGTAATATCACTACCATCAAACCTTTTCACAATGGTAGGTTCTTCCATTTGTCCGTATTCTTGCAACTCGGTGTTCACGCTGTCGAAAAGTGTTTGAAACAAAATGCCTTTAGCATCGGCACAAAAGGAAACATACTTTTCCATCCCTATACTATTTTCCATATCTTCTTCGCTTGCCTCTCCGTTTGGCAGGGCATTGCGGTTTATGTTGGCATTCGGAAATTGTTCATACAGGACAAAGGCTTCACTTGCCAGTTTGTAGCAATCTTGGTCAAAGTCATCTTTTATTTTAAAGGAGTTTAAACGGAGGGCAAATCGGCTCAAATTGTGCTTGTTGTAAATTTTCTGCTCCATACGTTCGCCTATATGTTCTGATTGCCTAATCTCGCTTAAATACCTTGTGGTGTCGTCATTCTCGTCATCGCTTACAATCCACTCTGTTACCATTTCATACATCCAATATAGGTAACTGCTTTCCTGTCGATAATAGGGAACATCTGCAATATGGTACAGGTAGGCACACACCGACTGCAATAACTGTACGGCTTGCTTACGGGTGGGGTTCTTGGATAGTCGGTACAACGGCACTACAGGAATGTAATACAGGGTCGCACCTGTACTGTACCGTTCCTCGCTAACGAAATAAGTTTTCTTACTATCCTGTATCAAACGTATTTCTTCCCAATCACAAAACTTTTTCCTTAACTGTTCTTCTGTATCATCCAAAGCCAAAGCGATATTGTAGGGATAGCCGTATTGCCTGGACTGCATAGGTTGTATACCGTAATGCCCTGCCAATTTGGAAAGGGACTGATAAAAATCCCTTTCCGTCTTTTCGGGTTTTCCACAAGCCTGTACGGTTTGTGCTTCTTGCAGTTTAGGCAGAAATGAGCATTTTAGAAAACCATTGGTAGCACCGTTATCGGTACCGATTTCAGTTTGTCTTTTCTTATTTCGTCTGCGTTCTTTGGTCTTTGCATCCAGTCTGCGAACTCGCCCAATTGTTTGTGCAAAGTCCGCTGTTTGGGTTGTTGTGGGGTTTTGATGATGCCCGATATGATGTTGCCTTGCATAATTCATTTTTTTTGATTTTTGGTTTAACCTTTCGTTCCCATTACACTCTCAAATCGGTACTGTACTGTATCGTCACGGATAACAGGGGCAGATACTTTGGCAGTGGTCAGTATCGGATAAGAATTTGCATAGAAATTCATCACGGCTTCCACGCTCCATTTGGGTTCTGGGTCGGTCAGTTTAATTTGCTGTCCTTTATCGTTGAGTATAAATACCCTCTCTAATTGCGTTGCTAATAACATGATGCTCGTTTTAAGTGTTAAACAATTGGTTTACTCTGCTCCGAAAAGGCTTGGCGTTGAAAACTTCTCCGATAATTCCGATTTGCGTTTACGGATTTCGTCCGCTTTTTCGGGGAACTCCGTTATATCGGGTACTTTCATCCACGCATCACGGAATTTGCCATCTTTCTCCAGTTCGTCAGCCTTTGCCATACCGTCTTTATACTTCTTGTCTTTGGCTTCCTTATCTTTTTTCTCTTTCTCTGCTTTTTCTTTCTCCATTGCTGATTGTTTTTTAGCTTCTTCCAATTGCTTCATAAATACTTCCATATCCACCATTAAGCCCGAAGCCTTTTGTATAGGCGTGTTTATCTGCTGAAAAAATCCCTCGTCAAACTCCTGTGGTGTAGCGTTAAATGTCAATGGGGGAATGAGGTTTTTGGCGTTATCTCCGCATTGCTCGTTGTTGAGTATTACTGATACAATTAGGTTGCTTTCTGCTCCTTTGGCTATGTTTAGTTGTAAAATTCCTGTAAAGTCCAACTGTGCTATCTGATTGAAAAAATTTGCGTTCATAGTTCTGAAATTTTAATTGTTGTTGTTTTTTCCTTTGCTTTTTCTAGTTTCTCGTGCATATCTGCCCAATAGGCTTTTTGCCGTTTGTCAAACTCGGAGAAACTTTTATCCTCGTGGCGATACTCTTTGTACTGCCTTGCTATTTCAATAGCTTCTCTGAGGTTCGTTACCTCAATAAGACAACCGTTCAAGTCTGTTATTTTCATAGCAATGATAGTTTTCGTTCTAAAAGTGTTTCTAGTATCTCACAATCGCTATCGAATGTTTTCCCCTCGAAATGGTACGTATCTGTTTCTTCATTGAAATTGTATTGCTCAAAATCCTCGTCTTCCAAATAAATATCTGTGAGTACCTTGTCAAAAAATGTTGCTCTGCCATATACTAGATTGCCTATTTCTTCATAGTCGTGTGTAAAATTCACATCGTAATGTTCCGCTATCTTTTGAATGATTTCTATATTAGGCGACCACTTTGTTTCATACTGAAATTGTCCTTCATCGCCCTCGTTCCAATAGATATTGAAGAAATAACCGCCATTGTCTTTAGAAATAAATTCGGGTAATTGTCCTTCTTCTGTTTCTTCTTCCTCTTTCTTCATTAATTGAAAAAGTTCCTGTATTGCTGTGATTGTTTCGGGTTTCCCCTCGAATACTGTACGTCTTCAAACTAAATTAGACACATTAGGATGAAACCTTAAGGAGACTTTCGAGTTATAAATTTATTAATTTTTGTTGATTATACAATTGTCTTCTTTTATTCAGAGAATCGATTTTTACCTGTTGTCTTTTTTCCAAAATTCTTTCAGATCGTCCACAGTAGACATCTGCAGGTGTTAAGTTTTGCAGCGATTCGTGATAACGTCTGTTGTTATAGTTGTCCACAAAGTTTCCCAGGGCTTCGATAAGTTCTTCTGGATGGTAAAAGTGGTTTAATTTCACTA
>NZ_ATZA01000064.1 GCF_000427965.1 Olivibacter sitiensis DSM 17696 | reverse complement strand
GGTAAAATCCCAGAGCAAAAAGGCGTTTTCCACCATTGCTGCACTGATAAGAATCCATTTAATCAGTAATCTTGAGATATATTGGATGGTGCAGAACAGCAGGAGAACTTACAGCAAACAGAAAAAACGAAATAAACCACCTTGTATACAGGTAGAACTGTTCTAAAAAACAGGGGGGGGNGGCTTTTTTATCTAATGAAAATATTTACTGATAATCAGTAAGTTAAGTGAGTTTATTGCCTGTTTTTAAGTTTATCCGTTTGGTAGTGAATATTTATCCGTAGGATAGGAAAAATAATCCTTGAACTCTCTCCTAAACTTCCCCCTTGTTTCATGGTTTCCCCTGCTCATGATAAAAGGTTTTTCACTGGCAAAAAGGGCCGTAATAGGCAAGACTAAATGGTCAAAGATCTGCTGTTCATTTTCCTGATAATCGAACATATCGCCGTTGAGAAACACGAAATCGTATGGTTTTATGTCAGGCAACGACAATAGGTCATGAAACGAATGTGGCCTGTCGTGAATATCGTTCAAAATAAGACAAGAAACGCGCTCACTTTCGGCTATAGGTGTCGTAAAGCTATACACTTCACTGCCTATTTCCTTTCCATACACCAGTTCATAGGGTTTGAAAAGGGTAATCTCCTTGGATATTACGCGGTATCGATAGGTCGTCCCTGGCTTTAGATCTTTTAATCGTATGCTATTGATACGCTGAAAGGCTTCCACCAAACCGTCCTCCTCTTCTTGGGCCTTTTCGTTTAATTCACTTATTCCATATTCCACCCAGCTGTAGGATTTATTGGAAGTAGTGAAAACGATATCCACGCTGATAGGCGTCATTGCTTGTAGGTATGGAGGTGACAGGAAATAATGTTCTCCTTCCTCTCGTACTTCCAGCGGTTTGGCCGGCAAGCCCGATGCACCTAGAGCTGACAAAGCCGATACGGCAGTCAGCTGACCCAAAAATTTCCTGCGTTGGTTTGGCTTTTCCATGATTTGATTATTTGTTATGGCTAAAACAAACCAATATTAAACTTATTTGATAGGAAATGCAATGCAAATGACTACGCAATCGATTGACTGATTTTTATACAACCAATCTGTTCCGTGAATTTTTTGCTCTTTTTTTCAAACAGTTCAAACTTTATCTAAAATCGCTTGCTCACCATTCTAAAAATAAAGATGATAAGATCCGTCGTTACTTATTCAAATCTGGTTTTACCTTATTTCATACAAAGTTACTAAGTTTTCACTTCAATAATAACTCTACTACCACCGCTCTATGATCAGATGGCCACTTTGGTATTACCATGTCTGACAGAGCTGATTCTTCGCCTATTACTTGTGCATTCGTTACCTTAATTCCTTTACTCACAAATACAAGATCTATCCGATCATGTATTTCAGGATCACGCCAAAGTCCCTCTACAGAGGTCCAAGTATATCCTGGCTTTCTTTTCACATTGGGGTAAAACGTTCTATAGGCGTCCCTAAAGCCACGCTCTATCAGATAGCGGCTGGCTGGCCAATCAACCATAAAGCCTAGTTCAGAATTATTTCTCTGCTTTATAGCTTTTGCTGTCCAATCTAAGCAGCTGGGTTCATTGAAGTCACCCACTAAAACGATAGGTAGCCCATTTTGCAAATAAGCAGCAATATCGTCCGTCATGGATTGCACCTGATGCAATCTACTTTTTCTCGCCGAAGCCTCCGCTTCCTCTTTTGTTTTCAATTTACCATCTGCGATATCATAAGGTTCATAAGGAGTATACATAAGGTGCATTACACCGAATACTAGTTGTCTATCTTGGTCTAGATTGACTAGAGCAGCCTGAGCCTTCTGTTCCTTATTATCTATAGCTTGCATGGCATAGCGAGCGATAATCGCCCTGCTTCCATCAATAATAAAATAATGCCATCCCAAGCTGTCGGCCAGAAGTTTAGCCCGAGATTGATTATCGGAATGATTGGACGTTTGTTCCTCAAATCCCACTATATCAGCTTTAGATTTTCTAATGGCTTCCAGCTGATATTTGACAGTAGTATCCTTGGGCCATTTTATGCCATCTCCTCCATGCCAAAGGTTGAAGGTCATTACTCTTATCTTTTCCTGTCCTACCGAAACAAGGGCGCTAAACATCAAGAAAAAAGCCATACATAATGTCCGTTTATTAGCATTTATCTCCATAATGAATGATTTATACTAGTTACTTATTTTAAATGTTGTTACCACTGCCCCATGATCTGATGGATACTTTATATGACACTTATTGACAACTTCTGAAGCAAGGGCCTTTATATTTTTTCCTTTGTAGAATATGTAGTCTATTCTATCCTGAAAAGCTGCTGGATTGGCTGGAGTCCATGTGATTCCCCGCTCTTTCAGGGGATCGGGATGCCTTTCACGAAAAGAATCAGTAAAACCTTCAGCTTCCATCACCCTGGTAGTAGGGAAAGCCATGACATAGCCCCCGTTCAAATGACGGGTTTTGTCTATCCAATCCAAATGAGAGCCGCTGTTGAAATCTCCGCAAAAAATAAACGGAACATCTTTACTTACTTGCGGAGATAACACTTCCAATATCTCCTTCAGTATTTCCGCATTTTTGTTTTTTTGTAACTCCATCCATTGCTTCGTGTCTATTGGTTTACCTTTCTCAATCATATCCCAGTAATCTATGGGATAGTTTAGCCAATTACTCGCAATGAAAACCGTATTCCCGTTGACATTAATCTGGGCCGCGGCACTATAAAATGGTTTGTAAGCCTTCAGCGTTGCTTCGATAGGGTATCTGCTCATAATGGAAAGATTGTTACTCCTGAGGTAAAAGTAATAGCCCAGCGCATCGGCGATCTGCTCTCCAGAACCGTAGGTTTCCTGCATGGCGACTATATCCGCACCTTGACTCTTTATCAAATCTACCACTCTTTGAGGCCCTATATATTTCCCTGTTTCCTTCCCTCCATCCCATATATTGAAAGTCATCACCTTCAATGTATCCAATGACTTTACATTTGTTGTATTGTTGCCAACCGATGGGTAATAATGACTATAGATTTCTGCCATCTGATTTGGCGAATAATAGGAAGATCGTATCACCATTTCGTCCAACATTCCATTGAACGCTTCCCATTCATCCATATCGCCCTTTATTTTACCGCCGATGCGTATGGTTACTTTGTTCCCAAATAACATATTGGCTCCAGGAATATGATAAATGGCCACATTCTTTCCATTGTAATACAACCATACTTCTTGCTTTTCGGCCAAATAGGATATTCCTATCAGGTTCCATTTATGAAAGATGGATTGTCTGGTCCTTGTGGGTCGATAACTATACTGTACTTGGCTATTTCGATATTCCCAATACCATGCTCCGTTTGGCTGCTTGCCAAATATCATACTACTCTTAATTGAATCTATAGCCGTGTCTTCCAATGCCAAAAGCTCATACTGCTCCCAATCGTCTTCTGCATTGACCCAAAACTCTATGCTAAATGTTTGATGTACATCTTTATCAACAAGCTGTTTCAGCATGGGCTTTCGTGCATTTGACGTCTTGCCCAAATCAAAGGCACTACCCTTTATCCCTTGACTTATCCCTTGCTCAAAAGATTCCTGAAACAGAATATCTTTATCTTGAGCAAAAAATACTGTTGGACTTACCAGAATCATGAAAAGCATCATTAATAGAAATTTCATAACTCTAATTAAAACAAATGCGAAAAATATTGATTCTCCACTTTTCCATCTTTGTAAAGTTTCAATATAGCATATCCTGGAGATGTTTCCTGATAATAACCCTTACCCCTTGATTCCTCATCTCCTTCTCCCCACCAAAAACCGCTCATGGCTCCATTGCAACAATATTGGACATCATTGTAAGTGCATTGATCCAATAGATGTTGATGCCCACTCAAGCATATCTTCACCTTATCGCTATGTGTATAAAACAAATCTTTGAGACGTTTTCCATCGGCATGGCCGCCACCCACCAGCAATGGAGTAATTCCAAGTATCGGGTAATGCGACATAATCAATACAGGCTTGTTCTTTGGTAAGGACTCCAGCTCTTCTTGCAACCAAACAAATTGCTCTTCATCCAAAGATACACCTTGGTTATTACTGTCCAATACTATAAAGTGCCACGCTCCCTTGGAAAAGGAATGATATCTACCCGGAATTTTAAGTCTCTTTACAGCATAATTTTTCCCGTACATTGCATCTTCCTTTGAAGGAGCCGCCCACCACATATCGTGGTTACCCAAACAACTATAAACTTCATAGCCCTTTATGATTTCCATGCATTTATCCCAAACGGCCCATTGAGACAACATATCTTCCCTAGTGACGTGTTCATAATCTGCGGCATGTATTGCATCTCCGCCATTGAGAAAAAAATCAACCTTATGTTTCAACACTTCTTTTAAGCATAGTTTAAAGCGTGCGGGAATGTTTTCAACATCACGAATATGCACATCCGTAATATGCGCCACAGTAAGTACTGGTTTTTCTATCGCGATACTAGTGTTGATCGGTGCTGCCATGGTAGCACCGATCAACATACCTGACTTTCTTATCCAAGCTCTTCTTTTCATATCAATTCCAATCGAATATCTGCGTAAGGTTGGGATTCATTACCGTTTGGGTGTACGGAACAGGCCTATAATAATACTTGGGTTCGATAAAATTCCTCGCCCTTACATCCGTCACCATGACTCCGCCTGTACTGCCATTGCTCAAATAGACACCAGCGTCTCCTCCAAAATCACCCACGGTATAATATACCAAGGGTATTCCCAATTCATTTGTTTCCCTATTTGTTGGTATTGTTTGTCCCTCTGCAATTAGCTTGATGTCCGGAATACCATCGCCAGTCAAGTCAAAATTACCAAGTCCCGAGAAATACATACCCGTTGGTATTGATTCCAACAATTTACCAGCACGCCACCTCATCAAATCATCATAGCGCAAGTTTTCGAACGCAAACTCCACCCTTCTTTCTCTTCTTATTTCAAGTAAAATACCCTGGTTTGACCCTACTAAATTAGGAAACTTTAGGGCCTGAAAACTGTCTGGATTAGCATTCGCCCAGGCTAGGTCCAAAGCAGGCATACCTGCCCTTTGCCTTAAAAGATTGACGGTTCTGTCCAAGTCTCCTTGGGTCAATGTTCCAAGTTCCGCTTTTGCTTCGGCCAATATCAATAACACTTCTGCAAATCGGTGAACCGGAAAGTCTACTCCATTTATGACCACCTGATCCGTACTGTTCACATAACCCTTCAGTTGGTGGTAGCCTGTAAAGTTTTTGTTCAATTGTAAAATATAAGGTGTACTATTGGGTTCCCTTATCCATCCCGGATAGACAAGAGTCTGTGCCAATCTAGGGTCTCTATCCTTAAATTCCTCTACAAACCCATATTCCTGATAGCCAATCTTATCGGTAAAACGAGAACCATCTGCCATTAAATAGCTCTGTACAAGGTCGCGTGCAGGCGATTGCTCATAGTCTCCAAAAACCGTGCTGTTTACATTCTGGCTTCTATTTCTGTTTTGGTCGAAGATATTAACCAGTATCACTTCCCTATTGCCAAGCAAATCCTGGCTCTCAAACAAGCTTGCATAGTCGTTATCTGGATTACCTGTGCTATAGATGGCAAAATTGCCTGATGCGATAATGTTCTCAGCAGCTGAAACAGCTTTTTGAAAGAACCCTTCTGCTGTATTTTGAAGATTCAGTTCTTCATGATACTTCCGATAAGACCCCTCATAAAGTGCTATTTTAGCTTCCATTAGCTCTACGGCCCATTTGCCAGGTGTTCCCGTAGGTACACTCTCCCTCACGTTGGCCACGGCAAATGCCAAATCTGCCATAACGCTATCCATGACCATAGCCCTAGGATCGCGTGCTTTGTACAAATCTTCATCGTCTGGATTAAGCGTGGAGGAATACCACGGAACATCGGAATATCTCTTTACCATATCATGGTAGAATATGGCCCGATAATACCTCGCCAATCCGGCGTAATGATTTTTGACTTCTTCGGTTACACTTGCCTTCTGGTAATTTTCCAAGAAGTAATTGATATTTCTAAGACGGCTCCAACTCCAACCGCTCGTAATAGTTTGGGACGATGGAGTGCCCGTCATGATATTTTTTACCTCTACAGCAGCAGTCGTAGCCGCGTTGTCGGTACTCTGGTCATTCAAGTAGCTGCTCCGGCTAGCCAGAGAAAGCAGCCCGTTGATATATAGTGACAAATCTTCCTCTGTATTGAAGAAAACATCTGGTGAGATGGATGTCTGCGGGTAACGATCTAAGAAATCCTTATTGCATGCACATAACAGGAATAAGGAACTCATACATATATATAGTAAATTTTTCATGATGCTTTTTTTAATATTTGTAGCAATATATCCTGATATCTAAAATTCAAAGTTCAGCCCTGCGGCATATTTACGCTGGAATGGATAAGCCCACGCGCTGCTACCACTATTTATAGTCTCTGGATCTACGTATTTCTTAATGCTAGAAAACTCGAATATATTCTCTCCCGTAAGGAAAAAACGAAGTCTACTTATCCGAAGTCGCTTGGTGAGATTATTGGGAAACGTGTATCCCAATGTAACATTCTTTATTCTTAAATAAGCCCCATTTAGCAGATATTGCGTATTTGGTATATCTAGCCCACTTCCATAATTGGCATCAGCCAACCAAGACTGCAAGACAGGATATGTAGGATCAAGGTTTGCATCAGCTAGGCCCGCAGCTATATAAGCTGCCGAATGCTTTTCCCTTTGCTCGGGGCTATCACCCGTGGCCCGATAATAATCTAAATGCCATGGATATATATTGGCATAAGGCTGTTGATAGGGACCCCAGAACAGGTAGTGTCTCGGATAAAAATCTCTCTTTAGTACACCTTGCAGAAAAATGGATGCATCGATACCGTTCCAGTCTCCCTTTAGGTTAATGCCTATTCTGTAGCGGTCGGATGTATTGCCAATAACGGTAAGATCTTTCATGTCATTTTCACTAGCACCGAGCTCAATGGCTCCGTTGCCGTCCAAATCCTGAAACTTAGGCCAGCCAGGAACTATAGACAAGGCTCCCCATGGTACGATAGCAGATTGATCTAAAGCATCAATCTCGGCTTGAGAAGCAAAAAAACCGTCGCCTATCAATCCATAAAGCGTTCCAAATTCATAGCCCTCAAAATAGGAGGAAAGCAGTCGTTGATCATTTTTGAATTTGGTAATATGTGCCCTAGAGTCAGAAAGAACGATTTTAGCTTCAAAGCCAAGCGGCTTGGATGCCAGCGTATAGCGGTCTTGATACGTAAAAGAAAGTTCCCATCCTTTGGTTCTAAGATCGGCAGAGTTTTGGCTTGGAACTCCCGTTCCAAGTACAGCTGGCAATTCTTCTCCTGCCGTTAACATGCCCGTTGTTTCGCGAATATAATAGTCGAATCCAAAAAAGAACTTATCCTTAAACAGACCTATGTCTGTACCAAAATTTAAGGTGGCTGCTTTCTCCCACGTATAATTGTTGGGATCGATGGTCAATGGTGGAGCACCTGTTATTATTTGGCGTTGCGATCCATCTATTATATAACTTGATAATCCCGTACCCATGGTTTGGATATAGGAAAAGTCTCCCACATTTTGGTTGCCCAAACTACCGTAAGATGCCCTGAATTTTAATGTGGACAATGCTGGCTGAAGACGTTCAAAAAAGCCTTCGTTGCTCGCTATCCATGCACCAGATATGGAGGGAAAGAAACCCCAACGATTTGTAGAGGGAAAACGAGAGGAACCATCATATCGTCCAGTAGTTTCCAATATATACCGCTCGTTGAGTGTGTAATTAAGTCTTCCGAAAATACTTCGTGTAGCGTACGAGCTATATTGTGCCCCAACCTGTGCTTCTCCCGTAGTTAGGTTCAGGTAAGGCAAAGAGGAAGATATCAACTGGTCTCTATAGGCCGATGTGGTAGACCAAATATAGCTTTCCTGATTGTATCCCGCCGTAAGACCGAAGGCATGCTTACCAAAACGTTTGTTGTAATTTCCATAGAGGTTAAAAACATCGTTTTCTATCTCCCCTCGTCTATCACTCACAAATCCATTTCCACCTTCCTCGCGTATATCATCTGGTCCATAACCAATTTCATATTTCTTAGAGTTTTGCGAATAACGCCAGTACTCGCGCTTAAAGCTGGCATCGCCCGTAATGATAAGATCCCCATTTAGAAGGGTAGCCACCGCATTGGCTATATTTTGAAAACCAAACATATCCTCCCCGTATTCACCACCATCTACTAGTCTAGCGGCAAGTCTTCCTGCTGAGTTATTTCCCCAGGTACCATCAGGGTTCTTGACCACATCAATCGGTTGTAGGTAATAAATATCTGTCAAGCTTGCTTGCGGAGTGGCCCTTTTTGTTTGGTATATATTCATGTTGTTATCCACTTTTAGCCACTTGATAGGCGAAAAAGACAAGCGTCCCCTCATCCCCTTGCGCTGCCAGTAATCTTCTGTAAGCTTATTCAGACCATTTTCTCTTGTAAAGTCCGTAGATAAATAATAGGAAAAGGGCATCTCATTAATACGAGCCCCTCCAGAAAAAGTGAGGTTATGTATCTGGGAAAAAGATGCTTGGCTAAAAAAATAGTCATACCAATCGTTATTTCCCATATATGCCCAACGGGTAGGATCATTTGGATCCAAGCGCGTGTCTGGAAGCGAAGGGTCTTCCGACCGTTCCTTTGCCCATTGATAATGTTGATCACTGAAATTAACGTAGTCCCATGGCGTGTTGTCTGTTGCCGTCTCTAATACCCGCGAAAATATATAAGGATCGGTAACTGGGCGAGGTAGTTCGGTGGGTCTACCCCATGCGATATTTGTATTATAAGAAATGCTTTGTTTTCCAAGAGTCCCTGTTTTTGTTGTTATCAATATGACTCCGTAGGTAGCCCTTGCTCCGTAAATAGCTGCCGAAGCAGCATCACGCAGTACCGTATAAGACGCAATATCGCTCGGATTAAGCCTAATCATGTCCCATGCGTCCGACACTGGAATGCCATCAATAACAATAAGTGGTGATCCGCCATTGATAGATGTTGTGCCTCGTATATTCAAATTAGGTATACCTCCTGGTGCTCCATTTCCATACGTAATATTAAGACCTGGACTAACTCCTTGTAAACCCTGCATGATATTGGCAACAGGCCGAGATTCCAGCTCCTTGCCCGATATTTGGTCAATCGCACCCGTCACATTGATTTTCTTTTGCGTACCAAATCCCACTACGATCACCTCGTCCAAGTTACCCAGATCTTCCTCAAGGATGACCTTCATACTGACCTGCCCATCAAATAGCACCTCTTTACCTTTAAACCCCAATAACTTGAATATCAGGGTAGCCCCAGTTTCTACTCCGATAAGGTTGAAATGCCCGTATTGATCGGTCAGTACTCCTTTATTTGTTCCTTTCACTAATACGCTCACCCCAGATAAAGGCGTATCGTCCACCCCCAAAATGATCCCTTCTACTTTTTTTTCTTGAGATTTTACCGATGCGGGATAGCACATCGTCAAGGCAAGCAGGAAGAAAAGCATGCCTTGTTTCCATCTTTTCATTTGGCTTTTAGTTTGTTGATTCATGATTTAGTATTTAGGTAATTTATTAACTGAATATTTATTCAATTTATTATCGATTTTTTGCTTATTTCATATGTTCATTTAGATAAAAAATATGGAAAAGCGAGATCTTTTTTAAAGTTTCTAGCCAATAGAATAAAACAATTTTAATTATATAATTCTTTAAAAAAATAGTTTAACAACGCAATCGTTTGCGTAATTTAAATTCATATATTTTTGTATTATAATATGTTAAGGCAAATAACGTTTTATTATATTAATTGAATGTTCATTTAATATAAAGTATATATTAAGCACTATTTTTCAGTTTGTAGAATGTAGGTTGTTTTACATTTTACTATTTTAGCTTCATTATAAAATAATATGGGAAGAAATAGCATTAAGGACATTAGACAGAAAGAAATTGTGAAAATGTTCTATCAGGTAGCTAAAAAAGAAGGTCTGGAAAACACCTCTATAGCTAAAATAGCTAAAGTAATGGATATCAACCCAAGTCTCATTATGCATTATTTCAAAACCAAGGAAGAACTGGTTTATGCCCTGGTTGATTTCATTTTGGATAAATATCTTTTGATTTATAAAGTAGAAGTCAACAATGGTAAATCCTTAAAGTATTCTTTGGTAACCACAATAAATAGCATATTCTCAAAAAAATGGAATAGATTATTTGATGACGGTGTGTTTTACAGTTGTTATTCGCTCACTTTCAGGGATAAAAAGATAAAGAACATGTATAAAAACCTATCAAATACACTTCGCAAAAAGCTCGCTAACCTTTTAGATAGTTGTGTAAACGATCATATTATACATATCGAGGATCCAATAGATACGGCAGATTTAATCTATGTACTTATCGATGGTGCTTATTATTATTTGAGTATGATCGATGACAAAATAGAAGCGGAAACAAAACTTAATAATTATAAGAAAGAAGCTTTCAAACTATTGGGTATAGAAGATGCTGCTACTTTCTTACTTGAATAGCTTTTCTAGAATATCTTAATATTCCAAAAAAGGCTATAAAACACCATACGATATTTACAGCTACATTTGGAATATCGCGTACGAAAAAAGCACTTAGCATTAAACCAACCCCTCCTATCAGGTTCATCATTTGATATAAAACGCCATTATATCTTATGATTTTTGCATTGAGCAATACATAAGCAATGGTGCAAGATGCCATGCCAACCCATCCAATGTAATTAACTAGGATATCTTTCATTTCACAGTGGTTTAATTCCGTTAAATTTATGATTTCACCCCAAACTTCACAAATATAATCTTGACGCATAAATAAATAAGCCCACCCGCTACAAACGGATGGGCTGTAATTCTCTTACATATTAAAAGAAACAACTAGTCTCTTCTACCACCAAAGAGGATACTAGCGTAGTAAAGCAGGGTGGCCAAGGATGCCAAAGCAGCTACCACATAGGTCATGGCTGCCCACCAGAGCGCATTCTTTGCACCATCGTGCTCTTGCCTGCTATGGATCACACCTTTATTGGCGTCTAGCCAAGCCAGGGCCCGATTAGAAGCATCAAACTCCACAGGAAGGGTGATGAAGCTGAATAAGGTCGTAATGGCCAAAGCACCGACACCTATCATCAGTAACAAGGGCATCCCTTGAGAAAAATACAATATCACACCAATCATCAGCACCCAAGAAGTTAACCTAGAAGCAACGCTTACAATAGGCACCACGGCCGAACGAAACTGCAACCAACTGTATGCCCTAGCATGTTGAACGGCGTGACCACATTCGTGTGCAGCTACTGCAGCAGAAGCAATGCTCCGTCCGCTATAAACACCCGCACTGAGGTTGACGGTCTTATCAGCTGGATTATAATGATCTGTCAATTGCCCTTCCGTAGAGATAACCTGTACATCAAATATTCCATTGTCGTGCAACATTTTCTCTGCTATTTCCTTCCCACTCATCCCGCTGGAAAGCGGTTCTTGCGAATAATGTTCAAATCGGCTTTTAAACCGCCATTGAACAATAAAGCTTACTACCGCAATTCCTATAAATAATATCATTCCCATTTTTTCTTTTTTCTTATTGAAATCAAATTACATACCGTTAGTGAGCCATATGGCTCACTAAGTCCAAAAATCACTAATTTTGTTAAAATTAGCTGTTTTTTATTAAAATAGGATTAGAATAAATTGAAGGACATGACAAAATGTAATATTATCCTCCTTTATCATGACAATATATCACATTTTCATTTCTTTCATTAGTCATAAAAAAATCCAATCTTAGCATATTAATAATATCAACCATATCTATCGAATCATCGCAGCAAATGGAAAATATATACATCATTGGCCTACTTGTAATTGTTTTAATTGTACTCTATTTCTTCCTCAGAAAATCAAATGAGTCGGCTTTTAAGGAAGGTACTCTGGAAGTGGAAGAACAGCGTCTTCTATTAGCGAGGGCAGAAGAAAAAAATACTTGGCTAGAGAAAGAAAATGAAAAGCTGCACCAAGAACTGAAAGAAACACGCGAAAAACTTGGTATTTCTGAACGCAGCTTAGAGGGCATGAATGCCTATTTCGAATCGCAGCGAGAAAAACTAAACGAACAAAAGCAGGAAATGGCGGATATGAAGGTACAGTTCAACAAGGAATTTGAACTGATAGCTAATCGCGTACTAGAAGAAAAAAGCAAAACCTTTGGTAATACCCATCAAAAAAACATCCACGAAATACTGCAACCATTAAAGGAGAATATCAAAGCCTTTGAACAAAAAATAGACCATACCTATCGCAGCGAAGCTGCCGAGCGGAATGCCCTAAAAGGTGTCATTATTCAGTTAATGGAACAAAGCAAGCTTATTCGCGATGAAGCGAATAACTTAGCAAAGGCCCTCAAGGGAGATAGCAAAAAACAGGGAAATTGGGGCGAAATCATATTGGAAAGGGTTCTCGAACGTTCAGGACTAACCAAAAATAGGGAATATCGCATACAGGTAAGTATGAGCAATGAGCTTGGTAACAGGCAACAGCCAGATGTTATCATAGACCTACCAGATGAAAAGCACCTTGTCATAGACTCTAAAGTTTCGCTTATTGCATATGAAAAATGGGTCAATTGCGAAGATGAAATCGAACGCCCCCTATATATCAGGCAACATATCGTTTCTGTACGTAACCATATCAATGAATTATCCAAGAAAAATTACAGCAATCTATACCAAATAAATTCTCCAGATTTTGTTTTGCTATTTATGCCCATAGAGTCCGCTTTCAGTATGGCAATTAGTGAAAATAACGAGCTTTTCAGTGAAGCTTGGGAAAAAGGGGTTGTTATGGTAAGTCCGTCTACCTTGCTAGCCACTTTACGTACAATTGCCAGCATGTGGAAACAGGAAAGGCAAACGCGAAATGTACTGGAAATAGCCCGCGAAGCGGGCGCGCTATATGACAAATTCGTCGGCTTCATGGAAGACATGGATAAGGTAGATAAGCAAATAGGTATCCTAGCCCGTATCCATGAGGATGCCCGCAAAAAACTGGAAACAGGCAGGGGTAGCGTAATATCCAAGGTCGAAAAACTAAAGCAGCTGGGTGCAAAGGCCAGCAAGCAGCTAGATCAAAGCCTATTGGAAATAGATAAAGATGACAATAACGATAATGAATAAACAATTATTTCACGTGGAACATTTAGTAAAGTCGTATAGCTATACGCCCTTACTAAATGCATTCCATCCCTGTGCGGTAATGTCGTGCACATTTCCAGATTTTGAAATGAGTTGATACCCCTCTGATTCACCAGTGATATGGCCGATTACGCTGATATCTAAATTTCCTTTAACTTTTTCGTAATCAGTCTGTTTTATGGTGAACAACAACTCATAATCCTCACCCCCACTCAATGCACAGATAGTAGGATCCAATCCAAACTCGCGAGCAGTTTCATAAGTCATGGGATCTATGGGTATCTTTTCCTCATAGAGTTTGCAGCCCTTTTGCGATTGCTTGCAAATATGTAATATTTCTGAAGCCAAACCATCCGAAATGTCAATCATAGCCGTAGGCTTAATGCCCAAATGCTTAAATAGTTCTACAATGTCCTTTCTGGCCTCTGGCTTCAGTTGTCTCTCCACTATATAGTCCTTCCCTTCCAGATCAGGTTGTATATTGGGATTTTCCAAGAAAACCTGCTTCTCTCTTTCCAAGAGCTGTAAGCCCACATAAGCACCTCCCAAGTCACCGGATACACATATCAGATCGCCCTCTTGTGCCCCATTGCGATATACGATATCTTCCTCATTGGCATAGCCTATACTGGTAACACTTATGACCAATCCTTGCTTGGAAGACGAAGTATCACCACCAACCAGATCAACATCGTATTTCTTGCATGCCAACAAAGCGCCTGCGTATATCTCCTCAACCGCTTCTAGAGGAAAACGACTGGACAGACCAATGCTAAAAGTGATCTGAGAGGCTATGCCGTTCATAGCGTAGATATCGCTCAAATTAACCTGTACTGCCTTATATCCCAAATGCTTAAGTGGTACATAGCGTAGGTCAAAATGTATGGCTTCCAGCAACAAATCCGTAGAAATAAGCGTTTGCTTCCCTTTAAAGTCCAAAACAGCAGCGTCGTCCCCAATTCCTTTTTTACTGCTATTCAGTTTCAGTTCTATAGACTTGCTAAGATGCTCTATTAGACCAAACTCGCCTAATTGTTCCAGATTCGTCTTTTCGTTGTTGTCAAACATATATCCTTGTTGTCAGTTATGAGTTGTCAGTTATGCGGCCTTTCGGCCTTAAACCTTACAGCCCTAGTCGCTCTGAAATTTCCAGCATCCGCTCAATGGGCTTTCTGGCCCTATCTATGATATCCAAAGGTACATCCACCTCTGGCAGTTCATACTTCATGCAGTTGTACAGCTTCTCCAAGGTATTCAGCTTCATATGTGGGCAATCATTGCAGGCACAGGCATTGTTAGGAGGTGCCGGTATAAAAGTTTTACGCGGATTGGCCTTCTGCATTTGGTGAATGATACCGCTTTCCGTGGCTACAATGAACGTATCGGCATCGCTTTTTGTACTGTAGTTCAGCAATCCAGTAGTAGACCCGATATAATCGGCCTCCTTCAGGATATGCTCTTCGCATTCCGGATGGGCAATGAACTTGGCTGCTGGATACTGCCTACGCAAGCTATATATCTTGTCCTGCGAAAATATCTCGTGCACCATGCAGGCACCGTTCCACAACACCAGATCCCTTCCCGTCTTGCGCTTCACATAGTCGCCTAAGTTTTTATCGGGACCAAAGATAATTTTCTGGTCTTTGGGCAAACTTTCCACGATCTGAACCGCATTGGAAGACGTACAGACAATATCACTCAATGCTTTTAGCCCAGCTGTACAGTTCACGTAGGTAATGACCAAATGGTCAGGATATTGTTCCTTAAATTTGGCAAACAAATGCGGTGGACAACTGTCAGACAAAGAACACCCAGCTTTCAGATCAGGCAGAAGCACCTTTTTCCCTGGCGAGAGTATCTTTGCCGTTTCTGCCATAAAATGTACGCCGGCAAATACGATAACATCCGCATCAGTCTTGGCCGCTTGCTGTGAAAGTCCCAAGCTATCGCCTATGTAGTCGGCTATATCCTGTATTTCAGGCTCTTGGTAGTAGTGGGCCAGTATTACGGCATTCTTTTCCCGCTTCAGCCTGTTTATTTCATCGACCAAATCGAGCCGAGGATCTATGGCTACATCGATATAGCCTTTCGCATCTAGTTGTTCAGTATAGTTTTCCATTATTGTCTTTCTTGCTCTTGTAGCAATGCAACGAAACAAAAGTACACAAAGAATTTTAAATGGCCTCTTCGTCGCTTTGTCCACATTCCAATCAATAAAAACAATATTAATATTAAATATTCTTTATTGTTTATTAGCATGTGGAAAGTGGGAATAAGTTTTTGGCTTTAAGATAAGGTTTTTGTTTTCTTATTTATTTTTCAACAGCTTGTCCACAGATTTGAATCGTAAAGTAGTTGTAAATCAAATGGAAGATATAAGTGAAGTATTTTTTTAAATCACTACTGACCGACAAAAAATAATTTAAGGAGCTGCCATATCTGGCAAGCTCCTTTTTTCATATTTTGGTTTTACGACAAACTAAAAATATGAGTGATAAAAATACAGAAAAGAAATTAGTCGGTCAGCCAATCTTCAAACAATTATTAGGTTTTATTCCAAGGAACAAATTTGAGATGCTTGTGAGCAAGCACCGGTCTGACCGCTATTACAAGACCTTTGATTCATGGACACAACTCATGACGATGCTGTTCGGAATATTCAGCCGATGTGATTCTATGGGCGA
>NZ_ATZA01000063.1 GCF_000427965.1 Olivibacter sitiensis DSM 17696 | reverse complement strand
ATAGAATCACATCGGCTGAATATTCCGAACAGCATCGTCATGAGTTGTGTCCATGAATCAAAGGTCTTGTAATAGCGGTCAGACCGGTGCTTGCTCACAAGCATCTCAAATTTGTTCCTTGGAATAAAACCTAATAATTGTTTGAAGATTGGCTGACCGACTAATTTCTTTTCTGTATTTTTATCACTCATATTTTTAGTTTGTCGTAAAACCAAAATATGAAAAAAGGAGCTTGCCAGATATGGCAGCTCCTTAAATTATTTTTTGTCGGTCAGTAGTGATTGTTTATATTCGTTCCAAGACAAGGGCACTGGCACCACCACCGCCGTTGCAGATACCCGCGACGCCCAAACGCCCTTGCTCTTGGGATAACACGGATAGCAATGTTACCACTATGCGCGCACCCGAAGCCCCAAGGGGATGGCCCAATGCTACGGCCCCTCCATAAACATTGACTTTTTTGGGATCGAGACCCAATAATCTGTTGTTGGCTAGGGCTACCACTGAGAAAGCTTCGTTTATTTCATAGAAGTCTGCATCACCGGGATTTAGTTGGATTTTATTTAATGCCAGGGAAATGGCCTTAGTCGGACTGGTGGTAAACCATTCCGGATCCTGTTGCGCATCGGCGAAAGAAAGGATTTTGGCAATAGGCGTGAGGGCGTAGCGCTCGACCGCTTCTCCGCTCGCTAATATCAGTGCCGCAGCCCCGTCATTCAGGGTAGAAGCATTGGCCGCAGTGACAGTTCCCGATGGTTCAAATACAGGGCTTAGTTGGGGGATTTTCTCGAATTGCACCTTATATATCTCTTCATCATCTGTTAAGCTAATGCTGTTTCCCTTTTTGTCTGTCCACTCCACCGGCAGAATTTCTCCCTTAAAGAGCTGGTTCTTTTGTGCTGTTTGTGCTTTCTGGTAGGAGCTTGTGGCATATTCATCTTGCTCTAGCCTGCTGATGTTAAAGTGCCTGGCGCACAACTCGGCCGCAGAGCCCATGTGGTAGTCGTTATAGACGTCCCACAGGCCATCCTTGATTAGGCCGTCGGTCATTTGCTGATGCCCAAGTCTGAAGCCTTTCCTCGCTTTGTCGAGGTAGTAGGGCACATTGCTCATGCTTTCGGCTCCGGCGGCAACGGCTATTTCATTGTCTCCGCTAGCTACGGACTGGGCCGCCAGCATAATGGCCTTGGTGCCCGAAGCGCAAACCTTATTGATGGTAGTGGCTGGGATATTGCCAAGACCGGCCAATTTGGCCACTTGTGTGGCGGGGGCCTGTCCCAAGTTGGCAGAAAGGACGTTGCCAAAGAAAATCTCCTGTACCAAATGTGGCGCTATAGCTGCGCGCTTTATAGCGTCGGCCACCGCTAGTCCGCCAAGCTGCGTGGCGGTAAATTCACTCAGTTGCCCTATAAAGCTCCCTATTGGGGTTCTGCAGGCAGCTACGATAAAAACATCCTTTTTACTCATAGGTATTCAAAATTGGTGTCTCGTGCGCAAGATAATAAATTATGCATAACACCTTTACGTATCTCCTTCGGCTTTGTTTTTTTTTGCATTCCTTTTCCTTGCTTTCAGAGCTTCATAGAGTATATATTCTATCTGTCCATTGGTGCTTCTGAACTCTTCCGCCGCCCATGTTTCTATCTCTTTCAGTATCTCAGGGCTTAGTCTTAGTGCAAAAGCTTTTTTACCTGCCATCAACTATGTTTTATGGTTTTCAATCTGTTTTCTTTGCAAAAGAAGTACGAAAACTTTTTTACTTTTATTATGGGTATAACGTACCTGCGTTTACTACCGGCGATACACTTTTTTCACCGCACAATACTACTAAGAGGTTGCTCACCATGGATGCTTTGCGCTCTTCATCCAGTTCTACTACCTGCTTTTCCGACAACCGCTCCAGCGCCATTTCCACCATGCCTACGGCTCCTTCTACAATTTGCTTTCTGGCGGCTACCACTGCTGTGGCCTGTTGTCTTTGCAGCATGGCGCTTGCTATTTCTGGCGCGTAGGCCAGGTGCGTAATTCTGGCTTCTAGGATGTCTATGCCCGCACGTTCCAGCCTTTCATTGAGCTCTCTTTCCAGCATATGGCTTACTTGTTCGGCGCCATCTTTTAATGTGATGGCATGGTTCTCATCATCGAAGCTGTCGTAGGCAAATAAATTGGCCAGGTGCCTCACGGCAGCCTCGCTTTGCACCTCGACATATTGTACGTAATTGTCTACGGAAAATAAGGCCTTTGCTGAATCTTTTACTTGCCATACGGTGACAGCCGCAATTTCTATCGGATTGCCCAGCAGGTCGTTTACCTTCATCTTATGTCCATTTAAATTTCTCGCTTTTAGCGATACCTTGCTCCTTGCGTAAAAGGGATTGACCCAAAAGAAACCGTCCTGTCTGATGGTGCCATGGTATTTGCCAAACAGGATAAGGGCATAGGCATAGTTTGGATTGACCACAACAAGTCCTTTCACTGTGAGGACGAAGATTACAATACTTGCTATCACGACAAATGCGTTGCTATAGGCAATGCCTACAAATCCGACGACAATGCACACAACGGCAATTAATAAGGCGATGTAGCCTGAGAATGCAGATAGATTTTTTTCTTGAAACATACGATTTGTTTTAATTTTAAATTGATATTACAATGATATCGAATTTATATTAAATAACCAATTTTTTTATGAGCCGAGTTTGGTCTTTTCATGCATTTATGTTTATTACTCCCAAGGAGCTGGAAAGACTTCGAGCGCCTTGTTTAGGCCGTGGTAGGTTGGAATTATGCTCACATATTGCAATTGAAGTCGATTTTAGCTAAGTTTGAATAAAATGTTTAATACATGGCCTCTAGAAACAACGTACTCATAAACAGAAACGTTAGCAGCAGCAATCCATCATTGATTAAGTACGGTATGATGCTTGCAAGTATCGTACTCATCTGTATATTTCTTCCCAGGCAGGCCAGGTTCCAGTACGAATACGAGAAAGGGAAGGTCTGGATGCACGAGGACCTGATAGCTCCATATGACTTTGCCATATTGAAAACCCAGGCTGAGCTAGATGCGGACAAGGAACAGATTTTGGGTTCGGTATATCCCATATACGACAATAATGAACGCATGCTTGCCGATCAGACGGACCGTTTGATGGCAGAACTGGACAATAAATGGAACAGCAGTGGTTTGCCAGATGCCGAGATGTCGCGCTATAGTCTTTTGGCCACCAAGATATTGTCCCATGTCTACAATAGGGGTATCATAGCCCTCACCTCCAAATTCTTGCAAGGAGGGGAGAACTACACCTTTACACTGCTGACCAATAATGTAGCCGCGCAGAAAAATACGGCGGATGTGTATACACGTGAGTCGGCGATGGGTTATGTGAATAGTTTGATAGACGGGGAAAAAGACCTGGAAGCAAAAGATTGGCTTAAGGGTTTGGTTGATAATTATATACAGCCAAATTATATTTACAACGAGCGCCTGACGGATCAATTGGTTTCCGATGCTTTGTCTAATATCAGTACCACGCGCGGCATGGTACAGCGGGGCGAGCTTATCATCGCCAATGGAAGTACTATCAACAATGTCGCTTTTCAAAAGCTGGAATCCCTACGCAGGGCCTACGAAGAAGAATCGCGCATTGGTGGCAACAAGAGTGTGGTGCTATTGGGGCATTTTCTTATCGTCAGTTTGGTAATATCGTTACTCATGGTATTCCTGCATTTATTTAGGAAGGATATATTTGCGAACAACCGTTTGCTTTCGCTCATTCTGTTGGTTGTCACAGTGATGATGTTGGTGCTTTCTTGGGCTATCCGACTAAAGCTCCCTAGCATATATTTCATCCCCTTTTGTATTGTGCCCATCATTATGCGGGTGTTGTTTGATACGCGGATGGCATTGAATATTCACTTGCTGATGACCTTGGTAGCGGGATTTTTTGTGCCGAACAGCTTTGAGTTTGTCTATTTGCAGATTACGGCTGGTATGGTATCCATCTATAGCATCAAAACGCTTTCCAAGAGAGAGCAGTTTCTTATATCGGCAGCCAAAATTTTGGCTACCTATTTAGTAGCATATATGGGTATCACCTTGGTTCGGGATGGTTCGCTCAAGGATATCGGTTATGTTGATTTCATTCCGTTCATTGTCAGTGTCCTGCTTACTTTATTGGCCTATCCTCTCATATACGCCTTTGAGCGTATGTTTGGCCTCACCTCGGATGTTACGCTCATGGAGCTGATTAATACCAACTCAAGCATATTGCGCGAGCTGTCATATAAGGCTCCAGGAACGTTTCAACATTCTTTGCAGGTGGCCAACCTTGCCGAGGCTGCAATTTTTAAGATAGGTGGCGATGCCCTATTAGTACGTGCTGGTGCTTTGTACCATGACATCGGTAAAATTCAGAACCCGCAGTTCTTCATCGAGAATCAGACAAAGGGCTATAATCCGCATGAAGGGCTCACGCCGGAGCAAAGTGCTCAAATTATTATTGCACACGTGGCAAAGGGAATAGAGATCGCTAGGAAACACCAGTTGCCCGAGACTATAACCAACTTCATCCGCACGCATCATGGTACTACTCGGGTAGATTATTTTTACCAGATATATGTAAACAACAACCCAGATAAACTGGTAGACGAAAGCGAATTTCGATATCCTGGTCCCATTCCTTTTTCCAAAGAGACGGCCGTATTAATGATGGCCGATTCTGTGGAAGCCGCCTCGCGCAGCATTAAGGAACCAAATGCGCAGAACATCAGCGAACTAGTCGATAAGATCATTGACGGTAAGTTGAAGCAGGGGCAGATTAGAAATAGCAATATTACCTTGCAAGAAATAGAAACTGTACGTGAAATCTTTAAGAACATGCTCATGAGTATCTACCATGTGCGGGTAGATTACGATATTAATAAGGAGCAGAAGGAACTGTTGCGGAGGTAATATGCGTAAAAATACGGTAAGCATATTGATTTTATAGCGGTAAGTGCTATCTTGCGAAGAAGACCAAGGAGCTATTTGACGAAAGATGATCTACGTATTGGCCTTTCTTCCCATTTTATCACTGATGTTTTTTTCCTTGGCTAGGGGCGTAAAAACAGCAGTGATGTTGTCTTTAGTCATCACGGTAGGGCTGTTTTTCTATTGGGGAGCAGACTTGCCGCATTTTTTTGCCGCTCTGGGAGTCTCCCTTTTCGCTACAGTAAATATATTGATGATTGTTTTGGGAGCGACGTTCCTGTATAACATTATGGCACAAACTGGTCAGATTACCAAGATTAGCCATTCGTTAGATAACCTGCATTCATCAAAAGATATCCGCTTTTTCCTTCTTGCCTTTGGACTTACCGCATTCTTTGAGGGAGTTGCGGGTTTCGGCACGCCCGGGGCCATTGTGCCGCTCATCCTGATTGCAATGGGCTTTGAAGCGGTTTTGTCCGTCTCGGTAGTTTTGTTGTTAGATAGTTTGTTTTCCATGTTTGGAGCCGTAGGCACGCCCATCATTACCGGTATTAAAGTTCCGCTTCGATTGCCAGACGAAGATATCAAGATGATCAGCTTTATGGCGGCTTTACTCATATTAATTGGTGGGATAGTCTTTTTGCTATTCATCTTCCGCATGATCAGGAAACAAAGGAGCCCATTGGAAAACAAACGCAAAATGATGGTGTTGTATGTCTTTTTTGCCATTCCTTATGCAACATTTGCCTGGTTTGCCCCCGAACTTGCTACGGTGTTGGGAGCTTTGTTGATGTTGTTGTTGTCGGTGTTTTACTTGAAAGGAAAAGACGGCCATGTAGACCTAAAACCCTGGTTACCTTATGGCGTATTGGCCTTGATTTTGTTGCTGCCAAAAATAATTCCAGGACTGCAAGGGCTTCTAGCCTGGGAATTTACCCTGGCAAATTTATTTGAAACGGGTATTAATGGCGAGCTTAAGCCTTTACAATCACCCTTATTGCCCTTCTTTCTTGTGGGTATAGCGGTGGCGCTTGTACAAAGGAGTAATTCTTTGCATATAAAAGCATCCTTGCTGAAAGTCGCCAGCGTATCGTTGGTGCTATTGCCCACCATCATTATCGCAAACCTCATGATCCACTCAGGGGTAAGGCAAGCTTCTATGGTGGGCTATATTGCCGAATTGATGAGCAAGATAGGCCATAGCTATACACTACTTGCGCCATTTGTAGGTATTACAGGTACCTTTATTACAGGAAGTACTACTATCTCCAATCTGGTATTTGCATCTACGCAATATGAAACCGCCGGTAAGCTGGGGCTTAATGAGCACCTCATTTTGTCGCTTCAATTGAGTGGAGCTAGCACGGGCAATGCCATTTGCCTGTTCAACATTATCGCTGCAGCTGCCATTGCCGACCTCAAGGACTACAGTGGCGTACTAAAAAATAACCTGTTGCCCACATTGCTAGTGGGCTTGCTGCTAGGTTTGATCGGTTTCATATTCACGGTGATTAATGGATAGTCTGGAGCAAAAGTGTTAATAATACGATTAGAATTGCTTATTTCTATCAAAAAAAATTGGTAATTTCAGGTTATAATTAACTTTGTTGACTTGTCTATGGCAATTTATTAGAGGTATATGATAGAAACGTTTTTTGCTTTTTTTTCCATAAAAGCCATTAGGGGATTGAGAGAATTTAAGAAAAAGGTCTTAATCGGCTTAACTTCTTAATGGTCCAATGGATAAGATTGGAGCCGTTCTTCGTTTTTGTTTACTCTACACGGTAATGATAAAGGTGATTCGTTCATTAAATATTGATAAATTATGTGGAAAATGACGGCTGCAAGATGGTATGCCGCAAAGGACATAAGCGAAGAAGAGATCGAAGTGCCAGAAATTGATTCTGAAAAGTCTAGTATAGAAATCTAATAGTGAAATAAAAAGAGGTAATTAGCGAAATGACTATTATTTCTTGCTAGTTTACTATCTTGCGGCGCAGTTTCATTCATACGCTGTTTTTATGCAGGAGGGAATGATTATTGTCCCGCTAAAGGACGATATCTGCACACAAAATGACTATGAGCTTGTTTCTCACATAACTGTTATTATTTTGATTATATTATGCATAGCGTCGTTGCATCTAAAGCCTTATTTAAATGAAATATCCGTCTATAATGGTTAAAACTGTCTTTGTTTTTTTTATTGCTTTCTATGTTGGCCATCCTCTGGCTATGGCCCAACAGTTATTAAAAGGAAAGATATTGGAGCTGGGAAGTAACGAAAACATGTCTCAGGTAAGTATTAAGAACTTGAATACCGATGTTCAAGTAGAAAGCGATCGTAATGGGGATTTTTCCATCGCGGCAAAAAAAGATGAGATATTGGTGTTTGCTTTTCCGGGGTATAGGACGGATAGTTTGGTAGTGACTGATTTCGCTTTTAAACGGATGTATCTTACAGGGGTAGATGATCCCCGTTTGCTTTCCGAGGTTAATGTAAATGCGATGACCAATTCTCGGTTGGAGGAAGAACGGGCAAAAGCGCAAGCGGAAGGACAAGTGGCCAATACCGTAAGCGGTGGAGGCATCGCTTTGTCCCCTTCTCGTCTTTTTGGTAAGGAGGGAAGAAACGCGAGGAGAAGCTACAAATTGATGGAAGAAGAGGCCAATAACCGAGATATAGATGCGCGTTTTACCCGTACGCTTGTCCAAAGTTTCACGCCATTGGAGGGGGATGACTTGGATTTGTTTATGGTTAAGTATAGACCAAAGATCAATTTTGTCAAAAAGGCCAGTGATGATGATCTACGCTTATACGTAATTGATTCTTACGGCAAGTTTAATAAGCTGACGGCTGCCCAAAAAGAAAAAATCAAACTGGAGACTCAACAATAGTTGGTAACTTAGTTGCACCGACAAAATAACTTCTCTAATTCGAAGCTTGAAAACCTAACCAAAGTTTGCCTGCGCTATGGCCATTCGCGCAAATTGGTGAAGTTTCCATGGGGTATCGCTCGGGCAACGGTAATATGTTTTAATCGCGATTTATATATACAAGCTTGCTTCCAAAAAAGATACCTTCCCATTTTTTGAGTGGGATCTTTGTCAAAATATCTTTGTCAACTTCCATTTCCAGGAAATGCATCACCTCGCTCCCTTGCCGATAATATAATAGCAGTATTTGGTCAGAGGAACTGCTTATGGCGTATAGCAGGCATCGATCGCCGTCAATCGTTTCCTCCTTTATCAATTTTAATTGCGAATCGGGCTCATAATTCTTGATCAAAGCTAAAGTTTGCGTTGCCATTTGATGTACGTCCTTGCCGACGTCGGCCAAAAGCATATTTGTTTGGCTTATGTCCAATGAAGGATACGTTTCGCCCCTATAATAGCCCTTGTGAGCAATTCCCCATACACCCTCGTCAAAAAAAGATGCAGACTTCCATTCATATATTGTCGGAAGAGCTAACTTCAATACTAGGTATTTATCGTTCTTTTCTTGGGCATTGAGCATACAGGTCATCATCGGATAACATAATATATAAATTGCGTGGATGAAGCATTTTCTGATCATTTTTGATTTAATTTTAACTATTTTTTTAACTGCTCGTCTCTAATTGCCGATCAATTTATAGGAAGTCAAGTTTCGGGATAGCTTTGGCGCCAACAGCAAATGGTACAGGCTAGGCGAAACGTGGGGCAGCTTCTCAATGCTGCTTTTGATCAATGTGTCGGCATCTAGAATAGGGGAGAAGGTTTTGAGATTGAAATCTACCGTGGTCCATCTTAAGGTTAGGAGAGTAGAATCTATGGTCATGGTTTGCTCCGTTTTCAAGGTTTCCCACAGGCTATCGACGGCAGCTTTGCCGGTTTTGATTTTGTAGTCTATGGGTATGGGCCCCAGCATGTTGAACATGGATACTGCCACTTCTTGAATGGGGCTTTCTACTTCTCCCTGTTTCTTGGGTGGCAGTCCCATGGTATATTGCATAGCGGGGATGGGTTTAGCAAGCTTATAGCTGAGATAGGTGGTCACATGCGACTGTTTGAGTCCACCATATCCAGGTATTTCGGTATGTTTGTATGTCCAATAGGCGGATTCTGGCAATGGCTGAAGAATAAACGTGGTATCCATACGCAGATCAAGTGTTTTAAGCAGATCAGGGTCGGTTTCAGTTATTTGAAGCACTGTCTCGGACGTCTCCGGCAAAGGTGCGGGATGGGCCAGCAAAGTGTCTAATAGTTGTTGTAGGGTATTTCGGTGCACTGCAAGCAGCTCCGGAGCAATAGATAATAGCCAAGTGCTGTCTTGTTCTTCCAATTTCAGGCTAAAAGTCGTGTTGTAGTTACGTTCAAGGTGAGTCAACATCACCATTCCTTCGCATTCTTTTAATACAGCCGCTCTATCTGCATCTGATAGTTCATTTTTGAAGGTTAGGGCATACTTGGTCGTGACTTTGTTGGCGTTCATTTTCTTCCTGTTTTCTGATGGCATGCACGCATAGATCAGAATGAAGCATGATGCAAAAAGGCAGTAAAAAGGTGTTCTCATGTTTTTCTTTCAAAGATAGACAGTTAATAGGGGTTGGAATATCCCTGAAAACCATGGTTTTGACGCCGACTAAAAGAAATGTTTGATAAACCATGCCATTTGAACATTCTGAACTTTATTAAAAATCCCTGAAATCTGCGATTGATGGGCTACTATATCAACCTATCTTTGTGGCTATGTTTTTGCGAGATGAAAAGAATAAAAGTCGTATACCATCTAATAGTACAGGTAGTCATGTTTTTATTTGGGCCTTCTTTACTGGCTCAACAACAGCATTCGGTTGCCATAAACGATAAGTTAACGGCCATTGTAAAGTTGGACAATGGGATGATGGCGATCGACGTTCCGTCTTCGAAGCAAGGTAAGCAACAAATTGACCTTGGTCAGGAACTGCTGCCTGCCAGTCTGGACACGGCAGATTATAACGGTGATGGCTATATGGATTTTTCCTTGGCTTATTATGGCGCGGCTTATAGCTATCAACGAATTTTTATTTTCATGCCAGCCAATGAACAATTTCGGGAGGTGAAGGTGCCGGAAAGATATAACGGTCTTTTGGATGGACAAATGGCTTTTAGGAATCCGTACTTCTACACGGAAGAACGTGTACTCTTTAGCCAACCTAGCCAGCTAGGTGGACAGGAGTACCGTCGTCTTGGCTGGAGGTTCACTGCGGAAGGCGATGCCTATTTGACCGAATCGCTGATTCCCATAGAACGGGATTATCCTTGGACGGCTATGGTGCCAATCACTGCTATTCGCACTTCCTATGATCAAAAGGGGGATACCTTGCACAGTGGCGCGGTATTCTTGTTTTCGCTTACGGATGAGATAGAACCCGTGCGGCTACCGGTAGAGCAGGCAAGACTTTGGCTATATAATGCTCCTGGAGAAGCGAAGGCTAGCATGTATTTGGTGAAAGGAGATGAATTCGAAGTGCTAGACTATGTGAAAGGCGGGTGGTTGAAGATCCGATATTTCAATTCCACATATGGCAATATTGATAAATATGTTTCCGTGTTGGATGTCAGCAGTCCGAGAATGGACTTCTATCGGGAGGTATTTTCCGAAAACCATGGCTTGGAGCTTGCCATTGGCGATTTAGGCAACAATCCAGACAGCGTCTATGCGGCTTTGTTATATATGGGTATAAGCAATACGGGTAACTATAGCAAGCAATTTGCGAGCGATGGTCTTTATTTGCTCTTCAGGAAAAAAGAAAGTTTGGATTCCTATAAGGTTTGGACGATTTCCACAAACCGCACAAGCTTTCCCATTCCCGAAATAACGAAGAAAGAATTGTGGTTGGACAATTTCGTTGTCTGGAAGGAAAACCGTTACTTGGTAGATGGTGTTATAGACGGAGGGTCTTTCTTTCCCAACGATTTAGAACCTGGTGATTATGAGTATCGTATTATTTTGGTGGATAGCCGATATGATTTAGCCTTGATTTCGAATGCAGCAAGCCTAAAAGCACCTTTACCAAAAGTTGCTTGGGATAAGGACGCAAGTCGATACATCATTTTGAAATCCAAGGAATAGAAGCTCCGCGCCGAACCAAGATCATGCTTTCCGTAATTTTGAGTTAAGAATCTATAAATCGCATTAGGCTGTTTACCATATCTACCGATCCAATGAAAATTGCCGAACGTTGATGCAATTGCGTGGGCTGTATATCCAATATACGGCCTTTTCCATCCGTAGCGATACCTCCTGCTTGTTCTATGATGAACGCCATGGGATTGCATTCATATACTAAGCGCAGCTTACCGTTGGGATGAGAAGAGGTGCTGGGGTAAAGAAAAATACCTCCTTTTATGAGGTTTCGGTGAATATCTGCTACCATGGAGCCAATGTAGCGGGAGGTAAATGGCCTGTTGGTCGAGGGATCGTGTTGCTGGCAATACTTGATATAGTCTTTTACACCTTGTGGGAAATGGATGTAGTGGCCTTCGTTGATGGAATAGATCGTGCCGTTTTTAGGCATCTTCATATTGGGGTGAGAGAGGCAAAATTCGCCAATACTGGGATCAAGCGTAAAGCCATTTACCCCTTTTCCAGTGGTATAGACTAGCATGGTGGACGAGCCATATACAATGTATCCTGCCGCTACCTGCTGATCTCCCTTTTGCAACACATCTTCTAGGCTTGCTTTTGTGTTTGCTTCGGTATGCCTGCGGCGATAGATGGAAAATATGGTGCCCACAGCCACATTCACATCAATATTGGACGAGCCATCGAGCGGATCTATTGCGACGATATACTTGGCATTTTTGGATATCTCGGACTCGATATATAGGCAATTCTCATTTTCTTCAGAGGCAACTACGCAGCATTCGCCTCCGCTTCTGAGCGCGGAGACAAATTGTTCGTCGGCATATACATCAAGCTTTTTCTGTCCTTCTCCTTGTATGTTATAAGTACCCGCGTCGCCCAGAATATCTACCAATCCGGCTTTGTTTACTTCTCGGTTTACAATCTTTGCGGCAATGGCTATGTCGCGCAATAACCTGCTGAGTTCACCCTTTGCATAGGGGAAATCTGCCTGCCTCTCGATAATGAACTGGCCAAGCGTTGTCGTTTTATTTGACATGATAAATGGAACGTGTAATGTTTAGAATAGCTAGTTTTTAGTTTGTTAATATGTTATATTGATTTCCTGATAATAGCAGGAAATCAATAATAAGTTGGCCTACGTACCCTGGCGATATGCTTTGCCAGCCTTATTACTTGACAGGTATAGCCATATTCGTTATCGTACCAAGCATAAAGCGTTGCGGTATGGCCATCGTCGCTTACGATGGTCGCTTCGCTGTCAAATATAAGGGCGCTGGTGCTCTTTACGATATCGGAGCTGACAAACTCCTTGCTGTAGGCATATTGGATCTGTTCGGCCAGTTCGCCAAATAGGGCTTCTTCCCTTACCATATTGTTGATGGTCTCCTTGTCTGTTTTCTTTTTTAAGCGAAGTACCAGAATGGCCAGGGAGCCGTTTGGTACGGGAACACGCACCGCATTTCCCGTAAGGCGACCTATGAGCTTGGGAAATATCTTGAAAACTGCCTTGGCGGCTCCCGTTTCGGTAATGACCATGTTAATAGCTGCTGCGCGGCCACGGCGGTATCCCTTATGGTAGTTGTCTATGAGGTTTTGGTCGTTGGTATAGGCGTGTATCGTTTCTATATGGCCATTTTCTATCTCAAGCTTTTCGTCTACCACCTTTATCAATGGCACGATGGCATTGGTAGTGCAGGAAGCGGCACTCCATATTTTTTCTTTTTTTATGTTCTTTTCATCGTGGTTGACGCCATATACTATGTTGGGGATATCTCCTTTCCCAGGGGCGGTAAGTAGCACTTTCTCGGTTCCATTGGCTTGCAGATGCTGTTCCAGTCCTTCCCTGTCTCGCCATACGCCCGTATTGTCAACCACAAGGGCATCATGGATATCATAGAGGGTATAATCAACTTCAGAAGGACCGTTGGCATTGATAATATAGACCATTTGTCCGTTGATAATAAGCGCATTGTTGATGGGATCTTCTACTATGGTGCCTTCAAAATGCCCATGGATCGAGTCGTTGCGAAGTAGATCCGCTCTTTTATATAGGTCGGCCTCATCTCTGCCTCTCACCACAATGGCCCGTAGGCGCAATTGATTTCCAATGCCCGCTTGTGCCACCAGTTCTCGCGCAAGCAGGCGACCTATGCGGCCAAAGCCGTAAAGTACTACATCCCTAGGACTAACGCTTTTATGGATAGTAGTAAAAAGGCCTTTCAGTTTGTTTGCCACAAAATCTTCTACGGCGATGTGTTTTGGTTCATTGTCCCATTCAACCAATAAACGGCCAATGTCTATTCGGGCGGGAGTGAGATTGAGCTGGCACATGGCTTCCAAAAGCGCTACCGAGTCATAGATGGAAAGATGTGGTTTTTGCGATATATTTCTAGCGTAGCTATGATGGCTAATGATGTCGAGCACACTTTGGTTTACCAATGCCTTGCGAAATAGCACTGTTTCTATACCTTTTTCGTAATAGAGGTTTGCTACTAATTTGATCAGTTGTATAGCTGCACGCTCTTGGTTTAGCCATGTCTTCAGTTCACTTTCAAACTTTTTGGTACCTTTTACTTCCGATGTTTTAGAATTGCTCATAGAATCATTATTTATGGTGTATAGTGGTGTAATTGATGATACAATAACTATTTAGCAGGTGTCTTTTTTATCATAATAAGGCTAAAGAATGTGTAGCAGGAGCTTATTCATTCTTTTTTTGTAAAAATAATGTAATTTGTGGAGGCTTATTTGTTTATTTAAGACGAATATTTATTTGATTTTATAAGTGTTGATGTTTCAGTTAAGAGACAATCGTTAAAAGGTTCTATGAGGGATAGTACGGGGCAATGGACCAAAACCTCTTTGCCTCGCCATTTTCAACCATTAACCTGCCTGCGGTAGGCGGGGAAGTTAAGGTCTTTAAAGTAACTATTAGCTTAAAAGAGTGGCAAGAGTCGATTTAGCTTTCCCTTAATGACAAACGCACCAAATAGGCATCATGCCCATCTTCAAAAAGGACCTGCACCACCCAGCCATTTTCCTGGGCGATTTCAATCAATGTAGCTTGATCTACATAGATCCATCCGAACCTAGGGCCTCTTTTGCCTTTGTACTGGTACTGAAAGTCTATTTCTCCGTAGTATCTATCCCTGGGTTTGGGGAGCTGATCGGTATAAAGGTAGTTAATGTCCGAACTATCGAACAATAGTTGTCCGCCCTGTCGAAGCAGTTTTTTGCCATGTTCTAGAAGTGCTTGCAAGCCATCTAGCGTCTGGGCAAGTCCGATGCCGTTCATGAGGAAAAGTAGTGTGTCGAATTGTTCGTCGGCATAGTCAAAAATATTGCCGTGGATTACCTTTTTGACACCTCTTTCTTTCATAATGTCGCAGGCTATTTCCGATAGTTCTATCGCTGTCACATCAAAGCCTTTCTTTTGTAGATAGAGGCTATGACTGCCGGCGCCCGCACCTATATCGAGTACCTTACCATCGCAAAGTGCTAAGGCTATGAACTCCAATTCTGGAAAGTCCTTTTCCTTGCGGAAAAAAATGTCGACGGGCATAATCTCCACCTCATCGGCATAGCTCGAATGGAGAAACAATTTGTCTGACCCTTGCTTTTTATAGTAGTCGTTGAGGGCTTGGCCGAATATGTCTGAAATGGGTTTGTTCATTCGTTCTTATTTAGTCTTTGATGCCCAAAATTTCCTTACTCAGTGCAATCATTTTAGGATCTCCGGTGTACTTGCCACGTACATCAGACAGTTTTACTACGGGTGTCCACTGTGCATCGTCTGGGTGGGCTTCTGTCATTTTCAATACGATGTTCATGGGAGGTAGATTCACATCGTTGGTGAAGTTGGTGCCTATGCCAAAGGACATGCCTATTTTGTCTTGGCAATAGTTGGATATACGGGCTACCTTTTCATAGTTGAGGCTGTCAGAAAAAATGATGGTCTTAGATTTTGGGTCTATTCCTTTGCTCTGATAGTGAGAAATGGTCTGATCGGCGAAGACAAGCGGATCACCGCTGTCGTGCCGTACACCATCGAATAGCTTAGCAAACATCTTGTCAAAAGACGAGAAGAACACCTTAGTGGTATAGGTGTCCGATAGAGCGATGCCCAAATCGCCCCTATATACCTGTGCCCAATGCTCCAAGCCGAGCCTATTGGCCATCTTAAAGCCATATTTGGCAGCATGAAACATAAACCATTCATGCGCATGGGTGCCTATGGGCTTTGTTTGGTATTGCATGGCCAAGTGCACGTTGCTGGTGCCTATGAAGCTTTGTCCACCGTAGGCTTTCAATGCCTCTACCACCAGCTTATGGGTATGGTATGAGTGCCTCCTACGTGTGCCAAATTCGGCGATGGTAACACCAAGTTGGGCGTAGTGCTCGATCTTGCTTTTCGCTGTATTTATGATTTCCTCGTCGTTTGCGCCAACGAGGTTGTTCATTTTATAGAACAATTCGGAGATAAGTGACATAATGGGCACCTCCCATAAGATGGTTCTATACCAGTATCCAGCTATTTTGACAGAAAGATCAGGGCCGTTCTGCTCTATGCTTACTTCATCCGGGTCGTATCGGTATCCTTGCAGAAAATCCAGATAGGTGGGATCTAGATAGGGACAAGTTTGTGCGAGGTACTCTTTTTCCACTTTGCTCAGCTGCAATGCCCCCATGTTATTTATGGATTCTCTTAGTACCTGTGCAAAACCACTCGGAAAAGCATGTTGGCCTCTGTTAATAAATTCGTAGCGTGCCTTGGCTTTAGGAAAGAGCTTCGTCACAGCATGTTGCATGGTGAACTTGTAAAAGTCGTTGTCCAATAGAGAATTTAAAATCACCTTTGAAGAAAGCATGGATGTTGTTTTATGTGCAAATATATTTTTTCACTACCAAACGGATAAACTTAAAAACAGGCAATAAACTCACTTAACTTACTGATTATCAGTAAATATTTTCATTAGATAAAAAAGCCNCCCCCCCCCTGTTTTTTAGAACAGTTCTACCTGTATACAAGGTGGTTTATTTCGTTTTTTCTGTTTGCTGTAAGTTCTCCTGCTGTTCTGCACCATCCAATATATCTCAAGATTACTGATTAAATGGATTCTTATCAGTGCAGCAATGGTGGAAAACGCCTTTTTGCTCTGGGATTTTACCCGGAGAACCTGCAACA
>NZ_ATZA01000007.1 GCF_000427965.1 Olivibacter sitiensis DSM 17696 | reverse complement strand
CGCAGAATCGTGTAAGTCCAGGAGAACGCAATCCGATCGAAGGAAAGTTTGGTCAAGCAAAGACTGGTTACGGAATGAATCTCATTTTAGCTCGTCTAGCAAGAACCAGCGAAGCTTGGATTAGCTGCATCGTATTGGTGCTTAACTTGGTCAAATTGGCCGAGCTAGCACTTTATTGCATTATCAATATAGTAATCAAATATGTGGTAGATCTGCGCAAAGATTACAACCTCATACCCCAATACTCAAAAATCTGCTGAAAAAATCATTGAGTTTTTCAGCAGACCCTAGATAAGTTGGACGCCGTGTTTTTGGAAATCGAATAAGCCATTGCCATGTACAAAATCAAGCCGCTATATTGTCTTTGGATAATCTTCTTTTTACGTCCCATATGGGCAAATGCACAAGAGCGTATAAATAACATGTTGAACTTTGAAACTAGAAAGGGAAAAATATATACCTTAAGGCCCAAAATATAGATATTAAACTTAGGAACTTTACCAAGGTTTGCATGCGCTATGGCCGTGCGCGCAATTCTGGTAAAGTTTTTAGAAGAAGTCGGAAGTTATTTCGTCAAGATTACTAAGAGATAAAGTCTATAGGCAGTACCAGACGACGGTAATGTGCTAATTGATCCGTAGCCTATAAATAATTTTCCTGAAATAGCTTTTTTTTCCTAATTTGCCTTTTGTTCGCCTATTTGCAAGGACATATGGCGAAGATGCAATCTAAATACGGCATGCCTGGAATGAGTGAGCGTTATGGAGAAAAAGGATAAACAACCGACCATCAAGGAAATAGCCAAGAAGTTAAAGATTTCTACTTCTACTGTTTCCCGAGCATTGAAGGATCATCCCAGTATTGGGCTGGTTACTACTATGCGTGTCAAGAAAGTGGCCGAGGAGTTGGGGTATGAGCCTAACCAGACGGCTATATTTTTCAAGCAGCGCAAGACCTTTACCATCGGTATCATCCTGCCAAGTATCTCGGAGGCCTTCTTTTCCGCTGCCATCAGCGAGATAGAACATATTGCCAATGAACATAGATACACGGTTATTTTGGGACAGACTGCAGACGATCCAGATAGGGAGATGCAGGTTATCGAAGCCATGAAGAAACACCGTGTGGATGGTATTATCCTTTCTGCTGCCAAAAACACCACTGAATATGCTTTCTTGCCTCTATTGGAAAACGCAGGCATCCCCATTGTTTTTTTTGATTGTGTACCCAACATGGAGGGTGTGTATGCCGTATTGAGCGATCTCAAGGCTGGGTTGCATGATGCGATAGATCTATTAGTTTCCTGTGGCCATAGCAGAATTGCACTTATTAATGGTCCCTCATCTTTGCCAGCTTCGTTGGAACGGTATGAAGGTTATTTGGAAGGATTGGAGAAGCATCACCTACATTTGTACACCGAATATGTGGAAGCGACAGACCTTTCTGAAAGTCGCAACCTGGAAGCCATGGAGCGCCTGATCGATTTACCCAATCGCCCCTCGGCGGTGATCCTTTTCAACGATTATGTGACGCTCGACGCCATTAATGCCTGTCGCAAAAGAAATGTGGTTATTAATCAGGATATTTTCTTTGTGAGCTTTGCCAATTTTCCGTACTGGAAATATATGGACAATCCACCCATGGCATCCATTGAGCAGTTGCCGGGTGAGCAGGCGATAATTGCGGCCAATAAGTTGTTTGCACTGATAGATCAGCCCAATTTGCCATATGAGAGGATTGTGCTGAAGTCTAAATTGGTTAAATCGCTGTAAAACGATCCTTATACCTACGCGATCACTTTAGAATTTCAACTCAACTTATGACTAGGCTATGTTCTTCCGGTTTGATCGCTTGTTGTACAGCCAGAACTTGTACTTAAGTACCAGAATGCACAGGATGAAGTACACCAGAGTTTGCCCGACGAGAAACCGCAGCTCGGGCTGAACGTCATGCAAGCTGCCCTGTTCAATGAGCATGATCTTGTGGGCTTCGAGAAACGGTGTGAGGGGCAATACATCGGCCAGCAAGCGTATACCCAAGGGCATGGCCGAGGTGGGCCATGTATAGCCGCCAATGATGAATGCTGGTGTAGAGAGCAACATGAGCGCTTGCGTGGATTTAAGAGGTGTCGTGAGCACGGCACTCACCAGAGCTCCCAGAAACGAACATGACATTACAAACAGCCCAGTGGTGAGCAGGTATTGGAGAGGTCTCTCTGGTATAGGAGCCTGAAAGATGAAATGGAAGCCATAGAAAACACCTACGATGGGAATGGCTAATATCCAAAAAGGCAGTACCTTAACGAATAAGGTGATAAATGGATTACTGTGCGAGAGCTTCATCAATACGGATTGGAAAGTGCCCATCTTGTATTCCCGCGCAAAGCTAACGGCCATAGCCAATAAAATCACCTGTTGAAGGACTACGGCGAGTATGGCGGGCCACATGAAGATGAAATAATTGCCCGTTTCGTTGAATAGGCGTATATAGTTGGCCTTGAAAGGCTCATATTGGGTTTGTGCCTGCGCGCTGGACATACCCCTTTTCTTGAGCGATTGCATGTTCACGCCGGCGTTGAACGTGCCCAACGTGGTTTGTACGCTCTGGCTGGCGAGGTTGGCCGTGAGCAAATTGGCGGTGTTTATGTATACGTTGATTTCAGGATAGCGCCTCTGCAGCACATCGGCTTCGAAACGGTTGGGGATGACTAGCGTAATGACCGCCTTTTTTGATATCAGCTCATCGTTTGTCTGTACGTTTTCGTGTCTCAGGGATACGATATCCAGCCTTTCATTGTCGCCCAGCATGTCCACTACCTGATTGCTCAAGGGGCTATCATCCATGTCCACCACGATAATAGGAAGGTCTTCCACCTTTCCCTGCTTATATACAAAGCCGATGATAAGGGCATAAGCTATGGGGGCCAGGAAGAAAACGGAGCGCAAGGTTCCATCTTGAAAGAAAAGCTGGAATTCCCTTTTGATCAGTGCTATGGTTCTTTTCATGCTAATTTTCCCTTGTCTATCGTTCCAATGTTAATGTTGCGTTGACCAGAAGTTCACTTGCTTTTCGCTGGTCATCGGGCTGTATCTTGATTTCGTAGACCGCTTCTTCCATTTGGTAGTTGGGATAGGCCGCAGTGATATCGGCATACCTCGTCAGTTGCTTGATGGATTGGATCTTTCCGCTATAGCGCTCTTGCTTATAAGGAACAATTACATTGATTTGCTCGCCTTTCTTGAACTGACCGATACGGCTTTCGGGAATGGTGATACGGAAATAGGTCGTATTGGGCTGATAGCCATTGAAAAGTGGAAAACCTGCCGTGGCCAATTCGCCTTCGTGCAGGCTGATGGTTTCCAGCTCCATGTCGCTAGTGGCAATGATGCATTTCTCTGCAAGGGCTACCTGTACTTCTTGCAGTGCACCCAGTGCCTGATCCTTTTGTCCTTGTGTGGCCGTCTGGGTTTCCATACGCACACCCTTTTGCGCCTCGGCCAGTTCGGCATTGACGGCGTCCAATTGGGCCTTTGCACCCAAGTATTTGGCGGTGGCCTCGTCAAAGGCCTGTGGAGTCATCATGCTATCGGCAAACATGGCCTGTGCACGGGCATAGGATTTCTGGGCAAAGTTGAACTGTTCTTGTAAGCCCTGTTGCTTCGCTTCCAATTGCTTGAGCTGATTGGCAGTGGCCCCATGGCGGGTGAGATCTCGTTGGGCACTTGCCGCCATGACGGCTCCTTGCGCTTGTGACAGCTTGGCGTCTACTTCTGGCACGTCCAGCAGGGCCAGGGTATCGCCCTTGCGTACCAGATCGCCCTCTTGTACGTATATCTTCAAAATCCTGCCGGTCAGCTTTGGCGCAAAGGAGATGACCTCCTTTTTGACCTTGCCTTCCGTGCTTTTTTCGCTATGGTTCTGGCAGGCGGCAAATAGGAGTGCCTGACCGACTATGAGCAGTATGTATGGGTAGCTTTTCATTGCAATACTATCTTTTTTTGATGTGTTGTATTATTCGTTATCTATTCCTGAATGGACTGTGGTGTCAAGTCGCCCGTGGCCTTTAACAATTCAACGGCATGCCTGCGTTGATCGAAAATAGCCTGTATATAGCTCAAGGAAGCCGCTTGAAAATCCGTTTCGGCTCCTATGAGATCTGCCGACTTGATGAGGCCCACCTTGAATTCCTTGTTGGCCTGTTGCAAGGCATTTTCCACCACCTGCAACTGGGCATACTTGGTCTTTATTTCGTTGTTGGAATTGTCAAAATCGGTATTCGACTTGATGAGGTTGAGCTGCAGCAACTCTTCGGCCTCCTGGCGCTCGTGCTCTGCCTTGGACAGTTCCAGCTTGGCCAGTTGGGTCTCGCGGCGTCCCTTATTGCCATCAAAGATGTCCCATTTCAATCCCACGCCAACGTTTACCATAGGGGCTAGTTCGAATTTATTGGCGTGGATGGACGGTTTGCCGACCAGGGGCAGTGCATCTTTTCCCTGCATTCGAATGTCGAATAGGTTCACATATGCTACGGAAGCACCGGCCTGCACCTTGGGTATCCACCAGGTATTGGCGGCTTTCAGCTGAAATTTGTGTGCTTCGATGGCCGCACTGAGCGCCTTTAGTTCCGGTCGGTTGTCTATTTGATCACTTGCGTTAGGATTGCCATAGGGCAGTAGTTCCTTGTCTATCAAGCTGAGCCGTTCCAGATGGATATCGGTAAGGAGGTGTAGCTGTTGCAGCAGCAGGTTCCTTTGCCCTTCATATTCCTGGGTCTTAGCCTCCAGCTGTGCCGTGGCCACGGCTATTTTTTGATGCTCGTACTTGGTGATCAGTCCGTAGGAAAGGGCCTTATCCGCCGTTTTTGTGTTGATTTCCAATCGTTTTTTGCTTTCGTCCAGCACATTCTTTACCTGTTTGAGCAAAGCCAACTGGTCATAGGCCTTACTCACGGTACTGATCACTTCCTGCTTTTCTTTCTCGCTTAGGGCCCGTTGGGCATCTTGCTTATACTGTGTCGCCTTGCGTAGCGCCGGCGCTTTACCTCCCGTATACAGTACGGCACTGAGGTCCAGTCCGGCATTGACCAGATTGGCCGTATTGGTCAATCCCGTATTGATTTCGGGTATGGCGATGTTAGCAAGGGGCAAAGTCGTTGCGGGTAATGACAAATTGAGGTTGCCCGCCATGAAACCGTATTTCCCCGCAATGGACGCGTTGGGAAGATAGATATCTTTCGTCTTGGCGATATCTGTTGCGGTAGCTGCTATGTCTATTTCGTGAATGGCCAGTCGGTGGCTATGCACCAAGGCGCTATCTACGAGCTCGCTTGCCGATGGCGCGAGCAGTTGCTGCCCGAAGCTGGGGAGCGGCAAAATACTTGCAAGAATAAGGAGGTAATACCATTTGGTGCTCATTTCGTTGACTTCTTTTTTTGCGCTGCAAAGGTGGAGAGACGGAATGAGAGGTCATTTGATATAGATCAAAAAATGAGATTTACTTTGATATCAGTGCATTTTAATACGCTTCACTCCAGTCGAGATGAAGAATTACACCTTTTTGAGACAGTCTCTACCGAAGAGCCAATAACTAATCCCTTCTTGCCCTGATCCTACTTAGGGTTTCCTGTGTGAAACCGAGATAGGAGGCGATATGTCCCAAAGGGGCACGTTGGAGTATTTGAGGTTGTTTTTCCATCAGCGTGTGGTAACGTTCGCTGGCCGATTGGAATTGCAGTTGTACGATGCGGTCTGTGGCCCGCAACAAAAAATGGAGCATGGCCTTGTTTTGCACTTTCTCCATCTTGGGAATACGCTCACTCAAAAGCAGCATATGCTGATAAGATATTCTTTGTAGCTTGCAGTCTTCCAGCAATTCAATGGAATAGCGTTCGCTCGGCTTTTGATTGAAGAAGCTTTCGCCCACGGTGAGAAATTCACCTTCCATGAAAAAACTGTGCGTAATGTCTTTTCCCTGCTTGTTGATGGAAAAAGTTCGGGCCAATCCTTCCTGCATGAAATAGATATGCCGCGCAACATCGCCGTTCTCCAGGAGGATGAAATTCTTCGGATAGTTTTTTTCTTCAACGAATCGAGCTATTTCCGCTTTTTCCAGTTCGTCAAATGGAACGATAGCGTTTATAAATTCAAATAAATTTGCTGTTCGAGTTTCCATCAGATGGCGGCGGGGACTATCATTTGACAAATATACCCATAAGCCATTAATAGTCCAAGGCGGTCAATTGCCAATGTTTCATGTCTAGCAACAAGAACTTATTGGTTAGTGGGGTGCCCCCCAATATCACCTGCACGGCCAGTTGGGCCATCATGGTGCCCACGATACCGGGAACGGTGCCCAGCACCCCGTTTTCCGAACAGCTGGGTACATCCTCAGCCGCCGGAGCTTCGGGAAACAGGTCGCGCAGGTTCTTGCTACCCGCATGGTTGAAAACCGCCAACTGGCCCTGATAGCCCAGTATGCTGCCATAGACCAATGCTTTTCCCAGCTTCACGCAGCTATCGTTCACTGCATAGCGGGTCATGAAGTTATCGCATCCGTCTATGATCAAGTCGTATTGCCCGATGATATCTTCGGCATTGTCCTCGCCAAGTAACACGTCATGTTTGACTAGCTGCGTGTATGGGTTGAGCGAGGAAAGCCGCTGAAAGGCCACGTTCACTTTCTTTCTGCCTACATCTTCGGGTTGGTAGAGTATCTGCCTATGCAGGTTGGAAACCTCTACCGTATCAAAGTCTACCATACCCAGGGTGCCGATGCCTACGGCATTGAGGTACTGCAGGATGGGCGTACCCAAGCCGCCCGCGCCTACCACCAATACCTTGGCCGCTTTCAGCTTGGCCTGTCCGGCCACACCGATGTCGTCCAGCATCAGCTGTTTCATATAGCGTCCCCATTCTTCCTTTTTCAGCTTGTTCATGCCCATGTTTTCTCCCAATCTTTCCATACGGGCTCGTAGCCCTGTTGTTTGATGATGCTTGCTATCTCCTGTGCCGGCCGTTCGTCCGATATCTCGAATTGTTCCAGCGATTGGGGTTCCACCACATAGCCTCCCGGATTGGTCTTGGAGCCGGCACTGATGCTGGTAATCCCCAGTGGGATAAGCCGATTCCTGAACTTTTCCTCCTCACGGGTGCTGAGCGATATTTCCAGTTCCTCGTCAAACAATCGCCAGGCGCAGATGAGCTGTACCAGTTCCCGGTCGCTGATGAACTGACCAAAATGGTGTAAGCCCTGTTCATCTCCGTTGTTCAGCTCGATGGGACGAAGCCTGGGGAATGAAATGGAGTACTTGGTTTGCCAGTAGCGCTTTTCCAGATAGCGCAAGTGTAAGGCGGTGAAAAGTGCATCCGTACGCCAGTCTTCCAGTCCGATGAGCGTACCGAGACCTATCTTGTGTATGCCTGCCCTTCCCAGCCTATCCGGTGTTTCCAGACGATAGTCGAAATTGGATTTTTTGCCCTTTGGGTGATAGGCCTTGTAACGCTCCTTGTGGTAAGTCTCCTGGTATACCAGTACGCTGTACAAACCTTCGGCAATCAATAGCTCATATTCCCTTTGGTCCAGTGGTTGTACTTCCAGCGATATATTGGCAAAGTGGGGCTTGATCAGTTTGATGGCCTGTTTGAGATAGTCCACTCCTACGGTTTTGTTGGCCTCGCCCGTCACCAGTAGGACATGTTCATAGCCCATGGCCTTGATGGCTTGTACTTCCTGCATGATTTCAATAGGACTCAGGGTCTTGCGACGTATCTTGTTGTCGAGGCTAAAGGCACAGTAGGTGCAGATGTTTTGGCACTCATTGCTCAGATACAGCGGGATGTATAGCTGGATGGTCTTGCCAAATCGCTTCTGGGTGAGCCGATGGCTCAGTTGCGCCATCTGTTCCAGAAAGGGCAGTGCCGCTGGAGAGATGAGTGCCTTGAAGTCCTCGATATCGCGCCGCGTCCTGTTGAGCGCTCGGCGTACATCGTCGGCTCCCTTGTGCAGGATGCTCTCCTTTTGACTGTTCCAGTCGTATTTTTCAATTATTTCGGTGAACATTTATATAGATATGAGATGTGAGATATGAGATATGCGATATGCGACGTGCGATTAAAAATTGTCCAAAAATGCCGTCAATGGGCTGCTGGCCTCGGCATGTTTTGTCACGGTACCCAATCCCGATTCAAAGGCTTTTCTGCCGGCTTCCACGGCTTGTTTGAATGCCTCGGCCATCTCCCTGGGTTTCCCTGCCACGGCAATGGCCGTGTTGACCAGTACCGCATCGGCCCCAATTTCCATGGCCTTGGCCGCATCGGATGGGGCGCCTATGCCCGCATCGACAATGACCGGCACCAAGCTCTGCTCGATGATGATTTCGAGAAAGTCGATGGTTTTCAGTCCCTTGTTGGTGCCTATTGGGGCACCAAGGGGCATCACGGCTGCCGTGCCCGCATTTTCCAGCTGTTTGCACAGCACGGGGTCGGCATGGATATAGGGCAGGATCACAAAGCCCAATTTGGCCAGTTCTTCCGTCGCCTTCAAGGTCTCTATGGCATCGGGCAGGAGATAGCGGGGGTCGGGATGGATCTCCAGCTTGAGCCAATTGGTTTCCAGTGCCTCCCTTGCCAGTTGTGCTGCTAAGACGGCCTCTTTGGCATTCCTCGCCCCAGAAGTGTTGGGCAATAGGTGCACATGTGGGTGCTGCACATGCTGAAGCAAGGCATCGTCCTTGTTCTCGGCATCCACCCGCCTGAGTGCTACCGTTACCAGCTCCGTGCCCGATGCCAGTACGGCCCCTTCCATTTCCTGTGGAGAGCCAAATTTGCCCGTTCCTAGGAACAGGCGCGATTGAAATGTTTTATCTGCTATCTTTAACATGTCGTTGGTTGTTGGGTAGAGACGAAAAATATTGCGTCTGTACAGATTTCGTGATTTGTTTTAAAAATAATCCCGATGCGGCCACACCGTAAATCCCCGTTTCGTATAGCGGCTGGATATCCTCTTCCCTTATGCCGCCAATGGCATAGATGGGGATATGTAGTCCTTCCAGCCGCAAGGCAGTGACTATATCCCGGTAACCTTCCAGGCCTAAGATAGGGCTGAGTTTCTCTTTTGTCGTGGTGAAGCGATAAGGGCCAAGGCCTACGTAGTCGCAAGCCTCGCTGATGCGCTGCCTTACGTCGTCAAGGGTATTGGCCGTGCCCCCGATGATTTTTCCTTCACCCAGTATTTTCCTTGCCTCGCTAACAGGCATATCCGTAAGTCCCAGGTGTACGCCGTCGGCATCCACGGAAAGTGCCACGTCCACATGATCATTGATGAAACAAAGCGCCTGGTATTGCTCGCAGTATCGCCTCGCTTTTTCCGCCAATGCGAGCAATTGTGCCTTGCTGGCTTTTTTGAAACGTACCTGTATCCATTGACAGCCATTGTCCAAGACAGATTGGATGTGTCGCAATTGTGTGTGCTCGTCCTCGCCTTGCGAGATGAACTGCTGTTTGGGTAGTTCTTTCATGGTAAGATGTTTAAGAGTTGTTCGAGCGCCTTTACGGGATGCGGATGTTGCCACAGCCAGCCCAATACCGCTACCCCATCAAAACCCAGTGCCATGGCCTCCGTGGCGTTGTTGCCCTTGATACCCCCAAGGGCAATCAAGGGAATCTCCTTTTTCTGTAAGTACAGGGGATGGTTTTCGGGGGCCATAGCCTGATAGCCCTGTTTGGAGATACTGTCAAAGACAGGGCCCAAAAAAGCATAGCTGAAGATGGAGCTGTCCAATTGTCCATAATCTTTCAATTGATGTATGGATGTAGAATATAAGGTGCCCGTTTGCTTTTTCATGGTTTCTTTCCTTTCTTTTTCCGGTAGGTGCCATCGGTAAATGCCATATTTTCTTCCCAAGTGCCAGTGCTGGTGCAATGCCAGTTGTGACCTGTATCGTTCTTCTATAGACCCAATCAACGAATCAAGTGCTTGTTCCCCCGCACCTGGTTTTCGTATATGCAACAGCGGCATGCCAGCGGCAAACAACTCATTGATGAGCTGTGTTTCTCCAGGGAAAAAACGGGGCTGGGAGATAACTATTAGCATATAAGTTGCGAGTTGTCAGTTGTGAGTTGTCAGTTGTTTCTGCTCACAACTCATAACCCGCAACGGATAACTTATAAATAAATCTCATTTCCTTTTAGCTTAAATTCCTCTGCTTTTTCAAATAGCCCGTCTTCGGCAGATTGCCTGATTTCCTGGGTAATCTTCATGGAGCAGAACTTGGGACCGCACATGGAACAGAAATGCGCCACCTTGGCGCCTTCTGCCGGTAGGGTCTCATCGTGGTACTCACGTGCCGTATCCGGATCCAGCGACAGGTTGAACTGGTCTTCCCACCGGAACTCGAACCGGGCCTTGCTCAGCGCGTTGTCGCGGTACTGGGCTCCCGGGTGTCCCTTGGCCAAATCTGCCGCATGGGCCGCCAGCTTGTAGGTGATGACCCCGTCCTTCACGTCTTTTTTGTTGGGCAGTCCCAGGTGTTCCTTCGGCGTGACGTAGCAGAGCATGGCCGTGCCGTACCACCCTATCATGGCAGCGCCAATGGCCGAGGTGATGTGGTCGTAGCCTGGGGCAATATCCGTAGTGAGCGGGCCCAAGGTGTAGAAAGGCGCCTCATGGCATTCGCGCAGCTGTTTGTCCATGTTTTCCTTGATGAGGTGCATAGGTACGTGGCCCGGCCCTTCTATCATCACCTGTACATCGTGTTTCCAAGCTATCTTGGTGAGTTCGCCCAACGTTTCCAGCTCGGCAAATTGGGCGGCATCATTGGCATCGGCAATGGAACCGGGCCGTAGGCCGTCGCCCAGGGAAAAGGCCACGTCGTATGCCTTCATGATCTCGCATATCTCTTCAAAATGGGTATAGAGGAAATTCTCCTTGTGGTGTGCCAGACACCATTTGGCCATGATGCTTCCCCCGCGTGAGACAATACCCGTCACCCGTTTGGCCGTGAGTGGAATGTAGCGCAACAGCACCCCTGCATGGATGGTAAAATAGGAGACACCCTGTTCGGCTTGTTCGATGAGGGTATCGCGAAAGATTTCCCAGGTGAGGTCCTCTGCCTTGCCCTTGACCTTTTCCAGCGCCTGGTAGATAGGGACTGTTCCTATGGGTACGGGCGAATTGCGGATGATCCATTCGCGCGTCTCATGGATGTTGTCGCCGGTGGAAAGATCCATGATGGTGTCCGCTCCCCAGCGACAGGCCCAGACCGCTTTTTCCACTTCTTCCTCGATGGAACTAGTGACGGCGCTGTTGCCGATGTTGGCATTGATTTTTACCAGGAAGTTGCGGCCAATGATCATGGGCTCGCTTTCGGGGTGGTTGATGTTGTTGGGGATGATGGCACGTCCAGCGGCAATCTCGTCCCGAACGAACTCCGGCGTGATGAACCCTTTGGGCGTATGGGCGCCAAAGCTATTGCCGGGATGCTGTTGGCCCAAGGCCTCGTAACTGCCGTTTAGTTGGCCCTTGAGTTCGTCGATACGCTGATTTTCACGTATGGCCACATACTCCATCTCGGCCGTAATGATTCCTTGTTTGGCATAGTGCAGTTGGGTGACATTGGTGCCCATTTTGGCCTTAAGGGGCTTTTTGAGATGCTGAAAACGTAGGTGCGCCAATTGGGGATCCACCAGGCGTTCTTGGCCATAGCTGGAGCTGATCCCGGCCAATGCTTCCACGTCGTTTCGCTGTGCTATCCAAGGCTCGCGCAGGCGGGGCAATCCTTTACGGATGTCTATCTGTGCGTTTTCATCCGTATAGGGGCCACTCGTGTCGTACACCGTGACGGGCGCATTGGGTTCTTGGCCTCCGTTGAACAATTTGGTAGGAGAGAGGGAAATCTCTCGCATGGCTACCTGGATGTCGTGCATGCTGCCTTTGACATATACTTTTTTTGAACCCGATATCGCTCCGGTCGTAATGGCCGATTGGGTCGGTCTTTTCTCTTGCTTGCTCATAATTTAGCCTCCTTGTGTTGCTTTGATGATAAGAATCTGATCGTTTGTTTGCAGGATATATTGGTCGTGTTCTGCTTTTGGGATTACACGTTGATTGATGGCCACGGCAATGCCCTTTTGGCGGCCGCCTAGCTGCTGGGAAATCAATTGTGCCAAAGTACTTCCGGCAGGAAGTTCCTGTTCTTGATGATTTAACTGGATCTTGATATTGCTCATTCCTATTGGTTTTTCATACAACTCTAGGAATGACACCATAGCGCCATGGAAACAGCGCAAGCAAAGAAAGGTCATCTACTTTTCCCTGCGGCAGTACTAACTGCATCAGGTTCAAAGGGTATTATCTCAGCACCAATGGCACCCCTAAAGTTTTACCAAAGATAAAGCATATTAAATGGAAATGCAAATCTGCCTTCTACTCATTAAAGCTTCATGGGGTGCACGACAAAAATCCCTTTTCACAAAAAACGCGTCATTGCCTGCCTGCGGTAGGCAGGCGAGGAGCGAAGTGACGTGGCAATCTACGTTTTTTGTTTGTCAGATTGCTACGTCGTGCCCCCTCGCAATGACGACAACGACAAGTGGGAAATCTGTCGTGCGCCCAGCTTCATGCATGCGGATTCTATTATCGTTACTTTTGATTTATCGGATTTTGTCTTTTGATTAGGCCGAAGATAACCAACAATATGCTTATGAATCCGCCTATCATGGCGACGTAAGCCACATAGTCTCCAAAGCGTACATAGAAAGTAAGTTCCTCATTGAGGTTGATATCTTGTTTTAACGCTGTGGCCGTCCACCACGTGCTCCTTTGCACGACATCTCCCCTTTGGTTTATAAAGGCCGAAATTCCTGTGTTGGCCGAGCGCGCTACCCATCTTCTGGTTTCTATGGCCCGAAGCCTGGCATAGTCCAGGTGTTGGCTTTTCCCTGAGGTGTTGCCCCACCAGCCGTCATTGGTAATAATGGCTATGAACTGCGCGCCCTGACGGATGTATTCTGCTACATAGTTGCCCCAGATAGATTCATAGCAGATAACCGGTGCAGCGCCAATGCCGCTGGAAGAATAAAACACGCTGGGTTCTTCTTGGCCTGCGTAGCTACCAGTAGCTCCGCCAAAGGCTGCAAAGAGGGGCTTCAGGAAGCTCAATGCACTAAAAGGTAATTGCTCTACGCCAGGTACCAGTTTTGACTTGTGGTAGAACTGTACTTTGGAAGAGTTATCTATTAGTACCGCTGCGTTGTACCTTTCGTAGTAGTATATTCTATCGAGCTCTTGTATAGGCGTCGAATTGGGGCTAGGTTCGGCCATTTTGGAAAAGGACTCGATGCCGGACAGGACATTTCCATTTTTGTAGTCTTTCAGAAATTCCCTTGTTTTTTCATACTTGATATCGGAACGGATTTCCCGTTCATTGACGTAGGAGCTGATGGCAGTTTCCGGCCAGATAAAAAATTCGGTGTTGGGCTGTCCGACCGATTGTGATAACCGAATCAAAAGATCGACCTGCTGATTGGCGCTAAGGCCATACTTTTTAAAAGGTTCGATATTGGGCTGGGCCACCACGATATTGGAAGGATTTTCATTTTCCTCATAGGTGGTGTAGCGCAGGAGTGAGCAAGCAATGGGCACAAAAACGATAGCCGCCAATGCCAGGTAGCTAGTCAGAAAGCTTGCTTTGGATTGCTGCTTATGTCGAATGAATAATATGAAGAATAATATGTTGCATATCCAGATCCAGAGGGTTCCACCATATACGCCCGTATACTCGTACCACTGCACCAGTACCGTACTATTGGCAAAACCGTTGCCCAATGTCATCCATGGGAAAGCCAAATCCCACCATTGATGTAGGTATTCGTAGCAAACCCAGAAACAAGCCAATCCTATTAGGCTTACCCCAAGATTATATGTTTTCCTTAGTTGGTAATACAACCTGAACACAAGGGCAATGAGCAGAGCGGCAAGTCCGAACGGAATAAGTGATATGAATATGGCCGCATAGATTGGCATTACGGCGCTAATGGCATTGAAAACCCAGTAGATACTCGCCGTATTCCATACCAGTGCACACAAACCTGCGGTGAGGAAGACCTTCGTCCCTTTTTTCTTGCCAGGGCTGGTGATAATTTGCTCGAGAGCCAATAAGAGTGGAACAAAGGCAACGAGCAGGATAACGCCGGTAAATGGGATAGGCGGCCATGCCAGCCAAAGCAATAGGGCACTGGACAAGGCCAAAAGGTAGTTTCGTTTCAAGGTAATGGTTGTTTTACAGCTGAGACAGTATTTCGTTTTTCTTGCTTTCGTATTCGGCTTGGGTAATCAATTGCCGTTCAAACAATGTTTTTAGTTTTTGCAATTTCAACGTCACCTCATCCACAGGTTCTTGAACAGGCTCGGGAGTTTTTAATGTAGGCTCCTCTTCGGGTTTGAGAGGTGCTTCCGTCTCTTCCTCTAGCTCGCTTGGGGTATTGATTTGAGGTGTACTCGCTTTTTTAAGATCAACTTCTTGTAAACGAGTTTGTTCCTCTTGCTTCTCTAAGGCTTCGTTTGAAAGCTGAAATAGTTTGCGAGCCTGTACTTTTGGTATATATTCTACTGTGAGGTTTTCTCCCGTGTAAGGAATGACCGTGAAGCGTGCGCCAAAGAAATCTTCCTTGAAAGTTACCTCCTTTACATCCTTCCATGGGAAAATCTCGTAATTGGTGGTAAGTCCCAGTTTGGCGGATTCGCAAAGAAAAATACGTTTATTGCTGATCACCACGCAATCTGGCAATATGGTGACCGCCGGCTTCTTCTGAACAGCAATGTAACGAATTACTTCGCCAGAGGTGAGCATGTCTTTTAGCTTGTCCAAGGTTTTTTCCACTACCTTTGGATCCTGTTCTTCCGTTAGATATTGATCTATATACATGATCTTATTTTTGACTATCGGCTTTCGGCTATTGGCCGTCAGCGTTCTTTCCGTTTTCTAAAATACTGTTTTTGCGTTGTTATAATTGGCCGTTGCCAAATCTGCCAATGACCAATTAACTAGTGCTACGACGGCTAAATTACGAATTTCCATGTACACAAATAACAAACTCGCCTTTTATCACATTGTTTTCAAAATATTCTTTTACTTCCAAAAGACTTCCTCGAACTGTTTCTTCAAAAACCTTACTGATCTCCCTCGATACCGAGCACAAACGGTCGGCGCCAAAATAAACGGTCAACTCATCTAAGGTTTTCAATATACGGTAAGGCGATTCATAGAAAATCATCGTTCTCTGTTCGTTAACCAATGATTTGAGTTTTGTTTGCCTCCCTTTTTTGACGGGCAGAAAGCCCTCGAAGACGAAACTATCGCTGGGTAGTCCCGAGACTACAAGTGCCGGCACGAAGGCAGTAGCTCCCGGAAGACAGCATATGGCTATGCCTTCCTTAATTGCTTCGCGTACCAATAAGAAGCCGGGGTCTGAGATAGCCGGTGTGCCGGCATCAGAGATCAAGGCAACCTGCTGTCCTTCCTTCAGGAAACGGATGACCTCGCTCAAGGCTTTGTGTTCGTTATGCTGGTGATGGGCAAATAATTTCTTGTCGATGCCAAAGTGTTTCAACAAAGGGGTGCTTGTGCGCGTATCTTCGGCTAAGATAATGTCCGATTCCTTTAGTATGCGTACTGCCCGAAAGGTCATGTCTTCCAGATTGCCAATGGGGGTGGGAACGAGGTATAGCATTTTTGTTGCGCGTTGTGAGTTATGTGTTGTGCGTATCAAGTGTCTAGATTGACTTTCAAGCTTGCTAAGCCGCTTTGGTCTCTAGTCCCTGACTGCCGTCAGGCAAGTTTTCAGCTTTAGTCTTTAATTAACCATATAACAATTGATCATTAACGACTATCTTTGCTGCAAAAATATACAAAATTTATATGTTGCAGATTAGTTATATCCGGGAAAACAGGGAGGAAGTAATCGATCGGTTGAAGGTTAAGAACTTTGGTCAGTTGGGTTTGGTAGACGAGGTGCTTCGTTTAGACGAAGAGCTTCGCTCATTGAAAGTGGCTTCCGAGTCCATTTCAGCGGAGGCTAATTCGGCGGCAAAAAAGATAGGCGAGTTGATGCGTCAAGGCAAAAAAGAGGAAGCGGAGGCAATCAAAGCCCAATCTGCCAGCTATAAAGAACAGTTGAAACAATATACCGAACAGCTCGGCCCATTGGAAGCTAAATTTTTCGATACATTGGTTCAGTTACCCAATTTGCCGTATCATTTGGTTCCAGAAGGAAAGGATGCAGAAGATAATGAGGTGGTATTGCAGCATGGCGATCTGGTAGAATTGCCAGAAGGAGCGTTGCCGCATTGGGAATTGGCGGCCAAGTACGATATCATCGATTTTGAACTTGGCGTAAAGGTGAGTGGTGCAGGTTTTCCTGTCTATAAAGGAAAGGGAGCAAGGCTGCAACGCGCTTTGATCAATTTCTTTCTCGATAAGGCCAATGCTGCCGGTTATCGGGAAGTGCAGGTGCCTATATTGGTCAATTCCGATTCTGGCTTTGGTACTGGGCAGCTACCCGATAAGGAAGGGCAGATGTACTATGTCGGGAACGACGATATGTACCTTATTCCCACGGCTGAGGTACCGGTCACCAATATGTACCGTGACGTGATCTTGAAGGAAGAAGATTTCCCCATCAAAAATACGGCTTATACGCCCTGTTTTAGGCGCGAGGCTGGATCTTACGGTGCACATGTGCGCGGACTTAATAGACTACACCAGTTTGATAAGGTGGAATTGGTACAGGTTGTTCATCCCAAAAGATCGTATGAAGTACTGGAGGAAATGAGCCTGTATGTGCAATCCTTGCTCAAGGAGCTGCGATTGCCTTACCGTGTGTTGCGTCTGTGTGGTGGCGATATGAGTTTCACCTCTGCCATGACTTATGATATGGAAGTATGGAGCGCTGCACAGAAACGTTGGCTGGAAGTCTCTTCCGTTTCCAATTTTGAGACTTATCAGAGCAATAGACTTAAGGCTCGGTTTAAAGACGCTGATGGCAAAATGCAGTTGGTGCATACGCTCAATGGCAGTGCGTTGGCATTGCCACGTATTGTAGCGTGTATTTTGGAGGAGAATCAAACGGAAAGAGGGATAAAAATACCGGATGTATTGGTGCCGTATACGGGCTTTGAGTGGATTGATTAAAGTCTCTTATTTCGACTTTTAAATCTTGGCCCTTGTTTTTTGGGTTTCTCCTTGTCTTTTTCCCCATAGATGTACATGTATAAGGCCCGTAGATGTACATCTCTGTACCTTATAGATGTACATGTGTAAAGTTCATAGATGTACATCTATACGCTATGGAGATGTACATCTATGAGAAAACTTTGCCCTTCTTTTTTGAATTTTTCCTTATCTTGTCCCAAATATCTCAAGTTTCTTTTATTTTTTATTTGCGGTTATTATGGCGGTAAAATATGCATGCAGGCCCAAGCGTAACGTAATTGGGGGCAACAACGATGTATTGTATTATGCCATTCCTACAAAGAGTGGTAAGGTAGATCTGGACATGCTTGCTGAGCACCTTAGCGAGCAAAGTTCTTTGACTAAGAGCGATGTTTATGCTACGATGATAGGGCTCACGGCTTTGGTAGAAAAATATCTGCACAATGGTTATAGGGTGAAACTGGGGCAATTGGGTACATTTTACCTGTCTGTCACCAGTGCTGGCTATGAAAGCGAGGAAGCGTGTACGCCCAAGAAAGTAATAGCAAACAAAATATGTTTCAAGGCCGACGATAAATTGCGGAAAAACTTGAAGAAAGTACAGTTTGAACGAGGATAACTAAGTGTATTTGGGCTTTACTATTAGGGCCTACTTGTTGTGGCAGTTCCGTGAAGTTGCATATGACCGGCAATTTGTCTAAGTTTGTTTTAATTATTGGAATTAAAAAAGATACCTTTTTGAAATAAGGTAAACTCATATGGCTAAAATACTTTTGCTGGAGGATGATACTACATTTGCGACCATCTTGGAAGGATTTCTTAAGAAAAATGGGCATATAGTAGATGTGAAATATAATGTTCGCTCGGCATTGGAGGCCTTGGACGACACGTATGAGCTATTGGTACTAGACTACAGATTGGGAGATGGTACAGGGCTGGACGTGATAGATGCCATGCGCGATAGGGGGATGAAGAAGATCCCTGCCATCATGATGACCAGTTTCAACGATGTCCGGACTGCTGTCAATGCCATAAGAAGAGGGGTGTTTGACTATATAACCAAGCCCGTGAATCCCGATCAACTGCTGATGGTACTAAAGGAGGCTTTGGAAGAAAACGATGTCGAGCCTGAGGGTACAAAGTCTACATCTAAAAGAGCCGTAAACAGCACCGTCGAAAAGGAGGAATACGTCGATGGAGAAAGTCCAGTAGCCAAAAAGCTTCATGATTATATCCAGCTGGTGGCTCCCACGGATATGTCCGTACTGATAAGGGGCGAGAGTGGTACTGGCAAGGAATACGTGGCCAGGTCCATTCATCAATTGAGCAAGCGTGCGGACAAGCCCTTCGTCTCCATAGATTGTGGAACACTATCAAAAGAATTGGCGGCTAGTGAGCTTTTCGGGCATATGAAAGGATCTTTCACTGGGGCGTTTAGTGATAAAGTAGGGCAGTTTGAACAAGCAAATGGGGGAACACTTTTCTTGGATGAGATTGGGAATCTCTCTTATGATGTTCAGGTGAAATTGTTGCGGGCATTACAAGAAAGAGTCATTCAGCCGATTGGCGCAAATAAGCAGATTAAGGTTGATGTACGGGTCATTGCAGCTACCAATGATGATTTGCTGCACGGTGCTTCACAAGGACATTTTCGGGAGGACCTATATCATCGTATCAATGAATTTGAAATTCTGGTGCCGGCACTTCGAGACAGGGGCGAGGATTTGGACACCTTTATATCTTTTTTTCTAAAGCAGGCAAATGAAGAATTAGGTCGTCATGTTCATCGTCTTTCTACAGACGTAGAGCGCATCTTCCGGTCATATGATTGGCCAGGCAACTTGCGCGAACTCAAAAACATCATAAAACGCATGGTGCTTCTTAGTACTGGCGATGTTGCACAGCCAGACGCACTGCCCGACGAAATGGTGACGAATTTGAAGCGAGCTAAATCAGAAAACAATTCGCTACAGCAAGAAAATCAGGTAAATACCCTAGGGTTGGATTTGAAATCATTCAGTGAAGCGCAAGAGAAACAGATGATCATGGACACGCTGAAACAAGTGAAATATAATAAAAGTAAAGCAGCCCAATTACTCAATATAGATAGAAAAACCCTATATAATAAGCTGGAGAAATACGGTATAGAATAAAGCTTATCTTTTTATTATGGCAAGGAAAGTTTACGATGGTCCCATACGTAATAAAGAAAGGACTAAAAAGAAGCTATTAGATGCGGTAGGTGAAATCCTCACCGAAGAAGGATACGTGGAACTTGGTGTCAATAGGGTAATGAAACAAGCCAAATTGGACAAGAAGCTTCTATATGAATACTTTGGTGGTATAGATGGGTTGATAACTACTTATCTCAGGGAGCAAGATTATTGGCTTAAATATGCCGAACGTGCCAAAGGTGTCATCACTGGCCTGCCAAATCAAAACATAAAAGAACTGACAAAATCAATCTTGAAAGATCAGCTCGATTATTTGGACGATAACAGAGAAATGCAGCAGATAGTGAGATGGCAAATCAGTGAGAAAACGGAAGCGCTGCAAAAAATATGTGAAGAGAGGGAAGCTGTCGGAGCAAAATTATTTAGCTTGTTTGAACCCAATTTTGATGGCAGGAATGTAGATATCGAGGCAGAGATAGCCATCTTGGTAGCTGGCATCTACTTTTTGGTGCTCCATGCGAAAGTGGGCAATAGCCTTTTCTGCGGCATCGACCTCAATGAAGAGGATGGCAAAAGCAGAATACACCAAGCTTTGGATAATATGGTAGAGAGGATATATAAGAACGAGAAGGCGTAAATCTCAATCAAGGGCTATTACGATAGGGATTTTGCCTGTGCATGGGAAATTTGAAGATGAAAACCTATCAGGTCGAGTAGTTCTGTCACTTCTTTCACAATGGTGGATATTTCCTTCGTGTCCGCAGGAATGGACGATTTGAGGTCTATTTCCATTTTTCTCAACTTTATACAGAGTTTATCATGACCTAATTGACCAGTTCTGCCAGCCAGTCTATGAAAAATAAAACCAGCCAGCTCATTGTCGCCTGCATTTATTGCCTCTTGCAATACAGTAAGATCTGCAGTCGTGTCCTTGATATAAAGTTGGAGCACCTGCCTCATTTGAAATTCATCGTTCATGGCAAATTGGCGGAGCTTGTCTAGCGAAAATGGCAAGGACTGATTTTCCAAATCAGAAGTTGGCGTTGGCATTACCTCCTGTCCGTTTTTGGCGCTTACCCCCAGCAAACGCAATAGCTCGGCCTCCTTTATCGGCTTCACCAATACCTGATCAAAACCATGGTCGAGAATATGTTGCCGTTCTTCAGGCAGCGCCTGTGCGGTAAATGCCGACATATTGACCTGACGGTTGGGGTTTTCGTCATTTATCTTCTTCTTTAACTTATCCAATAACTCCATACCGGTCATACCGGGCATGCGCATATCCATTATGACATGAGTTACATTAGGGTCAACTGGCTGAGCCAAGATGGCGGCTGGTGATGAGAATAGTTGATGTGAAATATGATGTTTGCTGAGTATATTTCCCGATAGGCTGAGGATAAACTCGTCATCGTCTACAATCCATACTGTCCCTTTAAAAGAGGAAGAAGGGATTAATGAATCATCGTCCGATGGTATTGCCACAGAAGAATCTGCTGTTTCCAAAGGAATACTTACCGTAAAGACGGAGCCTTGACCTACTTTACTCTTTACCTGAATGCTGCCATGCATCGCCTCGCATAACGTTTTCACTATGCTGAGACCAAGGCCACTACCAAAATGTACTCCAGAATTGGAGTTGCCTGCCTGCTCAAACTCGTTGAATATGCGGCCCAAATCCTCTTGAGGTATTCCTTTCCCGCTGTCTTCTACTTGTATAATAAACTTTTGCTCATCTCCGTCCATATAGACCCGCGTATATAAGTGTACTTGTCCCGCAGAAGTAAATTTGATCGCATTGCTTACCAAGTTAAAGAGAATTTGCTTGATACGGAATGGATCGCCAAGATAACGGACATTCTTGTCAAACTTCTTTTCGCTGAAGAAATGGAGCTGCTTTTGCTCTGCCTGTACCCTCATGCTTTCCGTTACCTCATCGACAAGTTTGTCAAGATCAAAGGCTTTGGTTTCAAAATTGAATTTGCCTGAGTTGATACGGTTGTAGTCAAGCACCTCGTTTACGATTTGCAAAAGGTGTTCAGACGAGCGATATATCACGTCGATTTGTTGCGGTGTAGCATACTGGGCATCTCTGGCTTGTTCGGTATAGCCAATGATAGACTGCAAGGGCGTGCGCAGTTCGTGGCTCATATTGGAAAGGAAGCGCTGCTTGGCTGCGCTGTGGTATTCTGCCTCTTCCTTTGCCCTTATCAGCTCCTTCCGGTTCTTGTTGGCTTTACGAATGTCGGCAAGTATGGTCAGTACCATGATGGCGGTGATAAAGAGAAAGGCTATCAAAATCAGATTGAGCCTGTCAATACTACCATTGATGAACATTCTTGCCTGTTGGTTCTCCTGAGTACGTTCTGCTTCCCCTTCTTGTTCTACGGCTTGCAAGATGGTGAGCATATTATTGACTAGATAGTTGCCGGCTATGGTCAGTTCAATTTCGCGGTTGACGAAATTGGTACTTTGTTGTCTTTGACGTTCGTCTAGTCTCTTTAAAGTTGAATCGATAATGTGCAGTAAGCTGTCCTTTTTTTCGACTTTTATACTATCTATCAATACATTTATTTCGTCCTGTATAGTTTTTGTGGTTTTGCTTTCCTCTTCCTGTTGAGGAGCTTTTCTCCCAAATATCTTAGAGAAAAATGAGCGCTCATCTCGTTTATTATTATTATTGCTTCCCTCGTCGGTGACGGTGGTGGTTTGGTTTCTTTTTTCGGTAGTGACAACTCTTTCCTCTACATTTTCCGCCTGGTCCTGCACCAGATTACCGATAGACTGCAGCTGTTCCGTAAATTCATCGTTGTCCACCAGGCGATCTCTAACCCTGATATAAGATTTGAATAACTTCTCGCGTTCGCGTAAGATCGTTTTTATGGAATCTATCCGCTTCACCTGATTGGGATCATAGGCATACATGTTCTTGAGCGTATCCAAGCGGAGTGCCACCAATTTTGACTCTTTTTCAAAGCTACTCAAAGCGTTTGATTTGGTATGAAAAGCCTGGGTACGTTGCAGCTGATCAAGCTGCATGATTTGGCGAGATAAATGACTTACCAATATGAGTTTTTCGTTGGGTTTGGAAATGTTGTCAACCGAAAATAAAACTTGCTCAAATGCATTTCTACTGGTAATCCATGCGCCAATGATGGCCATGCATCCCAATAGAAATACTATAATGACCTTGCTCCGTACATTATGGTTTTCTTTTCTTTGTTGAGCCATTCTCTGTTTACTCCAATCCCACTTTCGATTAAAGATAGAAAAAAGTATGCCAATGTGCAAGGTTTTTGATAAGTCACCTGAGATAGAAACGACCTTTGGTCATCTATTTGTAATAAGTTTTTGATGCATAACTAAAAACTATTTTGTCATTCAGTATAAAAAATCAATTTTTAGCTAGACCTTCAATTTTTTGTAGGAAGACATGAATTACGGGCTTCAGGATAAAAAGCTAGGTTTATGTTGTAATCCAAATGTTTTATATAATTTGGCCGATTCTAACTGAATAAAACAATATAGAGTGCACAAATGGGGGCAAAGATAGAGGCCATAGCTTATTATTATCCAAAAAACACATTAACAAATCAAGATTTAAAGGAGCTTTATCCTGGGTACGATTTTCAACGATTTGAGGAAAAAGTAGGAATAAAAACGAGATACATCGCAGATGAGTATGAAACTGCTCTAGATTTGGCTTATCAGGCCTCCCTTTCTTTATTTGAAAGGATAGATAAAGATCGCATCGACTTTATTCTATATTGCACGCAAAGTCCAGAATATATCATTCCCTCAACAGCCTGTCTGCTTCAAAAGAGGCTCGATTTTGGTAGTCATGTCGGTGCATTCGACTTTAATTTAGGTTGTTCTGGTTTTGTGTATGGTATCAGCATGGCCAAAGCTTTTATAAATAGTGGCCAGGCCAAAAATGTATTACTCGTTACTACCGACACTTATTCCAAATACGTGCATCCGCACGATCGGTCTAGCCGATCTATTTTTGGTGATGGTGCCGCTGCTACTTTGGTCACTAGTTCGGAGGTGGAGCAGATTTTTACTTTCAAATTTGGGACGGACGGCGAAGGGCATGACAAACTCATTATCAGGAATGGAGCTACTAGGCATAAGTACGATCAGAATGCCGAGGAACATCATTATGGAAGGGGTAATGTCTATACAGACAACAACCTATATATGAACGGGCCGGAAGTTTTTCGTTTCACCAGCTCGGTAATCCCTCCGTTTGTAGAAAAAGTGTTGGCGGAAAATAATATGCGTAAAAAGGACATCGATCAATATGTGTTTCATCAAGCCAATGCCTATATGCTCAACCAAATGCGGAGAACGTTGGGGATCGATGCGTCAAAATTTTATATCGATTTAGCCAATGGTGGAAATACCGTTTCGTCCACTATACCGATTGCCTTGAAAAACTACAGCGATAACTGTATGCACAAACAACAGGAAACCGTGTTAATTTGTGGCTTTGGCGTGGGGTTATCTTGGGCAGGAGGAGTGATTACTTTGGATAAAGGGATTTGATACTTTTCCAAAATAATACTTTGCATGTTTTTTACGCATAATTAACTATAAAAGGCAATAGCGGTCTTTTTAATCGCTAGAGCCTCTTGCCGATTTTGCTTCTAAGATAAAAGCGGAAAGCCTCTTTTCTAAAATTTTATCCAAATTCAATCGAACGAAGTTCCGACATCTATTCTTTTTTTAACAAGTTTCGTTTTTGAGTTTAAACGGAAAAATGAACTACTTTTATGGAATTTTGGATGTTGTTGCATGCTTGTCCATATGGATTCACTTAATAGGATTTTTATGAGATTTTCTTTCGCTTTTTTTCAATGGCTGCTGGTTTGTTGCCTGATGCACTGCTTTGCAAACAGTGCTTTTGCGCAGGACAGGCTTGAATACGATACGGCTTGGCATCACATAGAAAAAATGGAATTCGAGGGGCTTTTGAAATCGGTAGTTCCTCTGGTGGATAGCATATACCTGCAAGCCAAAAAGGAAAAGGAAGACCAGCAACTCATTCGAGCCTTGCTATATCGTTCCAAAATAGCAGTAATCACCGAAGATGACAAGGACGTGCTATTGCATGTAGTCAATGATTTCGGGCAAGAGATCGCAAAGGCCAGACCTGTGGCAAAGGCCATATTAAGATCCTTATTGGCGACCCTATTGGATGAATATTACCAAAACAACCGCTATAGTATAGATCAGCGGACAAACGTACGAGACAGCCTTTCGTCCGATTTCAGAACATGGCCAAAAGCTTCATTTACCGATACGATAGCAACATTATATATTCAATCCCTCACTCCCAAGACCAGTTTGCAGCATGAACAAGTGGCTGCTTGGGAAAAGATATTGGATACGGCAAGCACCTACCGGGAATTAAGGCCCAGTCTTTTTGACCTATTGGCACATCGAGCAATCCGTTATTATCAAGTTACAAAAAAAGAGCGGGCCGAAGAGCTGTACGATCAGCTTATTCAAGCCCATGCAGCAGTGTCCAACCGGAATGCGCTACTATATAATGAGTTGAATCGCTTAAAGCTGAGGTACGACGACAAAGCAAGTCAGGTATACATAGATGGTCTAAAATCATTGAGCAATAGCGATCCCGGGACCTGGTACACTTCGGAGGTACTTCATGCGTTGGCATTGGCCTATCAATCAAAGGCTAATGCCGCCGATGAAGATACTTTTTCGGAAAAGAAGCGGTATTTGGATAGTGTACTCCAGATTGCCGAGCAGGTAAAAGAAAAATACCCTGCCACACCAGCCAATGAAAGCATGAAAGCACTCCAAGCTGCTATCCTTGCGCCCACCCTGGAGATACAAATAGAGCATTTTGTGCTGCCCAATGCTCCTATTCCCGTGTACCTGTCGCACAAAAACACGGACAAGATCTATGTGAAAATCCTGAATTATAAACGTGATGCCAAAGGCTATTATGAAGATAAATTATCTGCTTGGCGTATGTCTGGCAATAGTTCACAGTTTGATTCGCTTATAGCGACTTTGCCGATCGTTGACACGTTTTCCATAGATCTGAGAACCTTCGATGACTATCAAAAGCACGCTACTATGGTCAAGTTCAATCCATTGGAGCTTGGAACATACGTGGTGCTCGTGGCCGACAATCCCGATTTTAAGTTTCAGCCAGACGTAAAGCAGTTGGCCAATGGCTACTATCAAAGCTTTGCCGTGACAAGCTATGCTTTGGCATGGCGCGACGATGAAGTGCAATTGACCGACAGGGACAATGGGGCTCCTCTGGCAGGGAAAACCCTGGAAGTGTATAAACGAGCAGGGAATAACAAGGATTTGGTTCTCAGTCAAACGGTACGGACCGATAAATTAGGCAGGGCCAGGGTAAAGGAGAATCTCGATCGTTATACTACCAGGCAATTGGTCTATAAGATCAAAGATGAGGACGTTTTTTTTGATGCGTACTTCTACAATTATCGGCAAGAAGACAGTGATGACGAGGAAGAAGAAGATCCAAAAATCCATTTATTTACGGATAGAGCTATATATAGACCCGGACAAACGGTCTATTTTAAGGGCATCATGTATCGAGAAAGGAAGAACGAACGCAAGGTGGCCAAGAACGTGGAAACCAGTGTGGAACTATATGATCCCAATGATAAATCCATTGGTGAACTGGATCTGAAAAGCAATGAGTTTGGTTCTTTCTCCGGTAGTTTCGTGTTGCCGGCAAATGGCCTGACGGGAGATTATTACCTGGAAGACGAAAGTGGTGATTACCAATGTCATTTCAGTGTGGAAGAATACAAAAGGCCCAAATTTGAGGTGACATTTGATACCCTTAAGGGCAATTATCGGTTGGAGCAGGAGATAGCGGTGAAAGGGGAGGCACAGGCATTTTCGGGTGCACAAATTGATGGAGCCAAGGTTAGTTATCGGGTGTACCGGCAAGATATCCAACCTTATTGGGGATGGAGCAGAAGGCCTATTTCGTCAGTAAGGGAAGAGATCGTACAAGGTGAAACCACGACAGATGGCGAAGGTAACTTCGAGATCCGGTTTGTGGCCAAGGCGGCCACTGAGAGACAAGATGGCGTTTTTCGTACCTACAGCTATCAGATCGAGGCGGATGTGACCGATATAAGCGGCGAGACCCGCACCGGGCAACAGCTAGTCAGGGTGGGGGATAAGTCGTTGACCTTATCGGTGCTGCTGCCCGACAAGGTAGATATGCACGCCCTGGATTCCGTACTTATTAAGACGGAAAATTTGAACGGCGCATTCGTTGCCGGCCAGGGCAAGATCAACTTGGTGAAGCTAGCCGCACCCAATCGTATATTGCGCAGGAACGATTTCCAAAAGACCAATTACAGCTTGTACGACAGAAAGCAATTTGAAGAGTACTTCCCCCATGATGCCTATGCCGATGAACAAAACATGCAGCATTGGCAAAGAGGGGAAGTGGTTTTTGATACGGACTTTGACACCAAGCACTCCACAAGGATAGACATGCAAGTAACTTCGGATTGGCAAGAGGGACTCTATTTGCTGACAGGCTATGTATTGGATGGTGACGACACCTTGAAGGTGGAGAAACAGCTAGAATTATATCGCACAGCTAGCAGCAAAGTGGCAGACAACAAGCTATTTGCCCTCTATCCTGAAAAGGATGTGTACCGTACGGGTGAAGTGGCTAGGATATGGTTTGGTACGGCGGACAAATCGCTGACGGTGATTGCCGAGGTGGAATACGAAGGCAAGACCATACATAGCCAACTGTTGTACTTAAAGGACGGGCTGGAAGCACTGACATTTCCCATTAGGGAACATTATCAAGGAAATATCTATATCCATTATTTCACGGGTAAGTATAACAGTGTCGAACAAGGAAAAGCGATGATCTATGTGCAGCCGAAATCGCGGGACCTTTCCATCGAAGTGGCCACACTTCGGGATAAACTGACCCCGGGACAGGAAGAAAACTGGGAACTCACGGTAAAGGGACCGGATAGGGATTTCGTATTGGCAGAGATGTTGGCCACGATGTATGATAGCTCCCTGGATCAATTTAAGCCACATGGGCTTTATTTTGAGTTAAATGAACGAGTAGGTTATAGTCATTTAGGCGACTGGAATATATCTCAGTCTTTTGGGATTCAAAGTTTGCAGCACGTGGGGTATGGCAACTACAATTATTATTTTCCGCAATGGCAATTTGACGAACTCAATCGATTCGGATTCTCTTTGACGAATACATGGTTGCAAAATCAATATGTTGCTAATATGAAGTTGGAAAAAAATGGTGGGCTACAGCAACCGTTTGATTTTGACACAACCAATAGCCTCAATGAAGTAGTAGTAACCGGATACGGTACACAACAAAAGAGAACTATGTTGGCTGGCGCTGTTGCCGGCGTTACAGTTAGGGGCAATAGCTCGATAGCCGATAGCAATACGCCACTCTACGTGGTTGATGGGAAGGTAGTGGAGGACATGAGCGCTATAAGTCCTGAAGATATCGAGCGTATGGAAGTGCTCAAAGATGCCGAAGCCACCGCGCTCTATGGCGCTCGTGCGGCGCAAGGCGTAGTGATTGTCACCACCAAACTTGGAGCCAAACAAGCGACCCAATTGGAGGGCATCGTCCCAAGGAAAGACCTCAACGAAACAGCCTTCTTCTTTCCGCACCTGAAAACGGATTCGGCAGGCAATGTCAAAATCCGGTTTACTACGCCCGAAAGCCTCACACAGTGGAAATTCATGGCCCTTGCACATACCCAAGACTTGAAAACGGGCTACTTTGAAAAAACGGTGCGCACGTCAAAGGACCTGATGGTCGTACCGAATATGCCGCGATTCATTCGGCAGGGCGATCAATTGCACGTACAGGCCAAGGTAGTGAATATGTCGGATACGGTACAGGTTGGAAAAGCCCAACTTTTGCTCTTTGATGCCTTCACCATGCAACCGCTCGACAAGGTATTCGGAAACCTGCAAAACACCAGGGATTTTTCTGCCCCAAAAGGTGCAAGTGCCAGCGTATCTTGGACAATGCAGGTGCCAAGCGATGTTCAGGCAGTGACCTATCGCGTAGTGGCCAGCTCGGGTAGCTTCAGCGACGGAGAAGAATCTATCCTGCCCGTGCTCACCAATCGCATGCTGGTGACCGAGACCATGCCCCTATTTGCTCGTGAAGGACAGGAAAAGACCTTCGTGATGGAAAACCTAAGCAACAACAAGTCGCAAAGCTTGGAGCAGGTAAAACTGACCTTGGAAATGACCACCAATCCAATATGGTATGCCTTGTTCTCCTTACCTTATCTCAGGGAGTTCCCTTATGAGTGTTCCGAGCAGCTTTTTGGCAGATGGTATGGCAATAGGATCTCGCAACATTTGGTCAATTCCTCGCCCAGGATCAAGGCCGTATTTGATGAGTGGGGAAAGAAAGGAGAGCTGAAATCCAAACTGGAAAGCAATAGCGAACTGAAATCTCTTTTACTGGAGGAAACGCCCTGGGTACGCCAAGCCGAGAGCGAAAGCGAACAAATGAAGCGTATGGTCCTCTTGTTCGACCTCAATACCATGCGCAACGAACAAGAGACGGCTTATCAAAAATTGAAGGCAAGGCAAATGGTTTCGGGAGGTTTTGCCTGGTTTGATGGAGGTAGGGAAAGTAGAACCATCACCACGCATATTCTTGCCGGTTTTGGGCATTTGCAACAAATGCAGCTATATACGGCCGATATGGATGATGTTGTTGGGAAGGCCATAAGCTATTTGGATAAAAAGACCCTTCAGGATATCAACCCCAAAACCAACAAGCCGGAAATGCTATCGTCAGAATGGGTACAATATCTCTATGCCAGGACCTATTTTACGGAGAAATATCCATTTTCCACTATATTGAAAAAGCAGGTCGATTCCGTCATGCAGGTACTGGAAAAGGAGATGATGGAATATCCCTTACAGACCAAAGCCATGTTGGCCTTGGTTTTCCATCGTTTTGGGAAAGGTAGCGCAGCGAGCCAATTGCTGAAATCCGTTGAAGACCATGCAGTGCAAAGCGACGAGATGGGCATGTACTGGAAAGAGAACCAAAGCGGATGGAACTGGCACCAAGCGCCTGTAGAAACACAGGCCATCTTGATAGAGGCTTTTCATGTCGTTCTAAAAGATGAACCCAGCGTAGAAAGCATGAAAGTGTGGCTGCTCAAAAACAGGCAGAGCAATAGATGGAACAGCACCAAGGCGACGACGGAGGCCGTGTACGCGCTGTTGTTTGCTGGCAAAGATTGGGTGGCAGCGGCCGATGGAGTAGACGTTAAGGTAGGAGATGAATCTATCGACAATCAAATGAAAGACCAACAGGCAGGAAGCGGTTATGTGAAGCGCTCGTGGGGTAAAACCGAGATAACACCCGGCATGGGTAAAGTGGAGGTGAAGAAAAGTTCGCCAGGTGTCATGTGGGGCGCACTTTACTGGCAATATTTGGAAGACTTGAACGCCATAAAGTTCGCAGAAACAGGCGTGGTGTTGCGTAAGAGGCTCTTCGTGAAGAAAAATACGAACAAAGGCCACGAGCTGCAGGCTATTACGGAAGCGTCTCCCATCAAGATAGGGGATAGGGTAGTGGTGCGTCTGGAAATACAGGCCGATAGGACCATGGAGTTTGTCCACATAAAGGATATGCGGGCAAGTGGATTCGAGCCTATCAACGTGCTTTCGTCCTATAAATGGCAAGATGGCTTGGGCTATTATGAAAGTACGCGAGACGCGGCCACCAACTTCTTTATCGATTATATGCCAAAAGGCGTATATGTTTTCGAATATGAGTTGAGAGCCAATAATGCCGGTACGTTCTCCAATGGTATCACTACTTTGCAAAACATGTATGCGCCGGAATTGAGCAGTCACTCCGAAGGGATTATGGTAAGGATTGAAGAATAAATTGGCTGGAAGAATAAGCTGCTTCAGCGGAGAAGCCGATTCGTTACAACTCAAAGAACCGAAAAGGAACATCATAATCGGCACTTCGGAGCACTGGGGCAGCTATGTTGTATACGGCATTTCCGTTCACCGTTTTTCCTTCGAGGGTGCCCTTGTGGGCATGGCCATGCAATGTTATCTTCACGTTGCGCCTGTCTATAGGCTCCGCCAGCCGAGATGATCCTAGAAAGGGAAAAATCTGCTCGGGTTCGCCCACCACCGTGGTGGCAATGGGCGCATAATGCATCAGTGCCACCTTGTATTCGAGATGGCTGTGCTCTTGGTCGAGCTTGGCTAAGGCCCTTTCCAGTTTCAGGGCTTCTTCCACGGCGGTATTGACAAATGCTTTCATTTCAGCCTCTCCAAACAGGGACAACATATAGCGGTCAAAACCGCCGCCAAAACCTTTAATGCCAGCAAAGCCAATTTCTCCAACGATGGTGTACTCACCGTCCAACAGCACCATCCCCTGATCGATTAATACCTTACGGATCAATTTCTCACGTCCCTTTTCAAAATCGTGATTGCCCAGTACGCCAACAACAGGTATAGGGCAAGACTTCAATTCGTCGGCGAGAATTTCGGCTTCCTGCTCGTCGCCCGTATCCGTGAGATCGCCACATATCACCAATACGTCTGCTTTTTCTCCCACGTTTTTGAACAAGGGCGCCCATTTCCCTTTATCGGCCATTTTTACATGTATATCCGCAGTTGCGGCAATGGTCACACTCTTTTCTTTCTTTGGCATATTTTTAAACGGTTTTGATGGTGTACGATTTGTACTCCCATTCTTTTATGTCTACCCGGTATTGCGTTTGGTCTATGATAGGCCCCCTGCACACTTTCTCTACGGAGGGAGGCAAGTCATATTGCTCCTGCGCGCGCCTGATCAATTCGTCAAAGAGCCATTGCGGAACGATGTCGCGGTAGTCCGATGGGTATACAAATTGGAATATGAGTATCTGGGCAAGCAGCAGGTGCCAGTGTTGATCCACCAGTTTGAGGAGTCGCTCCCAGTCGAGCTGCTTGCCATACCTCAAGAAGGTATGATTGATGTCCGCATTATCGTTTCGCTCCCTGTTCTGCACGTAGAGCTTGCACTGGACCAGCTCCTCTGCCGGAATGAATTTGACAGGTTGTCCTACAAATTCGCCTTCTGAGGCATATTGGAACCACGTATCGTCTACCCGGCAGATATTGCTGGTGGTGTCGAAGATAATATCGATGAAATAATCTCCCTTGAAGATCTTGGCCAGCCACCTTGAATCCGTAAGTTCTATTTTGTAACCAGCCTGTTCAAAATGTTTCAGTATTTTGGGATAGTCCTTTGCCCGACAGAAGATGTCCAGATCCTTGGTATCCCTGAAAATTCCCGTATAATGGAACATAGCAAAGGCACCGCCCAATAGATATTCGGCATCAGACTCATTCAATGCTTGTATGGCTTCCTTAAAGAAGGCATTCGATTCTCTTTTTTGCTCTGCCGTTTCGATCATATCTTTCATTGGTTAGTTATATACCCTGCGGAGAAACAACAACGATGGGCAACGAAAGTTTTGTGTCGCGCTATCGACAGGCATGTTTCCATATATTGTATTTGAACTGGAATTTCTCTAAGTTTGGCAATATTATATTTATTACTTAACCAGTTATGAAAATAAAAAGAAGAGTTTTCGTTAGGCAAGCTGTATGGGGAATGGCTGGGTTGTCGTTTTCTGGTACCTTGCTATCTGCCTGCAAGGGAAGTACAGACCACACAGGTTCAAATGGCCTTGATACGGGCATTGGTATTCAATTGTACACCCTGCGCGAACAGCTGGCCGAGGATGTGAAGAGTACCTTACAAAAGGTGGCCGACATCGGTTTTAACCATGTAGAGACTTTCGGTCTACAGTTGGAAGATGCTGCGGCCCGCTTCTGGAATGTGGCCCTGGGCGACTTGTCCAAGCTATTGACCGACCTAGGTCTCAAAACGTATAGTGGGCATTATGACCTTTCTGCTTATCTGACAAAGGGAGTGGGAGATGAGGACGGGCTAAAGAGACAATTGGAAGTAGCGGCACAATTGGGTCAATCCTATTTAATTGTCCCGGTTCCCCCTTTCCAACTGATAGACAAGCTGACGGCGGACGACTTTAAGTTTATGGCCGAACAGTTGAACAAAGCGGGAGAATTGGCAAAGGCGTCAAACATTAACGTGGGCTATCACAATCATTTCTGGGAGTTCAGGGATTTGGGTGATGGTCTGTTGGGATACGATATTCTATTGGATGATACGGATGCTAGTTTGGTGGTCTTTGAACCCGATCTTTTTTGGTTGGCAAAATCGGGCGTGGATGCCGTTGCCTATTTCGACAAATACCCCGGCCGTTTCCCTCTATGGCATGTGAAGGATGTGGATAAGTCCAAAGACAAGGTCATTGTAGGAGGTGATCTGGACAAGCAGCCATCTATGTCGTTATTAGGCGATATCGCCTATACAGAGGTGGGTAGTGGTACCATAGATTTCCAAGCTATCTATGCCGAAAGGGAAAAGGCGGGGCTGAAGCTTGCCTTTGCAGAGCAAGATACTATTAAGGGAGATGCTTTTGAAAGTATCGATAAAAGCTATAACTACATAAAGCATGAAATTTTCAAATAGCATAACATTGTACGCATTGAAAATGTTGCCTATTATATGACGTTCAATGATTCCGAAAAATTTATAGCATGGTTGTCTTGTCGGCTGAATAAGCCGCTTCCCGGTTTTGAGGCTCAATCGAAGATGATCATCAAAAGCGAGGCGAGCAAGCGGGCAAACATTCCAAAAGAAGCACGGGAGAGTGCCGTCATGTTGTTGCTTTATCCACAAGGAGGTGAATTGTTTACCACCATGATAGAGCGGAGTAGCGATGGGGGAGTACATAGTGGACAGATTGCCTTTCCCGGGGGTAAGCGCGAAGAGTCGGATGCGGATTTGATCGCTACGGCACTTCGCGAAGCTAACGAGGAAGTGAACTTTAAGCGGGAGCAAGCGGAGTTGCTCGGGTTTTTAAGTCCGATCTATATTCCGGTAAGCTATTTCAAGGTGCAGACCGTAGTGATGGCCAGTGGGGAGGCCCCCGAACTTAGAGCTTCCGAATGGGAGGTGGCATCTATTCTGGAGGTACCCTTGTTGCGTTTGTTTGAGCATAAGGTAATCACCTCGGTACAGCCATCCCTAAATCCGACGCTGAAATGGAAAGTCCCGGCCTATCAAACTGAAGGAGGACATATCATATGGGGAGCTACGGCCATGATCTTGTCGGAGCTGGAAGCACTATGGCGAGAATGGTTGATTTTATAAGCTAAAAGCAGAAAGACTAAAGAATAAAGCTAGTTCACACGTGCGGCACTTTAGTCTTTCTGCTCTAGTCTTTCGGCTTTAGTCCTTAAAAGCGGTAGGCAAATAGCCGAAATGCTTCTTGAAGGCCGCGGAGAAGTGGCTGGCATGTTTATAGCCAATATGGTTGGCAATATGTAATATCTTGGCGTTTTTCTCGCCCAGCATATCTTTTGCACGTTGCATGCGCACGGCCGTGAGGTGCGAAAATACGGTACATCCAAAGGCCATTTTAAAATGTTTTTTCAAGGTGGCATCATTGGTGCCCACTGCTCTAGCCAGGCCTATCAGGGAGTGGTCTTTGTCGTATTGGTCTTCGATTAGCTTTTTTACCGTTTCCATGCGTTGTATTTCCTCTGCCTTTAGGCTTTCGGGACCTTGGGCATAATCGTGTTTTTCGCACTGCTCCAATTGGAGGGAAAGCAGCTCTATCACTTTGGCCCGGAGGTACACATGACGTAAATAAGGGGGATGCTCAGAGTGGATGATATCGTAGATGATCTGGCCTATTTTTAGGTTGATGGGCATACCATTGGGCGTGAGAAAGGCGGTTTCGTCTGCCCGTACCTTGTTGCGAAAATCCAAAAAACCGGACATCACTTGGGGGCAATTGCTGAAGAAAAAGTCAATAGGCATATTGATGACGAAAATCTCCTTGGCACCGGCATCTACTACACTGTAAAAATCATTCTTGTTTGCGAGATAGAAAAGGTTGTGGTGCTTCGCCGGGATTTTTGAAAGCAACACACCGTTTTCATAATAGCTGTTTTGGCGTGTCAGGTTGAATTTCAGTTGCACAATCGACTGCTTGGCGCTGATGTTTATTCGGGTAGCTTTTCTTAAAAAACGCTTGATGTGCAAGACCTGTATCCCATCAAAGGAAAAATCATGGCTGATGTAATCTTCCTTTTCTTTTTTCGATTCGCTGTAGAGCGTTTTCTTTTCTAAATCCGCAAATTCTTCCGACAAATCCTCGAAGGTCACAGAGACTTCCACGGGCATATTGTTCTTCTGGTTTAACATGTTTTCCGTTTAGCGTTGTATTTCTTCCGTTTTACGTCGTGTTGTTTAGAATGGTTCTATGTTATTTTGCGCTAAATTAAGTTAATTAGACTTATTTTAAATAATCCCTACTTAATTCTAATCGTATTCTAATTTATCAAACAAGAGATGTATAGAAGAAAGCTATTACCAATTTTGATTTTTGTGTCATTACTGTGCCTCGGCTCTGGGGCGATGGCTCAGCAACAGCGTAGGCAGATCACGGGAAAGGTGGTTTATCAAGACTCCGGTGCACCGATAAGTGGTGCCAGTATAGCGGTTAAGGGAACAGGACAGCGTACAACGACGGGCCAAGACGGTACTTTCTCGCTTCGGGCAGATGAAGGACAAACCTTGGTAGTCAATTATATAGGCTATGCCTCGCACGAAGCTGTCATAATAGGTGAAAACAGGGTTTTGGACATTGCCCTTAGCCCACAAATCACGGACTTGTCCGAAGTCGTAGTGACTGGTGCGCTGGGCATCAAACGATCGGCGAGGGAGCTGGGCACCTCGGCTCAGTCCGTGGGCAATGAGGAGCTGAATCTGGGAAAAGTAGTAAATCCTTTATTGGCCCTATCCAGCAAGGTGGCCGGCCTACGGGTGAACGCCACTGACCTCACGACCGGTAAAACAGACCCCGGGATCCAGATTCGCCTAAGAGGTACACGTTCGTTAAATAGAAACCAGAACGACCCGATTTATGTGGTAGATGGTGTCCCTTTGCCCGATATAACACGTATAAATCCTAATGATATCGAAGATATTACGGTGTTGAAAGGCTCAAACGCAGCCGCCCTGTACGGTTCGGAAGGTGTCAATGGGGCGATTATGATTACCACTAAGTCTGGCAAATCGGGTAGCGGGGAAGTGAGCTTCAGCAATAATACGACATTCGCGAATGTATTCCTCCTTCCGCCACAGCAAACACTTTTTGGCCAGGGACAGAATGGCCTGTATAGTCCAACGGCCAATGAGTCATGGGGCGATAGGTTTGATGGTGAAGTTAGGGATTTTGGGCTTCCGATCAATGGAGTACAACCGACAAAGTTGTATGCCGCTCCTTCAGAAGATAATCGTTTGGGTTTCTTTGATACGGGTATCACCGTTCAAAATGACCTTTCCTTCTCCGGTGGCGATGCGAACGGTGCCTATTTCCTGTCTTTACAAGATGTGCGGATCAACGGCGTTATTCCCGGCGACAAATCCAGCCGGACCGGTGCCCGATTTAATGGTTCTCGTCGTTTTGGTAAGTTGAGCACGTCTTTCAATATGAATTACGTATTCTTCAAAAACAATACGACCAGTGACGGCCCTTGGGCATCGGTATATGCGCAACCGGCCAATATCGATTACCAGGCGGCCAGGGATTGGGAAGACCCGACCTCTCCAAACCATCCATTGAACTGGTACACGCCGGTATCGGGAGCAAGAAACCCCATCTTTATGGCCGACAATAACCGCAATACGTTCGATCAGCATACCTTTAATACCAGGCTCGAATTGAGCTATGAGTTGACGGATTGGCTGGACGTAATTAACCGGACAGGTCTTTACCTACAGTCCGAACCTGGCCGCGTGACCAACCGTCAGCTGGTGTCAACAGTGGCCAGCAGGAATATTAACGGAACGGTAAACGATACACATCGCGATTTCAACCGGTTCAATAATGATTTCATTCTGAGTTTCCATAAGGATTTTGGCGATTTCTCTACCAAGTTATTGGTGGGGCAGAATATGAGAATGGACAATACCAAGAGCATCAACGTGCAGGCCAACAACCTGCTGTTTGACGATATATTCAATCAAGACTCGCGTACCGGGGAGCTTGGCGGTGGGTCTACCATTACAAAATATAGGTCCATAGCAACCTACGGAGAGTTTACGGCCGGGTATAAGAATTATTTGTTCTTGACCTTTACGGGGAGAAATGACAAGGTATCTGTCCTACACCGCGACCGGAACAATTATTTCTCTCCGGGCGTGAGTGCGTCCTTCGTGTTTACCGATGCCATCCCCAGCCTTCAGTCCAATGGTTTCTTGAACTATGGGCGTCTCTACAGCTCCTTCAACAGGACAGGCAATGTGACATTAAACCCCTATGCGCTCAACTTGAACTATAGTCAGGCCACGGGATTTCCATACGGTAGTTTAGTGGGCTATATCCCTTCGTCAACGGAGCCCAATGCATTGATCAACCCCGAATTTGTCCGTTCCTTTGAGGTCGGTACCCAACTGGGTTTCTTCCATAACCGGTTGAATGCAGATATCGCATATGCCTATTCGGATTCCGATGGGCAAATTTTCAATGCGCAGACCTCGCGTGCCACAGGTTTTAGCAGTACCACGGTCAATGCAGGGCAGATGATTAACAGCACCATTGAGGTCGCATTGAATGGCACCCTTATAAAAAAGCAGAATTTCTCTTGGGATTTGGGCCTGAACTTCACCTATACCAAAACCAGGGCGCTCAGCCTGTACACAGGAAATGAGTTTACTATCTTTAGGCAACAATATGCCATCGTTGGCGAGCAGTATCCCACTTTGCGCATGACCGATTTCCTGAGGCAGGATGGCAAAATTGTTCTAGATCAAAATGGCAATGTGATTCCTTCCGAAGAAGAAGTGATCTTGGGTACCATGGTTCCGCCTTATCTATTTGGCCTCAATTCCAATTTTAAATATAAAGGAATCACTTTCGGATTCCAGGTAGATACTAGGCTTGGAGCCTGGATGTACTCGGAAGTCATTCCCCGCATGTACACCGCAGGTACCCATATAGAGACGGTACAGTACGATCGCCAGCCTTTCATCATGCCAAACTCCATGGTACGTTTGGCCGATGGCTCCATTGTTGAAAATACCAACGTGTATTCGCAGGGCGACAGGGCTTGGTGGGATGCCTATGGCAACATTCAAACGGTAACGGCCGCTAAGGGCGACTATTTGAAGCTCAGGGAACTGTATGTTGGATATGCGTTGCCTAGTAAGCTGCTGGCGGGACAGAAACTGATCAAAAAGGCAAGTATAGGTTTCGTTGGCAACAACCTGTTTATCATTCGCCACAGCTCTAACCGGATAGGTGATCCAGAGGCCCTGTACAATCAAACGGATGGGTACTCTAGCTTTAGGCAAATTCCGACGTCGAGATCTATGGGCTTTAATGTTAATGTAACCTTTTAATTAAAAAGTGATGAAATTGAAATATATAAAAATTGGCCTATTGACGGTCCTTTCCTTTGCGTTTCTTGCGTGCAATGATTTTCTGGACGTAAATGACAACCCCAATGCGCCGACCGACGAAAATCTGGGTTTGAACGTCAAACTTCCGGCAGCATTGAATTCATCTGCGAGTTATGAGGCGACCCAGCTGAATCAAATAGGAGGCCTATGGGGAGGCTACTGGGGGACTTCAAACGAAGGCGTGGGTTCTTTTAGCTCATTGAAGAATTATAACGGTCCGGCCATCAGGGATACCAGAGACGGCATTCCGGTTTGGGAATCTACCTTTACCACTTTGTTCTATTATAAGCAGATCCTGGATCAGGCAACTGCAGAAAGTTCCTTGTTCTATGCCGGTATTGCCAAAATAATGATGGCCTACCACTTTTTCATCTTGGTGGACTTTTACAATAATGTTCCTTTCGAGGAGGCATTACGGGGGTCTGTTTATTTGCAGCCGGCCTATGAACCCGGTCAGGAAGTCTATACGAAATCCATGGACTTCATTACCGAAGGTATTGCCGACATAAAAGCCGCATCCATAGTACCGGGAAACGACGATATCCTGTTTGGAGGCGATAGGGACAGCTGGGTGCGATTTGGCAATACCCTTAAACTTAGGGCACTATTGAGACAATCAGAAGTCTCGGGAAGGGAAGGCTATATCAATCAAGAGATCGCAAAAATCAACCAGGAAGGGTCTGGCTTCTTAAGTGATAACGCAGCGGTCAATCCGGGTTATCTGAATACATCTGGCAAGCTGAATCCCTTTTACGAGTCTTTTTATCGCAACAATGCCGGTGTAGCGGTTAACAACTACGCCATTATCCGCCCAACCCAATACCTTATCGAAAAGTATAAGGAGTATAACGATCCACGTTTGGCACAAAATTACGTGGCTGTGAGTGGAGACTATAAGGGGGTTGTTTTTGGAGAAAACACGGTAGCCGACGAATACGCCGCATTGAATACCTCTGCATTTAAAGGTCCTGTTGAGAATGGAAATAGTCCTGCGGGTATTTTGAAAGCATTTAACCAGTCGACGGTTATCATGTCATTGTCCGAGGCCTATTTCCTGCAAGCCGAGGCTGCAGAACGCGGTTGGATCAGTACCAATAGCACTACCCTGTACAATAGCGGTATTCAGGCCTCTTTCAATTATTTGTTCAACGTCAATAATTACGATATATCTTCCTATGTGGCTCAGGCAGCAGTCAGTTTGGATGCGGCAACGAATAGGATTGAAAGAATCATTACACAAAAATGGCTGGCATTGAACGGCATAAACAATATCGAAGCATGGCATGACCAACGTCGTCTGGGATATCCCGATTTTCCCAATTCGGTGACGTCTCCTACGCCAGGGGCATACCCAAGGCGTTTCATGTATCCGGAGACCGAACTAAATACCAATAATGCAAATGCCACAAGCCAAGGAGATGTAGGCGTGCTGACAGGAAGCGTATGGTGGGATAACGATTAGGTGCTGGGGTGATACTCCGCATTCGAACGCAAAAAGGGGAACAGCTATAAACTGTACCCCCTTTTTTTGTCTTATAGGAATGGCAATAGGTCTCTTATTTTACTACTTTGATCTCTACCCTACGGTTCAGCGCACGATCATGTTCCGTATCGTTGGAAGTAGCGGGTTTTGTAGCGCCATAGCCTTTGGTGCTCAAATTGTCTGGACTGATGCCGGCATTGACCAAGTACATTTTTACGGCATTGGCCCTATCTATGGACAATGACATGTTGTATTCTGCCGTACCTTCTGCAGAGGAGTGTCCATCAATGACAAATTTGGTGGACGGAGCCTTTCTCATCTCTCTGGCGATGCCATCTAGCACGGCATAGGAATCGGTTTTCAGTACGCCTGAGTCAAATTCAAACAGGATATTCTTGAAATTTAAATTCGGTTTTTCTACTACAGGCTCAGGTTTTGGTTCTTCCTTTCTAACGGGAGCTGGCTCTTCCTTTTTTTCTTCCACTGGTTCTTCTTTTTGTACCTGTTCTACCTCGGCGCTTGGTTTTACGACCATTTTAGATTTACAGGCGGATACAAAAATGCCCGCGCAGATAAAACATGAAATAAGAAAGTTGTTGCTTGTGATTTTCATACAATTGTTATGCTATTTAAGATAATCAAAGATAGTATATTCTTATTATCCAAGAAAAATTGGATAAGTTTCTTTTTGAAAGAGCTATTATTGGTTTAATAGATTGTTAAATAGTTATTTGCGAACAGAGAAGATAGCCATGTGCGGTAGCGGATATCTCTAAAATCCGTATAATTAATTGACCGCTATTTATTCTACATATAACTCAGCGGCCGATAGTGTCACTTTTCCATCTAACGTTTCCAAAGCAACCAACTTTAGTTGGTTAACTTGTAAGTTTTCCTTAAGTAGGATGGTCTGTGCTATTGGGTTGGCCTTAATATTGGCAAATTCGCCCTGTGCCACTTCTTGCCAGTCCTTTCCATCACTGCTGGCGAGCAGTTTATACCTACTAATGGTACCCTGCAATTTGCCGTCTTGCCGGGGCAGATAGGTCAACCTGGCCACGGGGATTGTTTGATCCAAGATGATGGTGATTTCATTTCCTTCGAAGAGAGCAAAGGTGTTTTCATCGTTGTCAAGGACATCGCTCGCCTTTCCAATGAGGGTGCGGGGTGTGATAGTCCAATTTGTACGGTCTATGCTTGTTGTTGATCTCGTGGAGGCATGAGTGGCCAATGCAGGTTCCGCATATATTCCTAGATCGCTGAGCGTAATGCTGACGGGGGCGTATAAGCTAATGCGAATCTTGTCTGTATGCACGTAGTGGTCTAACCTGATGATGCGGTTGGCCCCTATGCTAGTGGCGTGTGCTAAGGCTACCCACTTCCCCTGTTGCCATTGCTCCACCACTACACTATCTAGTCGTTGGCCCAGTTTGATGTTTTCGCGCATTTGGATAATATTGAACTTTTGTTCCTTTGGGAATTCGACCACGAGATTCGCCTGGTGCACCCCATCTGAAGTGGCCCAATAGCTATAGCGGTCCGCATCCAGCAAGTTGGATACGCCATAGCGTGCTTGATGGTCGTTCCTTGTTTCATTGGCTTCTATGCGGGCATGTTGGGCTAAGTTGTCGCTAAAGACAGATTGCAGCAATAGGCCAAAATCTGTTAAGGCTTTTACATCATTTTGGTGGAGCAGTCCATCCATATTGGGCGATAGCCCAAGGTCGAGCGCCCCTCCTCGCCCCACGCTTTTGCAATACAGGTCGAAAAGTTGTTGAGGCGTTTTTACTTGATTGTCTTGAGAGGAGTGGTAAAACCACCCTGGTCTCAGGGAAACATCGCATTCTACGCCGATCCACCGTTCGCCATGACGCGTGCCTTCCCCTAGGTTGCTGTCGTCCAAAAAGCCTGGCATGGGCGCTTTGCCTTCTTTGCCGCGAAGCGTAATGGTAGACCAGCTGGTTTCGGGCGCTAAGCCTTTCTCATTGCCTACCCAACGAGCATCGAGGCCGATATCGCTGAAAATGGCTGCATCTGGTTGCATCTCGCGTGTGATGGCCCAGGTATTCATCCAGTCATAATAGGTCGATTGATCGACCTTTCTTTTCTCTTTCAGTCCGCCATAATAGCCATCTCCACCGTTGGCACCATCGTGCCAGCTCATAAATAGCGGCCCATAGTTGCTGTAGAGTTCTTTCAGCTGTTGGCGATAGGTATTTACATAGGTTTGGCTTCCGTAGTCCGGATTGTTTCTGTCCCAAGGAGAACAGTACACGCCAAATTTCATTCCCAGTTTTTGGGCAGCTAGCTGAAATTCTTTGACCATATCGCCCTTTCCATCGCGAAATGGACTTTCACTGATGTTATAGCTGGCAGTTTTGGTGGGCCAAAGGGCAAAGCCATCGTGATGCTTAGCCACCGAAATAATACCCCTGAAACCTCCTGCTTTTGCCGCTCCGACAATTTGCTCGGCATTGAAATGTTTGGGGTTGAATATTTTGGGATCGGCATCTCCATATCCCCATTCCTTGTCCTGAAAGGTAGTAGGTGTAAAGTGTATGAGGCAATACAGCTCGGTTTCGTGCCATTTGATTTGTCTTTCGCTAGGCAAGGCACCAAAAGGTTTTGGTGCATCAGCAAGATCTTGGGCAACTAAAGGGGTACAGAGGGCCAAGGTAGCCATAGATAAAAAGGCGGATTTTATGCTGAACATGATTAACTTGGTAATTACGCCTGCAATATGCACAAATAAAAGCAAAAAAGCAGATGGCAAAGCGGCTTAGAAGCCAAATTTATCCATCCGCTAAAATAAATTTTTATCGTGTATAAGGCCTACAGCTGCGGGATAAATTTCCACGTATCATCAAAAGATTGACTCCCGCTACGCCCGGTGGTTACGTAGCCTATACCATCTACGCTGAAGCCGTAGGCCTGTGCCCTTGCGGTAGCGCCACCTATGGTAAAGGCATCGTGCTCGATCCAATAGTCATTATTGGGATCGTATCTCCATGTAGAACTCAGGGTAGAGCTCATGGTACCTCCCGCAATGTAACCATAACCGCCTATGACGAACACGGCCGGATTGATGCGACGCAGATCATAGGTATAGTCATCGGTACGACCACTCAAAGGATTTTTCTCTGTCCAAGTGTTGCCATCAAATGCGTAAAAGGTAGATACATAAGCGCCATTGTTGGTGCCTCCGCCCAAATAAGCCACATTGTTGATAACGAAGGTAAAGGCAAAAGCCCTTTTCATAGGCGTACTGCTAATCTGTGTCCAAGTATTGGAATTGGGATCATAGCGGTAGAAATCGTTGTAGTCTTGCTGGTCAATGTCTTGTCCTGCGCCCACATAGGCCACGCCGTTCACTACGAAAGCTACCGATCCATAGCGTGCTGTTCCAGGGAAATCGGCAATCTGGCTCCATGTATTTGTGGTGGGATTGTAGGCGTAAAAGTCTTTGTACATGACAGTGCCGTTTGTTCCCAGGCCCACATAACCTATGCCGTTCACGGAAAAACTCGTTGCACCGTTGCGTGCGGGGCCAGGAAAGTCTTCCTGCCGCTGCCAGGTTGTGGTACTGTTGTCGAATCTCCAGGTGTCCACATACCTATTGCTATTGGCACCATATCCCGTGGTGAGATAGGCATTGTCGCCGATCATGAAGCCTGCGGCTGCCCCGCGCGGAAGACCGTCGAAGTCCACACTCCTTGTCCACTCGTCATCTTCATCATCGTCGTCATCAGAAGAGCAGGAATATGCCGTCAGCATGACGAGTACCATCAAGGTCAGTTTAATCCATTTGTTGTTCATTTTATTTGTTTATTATGTTAAAGGGTTAATGTTTGGTATAAATCATTCTAAGCGTTATTAAGGGCTTACCCTGTCCGGAGGCCACGACCAAACGGTTCACCGTAGCGGTGAGGTCGCTGGTTGGCAAGCTTAGATAAAGGATCTTTTTTGCATTGTTTGTGGCACTTCTGTAGTTGCTAATGTACTCCGTCAAATCGAATGTGTATTTGTTAGTGGCCGTACTGCCGATAGTGGCTTTTTGAATGCCGATGGTTTGAGTGCTTGTTTCATAGCTCACTGGCAACAGGGAGGAAGGCACGCCATAATCATTGGATACCAAAAGTACCAATGAGCTGGGGGAAGGATAGATATCCTGATTTTTGTTGGGCGATTCTATGATCAGCTCTGCCTTGTTGAGAATGAGGTCGTTTCTGTTCATCATCTCGTCCATATAAGGAAACTGTATCTTAGTGACCAGACCTGTCAAGCCTTGTATATAGGCTTTGTTGTCGGTTTCGGTAGAACTAATGGAGCCTTCCACATTGGCCTCAAGGGTGCTGATTTCGCTATTTTGTCTATTGTGCTCTATATGGTTAAATTGATAGGTTCTGTCATCTATCTTCATACTGATGAAGGAATGGGTTTTCATTCCGTCAGATCCATAGTAGCTATAGTGTAGCCTTAGCGTCAAGGAATCGGTGTAAAAGCCGGTAATGCTTTGCGCATCGCTGGACGGAAACAAAACAAAGCCTTTCAGGTAATCGAGAAACTGCTCACTATCCGTTGTCCTTACATCATAAGCCAAAATTTTGTTCCAAAGATCTAGCCCGAATTCTCCATTTACTTTAATCATTAGTGTATCGGTACTGGTACCTGTAGAAGCGCTGGGTTTTGGACGAAATCTAGTGCTACCGAGAGGTATTGGGTCGTATTCAAACGTGCTGTTTGTATAGAGGGCACTGCCACTTACGAAGACTGGTATCTCGTCGCTCTCAAGCGCAGAGGAAACTTCCACTAAAGCCATGTCTTCTGTAATCCTATGCAAGGCGATGGTTTGATATTGTGTAGTGTCCCCATAGTAATAAGTGTTGTACGGCAACTCCAGCGATAGCGAGTCGAATTGCGCGTCCGATGGTAGGCTTCCCGCGATGCTGCTTATGGCACTGTTGCCTATTCTGAAATAACTGGATGCTGTCACTGTTCCCAGTTCATCATTGACGGCTCCTACGAGTATTACCTCCTTGTTACTGGAAGGTAATTCTGAAAACTGGTGAGTGGATACCAGCACGGTAGATGTATCGCTTATTTCCGCTCCTATGCCATCTATGCTGTTACTGAGGCTCACGATCCCCTCTTTTTCGCAAGCCATAAAGACCGATGATATGAGCAGAAAAATCAATATGCGATACGTCTTATTTACGGACATGTCTAGTGTTGTTAGCTTATGTGATATCATTTGCTGCAAAGGTGGTCAGGAGTAGTGTTAATTACTGTTTCAAATTGTTAAAAATGGTTAAGTAAACAGAAAACCATTTAACCTGTGTTAATTTTGTCCTTGTGAAAAAGCCAGATGGAAGACTATGAACTTTGCGTTTAGATATTGGATACCTTCCAAATTCAGACCCTTGCTGATACTGATGTGTTTGGCTGGTCTGGGCTCTGTGCTGTTCCAGTGCTTTTGGTTATATACCAATTATGCCAATACAGAGGACAGGTTGAGGGGTATGGTGGACAGAATTTTTTTCGAGACTTTTAGAAAGCAATTTTTTGGAGAATTTGGTCCCATGGATAGGGAAGGAGCTATGCCTATGTTTCGAAGAAATGGGCTTAGGGACGATAGGCGCAACGCTCGGCCGCCAAGATCTTTGATGCCAAGGATTGATAGGGAGAGGATGCCTCGAAGACCTATGTCGCCGATGGGAGAGCAAATGACTATGCAACATTTCCATAAAGAGGTTTTTGAGAACGACCTGCACGTGGCTCTTGAGGTAGAGGGTCTGGGCCAGCTAGATCGTAAATTGGACACTATTAAATCCAATCTATCAACTGACTTCTTCCTATTACCTACAGCAGCCTCGGGTTACAGTTATCATACTAACCCCATGTTGATTGATATGGATGAGCATGTGTTTCTGCAGCTCAGCTTTAATGCCCCATTGCCTTGGATGTTGGGACAATTGTTTTGGCCTTTTTGCGCGTCTATTTTATTAATGGTCATAACGGTAGGTTGTTTAATCTATATGTTGTATGTGATCATCAAGCAGAAGCGATTGTCGGACATTAAGAATGATTTTGTCAATAATATGACCCACGAGCTGCGCACCCCCGTAGCTACGGTAATGGCAGCACTGGATACTCTGGAAAAGCCGCAAAATTTGCGTGACAATAAGAAAGTAGCGCGCTATCTGGGGTTAGGACAAAAAGCGGTCGCACACTTGACCGAGCTTATAGACCAAGTGCTCGAAATCGCCTACTGGCAATCCAACGGCGTTGAGCTACACAGGGACGATGTAGACATGGCTGTTCTTATCAAGGAGATAGTGGAGGAGAAGCGAGCCATGTATGGCGATAGGTTGACTATTCAGTACTGGCAAGAGAGGGATGTACCTGTTTTATCGATGGATATCTTGCATATGCACAATGTGATGAACAATATCCTGGACAATGCCATTAAATATGCCGACGGCAGCCCCGAAGTCATCATTGAGATCCGCGCTATGGAAACTTATTTGGAAATAAAGATTAAGGATAATGGAATTGGTATTCATAAAAGAGACTTAAACCTGATATTTCAACCCTTTTACCGGGTGTCTACGGGCAATAGGCATCAGGTCAAGGGTTTTGGTATAGGGCTCTATTATGTGAAGCAAGTTATAGAGGCTCATGGTGGTACGGTTTCCGTAGAGAGCACATTGGGCAAAGGGGCTACTTTTATACTGAAATTACCAATACATTAGTGAAGGAAATAGATTATTTGAATATGAATTCTATATTGTTTGCCGAAGATGAGGAAGACTTGGCGCTCATTGTGAAGGACAACCTGGAGGAAGCCGGTTTTGATGTATTGCACGTTAGTGACGGAGATCAGGTATTGGATGCTTTTAGGAGAATGCAACCAGCCTTGGTCATCCTAGACGTAATGATGCCTGGAATGGATGGATTTACGGCCGCCAGTTTGATCAGAAAGGAGAATTTTTCTGTTCCCATACTCTTTCTGACGGCGAGAACAAGTACCGATGATGTGGTCAATGCCTTTCATATCGGTGCCAACGATTATTTGAGAAAACCTTTTAGCATGCAAGAGCTTGTAGTTCGTGTTACTGCCTTGGCGAAAAGGGCCAACGAACGTACTTCTAAAGCGCCCTCAAGCAAGATTAACATAGGTAGCTATGAACTAGATCCCGTGCGGCAGCAATTGATAGGACATGGGCAAACATTTAATCTATCCTATCGGGAAGCTGTTCTCTTGGAAATGCTCAGCAAACATAAAAACGAGCTATTGCCCAGGGAAAATATCATCAATACGGTATGGCCGAATGATCGTTTCTTTAACGGAAGGAGTTTGGACGTCTATATCAGCAGACTGCGGCAGTACATGAAAGAGGATGAACGTATAGCTATCCTAAATATCCGAGCTAAAGGGTACAAATTGATGATAGATGAGATGTGAGATATGTAATTTCACTTTCATTTATCGAGACTGATGGCTACAAAAGTTGGATTAACTGCTCAAATGACTAAATTCGCTGTCTTTCATTTTCGAACGCGTTATGCTGAGCAGAATATTATTTATCATCCCCGTTTGGATATTGCTTGATTTTTATTTTTTCCAAGCTGTCCGAAACGCTATAAGCACTTTACCTCCTTCTACAAGATACTTTATCCATTGGTCGTATTGGCTGTTGGATCTTTGTTTAGTACTCTTTATCCTGTATCTGGTATTGGTCAATACGAAAGCTATACCGTCAAAGTATGGCTACGTGCTTGTCGGTTTGGTATTGCTGTCCATAGTCCCCAAGCTTGTGGCTTTGCCCTTTTTGCTGTTGGAGGATATTTATCGCTTGGGACATTTTGTGATCCATTATGGTAAGGAATCCAGTGGACAAGGACGTCGTAGGTTTATCAGCCAGCTTATTATCGGCATTAGTGCTATCCCTTTTTCGGCCATTATATACGGCATGTTGAAAGGAAAATACGATTATAAAGTGCATCGTCATACCTTACGTTTTAAGGATCTGCCCGATGCCTTTGACGGATTCACCATCACACAGTTGTCCGATATCCACTGCGGCAGCTTCACCGATAGGGATGCCGTGAAAAGGGGAATAGATATGGCCAATGCCCAAAAGAGTGATCTGATAGTGTTAACTGGTGACTTGGTCAATAATGAATCCATCGAGCTGGACGAATGGCAGCCACTCCTCGCCAGACTAAATGCCCCTATGGGCGTCTATTCCATACTGGGCAACCACGACTATGGCGATTATGTGCAATGGCCGTCCGTCATGGCAAAGGAAACTAATCTGCGGCGATTGAAGAAAATGCAAAGCGAGATGGGCTTTCGCCTATTGTTGGATGAGCAGGTGAAACTGGAAAGGAACGGCCAATTCATCAATCTAGTGGGCATCCAAAATTGGGGAGCCAGGGGATTTGCACAATATGGCGATCTGAACAAAGCAATGACGAAGGTGGAACCGAACACATTTACGGTGTTGCTTTCGCACGATCCATCTCATTGGGAGGCACAAGCATTGAAACATCCCAAGCATATTCACCTAGCACTTGCAGGACACACCCATGGAATGCAATTTGGTGTGGAAATCCCGGGATTTCGATGGAGTCCTGTACAGTATATCTACAAACAATGGGCAGGGATATACCGCAAAGGAAACCAACTCCTCAACGTGAACCGAGGTTTTGGTTTCATCGGTTTTTCCGGTAGAGTAGGCATCTGGCCCGAAATATCGGTCATTACCTTGCGCAAGGGATAACCTTTACAGCTTGCTGGTCAATTCTTCCGACAATGGGTTGACCTTGGAAGGAAAGCGAGCTATCAGGTGTCCTTGTTCATCTATCAGAAATTTCTCAAAGTTCCATTTTACTTCCCCAGTCAAGTTTGCATTAGCTTCGTTGGTGAGGTATTTGAACAGAGGGCTGATATCGTCTCCTTTCACGCTACTCTTTTCGGCCATCAAAAAGGTGACCCCATAGTTTTGTTCGCAGAACGACTTGATGTCTTCATTGCTCCCTGGTTCTTGTTGCCCAAAGTTGTTGGCCGGGAAACCGATCACGACTAATTTATCCTTGTATTTTTGTGAAAGGGTTTCCAAGTCCTTGTATTGTGGAGTAAAGCCGCATTTGGATGCGGTGTTTACTATCAAGATTTTCTTGCCTTTGAACTGCTCAAAAGGAACCTTCACACCTTCCAGGCTCTGAAAGGAGAAATCGTATACACTTGGTGCATTAGTCATAGTGATTAATCCGATTAATAAAACAAATGCTTTCATAATTTATTTTCCATTTAAAACTTACTACTTATAACAGACAAATATCAAGCTGTTTCTCTTTCAATAACGAAATTGTATAGTTCTTCTATTGGTTCTTTGATGATCTTACCTATATTCACGGAATACTGTCGACACACCTGAGCTAGTTCCCGTTGAAAATGATAGGCTATTCCTCCCACAAAATGGCATACATGCTGCTGATAGTCGGGATAGAGCAATATATGTGTTTTGATAAAGAGCTCAAAACCTTGATGCAACAGGCCTTGGATATAGGGGTGCTGTTGGTTTGCGTGCATGAAAGGCGCAAATGACGCCAGGTAGGCATTAGGACTACCTTTGTGGTAAACATGCTTCATCACGAGCTCTTTGGTGACTTGGTAGCTCTTGCTGAATTGCTTTGCAAGCTCTTCGGGCATGACACCATATAAGAAAGAAGTAATCAGTTTTTTGCCAAACCAAACACCAGACCCTTGATCTCCAAGTATAAAGCCAAGCCCTTGTTTGGTGGGTAATACCTGTTCACCATCAAAGAAAGTAATGTTGGAGCCTGTACCGAGTACAGCGGTATAGCCAGGTTCATTTCCACAGGTAGCATAGGCAGAACCAATAAGATCGTTCTCTACAGAGATAAATGCATGTTGGAATACCTGTGATAATGCATTGGACATCATTTCCCTTCTGTCAGGATTTGTACAACCAGAACCAAAAAAATAGATTTCCCGTATTTCAGATGCATGTTTCGTAATGCTATCTAAGCCTTGAATGATTCGGACAATTTCTTTTTCCTTCGTAAAGAAAGGGTTTAATCCCTTGCTCTTCTCTCTAATGGGGCTGCTGTCTGGCGATTCCAACATCCAGTCAGACTTATACGAACCACTATCTACAACTAATATCATCGGTGGAGATACGCTTTAGATTATAACAAACAAACTTAATGAAAACCTACCTTATCTGCAAACAAATGCCCTTAATCTTTCGTCCTTAGGGTTTTGTTGCCTATTGAAACCAAGCGACGAAATCTGTCGGAAAACATGATGGGCAGAGAAAAAAGGGCTGCTTTTTTTGAAATATATAGAATACGCGTGGTTCTTAGTCAAAGGTCAATGCCCCTGCTATTTGTTTCAAAGCTATTTCTGATACTTTTGCGTCGAACTGGGCGTTGCTGTAGCGTACGCTTGCATCTACGTAGTTGCGCTGTGCCTCCCGGAATTCCAGTGGGGTGATACTTCCCAATCTGTATTTTTCCAGTGTGATGTCCATGTTCTGCTTGGCTATTTGCTGGTTCTTCTCTTCCAGGCCTACGAGATCCAGATTGACCAAATAGGTCTGGTAGGCAGCAGAAAGCTGGGATTTGATGCTGGCATTCGTTTTCTCTATATTTATTAAGCTGGAAGTGATTTCGATTTCGGCATTTTGCTCATTGCGGCGTTGAAGAAAACCATTGAATATGTTTAGTGAAGCAGTAACGCCATAGCTGAGTCCATTGCCTACGCTTCGGGTAGCAAAGCCAAGCGGTGAGGTGGCCCTTGTGCGTGTATAGGCGGAGCTGAGCGCTATTTGAGGAAGCCGTTGGCCTTTCACCTGTTTCAGGTCAAGTTCTGCTATCCTTCTGCTTACCAGTGCTGCTTGCAGATCGGGATTGTGTTTTTTTGCAAGGTTAAAGAGATCGTCGTATATCAGATTAGTTTTTATTTTGATGGTATCTGCCACCTCAAAATCTTGCTGCACCTCACGTCCTATTAGCTCGTTGATGCGGTATTTGATGTTTTTATAAGCAGTTGATTGACGCATGAGATTTGTCGTATCCGTATTGAGATCCACGCTAGCGGCCAGTACCTCGAGTTTGGAGGCCCGCCCAATCTGATACCTGTTTTGCGCCATTTCCAATCGGTATTTGGATAAATCAAGAGCCATTTGCAAGGCTTTCAGCTGCTTCTTTTGTTGCACCATTGTGAAATACTGGCTGATAATTTCAAATACGGTATCCAATATCTGTTGTTTGAGTGTCGCTTCGCCCAGTTTCTGTAACTCCTTAAGTTGTTCGTAGCGAGCAAACATCTGGAATCCGTCAAAGATAGTCCAGTCGAGAGAAGCTCCATATAGCAGGTTGGTGTTGTTGGCACCACTCAGTGACCGCGTTTCGCCGCTGAGGAGCGTTTGTGTAGTGTTTTGTCTGGTTGCCGAGCGATTGAAGTTGCCGCTGACACTGGGCAGCATGCCTGCATTGGCTATATTGGCGTTGTTCTTGGCTATGGATACATCATTGGACACCAATTGGATGTCGTAATTCTGTTTAAGAGCAATACTAATGGCCTCATCGAGGTATAAGGTGTCCGATTGCGCATAGCTGCTAATGGTAGGGGCAAAGATAACTAGGAATAATATAATGCTAAATTTCATGTAATACCGATTGCTTTATATGCTTGTCAGCGCTTCTTCTTTTTCAATCTTGATGGCCTCTTCCAAATCCTTGTTGACAACATGTTTTCTTGACCACATCATATATATAGCAGGGATGACGAACAAAGTGAGAATGAGGGAAAATATGGTTCCACCCACGATAACTACACCCATACCTATACGGCTGGTAGCTGCCGCCCCCAGCGCAAGGGCGATGGGGAGCGCTCCCAGCGCAATGGCCAAACTTGTCATCAATATGGGCCTTAACCGTGCTTCCGAAGCTTCCAAAATGGCAACGGCCTTGCTTTTTCCCTCTGCCTTCAGTTGGTTGGCAAATTCCACGATCAGGATGCCGTTTTTTGTTACCAGACCGATCAGCATGATGGTTCCTATCTGGCTGAACACATTCCAGGTCTCTCCCGTGATCCATAGGGAGAGCATGGCACCGGCTACCGCCATGGGTACAGTAAGAATGATCATGAACGGATCCAGAAAACTTTCAAACTGTGCCGCTAGGATAAGGTATACCAGCAACAAGGCCAAGCCAAAAGCAAAGAGTGTATTGGAACCGCTTTCGCGGAAATCGCGCGATTCGCCACCTAGGTCGATGGAAAAGCTGTCGTCCAGTACTTTCTCGCTTATGCGGTCCATGGCTTCTATGCCATCGCCCATGCTCATGCCTGGCGCTAAGCCGGCGGATACCGTGGCAGACATGAATCGATTGTTGTGATATAGCTGTGGTGGACTGCTTCTTTCGCTTACGCTCACCACATTGTCTAGCTGGATAAGTTGATTGCGGTTGTTGCGTACGAATATGGAGGTCAGGTCTAGCGGCGAGCTTCTATCGGCATCGTCAAACTGACCTATGACCTGGTATTGCTTGCCATTCATGATAAAATAGGCAAAACGCTGGCCACTGAGCGAAAGCTGCAGGGTTTGCGCCACGTCGAGTACGCTCACGCCCATGCTTTGCGCCTTATCCCTGTCAATGCTGATGTTCAGCTCGGGCCTGTTGAACTTGAGGTTGATATCCACGGCGGAAAATGTAGGGTCATTGTTGGCCTCTTCCATGAAAGCGGGGATCTTTTCCTGTAATTTCTCGAAATTGGGAGCTTGAATGACGTACTGAATGGGTAGCCCTCCACGTCTATTGACGGCAATGGTGGGCTGTTGGGTGACAAAGGCGCGTGCTTCGTTATACTTCTTTGTCTCGCGGGTAAGGAAATCGGCAATCTCGCTTTGCGATCTGACGCGCTCTTCAGGGGGTACCAGCGCGATGCGCATACGACCACTATTGGTGGCACCTGTACCGCCAAAGCCTGGAGAAGTGACGACCAGATTGATTTTCTTCTCGGGAATAGAATCGTTCACCATGTCTGCCAGCTCCATCATAAAGCGATCCATATAATCGAACGAGCTGCCTTCTGGTGCCGTCACGTTCACGTTGATAAGGCTGCGGTCTTCATAAGGCGCGGTTTCTTTTTTGAGGTTTACCCAAAAATAGCCGATTAGGAAAAAGCAGCCAAGGAGGATGGGAAAACTCAGCCAACTGTATTTAAGAAAGCCAGCGAGCATGCGCCCATAGCCTGTGGTCATTTTCTCGAAATAAGGCTCCGTGATTTCATAGAATCGCGAATGCTTGATGCCATTTTTTGGCATCAGATAGGCATTGAGCATAGGTGTGAGCGTGAGGGCCACAAAAGCCGATATCAGCACGGCGGAGGCGATGACCACGCCAAATTCGCGGAATAGCCGTCCCACAAATCCTTCCAGGAACATAACCGGAAGAAATACCGCCGCCAGGGTGATGGATATGGAAATCACTGCAAAGAATATTTCGTTCGAACCTTTGATGGCAGCCTGTATGGGTGACATCCCTTCTTCCACTTTCTTGTAGATGTTCTCCGTTACCACGATGCCATCATCCACTACCAAGCCGGTGGCTAGTACGATGGCCAGCAAGGTGAGCACGTTGATGGAAAACCCACAAAGGTACATGATAAAGAAAGTAGCTATCAGCGACACGGGAATATCAATCAAAGGCCTGAAAGCGATACCCCAATTTCTGAAAAACAGGTAAATAATGATAATAACCAATATCAGGGAAATGAGGATAGTTTCAGCTACTTCGGTAACCGATTTTTTGATAAACAAGGTATTGTCGATCGAAACTTGCAACTGGAGGTCTTCGGGAACCTCGTTTTTTATTTGTTCCAGGCGTTCGTAAAAGGCGTTGGCTATTTCTATGTAATTGGTGCCCGGTTGTGGAATGATAGCCAGGGCGACCATAGGGGTTCTTGATTCGCGAAGATTGGTCTCCAGGTTTTCGGGGCCAAGTGCGGCCTTTCCCACATCGCCGAATCGGATGATGCGATCACCCTGGGTTTTGATGATCATATTATTGAAATCATCTTCCGTCAGCAAGTTGCCCACGGTTTTTACTGTCAGTTCGGTATTGTCTCCGGTAATCTTGCCCGATGGTAGTTCCACGTTCTGCGTGTTGAGGGCATTTCGCACATCCAAAGGCGTCAGCCCATAGGCTGCAAGTCGCATCGGTTCAATCCACAGGCGCATGGCATAGCGCTTTTGCCCCATTATCTGCACAGTGCTCACTCCAGGTAAGGTCTGCAGGCGCTGGGCAATGACATTTTCGGCGATATCATTGAGATCTAGCGCAGGTCGTGTGTCACTTCTCACAGTCAGCGTGATGATGGGTTCAGAGTCTGCATCAGCCTTGGAGACCACTGGAGCGGAGTCGATATCCTGTGGGAGATTGCGTTGTGCCTGGGAAACCTTGTCTCTCACATCATTGGTGGCTTCCTCTAGGTCCTTGCCTAGCACAAACTCAATGTTGATGACGCTGGTGCCCTGATTGCTGGATGAAGATATGTTTCTGATCCCGTCTATCTGGTTGATGGATTTCTCCAAAGGCTCGGTAATCTGTGATTCTATGATATCTGGGCTGGCTCCCGCATAGCTGGTGCGCACGGAAACGATAGGTGGGTCTATGGACGGGAACTCCCTTATACCCAAGAAAGTATAACCTACAATCCCGAACAGTATCAACATGAGGTTGAGGACTATCGTCAGTACGGGACGTTTTATGCTAAGCGTGGATAAACTCATAACACTTAATTGCTAGTTAGTTTTACTTGAATTGGACTGCCATCTTTTAGCGACATGATGCCCGAAGTAAGCACCGTGTCGCCTACGCCCACCCCAGTTGTTACCAATACGTCTGTGCTCGTTCTGCCCGCCGTTTGTACTTCCAAAGATTTGGCCTTTCCATTTTTTGCCACAAATACCTGCTGCCCATTTTGTATGGGGATAATAGCTTCCGTAGGTACCAAAATGGCATTTTCTACCATGTTGATGGGCAATTGTACGCGGGCAAAAGCTCCGGGCATCAAGGCTCCATTCGGGTTTTGGGCAATGGCCCTAATCTGTACTGTACGTGTCTCTGCATCTATACCCGGTTCAATCGCATATATCTTGGCGTCAAATTTCTGCTGCGAGCTGCTCGTAGTGAAGCTCAATGGATGGCCTATCTTGACCTGCGACGAGTATTTTTCCGGCACGGAAAAAAGTATCTTCACTGGGTTGGTATTCATCAGGGTGGCCACCACTGTAGTGGGCGTAAGATACTCGCCTTTGGAAACCGATCGCAAGCCAATCTTGCCACTGAACGGCGCGGTAATTTTTGTCTTAGCGATTTGCGCCTTGATGAGCTGCGTCTGGGCCTTGGCAGACTCCAGGTCGGCAAGGGCCACGTCTTTTTCCTGACTGCTGATGGCTTCCTTTTCAAACAACAGGGTAGCACGTTGCGAGTTGTCTTCGGCCAGTTTTTCTTCGGTGCGTCGCTGTATCAGCTGTGCCTGCAATTCGGTATCATCAATGGTGAACAGCACCTGGCCTTCTTGTACGTAGGTGCCCTCTTGGAAGTACAGTTGCCTGATGATGCCGGAAACCTCACTGCGTAGCTGCACCTGTTCATTGGCCTCTATGCTACCGGATACGGTCAGTTCATTGGAAAACCTGCTGGATTTGGCCACGACACCACTCACCTGCAGCGAGCTGGCGCTCCTATTCTCCGTAGGAGCATCTTTTTTTTCATTGATAGAAGAACTAAAACGATAAGCCAAGAAAGCAATGACAATGATGCCTATGCCAAGATATATGTATTTTTTTTTCATGAACTGTTTAATAGTATCTATCCAATGTCAGAAAAGGCCGATTTTTTATTTAGATTTTTATAAAATCGAATAACCGATGTTACACAAAAATACGGCTTTTCTATCGGAAGCATAAAGATAAATATAAAATTAGAAGAACAATGCAACAATATTGATGCACTCTTTTTTTTATGGAATATGCTAGTTTGATGTGATGTTTTCGTGCCATTGTTATATTTTTGCTGAAAAACGACTTGAATATGCTTAAATGTGTTTTTCAATTTTTGACTTTCTTTTTAGTAACCTCTATTACCGCAATGGCACAGCTTCATAACGCCTCACCAGTTTATTTTGAGTTGTCTTTTTCCGAGCCGCAGGCACATTACATAGATGTGAGAATGACCATTCCAGGCGTGAAGAAGGAATCGGTAGAACTTACTATGCCCGTATGGGCGCCCGGATCTTACCTTATACGAGAGTTCTCCAAAAATGTGGAGGCCTTCGAAGCCTTTGGAAGTGCCGGTCAATCCCTCAAAACGACCAAGACGGCCAAGAACAAGTGGCAGGTAATTGCCGGTGGGGAAGAAAACATCACTGTCACCTATCGGGTCTATGCTTTTGAAGTGTCCGTGCGGACTAGTTTTGTAGATGCCTCACACGCATTCATCTCCCCCACAGGCGTCTTCATGTTCGTAGATGACATGATTGATAGACCTAGCGAGGTTAAAGTCATCCCTTTTGCTGGCTGGAAGAAAGTCTCCACCGGGCTAGAACTGGTTTCGGGAAAAACTGATGCCTATTATGCCGAAAATTTTGATATTCTCTTCGATTCACCCATAGAAATTGGCAATCAGGATGTGTTTACGTTCGATGCTGCGGGCGTGCACCACGAGGTAGCCATGGTAGGTGGAGGCAATTACGACAAAATGCGATTGCAGAAGGATATGGCTAAAATCGTTGAAGGAGCCACCCAAATATTCGACGAAAACCCCAATAAGCGCTATGTGTTCATTGTGCACCATTATGCCAATGGGGGCGGTGGTCTCGAACATCTCAACTCTACCGTATTGGGAGCATCGCGCTTTGCCTACGAAACGGAAAATGGCTACAAGGGTTTTCTTGGCTTGGTAGCTCATGAATATTTCCACCTATGGAATATTAAGCGCCTACGACCCGCTGCCTTGGGACCATTTGACTACAGTGCCGAAAATTATACAACCAATTTGTGGATAGGAGAGGGCTTTACCGCCTATTACGACAACCTATTGGTACATAGGGCTGGTTTTAGCAGTCAGGAACAGTACTTTCAGGATATATTGGGTGATATACAGGCGGTGGAAAACAGGGCTGGTAATCACGTACAGCCATTGGGCGAAGCAAGTTTTGATGCGTGGATCAAGTATTATCGACAGGACGAAAATTCAGTCAATACGGGCGTTTCCTACTACAATAAAGGGGCGCTTATGGCCTTGCTTATCGACCTGAAATTGTTGCATGAGAACAATGGCGCCATTGGCTTGGACGAGGTGATGCATGCCGCTTACCGCGAGTTTTATAAAAGAGAAGGTCGCGGTTATAATGACGAGGAATTCAAGACATTGGCCGAAAAAGTAGGCGGTATATCTTTGGATGATATTTACGACTTAGTCAATACGGCGAGTAGTCCAGACTATAATAGCTACTTAGCTTATGCAGGACTGGAATTGATAGATCTCAACGAAGGAAAAGTCACTGCAGACTTGGGGATTAGGACAAAGATAGTCGATGGGGAAATAATTGTATCTTCCGTGAGTCGCGCCAGTACCGCTTGGGATGGAGGCATCAATGTGAACGATGAACTGATAGCGATAAACGGCTATCGGTTGGATGTGGCCGGCCGAGAATTGGCACGTGTCACGGCAGCGGCCAGCGTGGGAGATGAGTGGAAAGTGCTATTAAGCCGTGATGGCATCGTTCAAGAACTCAACATAAAGATGAAGCCAAGTACAGCCAAGGCATTCCAATTGGTAGAAAAAGATCAGCTTAATCCCAAACAACTTCTGGTACGCAATAGGTGGTTGAGACAATTTTAAATACGGAGCAAGCCAAAGCCAGCACCTTGCAATAGCATGGCCCAATTTGCAGTGCCAAGAACCATGGGGTGCGAGTAAAAATGAACTTGAGCCGCTATAGAATTAAGGGCACTCAAGCCATATGGATATAATCCGAATTGGTGATTTTAATCCCGCTCACCCAAGTTTACCTTAATATCTTTTGGGTGTAAGGTTTTTGAGATATTTGTTCAACTAGTAGTGATGAAAATGAAAAAAATATTCTTTTTAGCCCTTTTCGCTAATCTGTTTTTGAATTACTTTTTTACAGTAGGTCAAAATAAAAATACCGTTCAAGCCAATAATCCCATCGGGCTCGGAATTGCCGAGCATCGCGATTTTGTATTGAGTACTGGCGACCTCGTTGTATGTGGCGATGATCAGGTGTTTGTCCTTAACGGGGATGCAGCAAAGAAGGGCGAAGTAAAATATAAATGGAAATGGCGCGCAAGTGAGGCCAAAGAGGAGCTCCCGGCAAGCTATCAAGGGCTACTGGCTACCCTGGACGAATGTAAACCCGTAGATCATCATACGAAACTATTAATTACGTCATCTGGTGGTGCTACGATATTGCTAGATATAGCATCTAAGAAAGTTCTCTTTTATGCCAAAACACCTATGGCTCATTCAGCAGACCTGCTGCCCAATAATCGGATAGGAGTTGCCAATTCAACGCATGTATCTGGCAATAGCTTGGAAATTTACGATATTGGGAAAAACGAACAAGTGATCTATAAAGACAGCTTGTACTCGGGACATGGAATTGTTTGGGATGATGCTAGCAAACAGTTGCTGGCACTTGGTTTTGACGAGTTGCGAATTTATGAATTGGCAAATTGGTCTTCTTCAGAACCGAAGTTGCATCTTGTTAAATCCTACAAATTGCCAGACGAAGGAGGACATGATCTGAGTAAAGTTGATAAGGAGCATTTTCTTGTGTCTACGCACCATGGTGTGTGGGTCTTTGATACCGAGAAGGAACTTTTTGAGCCTTTTGTGCCGCTGGCAACGCATGTCAATGTGAAATCAGCAAATTACGATCGAAACAGCGATAATCTGGTGTTTACGATTGCAGAAGAAAGTTGGTGGACATTTAATATTTATGGTGAAAATCCAAAGATTAAATTGCATATCCCGTCTGTTAAACTGTATAAAGTGAGAACGGTATCCAATTAATGTTGAACGTTGGTATTGCAAGCGGAGCAAAGTAGGCACCACGACGTTAACAAAAATCTGAGAACCAAATTTAAAGAGACTCTGCCGAAAGATAGAGTCTCTTTAAATAAATAAAAAATGTAAATGTGGTTTTCTAACTATGGCATTAGGCAACAGTATTTACTTTTCGCTTATGCTGGGCTGTGAGGCATGCCCTTCCAACCCGCTCACTCCTCCAGACACTACCAGTTTCATGGCATCCGTAGCGTTCATGTTCAGTTTTGTGACTTTACTGGCCTTCACCACGCATACCTGGCCAGCAAAGGAATATGAATAGGGGAAATAGACAATCACTTCATCAGGCAGATCGATCTTGTGCAGATCGCTTTGGGTGAGAAAACCGATCTTCTTCAGTCCCGTTTCATTGATTTCCACCAGAACAGGATCGTTGAATTTTTTTTCATCGCCCACAAATGCCTCGGTAAAATCCTTGATGGAAGAATATAGTGTGTTGAATAGGGGAATCTTGTTCATCTGCTTTTGGAACCACTCCAAGATAGGCTCGGTGACAAAATTGGTGAACACCCAGCCAGCCGATATGAGTATGACCAGCATGGCGATAATACCTAGGCCTGGTATGTACAACGGCCTGCCCATTTCATCGCGAATGAGCCAACTTAGATTGAGTACCGAGTCAATAGTAGCTACAATCCAAAATATCAGGAATAAGGCGCCAGCGATAGGAACAAGCACCAGCACACCTTTTATGAGATAGTAAAAAAGGACTTTAATCGCTCTGTTTTTTGTCCACATATGGCGTTAAGTAAAAAGTAAAAAAAACAAAAAATCAAAATAGCTGAACGTAGTGAGGTGCCAATACCTATCGGAATAAAAAAGCAGCTCTATCTATATGTTCAAGCTCATTCGTAGTAATATACCCGCTTCACCCTGGGAGATATGCCCGTCAGCACCTCGTAAGGGATAGTGCCAATGGCCTTGGCCAGTTCGTTCACATGGGGTTTTTCGCCCATGATAATAACCTCATCGCCCTCACTGATATTTGGCAGTCCGGTAATGTCCAGCATGCACATGTCCATACATATGTCGCCTACGGTATAGGCGGCTTGTCCCCCTATGAGCATATAGCAGTGACCATTGCCCAAACGTCTGTTATAGCCATCGGCATAGCCGATCTTCACCGTGGCAGTCATCCCAGAACCGTTTCCTTTAAGTCTACCGTGCCTATTATAACCTATGGTATCTCCTGCGGGAATATGTTTGATCTGTGTGATCTTGGTTTTGAGTGTTGCCACCGTGCTCAAGGCTATCGGCTGTGTCTCATCTGCCGACACACCATACAGCCCTATGCCTAATCTTACCATGTCAAAATTGGCCTCCGGAAAACGACTGATGGCCGATGTATTGGCAATATGCATCCATATTTCATAGGGTAGAGATGCTTTTATCCGAGAGGCCATGTCCTTAAAGAGGGCAATCTGTTTCCTAGTATAGTCGTCTTGGGATGAATCACCGCTGGCTACCAAATGCGAAAATACACTTTTTACCTTAACGTGTGGCATTTGGTGCAATAATTTGATTAGTGCCTCCAGTTCGTCTTCCATGAAGCCCAAACGATGCATGCCCGTATCCAACTTTATATGGACCGCATGGGATACTCCCTCTACATTGGACGCTATAATGGCTCGTGATAATGCCTGTAATTCATGTAGGTTATAAATCTCTGGTTCCAGATCGTAGCGCAGAAGCATTTCCATATTTTGTATGCCGGCATTCATGACCATGATGGGGAGTGTGATACCTGCCCGACGAAGGGCAATGCCTTCGTCGGCATAGGCTACCGTAAGGTAGTCAACTTTGTTGAACTGCAACACGTTGGCGATCTCGAAACTGCCACTACCATAAGAAAATGCCTTTACCATGGCCATCAGTTTCACTCCTTCTGGCAATATCATCCTATATTGGTTTAGGTTGTTTTCCAAGGCATTTAGGTTTATTTCCAAGACGGTATCGTGCATTTGTGCCGACAGTGTTTTGCTAATTCGTTCAAACGAGTAGGAGCGGGCACCTTTCAGGAGAATAGTGCTATGCTGAAAGGAAAGACCCGAAGCCAAAAATGAGGCGGTAGATGGGTAAAATGCCGTCTTGCCCGCAAATAGATGACGATAGCGGCTGAGCTGTTCGCCTATGCCGACGAATAGGGAGAGCCGTTGCCTGTTGACCAGTTCTGCAACCCTTTGGTAGGTCAGGACATCTTCCATGCCCTGTATGGGCATGTCGGAAAGGATAAGCACCTTAGCCTGGTGCTGCTGTTGCTGGCTTAGGAAATCCAGTGCTATCTCCAGTGAAGAAATATCGTTGCTATACGAGTCGTCTATGATGGAGCAGCTATTGATGCCGTTCTTCAGTTCCAGCCGCATACTGATGGCCGAGAGGGAGGCAACCCTTTGGGCAATGGTGCGGTGATCATAGCCCAAGGCCAGTAGGGTGGCCCAGCAACAAACCACGTTCTCCAATGAGGCGGCATCCGTAAAAGGCGCCGTTATGGAAATCTCCTTTCCATTATATCTGGCCTTGATGGTCGTATATCCGTTGGTCGTCTGCGCATAGTTTATGATGGCGAGGTCTTCCGATCCCTGTTCGCCCCAGCTGCAGCTTTTTTCTGCTTGTTGCGAGATTTGTTGCCCGTGCAGGTATTTGGGACTATAAATCAGTGTAGATACGTTTGTGAAAAGCGAGAGCTTTTCCTGCACTTTTTGTTCTACGCTGTCAAAGCCCGCATCGTGGGCAGTGCCTATATTGGTTAGTATACCAATGCTAGGCTTTATCATGGTTTGTAAGGCCTGCATTTCGCCTGCTTGGCTAATGCCCGCTTCTATGATGGCCAAATTAGCGGACTCGTTCATTGCCCAAAGCGATAGGGCAACGCCAAGCTGCGAATTGTAACTTTTGGGACTACGTACGATGGAGTAATCTGGTGAGAGTAGTTCATACAACCATTCCTTCACCACCGTTTTCCCGTTACTGCCCGTAATAGCCACTACTGGATAGTGAAACTGGGAGCGGTGGTATGCCGCCAATTTCTGTAGTGCCATCAAGGTGTCTGGGACTAAGAGGAAGTTGGCCTCAGGAAACAGGTCACCATAGGGCCTGTCCTCGCTGACGACAAAGTGGCGAACTCCCTTTTTATAGGCTTCTGCTAGATAGTCATGGCCGTTCCTTCGTCCTTGCAAGGCAAAGAACAGGGTAGCTTTTGCATCGCCTATTTTCCGGCTGTCGTAACCTAACCATGATATGGAGCTGTCTTGCTGAAAATAAGGAGCTTTTGGGCAACCCAATAATTCTGCTATTTGCGCTATATGATATGTTTTTGTGCTCATTTTGATGCGAATTTCAGCATTTTTTTAGCTATGCCATATATTTATTACAAATTTGCCGCTATGGACTCGCATATACCAAGACAAAAGCCTCCCTTGAGCCTGCAAGAGGCTAGGAGAAAGGCGGAATCCTTCTGTGCCTACCAGGAGCGGTCGCAGCAGGAGCTGCGCGATAAACTGTATAGCTGGGGGCTGCACCGCCAGGAAGTAGAGCAGCTCATTGCCGAGATGATAGCCGAGAACTTTCTGAACGAGGAACGCTTTGCGATGGCCTATGCGAGAGGGAAATTTCAATTGAAAGGCTGGGGAAAGAAAAAGATTGAACAAGGGCTAAAAGCCAAAGCGGTATCAGCGAGGTTGGTGGCCCAAGCATTGGCCAGCTTGGAAAAGGACGACTATGAAGAACGCTTGGAAAGCCTGCTGCGAAAGAAGGCCTCGCTACTGAAGGATACCGATCCCTATGTGCGGAAAATGAAGTTGGCTCGCTATGCTATGGGCAAAGGCTATGAAAATGATGCGATTTTTCTTTTCCTGAATGCCAATAACTTATAGGTGGAATGTGAATTTTTGAAAAAAAGTATTTGGCAGAAATAGAAAACTGCCTATATTTGCATCACCAAAAGAGAAAACGATATAAAGTTCTTTCTCAAAATGCGAAAGTAGCTCAGTTGGTAGAGCGCAACCTTGCCAAGGTTGAGGTCGCGAGTTCGAACCTCGTCTTTCGCTCCAAACCCTTCTTCTTTAGTTAAGAGAAGGGTTTTTGCTTTAAAAAGCAATGTGTTGCTCGGATGGTGGAACTGGTAGACACGCAGGACTTAAAATCCTGTTCGCCTTAAAGCGAGTGCGGGTTCGATTCCCGCTCCGAGTACAAAGCCCTCTTTACAGCATGTAAGGAGGCTTTTTTGTTTTCTGACAATCGAAACATGCCTTTATTGCTCATAAAGACGCTTTTCTGGTTCGATCTCTGGCTTTGTGCCTCTCAATAGCTTGTTCAATTAGGTTTTTCGAAATGTACCACGTTGCGAACGGCCAAGTGCATAAGCACATAGAAAATATCCAGATAAAACGGTATATCTAATCGTGCTTGCTTATTCTTAAGATGAATGGAGCGGGTTTGTACTATTTTGTTTAAAATAATTTTTATTGTACGGTAAATTCACGTACATTTGTGTTGCTAATGCGAATGAGGTCATTCAGAGATGACCACTATCGACCAAAGATTGAAAAAGAAAAAATTAGTATAGAAAAATTCAAAAAGATTTAAAAAAGTATTTCCACAGAAGTTTCTGCAACGAAGATTGAAATAAGAATTAACAGATAATACTTAAAAATTGCAACATTTAGGAAATGTTAAACAAAGCAGTAGATTTATAAAAGGATTAAGATGTGATCAAGCAAAACAAAATCAATAAAAATTAAGAAAAGAATTGCCACAGAAATATAAAAAAACACAGAAATAGATTAGATAACAGAAGTTATGGCAACAGTAATTAATGATAGAATTGATGTTCGCATTAGCAGAGAACAAAAAGAGCTGATCAAGTATGCCTCAGAACTGAGCGGCTTTAAGAGCCTTTCTGAATTTATTGTTTTTCATATCCAGACCCAAGCCAACAAAATCATTAAGGACAGTCACACCATACTGAACACGATGGAGGACAAGAAGATATTTCTGGAAGCAATTTTGAACCCGCCGGCTCCTAACGATGCGCTTAAGAAAGCTCATTCCAATTATTTAAAATTTAAGGAGGCGCAGCAAAGTGGAAATCATAAATCTACAAAAAACACATAATCGGGGTAGTTTTGATAGTGAAGCCCCACTTTTAGATGAATACATCAAAAAACAGGCATCTCAGGATGTCCGAAGGGATCTATCCGCCTGTTACGTTCTTGCCAATGAGGAAAACATCGTCTTAGCTTATTACACACTGTCGGGCAATTCCATCCCAAAAGATGATTTGCCCGAAGGCTTGCTTAAAAAGTTAAGATTACCTGGAAGCTACAGGGAGTTGCCTGCTGTATTATTAGGCAGGTTGGCAGTAGACAAAAATGAGAAAGGCAAGCGCCGTGGAGAGCTGATGCTCATGAATGCCCTAGAAAGATGTTTGAACCTTTCCGAACAATTGGGTACGCTGGCTGTTATTGTTGATCCGATAGACGAAAAGGCTATTGCCTTTTATGAGAAGTATGGTTTCCTTAAATTAAAGAGCAGCAACAAGATGTTCATCCCAATGGGAACGATTAGGCAGTTGTTCCAACAGTAAACTGCAAATCACAACACACGAAAGCCACCCTAAAGGTGGCTTTCACATTTTAATCAGGATTAATTTGACAGTTACAGTTAGAAACTCCAGTCATTTATCCACCACGGAAGGTTGGACACTTTTCGCCAGGGATTTTTATATTCTGTTAATTGCCAGTTCGATCTCTATCCAGCTTAGATATTTTCAAAGTGCATTTCAAGCTCCTAAAGCCGCAATTCGCTTCAAATCTTCCACAAAGAGGTTCGAGAACAATCCTGTCCGGGGTACTGAACATTTTTTCGGACAAAAACTTGTCCGAAAAAATGCTTTTAAAAGTCCCTGGGAAGGGGTGATATATCCGATCAAGTGACCGCTAATGCCAATGCTACTCCATATCTAGAGACGGGGGAGATTGGCTCCTGTGGAAACTATTCTGAATCTTGTTAGTTTAATAATGACTTTTGTAGTTGGGCATCACGTATGGTATATTTGCTGCCAACATGGTTGGCTCTGCGGGTCGTCTTGTCAAAGTCATGGAGGATGACCAAGCGGATTATTGAATAGACTGAATTAAGCGAAAACTATGATGGCAAGGATTAACAAATTTATTGGATTCCTTTCGGTGTCACTCAACACATTAATCTATGTGGTTTGGATATATCTATTTTATAATCTTTCGGCGCATGAAGAGCGAGTTTCGGCATTTAGGTCAATTTTTTTGGGTTTAGGGGCTCAGGCTTTAACTATCAGCGCAATAGTATTAACGATTTGGTCTTTTCGGTATTTCTTTTTTGAACCTGATAACTTACCAAAGAAGATAATAGGTATAATGCAGATAGTATTTCTTCTATTGCTAATCTTCCAGTTGTTGTAGTCAGTCCCCATATTTCTTTGGTTTTACGAATATAATATTGATCGCCGTACGATTATATTCACATACAAATATCATAGGTTTTCAAATTGAAGAAGAAGTGAACCAATAAAGAATTTGGAAAGGCTGTATTTTAACCATTTTAGCTATAAAATTGCTATGTATATGCAATACAATTAAATTGGATATAAAAGCAATTTATCTAAGTTTGTTAGGATGAATATTTTAATAGTCGAAGACGACCAACGAATTCACATCTGTTTATTCAGATGCAAACGACATACTAAAAATGTTACGAAGTGCCATCCTAACCACAAAAAGCAAAATCAAACCTAAATAACTCATTTCTTATTATTCATAACTTATCATTAGTGTCTACTAAAATTATTTAAACTGTTCTTTGACTTCTTGATAATCTGATTGTTGTGCTGGTTTTTCATGCGTGACGATTTGAATTTGTTTAGGTTCACCGCAAAAAGCGGTATAGATGAATCGAGGCAAGTACGTTTTCGCACAGTTGACGGAATTCCTTCCACGACGTGTGTTCGACTCTATCGTGCAGAGGCATGATGGCAACAGGTATGTTAAGCATTTCACTTGTTGGAACCAGTTGCTTTGTATGATGTTCGGTCAGTTGTCTAACCGCGATAGCTTGCGGGGTCTGATGCTTGTACTGGATGCACATAGCAACAAGTCCTACCATTTGGGGCTGGGCAAACAGATCACCCGAAGCAATCTGGCCAAGGCGAATGCTAAACGTGCCAGCTTGATCTTTGAGGAGTTTGCCCTCCACATGATCGCTGTGGCCAGATCCAAATGTAAGAATGTCGATCTAGGTATAGATTCACAGGTCTACCTGTTTGATTCGACGACCATTGATCTTTGTCTCAGCGTATTCTGGTGGGCATCATTCAGAAGGAACAAAGGAGGCATCAAGATGCATACCCTGTACGATGCCAATAGCCATATCCCTGTATTCATGCATATTACAGCCGCTGCTGTACATGATGTGAACGCCCTGGATCAGCTAAGCTATGAGCAGGGGGCATTCTATGTCTTTGATCGCGGATACCTTGATTATTCCAGGCTGTACCTTCTGCACAATGCAGGGGCATACTTTATCATAAGAGCCAAGTCAAACCTCAAGTTCCAGCGCATGTATTCCAGAAAAGCGGACAGGGATAACGGTATCTTATGCGACCAGACCGGGAAACTTGCGGGTTATTACACCTGCCGGGATTACCCTCAAAAGATACGCAGGGTAAAATTCTACGACAGCGAATCCAAAAGGACGTTCATCTTTCTGACCAATAACATGGAGGTCACGGCACTCGAAGTTGCCCTGCTCTATAAACACCGATGGGCAATAGAACTGTTCTTCAAATGGATCAAGCAACACCTGAAAATAAAATCGTTTTGGGGCACAACGGAAAACGCTGTTCGAATACAGATATTCGCTGCAATTACGACATATTGTCTTGTAGCCATCGTTGGCAGTGATCTCAAGACAGGCCGTCAGCCCTACGAAATATTACAGGTGTTAGGCATATCCTTGTTGGATAAAACACCTATAAATGAGTTGATTACAAAATCAGATTACAGAAATGTCAAAGAACGTATTGTTAAACAGCTGTCCCTCAGCTTATTTTAAGTGGACAGCAATGATAACTTATAACTAAAAAAGTGAAAATACGGACACAGTTTGCCAGACTTGGCAAAAGCCAGTTATGATCCTTCCGAGATTTTCCTTAAGCAAAATTCGTGTGGATGAAGTTTTGTTGGACGCACGGCAGCAGGTGCAACAGGCAAACCCCAATTACAAAATCGATATTCACTTCGAGAACAATTTTGATAGCGACAAACAAATTTCGGTAAATGGGAACGAGTGCCTCTTGAAAGTGGTATTTGCGAACCTCTTTGAAAATGGCTGCAAGTTTTCGGTCGATAAAAGTTGTGTGGTCTCCATTGCTTTCATGCAATCCGACTTCAAAACAGCATGAAGAAACCATTTTTGGGATAGAGCTGCCATCTTTTGCCTTGGCATAATTGGCGTCGGTGCTTGCCTACCTATATATCCCATCAAACTGAGTTTGCAAAATTGACGAAAACTTTTTCAGTCGCTAATGTCAAATCACATTTAATTTTCAATCGTTTCGTTGCCTGAACGACAGATCAATAAAGGAACGGTAGACTGATAAGCTAGTTTTCTTGTCACGCTGGACCTAAACATTCCTTGTAGAAATCCATAATCGCCGGCAACGCTGATCAACAATTGCGCATGGTTGTCTTTTGCAAAATGGGCGATACCATCTGCGGTATTCCTTGCCGAAAAAAAATGATAGGTAGGAGACATGTCATCAAACATATCAAGTGTGTCCGCCAATCCAGCATATACAATGGGTTTGGGTGTTTTATCTCTGATTTTGCTGATATTGAGAACCATGAGCGTTGCACCAAGCTTTTTTATGAGCGATTTGATTGCCTCGTAGGGAATATACTTTTTTAACTCGGCAATGATAGGCAATGCCAGTGCCGCATGTTCTATTTTGGAAAAAACGGATTGCTCGGGCACTATAAGCACAGGGACTGTAGCGCTTTTCGATACCTGAAAAACGTGGCTCCCAATTAGTTTTTGGCCTACTTTATTGCGTCCCCTTATGCCCATTACAATGATAGAGGCTCGATGCCGTATTATCAGGTCGGCGATTCCTTCAGACAAAGGAACGCTGTTTGCCACACAGGTAATTGCCACTTTGCTTTCGCGATTTAACTCCTTTTTTAACTTTTCGAGCTCTGTTAAGATGTCGGATTCCGGCTTATCCCCGAAAATATTGCTGTGATACAGAACGATGCCGGCAATGCCCAACTGAGACGATAGAGCAACGGCATATCGAGTTGCATCCACGGAGTTTTCAGAAAAATCAACTGGTACGAGTAAGGTCTCCATGCTATCCAAATTTTAAATAAAGGTAATATATAAAAAGTTCTTTGTCGCTGGGCGTGGTATATCTAATAAAATTCTAATTTTTTTCTATCGGTTCTCTAATCGTCCTGTCCTTAATGGAGCGAGACTTTTGCATCGATCTCAAAAGTAGCAAAATGTTGTTTCGCTTCAGACGTAACCTTTCAATAATGGGTGCTATGTTGCTTTGCCTGCATACCATTCCGCTCACGTTGATAATGGTAATCGTATTCGTCTTCATGCTATTCAAGAATTTTAAGCATACACTTATTTATAATAAGATGCGTTTTGTTTGCATTGGCAGGAGGAATATCTTATTTGCACCGATATTGATACCGCCACTGTATTGGTGGATAAACAAGAAAGGGAACGGTTGATCACTCATCCCTGTCGGCTGTTCTGGCTTCTTACCTGTTTTTGATAGGGCAGGGATGTTCGTGTCCAAACTCCGATGTTGGCAATTACTTTTTCATTATACGTTTTTTTTGCCTATACTTACTTGATTCTTTTGGGAAAGGTTTAAGATTTCACATCAATGCGTATTTTATGGCAAGCAAAGTACTCACCATCACCCTCAATCCAGCAATAGATAAAAGCAGTACGGTCAATGGCATCAAACCCGAGAAAAAGTTGCGCTGTTCAGCTCCCAAATACGAACCTGGGGGAGGAGGTATCAATGTGGCGCGAGCATTAGCGCGTCTGGACGTAGCAGTGGATGCCTTTTTTACCTCTGGAGGAGGTAAAGGGAAGTTGCTCGAGTCTTTGTTGGCACAGGAGCAGGTAGGGGCGATCCCATTGGGGGTGAATGCGGAAACAAGGGAGAACTTTATTGTGGTAGATACCACCACCGAACAACAATACCGATTTGGAATGCCAGGCGAAGCTTTGACTGAAGAAGAGGTGGACGAAGTTTATTATGTTATCTCAAAGTTGTCTCCATTTCCCGAGTTCGTGGTTATCAGTGGCAGTTTTCCTCCTGGCTTTCCTATAGGGTACATGAATAGGCTGATTCGTTTGATGAAGCAAAAAGGAGCAAAAATTATCCTAGACACTTCGGGCGATGCATTAAGGGAAGCACTGCAGGAAGGAGTGTTTATGGTGAAACCAAATTTAGGTGAATTGGGAAAATTGGTAGGCAGGACATCCTTGGACAACCGTTCGTCGGAATTAGCTGCCAAACAGCTGATAGAAGCAGGAAGTACAGAAATGGTGGTCGTTTCTTTGGGAGCGCAGGGAGCTTATGTAGTGACACAGGACGAAAGCCATTATATATTGGCACCTAATGTAAAGAGGATAAGCACGGTGGGAGCCGGAGATAGTATGGTGGGCGGTATGGTAGCTGTACTGGCTAAGGGGGGAGGCACCTTGGAAATGGCCAGAATGGGCGTTGCCTGTGGCACGGCCGCTACCATGAACGCTGGTACGGCCCTCTTTAAGAAAGAAGATGTGGACGAACTATACAAATGGTTGGCAAGGAGTTAGTGCACCCGCTTTCCACCTAAATAGGTGGACGATACTTTCACTTGGCGTATCCTGTTTTCGGGTATTTCCATAATATCTTCATCCAATAGTACAAAATCCGCCAATTTTCCGTTTTCTATGCTTCCTCTCGTTTTCTCGTGAAAGCTGGCATAGGCTGCCCAGATGGTCATGCCTTTCAAGGCTTCTTCTCTGCTTAGCGCATTTTCCATCTGAAAACCACCCGCAGGCTTATTCTCCTGGTTCACCCGAGCTACGGCGGCATGGAAGCCATATAGCGGATTGATATGCTCTACGGGGAAATCGCTGCCGAGGGCAACAAGGCCGGTCTCATCCAGCAGCTGCTTATAGGCATAGGCTCCTTTCAGCCTGTCTGTCCCGAGTCTGTCCAGCGCCCAGAACATATCGGAGGTGGCATGCGTGGGCTGTACAGAGGGGATAATGCCTTTTGGCGAAAATTTGCTAAAGTCCGACGGTGCAATGACTTGAGCATGCTCCACGCGCCAGCGCCTATCGCCACCAGCACTTAAATATTTGTTGAAAAGGTCTAGCACTAGGCGATTGGTGGAGTCGCCAATAGCATGTACGTTGAGCTGAAAGTCACTGTTTGCTATTTTGGCCACCGCACTGTCTAGCATGGCCGGCGGAAGCAATAGAAATCCCTTGCTGGGATCGTCGCTGTAGGGTTCAAGGAGGCACGCTCCACGAGAGCCTAGGGCGCCATCACCCACTATCTTGAAGGATCGAACATCGAGCTGATCACTGGTATAAATACCTGCCTGCAGCACGGAATCCAATTGGTGGGGCTGTATAGCTATCATGGCGTAGTCCCTGATGTGCAATTGCTGTTCGCGATAGAGTTTTCGCAGTAGTGCAATTTGATCCAAGCTCAATCCTGCATCTCCCAAAGTCGTCAATCCCACTTGAAAACAAGCTTTTTCTGCTTCCAACAGCATCCTTGTCATGGCTTCTTCATTAGGAGCGGGGATTTTTGCCTGTACCAGATCCATGGCATTGTCTACCAATACACCCGTGGGCTTGCCGGCCTTTTGGACCACCAGACCACCTGTCATCTTGGTGTCGTCCGTGATACCTGCCAACGAAAGCGCCTTGTCATTGGCCAAGGCTGCATGGCCATCTATTCTGCTGAGGTATATAGGAGTCTCAGGAAACAATTCGTTTAGCTTTTCATTCGTGGGAAAAGATTTGTCATCCCACTTGTTCTGATCCCATCCTTGTCCAATGATCCATGGATCATCTGGGTACTGTTTCCTGAACAGTTGTACACGCTTCACCAGCTCTTCCTCTGACGGTACATCTACAAGATCTACTTCATGCAGGCTATGCGCGAAATGAAAGAAGTGGCAATGTGCATCATAGAAACCGGGGTATATAGGCTTGCCAGCAGCATCTACCGTGTTTGCAGACGTATATTTATCCAAGATGTCTTGATCATCGCCTATTGCCACGAATTTGCCGTCTTTTACCGCAAATGCCGATTGAACGGAAAAACTGGAATCTACGGTGTACACCTTGGCATGATGTACAATAAGGTCTACTTTCTCTTTTGAATTACATGAAATACATAAAATGCTCCATGTTAAAAAGAGGAATAGGGGAATGCGCTGCTGCATGACTGAATACATTTTCAGTAAAAATAGTTTTTATTGATCGATGTTGGAAATTTTTATGGTAATAGGAGACGAATCTTTTTCTGAATCGGTAAACTGATGACGATTGCCCAAACATATGATATGCTTCGGTGGTTAGAATGGTGAACAGCTAAGCACGCTAAAATAAATTAAGGATCATGGCGATAAGAAAAGAACGACATTTGTCTCCACTGGAGGACAAGGCGCAGAAGAAAAAAGAGGAAAGCAAAGAAAAAAAAGGCAAACATCAAGCAGATCTTTCCTACGAGGGTGGGGTAGATTCGCAGCAAGATCAATTGAACGATGTACCCAAGGAGACGGAAAAGAAACAGAATGTTTCGGATGAGGATAAGTTGAGCGGCAAATAGTTTTTCGGGTCTTGTAAATATCGGTATATTTGTCGCATTATGGCTGTCGATAAATTTAACTTCCGAAACATCGTCATCATACTGATGATTATAGCTGCTTCCGCCTTTCGATTGGTGCATTTTGAACAATTGGCTTGGGCCAATTTTACACCTATAGGAGCAATGGCCTTGTTTGGCGGTACTTACTTTAAGGATAAATGGAAAGCTTACTTGGTACCATTAATGGTGTTTTTGTTGACCGATTGGATCATTAATTATACCTTGTCGCACCAGTTTATACTGTTTTATGACGGAGCATTCTTCGTGTATCTTGCCTTTCTTTTGATGGTGTATGTGGGGACTTTGGTTGATAAGGTCAATGTGGTCAATGTCTTGAGTGCGGGTATTGTTTCGGTTGTTATTCATTGGCTGGTTGCCGATATAGGCACTTGGTGGTCTGGTATGTATCCCATGTATCCTAGAACATTGGAAGGATATCTGGGGTGCCTGATAGCGGCTATCCCTTTTGAGCGCAATTTGCTTTTGGGAAATCTGGTGTTCGGAGCAATTTTATATGGTGGTTTTGAGTGGATGCAGGGAAGAGTTTCCGTCTTGCGTCCGATAGCTTCCTAAGAGTCAAACATGATAAAGGTCGAGAGGCTAATGCCATAGTCCCAATAAAACTCTAGGAATCTTTCTCTTTGCCTGTAGCATTTCCTGATTTGTTTCGTTCTGTACTCTATAAACAGACAAGGCCTTAGTGCCACAAGACAAATCATATTTATGAAAATAGCAAAATTTACTTTTTTGGCAACTGCTGCATTGGCAATTTCTGCCTTCTCGGCCTGTAACACTGATTCGGATCCTACTCCTGTGGAACCAGTTTCGGACAAACTTGGTTTTTTTGTCCTTAACAAGGAAAGTGCTAATTCATCTTCCCTAGGTTTTTTCCAGGTCAACAACTTGACCTATCATGCCACTTTCGGCAATTCGCAATCTCTGTTGAACGGTGCTGGCAAGGATATGATCCGATACGGCAATAAATTGTATATCAGCTTTGAAGGCGGAAGTGGGAAGGTAGTGGTATTGGATGCTTTGACAGGCAATGGTATACAAACTTTGAGTGTCAATGACGCGCGCTATTTAGTGGGATACAAAGGGAAAGTCTATGTCTCCCATGGTGACCGGTACGTTTCACAGATTGATACCACGACATTCTCCGTGAATTCCATGGAAGTAGGAAATACGCCGGAGCAGTTAACGGCCTTTGGAAACAAGCTATATATTGCGAATAGTGGGGCACATCAGGATGACTATGATAACAAAATAGCCGTTGTGAATACGACTAGTTTTGCGTTGGAAAATAGTATAGCGATTCCAGGAGCCGTAAATCTGGATAAAATTGCCGCAGACAGCGTCAACAAGACGTTGTACGTGAATGCTTCTGCTACATATGATGGTGATACAAAACTCACGGACTCCAAGTTGTATACCTTTAGCGTCGATAACGGAAATATAAATAGCAATATTCCTTATGGTCTGGATTTTGTACAAGCTGCTTATGCGTTCAATACTTCCACTGGAGCAAGTGTTCCTTTTCTATTTGCTACCAGCAGCAATAAGAGTGGCGGAGCCACAGAATATTTGTGTCTAACTAACTTGCCTAATTTTGTGGCAAATAACACCTATTTCCAGAGTACGAATGAAATCAAGACAGTGACAGGTTTTAAATATATACCTGAGCTGTTTTGCGTGGTAATAGGCTCAAAAGAAAGCGGAGCAACCAATGGGGCGGCATTTATATATACATGGAATCCAGGCTATAGTAACGCTACTCTTTTTGCAAAGTTCGAATCTTTTAATCCTATAGCATTTGTAGCAAGTTATTAAGCGTTCTTGCTAGAAGTGAGTTTGGATTTTATTAAACCGTTTCTTTTTTTGTTGCGCAAAAAGGGAAGCGGTTTTTTGTGCATTCAATTACCAAGCTATTTATATCTTTGCCGCGATGAACTACGATGCAATCATCATTGGCGCTGGGGCCTGCGGGCTGATGTGTGCTGTCCAAGCTGGATATAAAGGCAAAAAGGTCTTGGTTTTGGAGCGCAATGCCAAGGCTGGGGCAAAAATACTGATCTCCGGTGGAGGGCGTTGCAACTATACCAATTTGCACACACATACTTCAAACTTTATCACGGAAGACGCCGATTTCCTTCAATCTATCCTAGATCGTTGGACGGTAGATGATACGTTGCAGTTTTTTGCCAGTCATGGTGTTCATCCGCAGGAGAAGACCCTAGGTCAGCTGTTCCCCGTCTCGAATAAGGCAAAGGACGTGCTGTCGGCACTCACGGGACAAATGGAAACATTGGGGCAGGAGATATGGCTCAATAGTGAAGTAAAAGCAGTGCAGGCAAATAATGGCGGGTTTTCCGTCACGATAGTGCGTGCTAATGAGACCATCACACTTGACGTACCCAAGGTAGTGGTGGCCAGTGGCGGATTGCCCATTGCCAAATTGGGTGCCAGCGACTTTGGTTTGCGCATAGCGCGGCAATTTGGATTGCTTGTTGTACCCACGCAACCCGCCTTAGTGCCGCTCACAGTAACGGGCAAGGATGCAGAATGGTTCGCTTCCTTGTCTGGCATCTCGGTCTATGCCCGTGTTAGTTGTGGTCGGATTTCTTTCGAAGAGAATATTCTCTTCACGCACTGGGGATTGAGTGGCCCTGCTATCTTGCAGATTTCTTCTTATTGGCAACCAGGCAAGTCCATTACGATCGATTTGTTACCCAACAATTCTTTTGCCGATTTAATAAAAGCTGAACGTAATGATGGAGGAAAGCGACTGCTCCAACAATTGCTGAACGATTGCTTTCCCAAGAAGTTGGTAGATGCCTTGGGCAAATACTTGCCTCTGCAAACCAAGGTCGCTTCTTTGAGCAAGGCAGACGCCAAGCAAGCCGTTCAACTTATACATGGCTTTGAGGTAAAACCTGCCGGTACCAAAGGCTACGAAAAGGCGGAGGTGATGCGTGGCGGTGTCTCTACCAGAGCTTTGGACCGAGCTAACCTGGAAGCTAAAGATATTCCCGGTCTTTATTTCGGAGGCGAGTGCGTAGATGTAACGGGATGGCTAGGAGGCTACAATTTTCAATGGGCCTGGGCAAGTGGTTTTGTTATAGGGAACAGCTTGTAAAAACGCAAAATTTTTCGCTTTTACAAGCTATCGCGCCTTGCTTCTTCTCGTTCTATAGCCTCTTTTTTGGCATTTTCTTCTCCCTTTTTTACTTCCGACATCGCATTGCGATCGTATATTCGGATATCGCTTCTTCCGAAATTGGGGTTTACAGCCCCCCACAATTGCACTTCTTTTTTGCCTATGGCCCAGTTAGCAAGCATTTGTGATACACCTTTGGAATTTTTTGAAGGAAAGGAGTAGTCTTGTAGAGGGTGTCCATATTTGTCCACCAGATGACTTTTTATTTCCAGGTATTGCGAGAATGCCGTTTGATAATTGCCAAATGGTCTGCCTTCTATGGTAAGGCTGTATAGTTTTCCGTCATGGAATTTTGGGTCCACACTTTCGTACATATAGCCATCTATCATAAATCTTGTAGAGTCGCCATTGTCTAAGTGGTTCGACATAAAATTTTGGATTTCAGTTTGATACTCGGCTTCACTGATGCCAAAAAGAATGTTGCCTAAGGCGATTTTTTCTTCTGTCTCCACGTCATATTTTTTTCCACAAAAGGAAAAAATAGTCAATAGTAGTAAAGCTGATAAGCTTTTGATGGCATATATTCTTCTCATGACGAAACAAGGGTTTGTGTACGGCAGCAAACTTATGAAAAATTAAGTACATTACCATAAACCTTATAGCCTTAGCTTGGGACCTCATACGTCATACTTCACCTATCAATCTTCTGTGTTCTGAAGGAAAAATGTTTCTGTGATAGGTAACTGAATATGGTGATAATGGCCGTAGTGAGTACCTGAGAAGGGGTAGGGTACCAGCCAAATACTTCTACAAATAGCTTGAGGAATAGGTAGTTGAATAAAAGGCAGCACATAGCAACGAGAAAATACCTAAACGCTTGGGTACGCTTGCGCAGGTAAGACCCCTGAAATACTACGTAGCGATTGAGCAAAAAACCAATTGGAAAAGTAATGCCGAAGGCGATGCCTAAAGCAGCTATATGTGGGCTGATAGCAACAAAGCCAAGATGCAGTATCTCTTTTCTTAGTACAAAATTATAAAGAATGGGATACAGCAAAACGCTGAATACCGTGTTCCCTCCTCCACATGCCGCATAACGAAACTGCTGCTTGGTGAAGTACCTGCTAAAAGGGGGATAAAAAAAGTCTATGAACCTACCTATCATCTAAACTGAAAACGATTCGCATGCTTGTGCTATTATGCCCTCGCCGCAAGAAATCGGTATTGAGGTGCAATGATAGGTATTGTGGATATTTAAACCAAATGACTGTTCAATTTTTACCAACCTATGCCATAATCTTCGCCATTGTTGCTGCTGCCGCCCCAAAGTGTTTGGTGTTTCTGGTCAAAATAGATGGCATTGATAGGGCCGCTGGTTCGTTCTCCCAATCTGACCGTATAGCCCATGCTTTTCAACCTTTCCTGTACCTCCTTGGGAGTTGATATGTCCAGCAAAATGCTTCCCGGTCTGGGTTTCCTGTCATCTACCTTTGTTCCTCCCAACGAGAGCCATAGCTGGTTACTGTTGATGTTGGCCGCTTCGCTCGCTTGTTGTGGCGTCATGCCAAACTCAACCACATTTAAGAAAAATTGTAATAAATTCTGGTCTTGTGTATCCCCGCCTTGAACGGCAAACGAGAGAAAGGGTTTGCCATCTTTGAGTGCTAGGGAAGGGGTAAGGGTAACCCTAGGTCTTTTGCCGGGAGCGATGACGTTAAACGGGCTAACTAATGAATCGAGTACAAAGCTTTGCAGTCGCTGGCTCATGCCAACTCCTGTATTGCCTGCTATGCAAGCTGGCAACCAACCACCACTTGGTGTGATGGATACTACCCAACCTTCTTCGTCGGCCGCCTCTACGCTAGTGGTGCCTCGCCACAGTCGATTCATATACGCACTATCGATACCCAATTGAGTCCAATGCCTATTTTCAGCTTCATAGTTAAGGCTATTTGCTGGAATGGCATCGTGTTTGGGCAAGAAAGAGTCGCTTTTATCTTTTTGGGACGGGTCTAGTAGTTTGGCACGTTCTAGCAGCAAGTCTTTATAGGGATTTGTCTTTTGCTCGTATGGATATGGATCGCCAGGGGCTGCCAGGGGATTGTTGTGTCCCGGATCTATTTCTGTGGCTCGTGCTTTGGCATATTCATCACTTAATAGCCCTTGCATGGGCGCTTTAGGCAAGAAATAGGGGTCGCCATAGTAAAAATCGCGATCCGCAAATGCCAAGTTCATAGCTTGGTACACCGTGTGAATATATTCTGTAGAATTGTAACCCATTTTCTGTAGGTCGTAATGCTTCAGGATGTTCAGACCCTGTAGCATCGCTGGCCCTTGGGTCCATTCCTGCAACTTGTAGACATCAATTCCCTTGTAGTCTATATGTAGTGGTTCCTCTTCAATGGGCTTCCAATTGGCCAAATCCTCTTTGGTGATCAATCCGCCTTGTTCCTTGCTACCCCTTACAAATTCATCGGCTATATCGCCTTTGTAGAAACGGTCATAAGCAGCTTGGATGGCGGTCTTGCGATCCTTTCCAGCTTGAAGGGCCTGTTGCTCTGCTTCCACCATTTTGCTCAAGGTATTGAGTAAGTCCGTTTGGATAAATACTTCCCCCGGTTCCGGCGCTTCGCGCTCTTGTCCCTCATGTACCAAAAATACCTTTTTGCTATAGGGCCATTCTTTGATTCTATTCTTTCCTCGTTCTATGCTATTGGCTGTCTGGGCATCTATGGCATAGCCAGCGGCCATCTCCATCGCTGGGGCCAACACCTCCTTTAGGCTCTTGGTGCCGTATTGGGCCAACATGTAGCAAAGGCCACCTGGCGTACCTGGCGTGACGGCAGCCAATGGTCCGTATTCGGGAGGAAACTCATAACCCTTGTCCTTGAAAAAGGCTGGCGTTGCACCAGTGGGAGCTACTCCCAGCGCATTTATGGCGATTACTTTTTTCAGCTTGGGATTATAGATCAGCGCTTGGGTTTCTCCGCCCCAGCTCAGCACGTCCCACATGGTGCAGGTAGCTGCCAGCATGGCACAGGCGGCATCTACGGCATTGCCTCCTTGTTGAAACAATTGCGCACCGGCAGTGGCCGCTAGCGGTTTGCCCGTAATGGCCATCCAGTGATTGCCGTGCAAAGGCGGCTTTTGGGTGCGCTGGGCGTATCCGTTTATCGATAAAAGGAAAAGAGCTAGAGTGGTTAAGCAGTAACTATTACGCGTGAAATGAAATACCATGGTCCAGAAAGATTTTTTGACACAAGATATGTACTTTGATGCACAGATAGGCTTTCGTAATCGGATTTTTACATGCGTTTTGTTTTTATACAAAGAAATACAGGGCATATTTATTTAAGTTGTGGGAGAAAGGCCTTGCTTTTTGAAAGCTAAAGTTATTATTTTAGGTTTTAGGATGAAGAAGGAACAATTATTTCAGGAGCTGAAGCAGACAATGGGCAAGGTGCAAGTGCAGAATGTTGCCAAGCGATTGGCGGAAGGCAAATTTGACTTGAACGACCTCTTGGATTTGTGTTTCACAAAACCCGATGTCCTAGCTTTTAGGGCAGCGTGGATACTGGAACAGATTGATAGTCTTTACCCAGAGCAGTTCTCGCTTATTTTCTTCCGTTTCATTCAGCGAATGCCCGAGCAGGTCAATGAAAGCTGTCAAAGACATTTCACTAAGATATTGATGAACTATACCCACGCCAAGGCACCTGCAGTACGGCAGGTGCCATATAGCCGCTTGACAGTGGCGCAGCGTGAGAAATTGGTAGAATGCCAGTTCGATTGGTTGGTAGATCCCGATACGCCAGTGGCCGTGCGGGTCAACGTGATGGATATACTGTATAATATGTCTGGCGAATTTCCTTGGATAAAGGAAGAACTGGCTCCGCAAATCGAATTCTTCTTGCGCGATGGCTCGGCAGCAATGCAGAGCAGGGGAAAGCGCTTGCTGAAAAGGATGCGGGTTGCGCACCTTAAGGATGAACGGTTTCTTAAAACCAAATCTTGAATTTGGTTTTAGTTAACTTTTGAGACCAGGCGGATCCATCGGCCTCGTAGAAAGAAATAGTATTCAATGCATGTACTAAGAATTTTACAAGTAAAGTACTCCATGGATATAGTTGTTGCGTAAATTGCGCCTTTGAATTTCCTTAACCCATTTTTGTTATCTTAATGAAGAAATTTTTCCTTTTTACGGCAGCTGTTGTGCTGGCAACAGCGCTCAGTGCGCAACAAAAAACCGAAAGCAATACACCGAAAGCCAATTATCAATTGGCCAGTCGTTTCTCTCCAGAGAAATTGAAGAAACTGATTTTCTCTACCGATGTAGATCCACATTGGCTGAAGAAGAGCAATCGTTTTTGGTATACTTACGAGACACCATCTGGCAAATCGTGGTACATCGTAGATCCTGTAGCCAAGTCGCAACAGCAGCTCTTTGACAACGCTGCCCTAGCTGCTGAACTTTCCAAAGTGGTGCAGGATCCTTTCGATGCGCAGCATTTGCCCATCCAACGTATCAAGTTTACCGAAGACGAGCAGGCAATACGCTTTGATGTAAAGAGTACACGCGATACGCTGAAAAGCGCGGAAGATAGAAAGAAGAGCAAGAACAAGACCGATTCGCTGGAGAAAAAGACCTACTATTTGCAATATCATCTTACTTCTGGTAAGCTCTCCGAATTGAGCAAGGACGAAAAGCCAAAGGAGCGTGCTTCCTGGGCTTCGTTTACACCAGATACCAGCAAGGTGATCTTCGCCAAGGAATATAATCTCTACTGGATGGACAAGGCTAACTATGAAAAAGCCTTGAAAGACGAAAAGGACAGCACTATTGTAGAACATCAGTTTACCGAGGGAGGAATACAATATTATGCGTGGGGCGGTGACGACTATAGCGAAACCATTGGCGACAAGGAATCGGAAGAGAACAAGAAAAAACGCAAGGGTGTGCGCCTCATCTGGTCGCCAGATGGCAAGCATTTTGTCCTGAGCAGAACGGACAACCGGAAAGTGAAAGATCTTTGGGTCATTAATAACACGGCCAACCCAAGGCCCACCCTGGAACGTTACAAGTACCAAATGCCAGGCGAAAGCGATGCACCGATACGCGAGCTGTACCTATTCAATTTTGAAGATAAGTCATCCAAAAAGATAGATGTATCGGGCTTTAAAGACCAGGAAATTTCCATATGGACCGCGCCGACGCCCGCGAAAGCTCGCGATGACGAATATCGGGTGGCCACTTGGCTGGGAGATGAAGGCAAATTTTATTTCTATCGCAGCAGTCGCGATCTGAAAAAGATCGATATGGGAACCATTACCCTCAATGGGGAGGTAAAGATTTTGGTGGAGGAGCGCTCCAATGTTTATCTCGATATTCAACGGCCGTATTTGATTGATGGAGGCAAGGAATTTGTTTTTTGGTCCGAGCGTGATGGCTGGGGACATTATTACCTCTATGACGGCGAGGGAAACCTAAAAAATCAGATTACCAAGGGTGAGTTTTACAGCTCTGATATCCAAGGACTGGACGAAAAAACAAGAACCCTCTACTTGACTGCCAATGGCAGGGAAAATGGAGAAGATCCCTATTACGAACATCTGTACAGCATAGGGCTAAATGGCTCTGGCATGAAACTACTGAACAGTGGAGATTTTAATCATCAAACCGTTCTGGATGATGATAATCGCTTCTTCGTGAACAATTTCTCCAGAGTAAACACGGTTCCCCAATCTGCCTTGTACGATAATACAGGAAAGAAGGTGATGGACTTGCAAAAGGCAGACCTCTCTTCCCTGTTGGCCGCAGGATACCAATTTCCCGAACCTTTCAAGGTGAAAGCAGACGACGGTATTACCGATCTCTACGGTGTGATGTACAAGCCATTCAATTTCGACTCTACTAAGGTATACCCTATGATCGAGTACGTATACCCAGGCCCACAAACGGAGGCCGTCAATAAGTCATTCGGTCGCAGTATGGATAGGATAGACCGATTGGCACAGTTTGGCTATATCGTGATAACCGTCGGCAATAGGGGAGGACACCCAGCGCGCTCCAAGTGGTACCATACTTATGGTTATGGCAATCTGCGCGACTATGGTTTGGCAGATAAGAAAGCTGCAGCAGAGCAACTTGCAGCAAGATATCCTTTTATTGACGTAGAACGGGTGGGCATTACTGGCCACAGTGGCGGTGGTTTTATGTCTACCGCGGCTATGTTGGTTTATCCCGATTTCTTCAAGGTAGCAGTGTCTGGAGCAGGCAACCACGAAAACAACATCTACAACAGGTGGTGGAGCGAGCGCCATCATGGAGTCACCGAGCGCATTGACAATGCCAAAGGAGATACAACGTTTGTTTACCAAATAGAAAAAAATCCCGATCTGGCTAAGAACTTGAAAGGAAGGCTCATGTTGGTAACAGGAGATATCGATAACAATGTGCATCCTGCCAATACCATCCGCATGGCCAATGCCTTAATCAAAGCTAACAAGCGCTTCGAATTTGTCATTATGCCGGGGCAGAGACACGGGTTTGGTGATATGACCGAATATTTCTTCTGGAAAATGGGCGATTATTTCAACCGCTACCTGATGGGAGACGAAACGGAACGCTCCGTGGATTTGATAGAGATGAACAGGGAAGTACCTCTTAAGAGGTAGTCTTTTGATTGCTTTTCGTTAATCCTTCGGTTGTTTTCTTTCAGGAAAACTAATAGAGCGTTTAGATTTGTTTCTTCCAAATCCTTTGGATGTAAAAATAAATTTATTAGGACTGTCTAACTTATGGTGTTTTTTGTGAACTTTGTCAAATCGATAAATTAATGGAAAAACCATATGTTAGACTCTATAATCCAGTATCTGGAAGGGATTAGTCCTATTGTGGCGGCGCTATATGCCACGCTTTTTACATGGTTGGTGACGGCGGCGGGAGCCTCTATAGTGTTTTTTTTCAGGGACTTGAATCGCTCTGTTTTAGATGGAATGCTAGGTTTCACGGGAGGCGTGATGGTTGCTGCAAGCATTTGGAGTTTGTTAATTCCTGCCATAGACATGAGCGAAGGAGAGGGCTTCACCAAAGTGATACCAGCGGTAGTAGGATTACTCATTGGAGCGGCGTTTTTGTTTGCCTTAGATAAATTGTTGCCCCACTTGCATGTCAATTTCAAGCAAGTTGAAGGAGTGAAATCACCTTGGCAGAGGACAACATTGCTGGTATTGGCAATTACACTTCACAACATTCCGGAAGGATTGGCCATCGGTGTGATTTTTGGCGGAGTTGCGGCAGGCATTCCCGAGGCAAGCATCTCTGGAGCCGTTGTTCTTGCCATTGGTATAGGTTTGCAGAATTTTCCAGAGGGAATCGCTGTATCCATGCCCTTGCGACGCATGGGGATGAGCAGGAGAAAGAGTTTCTTTTATGGTCAAGCATCCGCTATCGTTGAGCCGATAGCCGGTGTTTTGGGGGCTTTTGCAGTCACTTTTTTTACGCCGATGCTTCCCTACGCACTCGCCTTTGCGGCAGGAGCGATGCTTTTCGTAGTGGTGGAAGAGGTGATTCCCGAAGCACAGCAAAACAAGAATTCGGATATTGCTACATTGGGCTTTATAGGGGGATTTATTGTAATGATGACATTGGATGTGGCATTAGGGTAAGCATCGGATGCGGTGCAAAATCACACACTATTACTTCAATAAATTAAGCTGATAAAGATCATGCCTTCTGTCCTTCATGGTCTTCACCGTGCCATACTCGTGCAGTTCCTTCAGTGCATAGAGATCTACATCGGTGATAAGTACCATTTCCGTATTGGGTGTGGCTTCGGATTTAACCCCATTTGTGGGGAAAGCAAAATCGGAGGGGGTGAAGACTGCCGATTGGGCATACTGGATATCCATGTTATTCACATTGGGTAGGTTGCCCACTGAGCCCGAAATGGCCACATAGCATTCGTTTTCAATGGCCCTAGCTTGGGCACAAGCTCGAACTCTGGTGTAGCCGTTTTGTGTGTCGGTTAGAAAAGGGACAAACAAGATATGCATGCCTTGGTCGGCCAACAGACGGGGTATTTCTGGAAATTCAACGTCATAGCAGATGACTATGCCCACTTTGCCACAGTCGGTATCAAAGACCTTAACGGAGTCGCCGCCATACATGCCATAATATTTTCGCTCATTCGGAGTAATATGTACTTTGTTATAGGCATCTACTTTGCCCGTCCGATGGCAAAGGTAAGAAGTATTGTACATTTTGCCGTCATCGTCTACCGTAGGCATAGATCCCGCCACAATATTGACATTGTAGGAAATCGCAAACTCCAATAACCTTTCCCTAATGGGGGCAGTATGCTCAGCCAACCGACGCATAGCTTCCTGCTCTGGCAGGCTATTGTATGGAGCCATCAACGGCGTATTGAAAAATTCCGGAAAGACGGCAAAATCGGCATTATAGCCACTTACTACATCCACAAAGAACTCGACTTGGTCAAAGAACTCGTCTACACTCTTGAAGGATCGCATCTGCCACTGTACCAAACCCAAGCGGATGGTCTGGTTGGTGGGAGAGATAGATGTTGTCTTTGGCTGATAGTAAATATTGTTCCATTCTAGCAAGGTAGCATATTCCAATGACTCGCTGTCATCAGGCAGGTAGTGCTTTAGTATTTTCTTGACATGGAAGTCATTGCTAAGCTGGAACGTAAGGGTAGGGTCGAAAATTTCTTTCTGCTTAACCTTGTCTATATACTGCCTTGGTGTGATTTCAGGGGCATATTCATGGTAATTGGGTATTCTTCCTCCAGCGATGATGCTTTTGAGATTGAGCTGCTCGCATAATTCCTTACGTGCATCGTACAGACGTCTGCCCAAGCGTAGCGATCTATAGTCAGGATGTACAAACACCTCTATGCCGTACAGCACCTCGCCATCGGGATCATGGTTGGCAAAAGTGCCATAGCTGATAATGTCATTATAACTCGATGTGTTGTCGGTTTTCTTTGAATTGATGATGATAGATAGCGCACAGGCTACGACATGTCCATTGGCCTCTACGCATAATTGCCCTTCGGGAAATAGTTTGATAAGGTCTTTTATATTGTTGCGGCTCCAGACGCCACCTATATTGACGTTGTAGGCCTCTTCCATAGAGGATTTGAGATCATTGTAATCCTTTATGGTTAAAGTACGTACTTTTATATTCATGTGTTTGTATGATATATTGCTTTTAGGACTAGAATAACGTATTTCCCTTTGGAAAGTTTGTCTTGCCCAGATGTCTATAGGCCAGTTCGGTGCATTCCCTGCCTCTTGCCGTGCGCATGATGTAACCTTCTTGTATCAAGAAAGGCTCATAAACATCTTCGATGGTGCCATCATCTTCACCTACCGCAGTAGCGATGGTTTTTAGGCCTACCGGTCCACCCTTAAATTTGTCTATGATGGTCATCAAGATACGGTTGTCCATCTCATCCAGTCCATGTTCGTCCACATTGAGTGCATGTAGGGCATATTTGGCTATTTCGGTATCTATGTTTCCGTTGCCTTTGATTTGCGCAAAATCTCGTGTACGCCTCAGCAGTGCATTGGCAATACGTGGCGTACCTCGACTCCTGCGGGCGATCTCGTAAGCACCCTCATCGCTGATAGGTGTTTGGAGGATATGGGCAGAGCGCAAGACGATAGTTGTAAGGAGTTTGGCATCATAGTACTGCAAGCGCGAGTTGATGCCGAAACGCGCACGCAACGGTGCAGTCAGCAAGCCAGATCTGGTAGTAGCTCCCACTAACGTGAATGGGCTGAGTGACAATTGTACCGAACGGGCATTGGGGCCAGTTTCCAGCATGATGTCTATCTTAAAGTCTTCCATAGCCGAGTATAGGTACTCTTCTACCAAAGGGCTAAGGCGATGGATTTCGTCTATGAATAGGATGTCGCCTTCTTCCAGGTTGGTGAGCAGGCCGGCCAGGTCACCAGGCTTGTCCAGTACGGGGCCAGAGGTAATCTTGATGCCCACTCCCATCTCATTGGCAATGATATGCGACAAGGTGGTCTTGCCTAAGCCCGGAGGCCCGTGAAGCAAGACATGGTCCAATGCCTCGCCTCTTAATTTTGCTGCTTGAACAAAAATCTTCAGGTTTTCGAGTATTTTTTCCTGTCCCGTAAAGTCTTCAAATACCTGAGGACGCAATGCTCGCTCAATATCCTTGTCTACTTTAGACAGATTCTCCGCATTGGGATTTAAATGTTCATTCATGCTCGTACCTATTCTAGGATCAAAAGTAAAATTAAAAATAAAAAGCAATACACATATGCGGCAATCTAATTTTTATGCTTTGTGCAGTAATGGATGTAGAGCATGATGAGGCAAGAAAAATCTTGCATAACCTGGTGCTTCAGGAAGAGATAACATTCTTTTAAAAGAGCGAAAGACGAGGCTCGAACTCGCGACTTCAACCTTGGGAAGGTTGCGCTCTACCAACTGAGCTACTTTCGCTTATGCCTAGCAAAAATAATAAGAAAAAAAGCAAAAGCACAAGTGCATCTTCAAATTCTTGTGCTTATCGTCCCTAAAAAGATTTACCTTCTACCTCCTTGGCCGTTTCTTCGATTTTCTTTTTTAATTCCTGCTTGAAATGCAAAATGTTTTGGGCCAATTGGCTGTCCGAAGTGGCAAGTATCTGGGCGGCCAAGATGCCCGCATTCTTTGCCGCGTTAAGGGCCACGGTAGCCACGGGTATGCCATTGGGCATCTGCAATATGGACAGGATAGAATCCCATCCATCTATGGAGTTGGAGGATTTGACCGGAACACCGATAACCGGCAAGTGGGTGACGGAAGCTACCATACCCGGAAGGTGTGCTGCCCCACCTGCGCCCGCGATAATGACCTTTAGGCCTCGGTTTGCGGCATTTTGCGCATAGTCGAACATGCGTTCGGGTGTGCGGTGTGCCGATACGATGCTCACCTCAAAAGTGACTCCTAACTCTTTCAATACCTGTATGGCCTCCTCCATTACGGGTAGGTCAGACTTGCTGCCCATGATGATACCTACTTTTGCGTGCTGCTGCTCACTCATGTTGCTAGATGTTTTATGATATAACTTCTATCGTTGACTGTACTTTTCTGGCTATTTCAATGGCTTTTTCTCGATCGTCGTTCACGATGGTCACATGCCCCATTTTCCGAAAGGGTTTGGTAAATTTCTTGCCATAAAGATGAATATATACACCGGGAATTTCCATGATTTCCTCAATACCTTCATAAATGGCTGGGCCCTCATGGCCTTCTTTGCCAAGGAGGTTGATCATGACGGCATTGGATTTGGAGGAAGTATCGCCCAAAGGCAAATTGAAAATAGCCCTAAGGTGCTGTGCAAACTGCGACACGAAATTGCCCTCGATGGTATGGTGACCACTGTTGTGTGGCCTAGGAGCTAGCTCATTGACCAAAATGCGACCATCTGAGGTCAAGAACATTTCGACAGCGAGTATGCCCACGATCTGCAGGTCATCGGCAATCTTGAGAGCCAACTGCTCCGCGCGCTGTTGTACCTCGAAGCTGTAGGTCGATGGAGAGATGAGAAACTCTACCAAATTGGCCTGTTCGTTAAACTCCATTTCCACCATGGGAAACGTTTTCACCTCGCCCTTATCGTTACGAGCTACGATGACGGCGATCTCTTTCTCAAAAGATACCCATTCCTCGATGAGCGACGGCTCGTCAAAGGCTTTGTCAAAATAGCTTTCGTCCACTATTTTCATGACACCCTTGCCATCGTAGCCGTCTTTGCGGAGTTTTTGGATATAGGGAAGTGGTAAAACAGCCTGACTAAGCCCCTCACGTGAGGATATCAGTTGAAAGGGTGCAGTAGGAATATCGTTTTGCTTGAAAAATTGCTTTTGCAGTCCCTTGTCCTGAATGAGACGAATGATGCGGGCCTGAGGGTAAACAACAACCCCTTCCTCTTCGAGCTGTTCCAAGGCGTCTACGTTTACCTTCTCGATTTCAATGGTCAGCATGTCCACTTGCTTGCCAAAGCGGTACACCGTGTCGTAATCAGACAGACTGCCCACCTCAAATTTGTCGCACAATCTCCTGCAAGGAGCATATTTGTCTGGATCCAATACGTGCACACTTACATTGAGGTTGATGGATTCCTGTATGAGCATACGCCCAAGTTGTCCGCCACCTAAAATTCCCAGCTTTAGATTTCCGTAAAATTCCTTTTCCATAGTTTGCGCATGGCCGTTTGCCTTAAAAAGGGACTGCTACCATGCAGATCTGCTTTGTTTATTTGTTCTATACTTGTTTTGCAAAACGCTCTTCTATCAAGCTTTCTTTGTCTATTTTTTTCTGCAGTTCCAAAAAAGCACCGATAAGTGCCTCAGGCCTAGGTGGACATCCTTGTACATAGATGTCTACCGGTATAACCTGGTCTACGCCTTTTACCACATGGTAGCCATGCTGCCAGTAGGGGCCGCCACAGTTGGCGCATGAACCCATAGAAACCACATACTTGGGCTCGGGCATTTGTTCGTACAGCAGTTTAATCCGTTCGGCCATTTTGAACGTGACCGTTCCAGCAATGATCATCACGTCTGCCTGCCTCGGGGTGGCCCGAGGAAACACCCCGAAGCGGTCGAAGTCGTAAGTGGCAGCCATGGCCCCCATCATCTCGATGGCACAGCAGGCAATGCCAAAGCTCACTGGCCATAGCGATGATAGCCTAGCCCAGTTGAGCAAATCGTCCAACTTAGCGACGACAATACCCGAATCTTCTTGCCTTTTGCTGATACTCATTGGGTTATTCGTTCTTGCTTTGTTTTACGAATCTTGGTCTGAAAGCGGGTTTGCGCGCTTCCTGCCCATCCTCCTTTTTCGTTTCTTGAATGGCTATTTGTTGCTCTCCCTTATAGTCGCGCACCCGATACACCTCCGCATTGATATTATCATAGGCAGAAGAAGGAATGGGAGAGGGGACCGGTCGTACGATAGATCGCGTGCCGACCCATTCCAAGTCGCCTTTTTTCCATACGTAGACCAAACCGAGTACTAGTATACCCACAAAAGTAAACATCTCTATCAAGGTGAAGTATCCCCATCTAGCATCTACGGCAATGAGCGACTCTTGGCCAAAGACGGTAGCCCATGGAAATATGAACACCACTTCTACGTCAAATAACAAGAAGATAAGCGCAATAACATAAAAACGATTGTTGAACTGTACCCATGAAGTGCCCTGAGTCTCTTCCCCGCACTCATAGGTGCTGGTTTTAAGGGCGTTCTTTTTGTGAGGAGATATGAATCGACCTATTAGTAAGGTGAAGACCACCAGCAAAGTACCTACGATAATGTAGATAAATAGCTTGCCAAATTCGGTAAGTTGGGGGTCTCCATCCATAATAGACAAAGGTAAGGAATTTTTGCTATTCCTGTATACAAGGCAAAATAAAATCGGAAGCAATTACCGGTTGCGTGTTTGAAAAATATAATGTAAGTTTGCTTTTGTAACCAATTATCTGAATTCTCAACGGCAAAGGTGAAGTAAAAAAATGTGAGACGCTATTGTGCTTATTTGGCCATTTGTTGATTTTGAATTTAACTAATACTTAAATTATGGCATTCAACAGTTTACCTAATCAAGCGGAATTGTTGTCACGGATTGCGACTGGCGATGAGCGGGCCTTTGCAGCGCTGTTCCGAGCTTACTTTAATCAAGTTGGGGAATTTGTACAATTGCTGACCAATTCTACCGAGACTACCCAGGAAATTGTGCAAGAAGTGTTTGCCAAGATTTGGGTGAATCGCGAGTCGCTCACACATGTCAAAAGGTTTAATGCTTATCTGTTCATCATCACTCGCAACCATACCCTGAACCATATCAGGGAGCTAGTAGCAGAACGGAAAATGCGAAAAGCCTATGTGAATGAAATAGATGCCATAGAAGCCCCATCGGTGTTTATTTCCAGCGAAACAAAAGATTATCATCAATTGATTGAAAATGCTGTTCAGTCATTGCCGCCTCAACAGCAAAAGGTCTTTATTTTGCGACAGCAAGGATTGAAAAATATCGAAATTTCGGAAAGGATGAACTTATCTATAGAATCCGTTAAAAAATACCAACACCTTGCCATGAAGTCCGTCAGTGAATTTGTTCGTATGGAAGTGCTTGTGGCGATTGTTTTGATATCATTTTTCTTGTAGTTGAAATAAATCTAAATTTTTTTTATATCTCAATATACACTTTTCTTCGTTTCGGTGTCTTTATAGCAAACCAATTACAAACAAAGGATAATGACTGCCGAGGAACATGCAAGACTTAGCTTATTGTTCGAGAGAGCTATCGCAAAAACCATTACAACTGAAGAGCGGGAAGAGCTATTCGAGTTGATGGCAAACCCGCTGAATCGGGAAGTTGCGGAGAGACTGCTTGGAACCTATTATGCAACCTTTCTTGCAGAAAAGCCGCCTTTCTCCGATGATGCGGCCGATATAATGATCCATAATATTTTGAAAAAAGAGGAATCGCCACTTGTAAAAAACGAGAGGCAGCCTTTCTATGTACAAACATGGGTGAAAGTGGCCGCTGCAATCGTACTTTTTATGTTAGCCGGAATCTATCTGTTCGATGGTAAACATCAGATCGACGACGAATTGACGATATCACAAGCAGTAGAGAAATTTAATATTAAACCTGGCCAAGAGCGGGCCGTACTGACACTCGGAGATGGACGCACTATATTGCTAGACGACGTGGAAAGCGGACTTTTAACCAATGATGCGGGGGTTAATATCAATAAAACCAACGATGGGCAATTGTCTTACCAACAAAATGGAAATACTCCAACATCGGTTGTCTATAATACCATCACTATTCCCAAAGGAGGACAATATAAACTCGTCTTGCCAGATGGAACTCGGGTGCATTTAAACTCGGAATCTTCATTGAGATATCCGACCAGGTTTATTGGTGACAAAAGAGAGGTGGAACTAGATGGAGAAGCTTTCTTTGAGGTGAAATCCAATGAAAAGCAGTCTTTTTATGTCCATACCGCTACGCAGTCCAGCCAAGTATTGGGTACCGCATTTAATATAAATGCCTACACCAATGAATCGGTAGTGAAGACAACTTTGGCTGAGGGAAAGTTAAAGGTCAGCAACAAGCATAATCAATCAGTGGTCATCCGCCCTGGACAGGCATCTATCAATAGAGAGAATAATTCAAGTTTGCTAGTCCGAGACGTTGATTTGGAAGAAGAACTGGCTTGGCATAACGGCTATTTCGTGTTTAACAATGAGCCTATTAAGAGCATTATGAAAAAGGTAGCGAGATGGTATGATATAGATGTGGATTACGAAGGCAATATGGAAAATAAAGTTTTTGGAGGTGTTTTCCAGCGTTCCAAAAGCATCGTCCAATTATTGAACAACTTTAAAGAGACTGGCATGGTAGACTTTAAAATAACAGAAAGGAAGGTAATCGTGATGGAACAATAGTTTATTTTTATCAAGCTTGCCCACCACAAAAAAACCGGAAGCGTTGGCGCGCCCCCGGTTTCCATTCACTTTGTGAATTTTGTGGGATAACTAAGCAATTGACCAAGTAAAACCAATTAAATTAATTAAACCCAAATTCAAATGTATAAAAACTTTACTGCAATATATTGCAGAAAACCAATTTTCTATTCATTCAAATTTTTGGTGATGATGAAGATCGCGATGTTGCTAACCTTCGCATTTGTGCAGCTGGCAATGGCCAGCAATGGGCAACAGCTAAGTATTAAGGTGAAAAATGCCTCTGCTACGCAGGTTTTATACCAGCTGTCCAAGCAAAGTGGCTACGATTTTATCTATGACGGCAAACTATTGGAAAATATCGCTCCAATTACGGTAGAAGCAAAGGACGTATCGCTGGTCACTGCATTGGACCTGTGTTTTAAGGACTATCCCTTCGAATTTAAGTTCAATGAGGACAAAACGGTGATAATAAAACCAAGATTGGTAAAACTGGTACCAAAATCTTTGTCGCAGGAACCGATTGTAGGTGCCGTGAGAGATTCTTTGGGCAATCCTTTAGGAGGCGTTTCTGTCTTGGTAAAAGGAACCAGACAGGGGACTTCGACAGATGTCGATGGCAGATTTCAGGTACAAGCAGAAAAAGGAAATGTTCTTGTTTTCAGATATGTGGGTTTTTTGGAGCGAGAGATAACTGTGGGAGAACAGCGTACGATCGATGTGGTACTTCGGGCCCAGACCTCTGCATTGGATGAAATCGTGGTTATTGGTTACGGCCAACGGGAAAAGAAGGATCTAACGGGCGCTGTCTCGCAGATTACTTCCGAAGAAATCACCAAGCAAGTGAACATGTCTCCGCAATTTGCCATGCAGGGTCGTATGGCCGGTGTCTTTGTCAGCAATCCCGGCAGTAGCCCTTTTGCTCGCCCCGATATCCGTATCCGAGGAGTCAGTACCTTGGGTTTCAATGATCCCCTTTATGTGGTGGATGGTATTCCGTTGACGGAAGGTGGGGCAAGTTCGACCGATGGACGGGATCAGACATTGCGAGGCAATATCAATGTTTTCAATATGATCAATCCAAACGATATCGAGTCCATTTCAGTACTGAAAGATGCTTCGGCAACAGCCATCTACGGGGTGCGTGCATCCAATGGTGTGGTGCTTATCACCACCAAGCGTGGCAGCGAAGGGAAGCCACGGGTAGATTTGTCCATGAACTACGGTGTTCAAAACCTGTATAAAAGATATGACGTCGCTTCTATACAGCAGTACGTAGACTGGAGCCTAGAAGCCATCAATGCCAATCCAGCCTATGTCAAGGATCAGTTTTATCCATTTCTTGACGCCAGCTCACCACATTACCTGGGCAATAGTCCCAATTATTCCAAGGACTGGATGGATGCGGTATTGCAGGAAAATGCCGCTATACAGGATTACAATATATCTGTGTCGGGCGGAACAAAGGCCTCTACCTATGCCGTAGGCGGAGGATATGCCAGTCAACAGGATGCGATGTACAAAAACCTTTTTGAACGTTATTCCTTTTCGGTCAACTCCGATCATAAGCTGACCGATTGGTTGAAAGTAGGGCAAACCTACCGGCTGGTTTATTCGGATGTCGATAGCCATACTGGCACAAGCTTTGGTGCCGCATCTTTCGTGTTGCCGTGGCAGCCACTTTACGATGCCTCGCAGGCCAACGGCCTTGCGAGAACCGGGCGCACGATCGATGGCAGGTTTTTTCCGTACGGCTATGGTGCGGCTACCATCAACAATTTCTTAGGTGTAGACGCACACGATGTTTCGACACGCGACATGCTTCGCAACCTAGGTAGTGCCTATGCAGAGATATCTCCTTTGGAAGGCTTGCGTATTCGGGGAACGTTTAGTGCCGACTATTATACCAATGCACAAGAAAGTTATACAGAACCTCAAACGGGTTTGTATTCTATTTCGTCAGGAATTGTCCAAAGTGGAATAGGAAATACGTTCGGTCGTCGGGAAAGCGTAAATATCAATATTGTGAAGGAATTTTTAGTCGCTTATAACAATTCCTTTGGCAAGCACTCGGTAGAAGGGCTTTTCAATATTATGGACCAACGAATCAAATGGAATATCAATGATAACAACATCGTCCGCAATTCCCCGATACCGAATTATGACCAGCGTTATATCAACGAAGGGTGGCCCTCGACGGATAAGGTCAGCTTCTATGAGCGCTATTCCTCCGGCCTGTTGGGCTACATGGGAAGGTTGAGCTATAATTACGATGGTAAGTATTATATGGACGCCACTCTGCGTCGAGATGGTACTTCCAAGTTTGGGCCCGGCTATAAATGGGGTACCTTTCCTTCTTTTGCAGGTGCATGGCGCATATCGTCCGAAAACTTCATGCGGAACATCTCCTGGCTGGATGATCTCAAAATACGAGGTGGATGGGGTAAGACCGGTAATCAGGAAACCCGCGATTTTGCATACCTTTCATTGGTCAATCTAAACCCTAAAGCTGCGTTTGGCACTGACGTTTCGGGAGACGGAACCTTATACTCCGCAGCAGCATTGGGCGATTTTCCAATCGCAGACATGAGCTGGGAGACGGTTACCACCTATTCTTTCGGATTTGACATGATGGCGCTCCGCAATCGGCTGAGCTTTACCGCCGAATATTACAATCGGAAAACGGATGGCATTTTACAGGCCATTTCCATTCCAGCGGTTATCGGAGCGTTGACAACTCCCGTGATCAACTTGGCCAAGGTGGACAATAGAGGTATGGAGTTTGATATCGGTTTTCAGGACAAGATTGGGAATGTGGGATATAATATTTCAGCTAACCTGACTACCGTGCGAAACCGGGTAAGCAACATGTATAACGGACTTCCTTCGACAAGCGGAAATGTGCGCATAGAAGACGGATATTCAATTAATTACTTATATGCCTATAAAACTGACGGCATCTTCCAGACTCAGCAAGAGGTGGACACATGGCTGGCCAATCACAACGACGTTGGGTTTTCCGCACAGAAATCTCCGGGAGATGTGCGTTTTGTGGATATCTATGGAGCTCCAACGGCGCAAGATCCAGATGGTGCGTTGAAAAACTATTCTCCAGATGGGCGGATAGACCCCTATGACATGACCTATGTGGGAAAAACCATTCCAGGCTATTACTATGGTATAAGTATAGGAACGGATTATAAAAACTGGGATCTGTCCCTGATGTTTCGTGGATTGGGGGATGTGCAGAAAATCAATACCTTGGGCTTGCAAAGTATCAGTGGTGGTGGAACGAACTTCCTCTCAGCGTATGCCAATAGGTGGACACCTAGCAATCCATCCAACACTATCCCGAGGGCGGTTCAAAGCGATCCTTCGGGAAATAACCGTATATCGGATCGGCATGTCCAAAATGCGGGTTTTTTCCGCTTCCAGAATTTCCAGTTTGGGTACCGCTTCAAAGGTGACTTTTTGTCGAAAGTTGGCGTGAGCAGCATGCGCTGTTACTTGTCGGGAACCAATCTGTTTGTGATTTCTCCTTATGACGATCTCGATCCGGAAAATATCACAACACCAACGGTTTTCTCATTCGGGGCAAATATTAGTTTTTAATTTAATGCTAAATAATCATTTTATGAACAAGATAATATCCATCATATTGGTACTGGTTATGTTTCTCGGCGCTTGCAGTGAGGAAACGATAAACCTTGATCCAATTGGAGACATAGAATCCGGATTTTTCCAGAATGAGGATCACATGCAACAAGCGGTTTTTGGCATTTATCAAAAGCTGTCCTTCTTTTATGCGTTCAGGGGTGGGCAAAACAGCCATGTTCTTCCAGTCACGTTGCTTCCGAGCGATGACCTCACCTCCCCTGCGGGATACGCGCTTGAGAATTTTACCGCGCTTAACGGTTCTAACGAGCAATTGAACAATTACTATCGATTTGCTTATCAACTTATTGCGCGTGCCAATACCGTATTGCAAAAAATAGATGAAAATGGCGATGAAATTTATCTGTCAGACCCTACTTTGAAAGGCTACAACAGGGGAGAGGCTTTGTTTTTGCGCGCTTACATGTATTTTGCATTATGGAATGTATACGGAACGGCCCCCTTGGTAACGGAACGAATCCTATATCTTGCAGATGCATATCCTCCCAACTCGACTGCGACACAGTTGCTAGATCAGGCAATAGCCGATTTGCAGGAAGCGGCGTCCCTGCTGCCCGATAGCTGGCCTTCAGAGTACAAGGGAAGGGCAGTCAGAAATTCCGCTTTGGGACTACGGGGCAAATGCTTGGTGTTCAGGGGTACAATAAATAATACAAGCACCGACTTCACGGAAGCTATCGCCAATTTTAATGCCATATCGGGTGTTTCACTGATGCCGCAGTATAGTGACAACTTTAATGCCTCTAAGGAGAACAATGCCGAATCGTTGTTTGAATACCAGGCCAATAGCTCCGCAGGAAACGTCAATCCCTTTGTCGGTGGAGCAGGTGGTAATGACGCATTCGCCGTGATTGGAGAAATTGGCCATTACACGGGCATGTTTAACCAACTGCCATCCTGGATTGGCAATTCCTATTTCTCGGCTACTTCTTCAATAAAAAATGCGTACGAAGACGGTGATCCTCGGAAAAGCTACAACATCAATTTGAGTGATGGTGTACTCATCAATGTCAAAAAATATGTCACGCACAATGCTTATGCAGCAGGAGCCTCGGGCCCAGTAAATGGCGTGAGTATCAACAATCCCCGTATCCTGCGTTATGCCGATGTCCTACTTCTACAGGCGGAGGCCATTGTGCGGAGTGGGGGTAGCTTGTCTCAGGCCATTGGCTTGATCAATGACGTTCGTGAAAGGGCGAGAAACTCAACCGAAAACGGAGTGCCCTCCGCAGTGCCAGCAAATCGTGACATGTCCGAAACAAATTCCAGCACCGTATTGGAATGGGTTTTTCAGGAGAGGCGACTTGAACTTGCCTTTGAGGAAGGACATCGTTGGTGGGATCTGCGCCGCAGGCATATCGCCGGAGAAATTGACTTGAAGGCCTTAGATTTCGCCTCGTTGCTGATCGATCTTCAATTTCAGGAATATAATATCAATTTTCCGTTGCCGTCTGGCGAAGTGGACGAAAACCCCAATCTGAGCCAGAATACGGGTTATTGACGGATCAGCCACCCAAAAGATAGTGCCATTTTGGGTGGCTTTTTTGCCTCGCTTGGAAGCTAGAGATAACTGGGATTGTTTGGCCACGGTATGACTGGCCTAGAAATAATATAAAATATTTATCCATGGACTGTATCAATCGTCGCGAATTTTTAATAGCAGCTTCTGCAGGCCTTGCCTTGGCAGGAATGCCCAATGTTTTTTCGGGGAAAACCAAACCTATACAAAATAAACTACCACGCTGGCGGGGATTTAATTTTCTTAATTTTTTCTCACACCGCCCCTATGTCGCGGACTACAAGCTGCTTGTCGCTACCGAGCAGGATTTTAAATGGATGGCAGATTGGGGGTTCGATTTTGTACGTATACCATTGGCATACCCCACTTATCTAAAATACAATCCATCCCTTGGCAAAGATATTACGCCGGAGGAAACCATTGATTTCAAGGAGGAGCCCCTTGAAGCTGTTGAGGAATTGGTGTATCTGGCCAATAAGTACAACCTACATGTGAGCCTCAACCTACACCGTGCTCCCGGATTTTGTATCAATGCGGGCTTTCGCGAACCCTTCAATCTTTGGAAAGACCAAGAAGCACAAGATGCGTTCTATGTCCATTGGGATATGTGGGCCAAGCGTTTCCGCCACGTTGCTCCACGACTTCTGAGTTTCGACCTGGTCAACGAGCCATGCTTCAAAGAAGATATGAATGACCAGTTTGCTCCTGCTCAAGCCATCCCCGGCGATATTTACCGAAAGGTGGCCAAAAGCTCCTTGCAGGTCATCCATCAGCAAAATGCGGATAGGCTTGTTGTGGCAGACGGCAATAATGGCGGGGCTTTGGTGATCCCCGAATTGATGGATTTGCCCATCGCGCAGAGTTGCAGGGGATATTTTCCACATGATGTGTCCCACTATCGTGCTGGCTGGGTATGGAAAAATCCTGACGATGCACCCATGCCCGTATGGCCTGCTATGATCAATGGTAAGAGATATGATAGGGAAGTACTTGAGGACTTCTACAGACCCTGGATGGATTTAGTAAAACAAGGGATAGGTGTGCATTGCGGAGAATGCGGTTGTTTCAAAGAAACTCCCCATAAGGTCTTTCTAGCGTGGTTTGAAGACCAATTAGATGTGTTGGGTTCGAGTGGTATTGGATGGGGATTATGGAATTTTCGTGGCGATTTCGGTTTACTTGATTCAGGAAGAAAAGATGTCGCCTATGAGGACTGGTATGGGTGCAAACTAGATAGCAGGCTATTGAAGTTACTGCAAAAATACTAGTCTATTGAAGAAATATATTTTGTAAAATTTTGATTTTTAATATAATAAATACAAATTGACATTCAATTATTACCTCAACGCACAAAACCATTTATAAATATAACCATAACATAACTCTAGATTTTCATGAAAAGCAGTATCTTTCTTCTACTCGCAATTTTTTTCTTAACGATTAGTCAGTCCTGCACCAGCATCGATCGCAAAAAATCGGTAGAGGCCGATGTAGTCATATATGGCGGAACCTCGGCAGCCATCACCGCGGCCGTGCAGGTGAAAAAATCCGGTAAATCCGTCGTCGTCGTCTCTCCAGATACCCATTTGGGTGGCCTATCCTCGGGAGGGCTGGGGTTCACTGATACGGGCGATAAGTCTGTCATCGGTGGCCTCGCGCGCGATTTCTACCACCGTGTTTATCTCCATTATCAGGACAGCGCCGCCTGGCAGTGGGAAAAAAAGGAGCAATACGGCAACAAGGGACAGGGAACACCTGCTATCGATGGCGATGCGCGCACCATGTGGATATTCGAGCCCCATGTGGCCGAAAAGATCTTTGAAGATTACGTAGTCGAATATGACATCGACGTGCGGCGCGACGAATGGCTCAACAGGGAGTCTGGTGTCAAAAAGGAAAACGGTCGGATCACATCAATCACCACGTTGAGTGGCAATACTTATAAAGGCAAAATGTTTATTGATGCTACCTACGAAGGCGATCTGTTGGCTGCATCGGGAGTCAGCTATCATGTAGGCCGTGAAGCCAATAGCGTATATGGCGAGCAATGGAACGGTGTGCAGGTGGGAGTGTTGCACCACTCTCACTGGTTTGGGGCAGACATCAGCCCCTACAAAATATCCGGTGACTCCACCAGTGGACTACTCTACGGCGTTTCGGCCGAGTATCCCGGTGAATATGGTGAAGGCGACCACCGTGTACAAGCCTACTGCTTCCGTATGTGTTTGAGCAATCATCCCGAAAACCGAGTGGTATTCCCTAGACCGGATAACTACAGTCCCGAGAACTATGAGTTGCTGGCAAGGGTCTTCGCTTCTGGATGGCGACAAACCTTCAGCAAGTTCGACATCATCCCCAACCGCAAGACGGATACGAACAACCACGGGCCATTCAGTACCGATTTCATAGGCATGAGCTATGACTATCCAGAGGCCAGCTACGAGCGAAGGAAGGAAATTATCAGGGAACATGAGGATTACCAGAAAGGACTGATGTACTTCCTGTCCAATGATCCGAAAGTACCGGAAGAGGTTCGGGAAAAGATGTCCCAATGGGGATTGGCCAAAGATGAGTTTACGGACAACGGAAACTGGCCCCGCCAGCTATACATTCGGGAGGCAAGGCGCATGGTCGGCGACCGTGTGACTACCGAACATGAAATTTTTAATCGAGCCGAGGTGGCCGATCCCGTAGGTATGGGGTCCTACACGCTGGATTCTCATAATGTGCAGCGCTACGTCAAGCTGGACGGATTTGTGCAAAATGAAGGCGATATTGGTGTCCACCTGCCTGGGCCATATAAAATACCATATCAGTCAATAATACCTAAAAAGGAGGAATGTGAAAATTTATTGGTGTCTGTATGCATGTCCAGTTCGCACATCGCTTTTGGTTCGATACGCATGGAGCCAGTATTCATGATCCTGGGCCAGTCGGCAGCATCCGCAGCCATTCTGGCCATAGATCATGATTGGGCAGTTCAGGACGTGGATTATGATCAGCTAAAAAGCGTATTGAAAGAGGACGGTCAGGTTTTGGAAAGTCCTGTTTTGGTGATAGAAAAATAAATAGATGAAAAAAGTAATATTGTTTTCAGTCCTATCTCTAGTCTGGGCCCTACATGTGAAAGCGGCGGATTTCTTTCCTACGTCACTCACGTGCGAATTTGCTGAAAACCCCTTGGGATTAGCAACTTCATCGCCAAGATTTAGCTGGGCGATAGCAGCTGGGAGAAACGACGTAAAGCAGTCGGCATATGAGTTGTTGGTAAGCGAGACGGTGGATGGTTTGCAGGCAGCAGAAACTACCACCTGGTGCAGTGGGAAAGTGCATTCCGACCAATCCGTGCTGGTGGAATGGAATGGCAAGCCCATTAAACCTTTCCAACGCTACTATTGGAAAGTACGTGTATTCAACGTCGAAGGGATAGCATCTGAGTGGAGCGATCCCGCTTGGTTTGAGACAGCGATGCTTTCTCAGAAAGACTGGAAAGCCCATTGGATAGGTGACGGACAACAACAGTTTGAAAAGGATGAAGAGTTCTATCAAGATGATCCCATGCCGCTCTTCCGAAAGGAGTTTGACGTGAAAAGGGACATTGCCTCCGCCCGCTTGTATATCTGCGGACTCGGTTACTACGAGGCATCGTTTAATGGCAAAAAAGTGAGCGAAAACATCCTCGATCCTGGATGGACAGCGCACCGTAAGGAAGTGCTATATGTAACGCATGACGTAACCGGGATGATAAAGAAGGGCAAAAACGTAGCGGGCGTGATGCTGGGCAATGGCTGGTACAACCCTTTGCCACTTCGCTTGTTTGGGCGTTTCAACCTGCGTGATCACCAGCAGACAGGGCGCCCTATAGTGAAAGCGCAGCTTTTATTGACATATAAGGACGGCACCACGGAAACAATCGTGACGGACGAATCATGGAGCACGGCAAAAGGACCGGTCATCCGAAACAATATTTACCTTGGAGAACGTTACGATGCTCAACTTGAAGTGAAAAACTGGAATAGGGCAGGGACTGATCCGTCGCTATGGAAACCTGCGGTAATAGAACAAGGTCCCGATGGCCTGCTTGTTCCGCAACTGCAGCCCCCCGTGCGAATCAGGGAAGTCGTGAAGCCAGTGAGTGTCTGGCAGACCGAGCAGGGAAGCTATATCGTCGATATGGGCGTGAATTTTGCCGGAGTTGCTCGAATTAAGCTAAAGGGCAGCCGTGGTACCCAAGTTACGCTCCGATATGGGGAGGATATATATGCTGATAGTACGCTCAACTGGATGACGAGCGTGGCAGGTCAGATCAAAAGTGCCTGGGGGATCAAAGGCGGGCCGGGTGCTCCTCCAGATGCTTATCAGGAGGATGCTTATGTACTTAAAGGAGGAGCTACTGAAGAATATACGCCTCATTTCACGTTTCATGGATTCCGATATGTGGAAGTGTTCGGCTGGCCAGGCAAGTTGACCACAGAAAATGTGGAGGGTATCCGCCTTGCTGCCAATTTGAAGACTAACGGCACATTTGCCTGTTCCAATGACATGTTCAATCAGCTACATGACGTCACTTTGCGAACTTTTCTAAGTAACGTGTTCAGCGTGCAGTCCGACTGCCCTGCCCGTGAAAAAATGGGGTATGGGGGTGATATGTTTGCCGTAGCCGAATCGTACATCTACAACTTCGATATGGCCAGCTTTTATTGGAAAACCGTGCGCGATTTCATCAACGACCAAAGGCCTGAAGGAGGTATCACGGAGATTGCACCTTTTACCGGTATTGCAGACAAGGGATTGGGCGACGATTCCGGACCCTTAGGCTGGCAATTGGCATTTCCTTATCTTCAGAAAAAAGTATATGAGTTTTATGGAGACAAACGAATCATTGCACATTGTTATCCCATGTTCGTGAAGCAAATGGACTTTATACAATCAAAAGCCATCAACGGGCTGTTTCATTGGGATATTGGCGACCACAATGCGCTTGACCCTCGGGCTGAAGCTTTTTCCGCAAGTGCCTTCTATTATCACCATGCAAAACTAATTGCCGAATTTGCAGCTATATTGGGTAAGGATGAAGATGCTGCACGCCACGAAACGTTGGCTGCGAATATCAAAAGGCTAATTACTCGCAAATATCTGATGCCGGGCACCGGACGCTTTGACAATGCCACGCAGGCGGCACAGCTATTTGCGTTATATTATGACTTTTCGCCCGAAGCGGATTTGACATTCGATGTGCTGTTGAAGGAGTATGAACGCCATAATTGGCACTTATCTACAGGGATTTTTGCCGCGAAGATGGGATTCGATGTCTTGCGCAAAAAAAATATGAATCATATTGCCTACCGCTTAGCCAATCAACGCGACTTTCCAAGCTGGGGATATATGCTCGCCGAAGGAGCCACCTCTCTTTGGGAATCGTGGCAATATCCCGAAAGTAGCCCATCGCAAAACCACCCGATGTTTGGTTCTACAGAAGAATGGTTTTTCCGTTCCTTGCTGGGCATCAATCCTGCAAAGCCCGGTTTCAAGGAAGTGCAGATTAAGCCGCAACCTGGAGGTGACCTTACTTGGGCCAAGGGAACGTACAACTCTCCCTATGGACTGATCGTGTCCGACTGGGCGATAGTGGGCAATACCTATACCATAGCGGTCGAGATTCCTGGAAATACAACGGCCACGGTTTATGTTAAAAGTAAAAAAGATGGTGTCGTGAGAGCAACCCCGGGAGCCTCCTTTGTCCAATGGGAAGATGGTTTTGCCGTATACAGTGTTGCCTCGGGGAAATACCTTTTTGAAACGGATGATTCCCAGTAGCACGAAAATTTTAGATTTTGAAAAGATGATCGATAAAAACATTGAAAAATTGGCCTTGACACTTCTTTTTCTCTTCGTATTTACTCCCTTGCGTGGACAAGCGCCAAGGTTGATAGTCCGTTCAGATGATTTGGCGGCGTTTCATTCGATAAATAGGGCATCAATAGATACCTATGTAAACGGAATTACTACTTCTGTAGAAGTAATACCTGTTGCCGCATGGTTGCCCGAAGCAGTAGAATTGCTTCGGGAACATTCGGGCGTGGACGTGGGGGTACATTTGGCCATTACCAGTGAATGGGAAAATATAAAATGGCGGCCGTTGACACATTGTCCCAGCTTGACGGATAGTAATGGCTTTTTCTACCCAATGATTTGGCCCAATGCCGCTTATCCGAATCAGTCCGTTATGGAGAATGATTGGCAGCTCTCGGAAATAGAAGCCGAATTCAGGGCGCAAATAGAGCTAATGCTAAAGAATGTTCCATGGACAAGTCACCTCTCTGGACATATGGGCTCGATGAGTTTTGACGAAAAAGTGCTGATGATGGTCAAAAAACTGGCGAAAGAGTATAATCTAATAGTAATAGAAGGTGATGACTATAATATACAACGCATTAGCTATGATGGTCCGAAGAATACTTTTCAAGAAAAAGAATCAAGTTTCATCAAGATGTTGGATGGACTAGAGCATGGCAAGGAATACCTGTTCGTTGACCATCCCGCATTAAATAATGAAGAACTTGAATCAGTTGGGCATATCGGATATGAAAACATGGCGGAAGACCGTCACGGCGTGACAGATTTGTTAAGGAGCGAGAAAGTGAAAAAAATGATAAATGCAAAGGGAATTGAGCTAATTGACTACAAAGACCTTCTTAAGAAAGCTGAGAAATAGGCTTTGAGGAGTCCACATCTTTTATGAATTTATCCATTATTGACATGGTATTATTTGTTTTTGCTAAATTAGTCACTTCGACTTAATTTGCGAGAGGCGGTGTTGGAAATTTTCGACATCTGCTGTTAGACACTATTCAAAAATTAATTAAATCGATATGTTGTGATGAATGATATCTTCCACATTTCAAAGTAAAACCAATTGTAACTTACATGAAGAAACACAAAAATTCAAGGAGATCTTTTTTGAAGCAAAGCTTAGCGATGGCTGTAGCGCCAGATTTGCTCATCGGAAAAGGCCGCTCTCCAACTTTTAAGCTAGCAGGAGCCAATGAGCGAGTCAACCCGGCCTGCATAGGTGCAGATAACGGGAGAGCAGAGATTATTGCCGAGTTGTATAACACAGGATTTGCCTCCAAAAACTTTCTACTGGCCTGCAAAGGAGAGGAAAAGACACGTTCGCCTTTTGAGGTGGCCGCGCCGCTGAGCCAGGTATTGGCACTGAGCGTCACAACGCGACGTTTAAATACGAAACTGGAGTTTAATCGAAAAACCAAGCGAATTACGAACAGCAAAATTGTGAATGACTTCCTTACAGGACCTCCGCCAAGGAAGGGTTGGGAACAATACTACCATGTTGTATAAGAGATAATGTAAATAATAGTAGATAATAAAAATACAGAAAAGGCCAAAGCAGACGATCGGTCACTGATAAAATACTGAAAGAATGAACACGAAAACAATGTATCCAAATTATACAAAGCTTGTTGCGCTGACGATGTTATTGTCATATGCTTTAACTGCCTTAGCGCAAAGCACAGAAGATAAACTGTTCAATGGAAAAGATCTGAAAGGATGGAAAATAGTGGGAGGTGATGCTCGATTCGACATAGAAAATGGCGAAATCGTGGGCACTGCTGTTGCAGGTACTGGCAATACTTTTCTTATAACGGAAAAAGAATACGGTGACTTTGTGCTTGAACTGGAAGTGAAGATAGAAAGCCCAACGGGCAACTCTGGAGTCCAGGTAAGGAGCCACTTGGATCCCTCGGGAAATAATGGGAAAGGGAAAGTATATGGCCGTCAGGCTGAGCTAGACCCTACGGCAAGAGCTTGGAGCGGTGGGATATATGATGAAGCACGTAGAGACTGGCTGTATCCAATGTCACTAAATGCCGGCGCGGCAACGGCCTATAAGAGGGAAAGCTACAACCATCTTAAAATAGAATGCATAGGAAATGAGATGAAAACCTGGGTAAATGGTATTCCCGCTGCATATGTAGTCGACACCTTGGATACACAGGGATTCATCGGCTTGCAGGTGCATGCCATTTCAAATGAAAAAGATGCAGGAAAACGAGTTTGGTTTCGTAATATCAAACTCAAAACCTCCAATCTGGTGCCCACACCTTTTCCGTCAGGTATTTATGTTGTCAATAATATCCCCAATTTTCTGAATGCTTATGAGGAACAAGACGGCTGGAAGCTGCTGTTCGACGGAAAAAGCTCGGCAGGATGGCTGGGGGCCTATAAAAACGCCTTCCCTAGCAAAGGTTGGGATATCAGCAAAGGAACGATTAGCGTATTGCCCGCCGCGGGGGAAGAATCTACCAATGGAGGTGATATCGTGACAAAAGATCAATATGGGGCATTTGATCTTTCATTCGAATTTAAGCTTAGTCCAGGTGCAAACAGTGGGGTGAAGTATTTTGTGACACTTTCTGAAAAAAATGCTGGCTCGGCTATCGGACTAGAATATCAAATATTGGATGATGCCTTACATCCGGATGCCAAGCTGGGGCGAGATGGTAACCGCACCTTGGCATCGCTCTATGATCTCATCAAGGCAGAAAAACAACAGCGATTCGTGCACAAGATAGGAGAATGGAACCAAGGTAGGGTAGTGGTATACCCGGACAATAGGGTAGAGCATTACCTAAATGGTGTTAAGGTGCTGGAATATGTGCGCGGTTCCGAGCTTTATCGGGAGTTGGTGGCAAAAAGTAAGTATAAGGACTGGAAAGACTTTGGCGAGGCGGCGCAAGGGCATATCCTGCTCCAGGACCATGGAGATTTGGTGAGTTTTAGAAGCATCAAGATTAAGGTGCTCCGCTAGGCCGTAGCGAAGCCCTTAATCTTGATGTGCTTCATGATGATGTCGGCATGTATTCGACTGTTCTCGATGAACCACAAGTGCGTGTTCATACCTCCACAAACTACTCCGGCAAGATAAAGTCCGGAGATGTTTGTCTCCATCGTATCCGTATTGTGAGCGGGTATGAGAGAATCATCGCTCGACAGCTGAATGCCTATTTTCTCTAAAAAGGCAAAGTCTGGCTGGTATCCAGTAAGAGCGAGCACAAAATCATTGGCAATGGTCTCTACCCTTCCTTCGGGGGTCTGTATGTCCACTTCGTTTGGTCTGATTGCCAAGAGGCAGCTGTTGAAGTAGGCTTTTATGCTGCCTTCGGCAATTCGGTTTTCAATATCGGGCCTAACCCAATATTTGACGCGCTCGCCGATAGTGTCACGACGAATTACCATTGTCACTTCGGCACCTTTGCGGAAGGTTTCCAAGGCGGCATCAACCGACGAGTTACTGCTGCCTATAACCACCACCTTTTGATAGGCATAGTAATGTGGATCATCATAATAATGCCTTACCTTCGAGAGCTCTTCCCCTTCAATATTCATGAGGTTGGGTTTGTCGTAAAATCCTGTTGCAACGATTACGAACCTACTCCGATATTCACTCTTGCTGCTTTTGGTGATGAATTGTCCGTCTTCTTTCTTTTCCACATTTAACACCTCCTCAAATAGGCGTACGTTAAGCGAAAATTTGTCTTGCACCCTTCTGTAATATTCCAATGCCTCTGCTCTTTTGGGCTTGGGATTAGTTGTTACAAATGGTGTTTCACCTATTTCAAGCTTTTCTGAGGTGGAAAAGAAAGTCATATTAACAGGGTAATTGTAAAGGGAATTGACTAAACAACCTTTCTCTAGGATAATGTGAGATAGGCCAGCTTGCTTGGCAGCAATGCCACAGGCAAGTCCAATTGGGCCACCACCGATAATCAATATGTCAAAAGTTTCCATATTCCGTTGAGCTTAGAAAAAAAGCAGAATCCGAGACCAATAGTATTTGGCCTCGGATATCCGTTATTTGCGAGGTCGGTAACGACCGTAGTGTCGAATTAAGGTATTGGAACAGCTGACTTTTCAGCCGCCTTTGCATGGTCGGCCAAGAACTGGGCTAGACCACTGTCTGTCAAGGGATGTTTTAACAAGGATAAAATGGCAGATAAAGGTCCTGTCATTACATCAGCACCTATTTTGGCACATTCCAGGATATGCATCGTATGGCGCACAGACGCGGCGAGGATCTGTGTCTCGTAAGCATAATTGTCGTAAATTAAGCGAATGTCTTCGATCAAGTCAAGACCATTGGTGGAAATGTCGTCCAAACGACCAATGAAAGGCGATACGTATGTGGCACCAGCTTTGGCCGCTAGTAAGGCCTGGCCAGCGGAGAAAACTAATGTACAGTTTGTCTTAATACCCTGACTGCTAAAATACTTAATGGCCTTTACACCATCTTTTATCATAGGTACCTTTACCACGATTTTGTCATTTAGTTTTGCCAAAGCGAGGCCCTCTTGAACCATATTTTCAAAATCGGTGGAAATAACTTCTGCGCTGACATCGCCGTCTACTATGTTGCAAATAGCCTTATAGTGCTCTATAACAGCTTCATTGCCGCTGATGCCTTCTTTGGCCATTAAACTGGGATTGGTCGTTACCCCATCCAAAACACCCAAATCTTGAGCCTCTTGTATTTGCGCAAGGTTGGCAGTGTCTATAAAAAATTTCATCTTCTTATTGTATAGCGTTAAACTAACTCTGTGAGGAACAAAGGTAAAGAATTTGGATGATTTATGGATTGTGATGAAAGATATTTTCCGGGAATTAAGAAAAAAAAATGGGCAAGCCCCTTTTATCGCACCGCTCAACCCTCTACCCTTGCTGCGTTCCCACCCTGGGGGAGTTAAAGGGGAGCTGGTCGTAAAAGACTTACCCACCGCAAAAGTAAGAAAAAAAACAACTATCCAACAATTAAATGACTGGTTTTGCTTAGGGTGCTGATTGTCAGCGGGAATTTTTTCCCTATATAGCATAGCTAAGTAATAGGCTTTAAATGGGCATATTGTATTGAAATCTGTTGAAGAAATCACTGTCGAAGCTAGGGTGAGAGGTAATTTTTTGTCAAAAAAAATATTAGAATGTTTAATAAATATAATTGGATTTATTAATTTAGCAAATCAAAACTAACTAAGCGAGCAACAATGAGTGTAAACGATATGTCGTGTAAGGGACTTTATCGCCCTGATTTTGAGCATGATTCTTGCGGCGTGGGCTTTGTGGCCAATATAAAGGGTGCAAAGAGCCATAAGCAAGTGCAAGACGCACTTACCATGTTGGAGAATATGGAACATCGAGGCGCTTGTGGATGCGACCCCGAAACAGGCGACGGAGCGGGCATAATGATTCAGATTCCACATGAGTTTCTTTGGGAAGAGTGTATTTCCCTTTCTATACGTCTTGGAGAACCGGGATATTACGGTGTGGGGATGACTTTTCTCCCACGAGACGAGAAGTTAAGGGAGCAAAGCAAGGAAATAATAGAACGTTCGGCAGAGGAACGTGGGCTTAAGTTCTTGGGATATCGAGAGGTGCCGGTCACCCCAGAAGGCGTAGGTCCAACGGCCCTTAGCGTGGAACCCCATATTGTCCAGTTTTTTGTGGAAAGGCCAAAAGAAATAAAAAACAAAGACGATTTTGAAAGAAAGTTGTACATACTGCGTAGATCAATAATAAAAAAAATCAAGCAGATACCGAACGCCTTTGAGCAGTTCTACATTCCCTCCCTTTCGTGTAAGACAATCGTGTACAAGGGGCAATTGACTACCTATCAAGTTAGATCTTACTACAACGATTTGTCGGACGAACGCGTGGTTTCGGCTTTCGGTTTGGTACACTCCCGTTTTTCAACCAATACCAACCCTTCATGGAAACTGGCTCAGCCTTTTCGTATGGTGGCTCATAACGGTGAGATCAATACCTTAACAGGAAATTTAAACCGTTTTTATGCAGGACTGAGATCCCTATCTTCACCCTATTTTAGCGAGGAGGAGCTGGATATCCTCTTGCCGGTAGTAGATGCCAATCAATCGGACTCTGCTTCCTTGGATAATGTGGTGGAGCTCCTTTTACATAGCGGTCGTTCGTTGCCTCATGTCATGCTCATGCTAGTGCCCGAGGCTTGGGACGGGAACGAAGAAATGGATCCATTGCGTAAAGCATTTTACGAGTATCACGCCACCATCATGGAGCCGTGGGATGGGCCAGCGGCATTGTGTTTCACCAATGGATATACTATAGGCGCCATGTTGGACCGTAATGGCTTAAGGCCGTTGCGTTATGCGGTGACCAATGACGACCGCGTTGTCGTCGCTTCAGAAGCGGGCGCTTTGCCCATAGATGAAAGCACCATCATAGCCAAGGGAAGGCAACAGCCAGGGAAGATTTTCTTGATTGACATGGAGAAAGGAGAAATTCTGAGCGACGTAGAAATCAAAGACGATTTGGCAAAAAAACAACCCTACGGAGAATGGTTGGAGCAGTATAAGATTAATATCAACGATCTGGCCGAGCCGAGGGTTACCTTTACTTATTTGTCCAAAGAATCTGTTTTCAAATACCAGCAGATCTTCGGGTACTCGCGTGAAGATGTAGAGAATATTATTACTCCTATGGCCATCGATGGCAAGGAGCCTATAGGTTCAATGGGAAGTGACGTGCCTTTGGCCGTTTTGTCCGAGCAACCGCAACACTTAAGCAGCTATTTCAAGCAATATTTTGCCCAGGTTACCAATCCTCCCATTGATCCCATTAGGGAACGCTTGGTCATGAGTTTGGCTACCTTTATAGGCAATTCGGGGAATATTTTGGATGAAGATAAGATGCATTGCCACTGCGTAGCGCTGAAACATCCTATTGTCACAAGTAGAGATTTGGAGAAACTTAGAAGTATCGATACCGGGATATTTCAAGCCAAAACGTTGCAAATGTATTTCCGCGCGAGCGGAGAGCCAGGCGCCTTGGAAGACGGACTCACTAGGCTCTGCCGCTATGCTGAAGATGCGGTACGGGATGGCTTCGAGGTGCTTATTCTTTCCGATAGGGCAATTGATTCACAACATGCTGCTATCCCGTCCCTATTGGCGGTATCTGCAGTGCACCACCATTTGATCAAAACGGGTTATAGGGGCGCAGTGGGGCTAGTTATAGAAGCTGGAGATGTTTGGGAAGTACATCATTTTGCCTGTTTATTAGCATTTGGAGCTACGGCTATCAATCCTTATATGGCCTTGGCCACCATCAGGACCTTGAAGGAACAGCAGGTGATAGATACGCCACTAAGTTTTCAGGAATTGTCGGATAATTATGTTGGCGCGGTATGTGCTGGCCTTTTGAAGATCTTCTCCAAGATGGGAATTTCTACGCTCCAGTCATATAGCGGCGCGCAGATCTTTGAGGTGTTAGGTATCCATAAAAATGTCGTAGACAAATATTTTTGTGGTGCAGTATCGCGTATTGGAGGTTTGCAGCTAGATGACATAGCACGTGAAGTACTGGCCAAGCACCGTTATGGGTTTGCAAATGAGACGGGGACCCATCTATTACCAGAAGGGGGGATCTATCAATGGAGACGGCGAGGCGAAGTACACCTTTTTAATCCAGATACGATCCATTTGTTGCAGCATGCTTGTCGAACAGGTAACTATGAGCTGTATAAACGTTATGCGCATCTCGTTAACGATCAAAAGGACAAGATGTATACCTTGCGAGGTCTTCTTGATTTTGCAAAACATCGAGCTTCCATTCCTATTGATGAGGTAGAAAGTGCGGAAAGTATTCTAAAGCGTTTTGCCACTGGGGCCATGTCTTTTGGCTCTATTTCACATGAGGCTCATTCTACCCTAGCAATCGCCATGAATCGTATAGGTGCAAAAAGCAATACCGGTGAGGGAGGTGAGGACGAAATGCGTTATATACCGCTTCCGAACGGCGATTCTATGCGCTCTGCTATCAAACAAATTGCATCGGCGCGCTTTGGAGTGACCTCGCATTATCTGACGGAAGCGGACGAATTGCAGATAAAGATGGCCCAAGGAGCAAAACCAGGAGAAGGGGGGCAGTTGCCCGGCCATAAGGTAGATGCTTGGATAGCCAAAACTAGGCATTCAACTCCAGGTGTAGGGTTGATATCGCCTCCTCCCCATCACGATATCTATTCTATCGAAGATTTGAAACAGCTGATTTTTGATTTGAAGAATGCCAATAGGGATGCGCGTATCAATGTGAAGCTGGTATCCAAAGCGGGGGTAGGAACCATTGCCGCTGGTGTAGCGAAAGCACATGCCGACGTGATCTTGATCGCTGGATTTGATGGAGGTACTGGAGCCTCTCCCATTAGTTCCATCAAGCATGCAGGATTACCTTGGGAGCTTGGTCTGGCTGAAGCACAGCAAACCTTGGTGCAAAACCAATTGCGTAGCAGAGTGGTATTGCAAGCTGATGGACAGATGAAGACCGGAAGGGATCTGGCGGTTGCCACATTGTTGGGAGCAGAGGAATGGGGCGTGGCGACAGCAGCGCTGGTAGCTGGTGGCTGTGTAATGATGCGTAAGTGCCACTTGAATACTTGTCCGGTCGGAATAGCGACACAAGATCCTGAATTGAGAAAGCTCTTCTCAGGAAAACCCGAAGATATTGTCAACTTGTTTAAATTCTTGGCAGAGGAATTACGTGAAATCATGGCCGAGCTAGGTTTTAGATCCATCAATGAAATGGTGGGACGTTCTCAATTCCTCAAAGTTAGGGAGAACATTGACCACTGGAAGGTGAATAAACTGGAATTGGATCAGATTCTATATGCTGCGCCAAACCCTACGGGAGCAAGTTTGTATCAGACGGAGCAGCAAGATCACGGCATGGACATGATACTGGACTGGGGGCTGCTGAAGCAAGCTAAGCCGGCTTTGGAGAATAAAACGCCCGTGTTTGGTGTTTTTGAAGTGAAAAATACGGATAGAACGGTAGGTACCTTGCTCTCTAACGAGGTGTCTAAGCGATACGGTTCGGAGGGCTTGCCGGATAATACGATCAACTATAAATTCGTTGGTTCCGCAGGCCAGAGTTTTGGGGCTTTTGCCGCAAAAGGACTTTCCTTTGAACTGGAAGGCGAAGCAAACGATTATGTTGGCAAAGGATTGTCTGGTGCGCAACTCGCTATTTACGTTTCGGAAAAAAGCACGCTCACCCCACAAGAGAACATCATAATAGGCAATGTAGCCCTATATGGAGCAACTTCTGGACACCTTTTCGTTCGTGGAAAAGCAGGCGAGCGCTTTGCCGTCCGCAATTCGGGAGCCACCGCGGTGGTAGAGGGTATTGGTGATCACGGTTGTGAGTATATGACTGGAGGTAGAGCGCTTATCTTGGGTGAGACTGGCAGAAACTTCGGCGCAGGTATGAGCGGCGGTATTGCTTGGGTATATGACGTGGATAAGGATTTTCGAAAAAAATGCAATATGGAAATGGTAGATCTAGATCCACTTTCGGTAGAAGATGAAACCCAAATTATTGCCCTGTTGAAGCGTCATATAGCTTTGACCGGCAGCCAACTGGCTTATGCCATTGTTTCCAACTGGAAAGAAGAGCGCAACAGTTTTGTAAAGGTCTTTCCAAAGGAGTACAAGAAGGTGCTTCAAGGAAAAATGTTGGAAGAAAAGATCCACTAGCCAAAATAAAAAGCAAAAAGTTAAAAAGTAAAAAAAGCGTACCGCTCAAAACTACCAGTGTACGATAAACATAACGCGAGACACGGCCATGACTACAGATATAACAGGATTTAAAAAATATAGTAGAAAGACTCCTAAAAAAGATCCGATAAAGGAAAGGGTGCAGAATTATAAGGAATTTGTACACCTATATAGCGAGGAGGAGTTGAACAAACAATCGGCGCGGTGCATGGATTGTGGGATTCCATTTTGCCATTCTGGCTGTCCTTTAGGTAATGTGATACCCGAGTTCAACGAAGCCGTCTACAATGCAAAATGGGAAGAGGCATACGATATTTTGGTGTCTACCAATAATTTTCCCGAATTTACAGGCAGGATTTGTCCTGCCCCTTGTGAATCGGCTTGTGTGCTAGGTATTCACAATAAACCCGTGACCATAGAGGAAATAGAAAAGCATATTATTGAAATAGCCTTTAACAAAGGTTTCGTAAAAGCAAACACCAGTTTCCACAAGACTGGAAAACGAATAGCAGTAGTGGGGTCTGGTCCTGCGGGCTTAGCGGCTGCGGCACAGTTGATTAGAGTAGGCCATGAGGTGGTGGTTTATGAACGCGATGACAAGGCTGGCGGTTTGCTTCAATATGGCATCCCGGATTTTAAATTGGAGAAATGGGTGATAGAAAGGCGGATAAAGCTATTGGAAGAGGAAGGCGTTGTTTTTCGTTTCAATGCGGAAGTGGGAAAGAACGTGCCAACGGCCGAAATTATGGCCTACGATGCCGTAATATTGGCAGTGGGATCTACGGTTCCTAGAAATCTAGATATTCCTGGAAAGGAGCTCAAGGGAGTGCACTTTGCCATGGACTATTTGAAGCAACAAAACAAGCGGGTGGCAGGTCTTCCAGTAGAGGGCGAAGATATATTGGCTACGGGAAAACACGTGCTAGTGATAGGTAGTGGCGATACCGGATCCGACTGTGTTGGCACAGCCAATCGGCAAAAGGCAATCCGCGTAGGCCAAATAGCTTGGAAACCTATGTTGCCCATGGAACGCACTGTGGCGATGCCATGGCCTACGTTTCCACAATTGCACACCATTACCAGTTCGCATGAAGAGGGAGTTGAAAGGCATTACTCCCTCAATACAAAGGCTTTCGTAGGAGATGAAAATGGCCGTCTGAAAGGGGTGAAAGTTACACAGCTTTCTTGGGAGTTGGACGATTTCGGAAGGCCTACCAAGTTTGAGGAAAATCCTGATTCCGAATTGGAAATGCCTTGTGAACTGGCACTTATCGCTTTGGGTTTCAGCTGCCCTCAGTCTGAAGGCCTCCTTAAGGAGCTAGGAGTGGAACTGGATAGGCGAGGCAATGTTTTGGCCAATGAAAAGGACTATAAAACCAGCATCGATAAAGTGTTTGTAGCAGGCGATGCCAGACGCGGTCAATCGCTTGTGGTATGGGCTATCTCGGAAGGGAGGGAGGCCGCTCGTCAGGTGGACGAATTCCTGATGGGCCATAGCGTGTTGGAAACGAAGAATGCCGTGGCAGAATTTGCTAATTTTTAAAATAACGCGTGCCATAGCTTTGGTTTATAACCTCCAGTTATGGCGTGCTTTATTGTAATTTGATCTTCCTATAAAAATCCCAAAGCACTATGCCCGCAGATATCACCACATTAAAAGAGTGCTTGGTGCCAAATTGCGGTATTTCTATGCATGCATCTACCAGCGGCATAACCTCATCCGATACGCCATTTACCTCGTTGCCAAATATCAGCACGTATTTTTCATCTGCCAAAGGCTGGAATTGATGTAGGTAGGTACTCCCAGATGCTTGTTCTATGGCAATAATAGTATAGCCCTTTTTCTGCTTTTGCTCAATGGCAGCCTTGGTGTCTTCCACATAAACCCAATCTACTGACTGCGTGGCGCCTAGAGCCGTTTTCTCTATGTCGCGGTGGGGAGGTCTTCCCGTGATGCCACATAGGATCACTTGCTCAATGGCAAACCCATCCGATGTGCGAAATACGGAGCCTACGTTATGGAGGCTGCGCACATTGTCTAGCAATACAATTACAGGGAGCTTTTCCTGTTGTTTGAAATCTTCTATGGACACTCGGTCGAGTTCGTCCATGGATAATTTTTTCATGTGCCTAGAGGAAACAAAAAAACCTGTAACATTTGCCACAGGTTAGTATGATGAAATCAATATTGCTATTGTCTATTTCTTGTTTTGAGCAGCTAACTTGTCCAAAACCTCTTGGTTCTTGGCTATCTGACTAGTTGGGGATAGCTTTGAACGGCTTCCCAATTCGATGTTACGGCCAAGTTTTAGGAATTGGACTTCCAAACGTGAAACCGTTTTATTTCTTCTATCTTTTCTTTTTAAACGTGTAACTCCCATGGTTATATTTTTTCTATAAATCTTTTGAGGTCGGAAGCGGATTCGAACCGCTGTAGGAGCTTTTGCAGAGCTCAGCCTAGCCACTCGGCCATCCGACCGTTTTTCAAACGGACTGCAAAAATAGTAAAATATTATTTCAAAGCTAATTTTTAGTTTAAAAATTTCGAGTATTCCTCTTTATTTCCGAACAAAATATGGCGGTTGCCTGTGCCACGTTGAGTGACTCGGCTTCTCCAAATTTTGGAATGGTAACATGCTGCACGTCCTTTGTCAACAACTGCGCTCGAACACCATGGCCTTCGTTGCCCATGATAAGTAGGCCCGAAGTCCCAAAAGGCGTGTCGTAAATGGAGCGTCCGCCCAACATGGCCGCATATTGGGGCATGTCTGCCTCTGGAAGCCACCTGTCCAAATCTAGGTAATAGACGGCTACGTGCGCCAAAGAACCCATGGTGGCTTGCACGACCTTGGGGTTGTATGCCTCCACCGTGTCATTGGAGCATATGATCTGATGAATGCCAAACCAATCTGCCGTGCGAATAATAGTACCCATGTTTCCAGGGTCTTGAATGTTGTCCAAAACAATACTGAACTTGTTTTGCAGCAATGTCATGTCAGGTACTTCCGAAATGGGCATTTTGATGGTTGCCAAGATACCCTGAGGTGTTTTTAAGGCGCTTATTTTTTGCAGATCAGTCTCATCAATCAGGCTTTTGTTTATCTTTGGCGATAGTTTTTCAATTTGTACGGCAAATGGGGGCGTATAATAAATAGTTTCGATGGCATAACTTGAACGTATAAATTCCGTTATGGACTTTATACCCTCAGCAATGAACAATTGGTGTTCTTTTCTGAATTTTTTCAGGTGCAGGGATCGTAGGAAATGGAGTTGAGATTTTGAGAGCATTTCTTCAGAAAATAAAAGTTTCGTTTGCAATATTAGCGCTTTTGCCGCTATTTTTCGCATCGTGTCGTAGTACAAGATTATTAGAGGACGACCAAGCACTTGTGACAAAAGTAAAACTGAACGGTGTTAAGGATGATTTTACGGAGCAAGCCCAACAATATATCCAAAGAGATATCAGGCCCAACTCTAGGTTTAAGCTCTTTCTATATAACCTGGCCAATGCCAAAGGCGGACGTTATCGTACCGAAAGGGTTAGGAATGTAGGAGAAGCTCCCCGAATCTTGGATAGCACGCTGGTGGAGATTTCGAGAAACCAAATTGAGAAATTCCTCAATTCCAAAGGGTATTTTAATGCCGAGGTGAGCAGTTCCGTTGCCATTAGCAAAAAGAAGGCGACTGTTAAGTTTGACGTGAAACAAGGCGGAGCTTTTTCCATAAGGAATATTACCTACGTTGTGCCCGATACAGTATTGCTTGCCTTGTATGAAAACGAAAAGGGCAGTCAGCAAACGCTGCGCGAGGGGATGAGATATGATGCAGACTCGCTTGTAAACGAAAGGGAGAATACCTATAATATCTTTAGAAGGAACGGCTATTACGACTATTTGAGGCAATATGTCCGTTTTGATGTGGACTCCAGCTTGCATTCCTCTCAGGCAGATTTGGTCATGTATATCGACAATCCCCCAGAACAAGACAAACACGTTGTTTTTTATATTGATTCCAGTTTTGTAAATATAAGGGATAGTAGAGAAACTTTTGGAGATAGCACCTTTAAGCGCATGCCACAACCAAAGGGTGTTGTTTTCAACGATTTTTCCAAGAGAATACGTGCCAGACCACTGGCAAGATACATTTACAACACGCAAGGAGAGAAGTTCGACGTTTCCAAGGAGAATCTTACCTACGATAGACTTTACGAATTGAATATTTTTCGGGGGGTAAAAATAAGCTACGAAAAGAAAGACTCTACTAAGCTGAATGTAAACTACGACATCACTCCCATGAAACGAATGGGAAACAGGGTGGAAGGGGAATATACCTTTGCTTCTGGAAGAAATGGCTTCAACTTGGGAAATACTTACACGAATAGGAACCTTTTTGGTGGTGCCGAGCAATTAGAAATCAAAGCACGCTACGGCGTCCTGTTTGATTCACGTCTCAGTGGAGCACTCTGGAATAGGATTTGGAACAGGGACTTGCAAGTAGGCGCTACCTTGACTATTCCTCGCATTATCGTTCCTTTCAACATACCTGTGATGGGCAAAAATGGCATGCCACACACCGTTTTTGCCAGCAACCTCCAGGTGTTTGATCAAGTAAATACCTATAGTAATAGATACATTACAAATTCCATCACCTATAACTGGTATGAGACTAGGTATAAATTGCATGGCTTGACGCCGATTTTGGTTGAGTACCGGGATGGACGACTGGATCCTGGTTTTCTTCAGTATCTGACTGGCGAAGGATATGAGCTATATGTCCGAACTAATAACAGGGCTTATTTTGGCCTAGGTAGTCAATATTCCTATACGGTTAATACCCTACGCCTTAATTCATACGAGAACTTTTGGTTTTTTCGAGGTATGGCCGACGTGAGCGGCAATAGCTTGGCTCTCTTGTCTCGCTTATTCAGTTTTAGGGTAGACGAAGATGGCGAAAGAACAGTATTCAATGTGCCTTACCTGCAATATGCCAAAGTGGAGTTAGACCTAAGGCGCTACATGCACTTGGGAGCCGAGAGGCAATTTGTGGCCCGCATCAACGCAGGTGTAGGTGTGCCATACGGCAATAACCAAGAGTTTCTGATTTTCGAGAAGAGCTTTTTTGCTGGCGGGATGAACGATATGCGTGCTTGGCAAGCACGTACTTTGGGACCGGGAAATTATAATAGATCTATCTTGTCAGACTCCCTACGGTTGAACCTGAGAAATCTCGATCAATTGGGAGACATCAAAATAGTGGGCAATTTTGAGTACCGTTTCAAGCTTTTGAACGATTTCTTCGGAGCGAAATTGAAAGGCGCTGCATTCTCTGACATAGGCAATATTTGGAGACTCAAGGAAGAAGAAACAACGGGCGACCCGGCCGTATTTAAATGGGACAGGTTCTTAGGTCAGATGGCCATAGGTGCCGGTACTGGGCTGCGGTTTGACTTGGATTATTTCGTGTTTCGCTTTGACGTGGGGTTCAAAATAAAAGACCCACAGTTTACAGGGAGAAAGCAATGGGTCATTACCGAATTGTTTAATAGCAGGGAGTTTAAGCGCGAATATGCCCTAACGAATGCCCCTGATCCCTATAATTTTGTGCAGTATAATTTTGGTATCGGTATGCCTTTTTAGGAAAGCGGGATATCGATTTGCCAATAGTCTTCAGTTTATAAAGTTCTTAAGTCCCTGAAAAATGGTCTCCAAGACAGACCAAAGTTCCAATCCTTTGCTATAACCAAAATAACCAAGGGCAATCAGTGCGATAACCGCGATGATTAATAACCTTTTGTATAAGCTGGCGATTATGATCAGAACAACCGGTATTAAAAGTAAAAACATCCAGCTGATTTTTATAGGCTTGAGGCTGTCAGCTCCCTTGTATACGTAGTATAATTTGCTGAATGCTCCGTGTGTATTTTCATGCTTCAATAGGACAAATAGTGATTTGTCGATTTCTTGGGGTGATATGGCCACGCCATCATGAAAAACGAGCGATTGCTTGAATCCGTTAATAACAAAGCTATAGGTGCCATTGACGTGCTCCAGTGGCGTGTCGTTGCTGTCACAAGCAATAATGGCCAATTTGTTGTTCTTAATAAGATTTTCCTTCACAATAACGTTGGTTATGTCTCTTTTGATGTCTTGTGCTGGGCAAATGAAAGATAAGCAAAAAAGGGTAGTTAATAGGCCGTATTTTGCAATTATCCATCTATTTGTTGTTGTCATGGTGCTTACTACTCTTAAATAATGTAAACTAAAACCTAAGCATCTTTATTTTCGGGCAAGAGAAAGAGCGGACGTTTAGACAACACAAAGGTAATCATAATCCCAAACTGGATTAAATATAAAATTTGGACAGTAAAGACTATAAATAACATATACTTTGTATATTTGCAAGTCAATAGTGGGTGTGATTGACAAATTGTAGAGCATGCAAAGTTTTAGGACGGAACTGGAAAATCCTGTAGTAGAACAGGATATAATAGATTTGGAGAAAAAGATAAGAGCGTTTCGTGAAGGTCAGATTCATGAAGAGCGCTTTCGTAGTCTCCGTTTGGCGAGAGGGGTTTATGGCCAGCGGCAACCAGGAGTTCAAATGGTACGCATCAAACTGCCCTTTGGCAAGTTGAGCATGAAGCAATTTCTTCGTATTGCGGACATCGCCGATGAGTATGGTAGCAGTAATATGCACCTGACTACGCGGCAAGATATCCAGATTCATTATGTGAATTTGGATCGCACACCAGAATTGTGGGCTAAGTTGGAGCAAGACGATATAACTCTGAGAGAAGCTTGTGGCAATACCGTGCGCAATGTAACTGCATCGCCTACCGCTGGCATCGATCCACTTGAACCTTTTGACGTCTCTCCCTATGCCCATGCGGTGTTTTCCTATTTCTTGCGTAACCCTATTTGCCAAGAAATGGGCAGAAAAATAAAGATTGCCTTTTCCAGCAGTGAAAAAGATACAGCCTATTCTTTTATTCATGACGTTGGGCTCATTCCGAAGCTGGATGCTGATGGTAACCGTGGATTTAAGGTAGTTGTTGGAGGCGGGCTCGGTGCCCAGCCCCTATTGGCTTATCCAGTATATGAGTTCTTGCCTGCCAATAGAATTATTCCGTTCATGGAAGCTATCTTGAGGGTGTTCGATAGATATGGCGAACGCAACAATCGCAATAAGGCACGTATGAAGTTCCTCATACAGAAAATTGGCTTAGAAGAATTTCTGGCATTGGTAAAAGAGGAAGAACTGGCTAACAAGGTGAAGCATTATGAAATAGTACTCGACATGTTGGATGAGCCTGCTTTGCCAGAGATATACCAAGGTGAGGGTATAACTTTGCGCGATGAAGAACATTATCAAAAGTGGTTGGAGACCAATGTTTTTGAACAAAAACAACAAGGATATTATGGCGTTTATGTAAAAATCCCGATTGGCGATATAAAAACGGATAAAGGCAGAGCTTTCATAGCGGCCATTAAGCCTTATGTCGCCGATGAGATACGCATTACTCAAAGTCAAAGCCTCTTGCTCAAATATGTGCCGGAGAATAATATCAGACCACTCTATTATGCTTTGGACAAACTGGGGCTCACCTTGGTTGGATATGACAGCGTGGCGGACGTGACTACTTGTCCGGGTACAGATACCTGTAACCTGGGGATTTCCAATAGCATGACCCTGGCCGTGGTACTTGAAGATTTGATATATTCCGAATTCCCTGATTTGATATACGAAAACAACCTGAAAATAAAGATCAGCGGATGTATGAATTCATGTGGTCAGCATGGCCTTGCTGAAATCGGTTTTCATGGCAGCTCACTTAAAGTGAATGGCAAGGTGATACCTGCCGTACAGGTTATGTTGGGAGGAGGTATAGTGGGCAATGGCGAAGGACGCGTTGCTGAGAGAGTCATTAAAACACCTTCAAAGAGGGCAACAGATGTATTGCGTGTCTTATTGAAGGATTATGAAGGAAACAAATCGAACAACGAGAATTTCCACGCCTATTACGATAGGCAGGGTAAAGATTATTTCTACCGCTTGCTGAAGCCATTGGCCGATTTGACTACGCTGCAGCCTGAAGAATACGTGGATTGGGGACATGAAGAAACCTTCTCTACGGCTATTGGGGTAGGAGAATGTGCCGGTGTCGTGGTAGACCTGGTCGCCACTCTACTGTATGAATCAGAAGAAAAGTTGGGATGGGCACAGAAATCATTCGACGCAGGTGCATGGGCGGATAGCATATACCACAGTTACAGCGTATATGTAGGAACTGCGAAAGCACTGTTGTTGAAAAAGGGAATTAATAATAGTACGCAAATGGCGGTTATCAAGGATTTTGATAAATATTTTGTTGAAACCAGCCAATTCAAGCTCACTTCGGGAAGTTTTGAAAATGAGGTGTTGCAGATTAATAAGCACGAGCCTTCGGAGGCGTTTGCCCAGGAATACCTGCAAGCTGCCACTTCGTTTTTGCAAAGGGCAAAAGAAGCAATGGAGGAGGTAACCGTATGATTGTGAAGGTGGAAAAAGAAATGCATCCGTCCGCTAGGGTTACTTTGGTAGGAGCAGGTCCCGGAGATCCGGATTTACTCACTATAAAGGCCGTGAAGGCATTGCAGTCTGCCAATGTAGTCATGTACGATGCGCTTGTGGGAAACGAAATATTGGATATGGTACCCCAGGATGCCCTGAAAATATATGTAGGTAAACGAGCGGGGGCGCATGCCTATTCGCAAAACACCATCAATATTCTGATGGTGGACTATGCTAGGAAATATGGGCATGTCGTACGATTGAAAGGTGGAGATAGTTTTGTTTTTGGAAGAGGTGGCGAAGAACTACTGCACGTCCAACAGCACGATATACCGGTAGAGGTTATTCCCGGTATCAGTAGTGCTTTTGGTGTACCAGCCGTGCAGCATATCCCAGTTACCCATCGCGGCAAAAGTGAAAGCGTTTGGGTAGTGACTGCCACAACAACCAAAGGGAAGCTATCCGCTGATATTCGCCACGCCGCTCGTAGCAGTGCAACCGTAGTGGTGCTCATGGGATTGGGTAAACTACGGGAGATATGCGACGTTTTTCATGAAGAGGGAAAGAGCAATTTGCCAGTAGCGGTAATTCAAAATGGCTCTACCAAAAATGAAAAGATAGCTTTGGGTACGGTGGGAAGCATCGTGAACTTGGTAGAACAAAAAGAGATTAAGGCTCCGGCATTAATTGTTTTGGGCGAAGTCGTATCCTTGCATAAGGCTTTCGACACATTGGTTCAGGAATATGTCGCAGTCATTGGAGCATAATGGAAGTCAAGGAAACGAGCTTTTCCCCGTTTTTTTGAAGCTTAATCAACTTACAGTCCTATTGATTGGTGCGGGCAATGTAGGCTATGAAAAGTTACAGGCTCTGCTTATTAATAGCCCATCGGTAAATGTAAGGGTAGTTTCTTTGGAAGTTTCGGCAAAGGTGGAGCAACTGTCCAGCAAATATGCTAATGTTGAAATATATAAGAAAGAATATGCTCCTTCAGATCTTGATGGTGTGCACCTAGTGATTGCCGCTACGGCCAATCCACTGACGAACGACTTTATCTGCCAAAGCGCGCATGAAAGAAATTTGCTCGTCAATGTAGCAGATAAGCCAGATTTGTGCGACTTCTATTTGGCATCTATAGCAAAAAAGGGGAGTTTGAAAATAGCGATATCTACAAATGGGAAATCCCCCACGATGGCCAAACGTTTGCGGGATGTATTGCAAGGCTATTTGCCCGAAGAGATAGAGGATACGCTAGAACAGTTGAATAGATTGAGAGATACTTTAAAAGGAGATTTTGCCGATAAGGTGAAGCAACTGAATGCCATAACGGCCATCCTTTCGGAGCAAGGGCGAAATAAAGAATAAACTAACTAAACAATGCACTGACGTATTGAAGTGCGACAATATATAGGGATGAGTATAATAGAAGAGATTGACGAAAAGATAACAGGATTGGATCCGGTCGAATCGTTGAGCTACCTAGCTGAACGCTTTTCCGATCAAATTGTTTTTTCCACCAGCTTTGGTTGGGAAGATCAAATCATCACGCATTTAATCTTCAGCAATGATATCCCCATTAAGGTGTTTACACTGGAGACTGGGAGATTGTTTCCCGAGACTTACTATGTATGGAATAGGACATTAGAAATATATGGTAAGCCCTTGTATGCGTATTATCCAGATAGGACAGCCTTGGAGGAAATGGTAAACAAGAAAGGCCCAAGCAGCTTCTATGAATCTGTGGAAAACAGGAAAGAATGTTGTCATATACGTAAGATCGAACCCCTGAAAAGAGCTTTGAAAGGAAACCAATGTTGGGTTACCGGCATACGTATGGAACAATCAGCCAATAGGGGGCAGATGCACCATTTGGAGTGGGATGAAGGAAACGATCTGATTAAGTTCCACCCCATTTTTGATTGGACCCTAGATGAGGTTAAGCAATTTGTAAAAAAACATAATATCGTGTACAACGCATTACATGACAAAGGCTTCCCGAGCATTGGATGCGCTCCTTGCACCCGCGCCGTACGAGAAGGTGAAGATTTCAGAGCCGGGCGCTGGTGGTGGGAGGATCAATCCAAGAAAGAATGTGGCTTACATGTAACACAAGCATAAAAATGAGCAAGCAGTTAGATTATTTAGATGAGTTGGAGGCAGAGGCCATTTATATACTCCGTGAGGTGGCGGGGCAATTTGAAAGACCAGCTTTGCTGTTTTCCGGAGGAAAGGATTCCATCACATTGGTACACTTAGCAGAAAAGGCTTTTAGGCCTGGGAGATTTCCTTTTCCTTTGGTACATATCGATACAGGGCACAATTTTGAAGAAACTATCAGTTATCGGGACGATTTGATAGCGAGAATAGGAGAGAAATTGATTGTTGGTTATGTGCAGGATTCCATCGATCAAGGTAAAGTAGTGGAGCAAAAGGGCAAAAATGCCAGTAGAAATGCATTGCAAACCGTTACCTTGCTGGATACCATTGCCAAGTATGAGTTCGATGCCTGCATTGGCGGAGCGAGGCGTGACGAGGAAAAAGCACGTGCCAAAGAGCGTATCTTTTCTGTTCGAGACGAGTTCGGCCAATGGGATCCTAAACGCCAGAGACCAGAGCTGTGGGATATATACAATGGTAAAATAGCCAAAGGCGAAAATGTGCGTGTTTTCCCCATAAGCAACTGGACAGAGCTGGATGTGTGGAATTATATCAAACGGGAAAATATCGCCCTACCTAGCATTTATTTTGCACATGAGCGGGACTGCATAACACGAAATGGACAATTAATGGCGGCTTCACCGTTTTTAAACATGGACGAAGAAGACATAGTAACAAAGAGTACAGTGCGTTTTCGAACTGTGGGCGATATTTCATGTACTGCAGCGGTTCTATCGAGTGCGGATAATTTAGATGCCATCATTGAAGAAATCAGTAGTTCCAAGATCAGTGAACGGGGTGCACGCATAGACGATAAGGTGTCTGAGGCAGCGATGGAAGATAGGAAGAAAGGAGGATACTTTTAACACGATGGATATACTGAAATTTTTTACGGCAGGCAGTGTGGATGATGGAAAGAGCACACTCATAGGGCGTATGTTATATGATACAGATTCTATATTGGCCGATCAGCTAGAAGCGTTGGAACGTTCCAACAGGAAAAATGATGATGGTACTATAGATTTGGCCATATTGACGGACGGACTACGTGCCGAACGCGAGCAAGGCATTACCATAGACGTAGCCTACAAATATTTCCATACCGATAAAAGGAAATTCATAATTGCCGATACGCCTGGCCATATTCAATATACCCGCAACATGGTAACGGGAGCATCGAATGCCAATCTGGCAATTATCCTTATAGATGCAAGAAATGGGGTGGTAGAACAAACGGTGAGGCATAGTTACTTAGTGTCGCTGCTGGGTATCGAAGAGGTAGTTGTCTGTGTCAATAAAATGGATATGGTAGGCTACAGTGAGACCGTTTTTAGTGCCATTGTAGAGAAATATAAAGCCTTGGCCGACAAGGTGAAATTGAAACATGTAAGCTACATACCTGTCAGTGCGTTGAAGGGCGATAACGTGGTGACACCTTCCGAAAATATGGTTTGGTATTCTGGCACCACCTTGTTGAATCACTTGGAATTAGTGGATGTACAACAAGACAAAACCAAGGTGAATGCTCGTTTTCCAGTGCAATGGGTAATTAGACCACAGACCGATGATTTGCATGACTATAGGGGCTATGCAGGGCGTTTGCAAACGGGTGTCGTCAGCGTAGGGGATAGCATACAGGTGTTGCCATCCGGTCAGCAAAGCAGTATAGTACGTATTGAATTCTTCGGAGCAGACTTACAGCAAGCAATTGCAGGTCAATCAGTAGTGTTGCATCTGAAAGACGACCTAGATATCAGTAGGGGAGATGTTTTGGTTGCTTATGAGAATGCGCCTATTCCTAGCAAAGAAATAGAAGCGGATCTTTGCTGGATGGATTCGCGCGCGCTCGATACCTCTCTCACCTATTTCCTGCAGCATAACAGTAAAATAACTCGATGCAAGATCAATGAGATAATGTATAGTGTGGATATCAACACCTTGGAGAAACATGCCGCAGATAGCTTTAAGTTAAATGACATCGGAAGGATCGTGTTAAAAACCGCTGACGAGCTGGCAGCAGATTCCTATGATGAAAACCGTTCGAATGGTGCTGCTATCTTGATAGATCCAAGAACCAATATCACTGTTGGTGCGCTCATGTTTAGAACCATTTTGTGATGGTGAATTAAAATAAGGTTAGAATATTTATCGCAAAAAAACATATTCCGTGGTTTGGCGTTTTTCAGTAAAAAGAATTAAAACAAATGGATATAGGAAAGATTTTTGAGAACAACAAGGAATGGATCAGTAAACACCTAGACCTGGACGATCATTATTTTGATGACCTTTCTAAAGGACAATCACCCGAGATTTTATACATCGGCTGTTCCGATAGCAGAGTCACGGCAGAAGAAATGATGGGTGCAAGGCCTGGTGAAGTTTTTGTTCACAGAAATATTGCCAACGTTGTTCCCAATAACGATCTTAACGTTTTGTCCGTTATAAATTACGCGGTGAAGCACTTGAAAGTGAAACATGTGGTGGTTTGTGGGCATTATTACTGCGGAGGTATAAAGGCGGCTATGGAGCCCAACGATTTAGGTATATTAAATCCTTGGTTGCGTAACATTCGCGATGTATATCGTATACATAAGGACGAATTGAATGCTATTGACGATGAAGAGTCCCGATATAAACGTTTGGTAGAATTGAACGTTTTGGAACAATGTATAAATCTCTATAAGGTAACGGAAGTACATCAGGCATTTGACGAGGGAAAGGTAACTATACACGGCTGGGTGTTTGATATAAAAACCGGTAAATTGATTGATCAAAAACTGGATTTTGAAAAAATAGGTAAAGGCCTGTTTGATATTTATTTTACAAAGGAAGCTTAGGCTTCCTTTTTTAGTTGTTAGTGCCTAGGCTGTATATACTTAAGAATGGCGTGATGGTGCCGCTGTAATATACCGCATTAAGTTTGGTGTCTACAAAGATGCTCTCCCATTCCTTGTTTTTCAGAAGGTCTGTAGCTCCCCAGGTGAAGGCCAAAAGGTTTGCCACATTTTTTGTGTGTTCTACAAAAATAAGTTGTCCTTCAGGTTTTAGCGATTCCTGCATTTGCTTGAAAAAACCAATCCTTTCGTATTTGTCTTTCAGTTCACCAGCGCTTAGAATAAAAAAAATGGCATCGGCTGAACGTGGGGCAATGGGAAGAAAAGAAGTAGAGATCGCAATAGTATCGGTTGTCAATGGATGTTTCTTGCGTATCTTCCGTCCTTCTTCTTTGGTGTGCCTCTTGTAATCATATATGTTATACTTCAAGAGCTGGGCATCGGCGTAGCGGCTGTTAAGGGTAGCACTAATATTGTCCATCCCTGCATGTATCAACACTATTTTAGCCTGTCGGGGAATTTTGGGCAACAATTTCATCCAACGCAAATTATACAATGGAGAAAGATCCTGTATATAGAATGAGACCAGTAAAGAGGAAAATATAGAAAGCAACAATAGCATCAGGGCCAACCGATAAATGGAGAATCCTTCACTTGGCATAAGGTATTCCAAAATGCCCAATAAGATGACAAGCGTCAAGACCATAAGGTAATTAGGCCAGTTGAAATAGAGGAGGCTGCCTATACCCTGAAACTTGCTTGTTTTCGTTTTGTCTTTATTCTCTTCCATTGACGCCATAAATTTAAGGCTATACGACATGAATGCCAAATGTAGGACCGAACAATATTGTTGTCCACGTGACCATGAAGGGCAGGGAGGTAATTTTTATATTTGTGCGGGTTTTTTCCGTATAATCTGGAGAAATACGTAGTTTTACCATGCGTGGCCTATATGATGATGTAACAATTGCGCGCGCCAGCAACAGAAGTAATAGTAATTAAAGAAGTGTCATAAAAGCAAATCCCGTAGGACGTGGGTTTTAGGTAGATGAAAAATATCATAGAATTTATTGGGAATACCCCTTTAGTAAAGATTCAACGATTGAATCCCAATCCAAAAGTGCAATTGTTGGCTAAATTGGAAGGCACTAATCCAGGAGGCAGCGTGAAGGATAGAGCTGCCTTGAATATGATCAAAAGTGCACTCGAGCGAGGAAATATACGGAAAGGTACTAAGTTGATAGAGGCCACTAGTGGCAATACGGGTATTGCCTTGGCAATGATAGCCAGTATGTATGACCTGGAGATAGAGTTGGTCATACCATCCAATAGTACAAGGGAAAGAACACTAACGATGGAAGCTTACGGCGCGAAGGTTACCTTACTAGACTCCATGGAGGTTTGCCGCGACTATGCGGAGGAAAGGGGAGAACAAGAGGGCTATTTTTTACTTAACCAATTTGCTAATCCAGACAACTACTTGGCGCATTACAATACGACTGGACCAGAAATTTGGACAGATACGGAAGGGAAAATCACTCATTTTGTAAGTGCTATGGGGACAACTGGCAGTATTATGGGCAACTCCATGTACCTAAAGGAAAAGAATTCCGATGTCCAAATTATAGGCTGTCAACCGACAGAAGAATCATCCATACCAGGAATTAGGAGATGGCCAGTGGAATATCTACCCAAAATATTTGACCCAAAAAGAGTAGATAGGGTGATGGATGTCTCCGAGCGCGATGCCGTTGAAGCGACACGCAAATTGGCAAAGGTCGAGGGGATATTTGCTGGAATGAGTACTGGTGGTGCTTTACATTGCGCTTTGAAAGTAGCGGAAGAATTGGATGAGGGAGTCATTGTCTTTATTGCCTGCGATCGAGGCGACCGTTATTTGAGCAGCAATCTTTTTGGCTAAACGCTGTGGAAGGATAAAGTTGGGTAGAGCGGATTAAACGCTTTGCCTAAAAAAAAAAGAAAAGCCCGGCTTTTGGGGATGCCGGGCCTTTCTAAATAATCAACCTAAACCTGTTTAAAAGCTATCAAAGGTCGTGCCAAACATGCTTGCTGATTCCTTATTTTGTTTGCCTTAGCCAAAATGCAAAAAGGAGCTATCGCAAGAAACTTTTTTATCTCTTTATTCGTTATGTCTAATAACCAATTATAAGAGAGGAGGTTGTTATGAATTTGATTCACAGAATCGAACATTGGGGAGATCGAAATTATCCCCGTTGGCTTGATTTTTTGCGCATTGCCCTAGGGCTGTTTATATTCGCAAAAGGCCTAAGCTTTATTGCCGACACGGAATCCGTGGGGCGTCTAATAGAAAAGACACATTTCCAACTATCTATTTGGACAGCGGTTCACTATGTAGCCTTTGCGCATATCGTTGGCGGAATTTTTATCGCCCTTGGCTTGGTGACACGTGTGGCCGTTGCCTTTCAAATTCCCATTTTGTTGGGAGCAGTCTTTTTTGTCAATATTACTGAAGGATTTAACTTCATGAACTCGGAACTCTGGCTTTCATTGATAACCCTGATTTTGCTCGTTGTTTTTTTTGTTATGGGATCGGGTACTTATTCATTGGATCATGCAATGAGAAGACCGGGCAACAAGCGATGGTTTTGACCTGTTTGAACTACGCCAAAAGAAAAGGAGCGTTCTCATTCCAAGGTTATTGGAAAGGGAGCGCTCTTTTTTCAATTAAATGCGCATAGAAAAGCGCCGCCTAAAAGTACCTGAAAACCGCTATTTCTCATGCAGTGCGGCTCAAATTTTCTTCAAATCCAAGAAAAGCCCCTATATTGCTTTACTTTTTTATGGCAGATATTACCAAACCATGATTTCATGCTTTGGCGATTATCAACATATTAAAAAAATGAATTATATAGTTATGAACCTATAGTTATTGGCCATAGACAAAATATGAGTAGAAAAAATTACCTCCTTGCATGCCTTATGCTGCTCTTGCTTGCCTGCAATAAGAAATCAAAGGATTTCAATTCGGATTTTTCCCTGTACAAGGATTATGTCAGTGAATTTACTTCTGGCGTGGTGCCTGCAGCATCGGACCTCCGCATAGTGCTTGCCTTCAACAAACAAGAATGGAAGCCAAACCAAGAGCTGGATGCCGATCTTTTTAAGATAAACCCCAGTGTTGAGGGTAAGGTGATTGCACTATCGCAGAACACAGTTATTTTTAAACCTAAAAGCCGATTGAAACAGGACACGGAATATCAAGTGTCCTTTCGGCTAAAGGATGTCATTGATGTCCCTAAGGAGTTGTCACAGTTTAACTTTACCATAAAAACAGTCAAGCAAGATTTTGTGGTGTTGAGCAAAGAATTGCAATCGTATAATCCAGATTGGCAGTTTTTACGAGCCGTAATGCGGACAAGCGATGAACTGGATGTTTCGGCCGCCAAGAAGCTGGTCTATGCTGAACAAAATGGCAAGCGTTTGCCTATTCGATTTGAAGGGGCCACTAGCGGGACGGAGTTTGGCTTTATAGTCGATAGTATCAGACGTCCTCAAAAAGATGAAACCATTAAGCTCGCATGGGATGGAAGCAGCTTAGGGATTGGTCAAAGTGGTCATGAGGAGATAGAAATTGCGGCAAAAGGTCATTTCAAAGTATTCAAAACAACCATTGCAGAGGAAAATGGTCAATTGTTGCTGATCAACTTCTCCGATCCGCTCAAGAAAACGCAAAATTTCGAAGGTCTTGTCACCATAGATTCCGCCAGAAATCTGAGCTATACGGTAGACGGTAATGTGTTGAAAGTGTTTACGGCAGAGGCGCTCAAAGGCGAGCGCCTCTTGGAAGTTTTTCAAGGAGTTGCCAATAGTAATGGAATAAAGCTCAAATCCGGTTATTCCAAGAAAATCCTTTTCGAACAGACAAAACCTGGCGTGCGACTCTTGAAGAATGGTGTCCTGTTGCCTAGCTCCAGTAACTTAAAGGTAAACTTCGAAGCGGCCAATCTCAAGGCGGTAGATGTGATGGTGTACAAGATTTACCATGACAACGTGCTGCAGTTCTTGCAAGATAATGATATTAATGGCAACTATAATTTGCGCAAGGTAGCCTTGCCTATAGCCAAGAAAAAACTAGAGCTAACGTCCAATAGCCTATACAATAATGGTAAATGGAATGTCTTTGCACTTGATCTAGCTGAGCTAATCGATCCCGATCCTGGAGCGATATACCACGTAGAGTTCAGCTATAAAAAGGCATATTCTATTTATCCCTGTGGGCTAAATAATGCAGCGGATGAGGCCGACGACAGTGGAAGTAGCCTAGAAGAAGAACAAGAAAAATCCCGTGGCAATAGTTATGAATATGAATACTATGATTATTATGATTACGATTGGCGCGAGCGGGACGACCCTTGCTCAAATTCCTATTATTACTATAATAACAAGGTGGCCGCAAATATCATGGCTACCGATTTGGGTGTCATCGCCAAGATGGGCAAAAATGGCAGCTATTTTATCGCGGTGAACAATATAGTAACTGCCAAGCCTGCGGCGAATGCTCAAGTGGAGTTGTATGATTACCAACAGCAAAAGGTAGCAGAAGCGACCACTGATAAGGACGGCGTAGCTGTTTTAGAAAAGTCCAATAGAGCTTATTTCGTAGTGGTAAAGAATGGTAAACATACTAGTTATGTCAAGTTGGAAGAGGGGCGTTCACTTTCTTTGAGCAACTTTGACGTATCGGGAATAGAGCTGGAAAAGGGGCTGAAAGGCTATATATATGGGGAGCGAGGGGTCTGGCGACCTGGAGACACCCTGTTTCTGTCGTTTATGCTTAATGATCAAGCCAACAAATTGCCGCCATCCCATCCAGTGAAGTTGCGCTTGTCCGATCCGAACGGTAAGCTGGTGGCGCAACAAGTACAACCTTCCAATGAAGATCACCATTACCGTTTTGTGCTTCCCACCAAGGCAGATGCCCCTACGGGCAACTGGGAAGCACAAGTGAGCGTAGGCGGGGCCAAATTTTATAAAAGCATTAAGATAGAGACCATCAAGCCGAACAGGTTGAAGATAAAGAATAACCTTGCGGGCAAACTGTTGACGGCCGAACAGCTTACGACCGATGAAATAGCCGTAACGTGGTTGCATGGAGCAATAGCCAAGGACCTAAAGGCCGACATGCAGGCTAAGTTTTATCAGATGAGAACCAGCTTTAAAGGGTATGACAACTATATGTTTGACGACCCTTCGCGCCGATTCGGTATGGAAGAGATTAATGTCTTTTCGGGCAGTATCAATGGAGAGGGAAAGGCGACCATTGGTATCAAGCCACAGTTGCATGGACAAGCTCCGGGTATGTTGAAAGCCTCGTTTATAACCAAGGTTTATGAAAACGGAGGCGATTTCAGTACGGATGTGGCCTCTGCCACTTACTCACCCTACCAGACTTATTTGGGTGTCAAGTCTCCGGAACCCAACAAATATGGGATGTTGGAAACCGGCAAGGAAAACCGTTTTGACATCGTATCACTGGATATGCATGGTAGACCGAACGCTACTGCCAATATCGAAGCGAAGGTATATAAAGTGGAATGGCGCTGGTGGTGGGACGCTTCCAATGACAATTTGTCCAACTATCGGTCATCCTCCAGTATCACGCCATACAAGACATTTCGCGTAAGCACTGGCGCAAATGGCAAAACTAGTATTAGTTTTAAAGTAGACGAGAATGATTGGGGACGATATTTTGTGTTGATCAGTGATTTGGACGGCGGCCATGCCACAGGGCAGACGGTATTGATAGATTGGCCCTATTGGTCTGCCAAGACGAAAAACACCGATGCTACCAATGCCAACATGCTGGTCTTTTCTACGGATAAAGAGAAATACAACGTAGGAGAGAAAATGAAAGTCTCCTTTCCTTCGAGCGAAGGGAGTAGGGCCCTGATATCTATTGAAAGCGGTTCACAGGTGGTGGCCACGCATTGGGCAGAGACCCAAAAAGGGGAAACCCAGGTGGAAATACCAATTACGGATAAAATGGCTCCAAATGTTTATGTATTCATTACGCTTTTGCAGCCCCACGCTTCCACCTTGAATGATGCCCCCATACGACTCTATGGCGTTATACCGATTGAGGTGCTCAACAAGGAAACCATATTGAAACCCGTATTGACAATGCCGTCCGTACTAAGGCCGGAGCAAACGGTGTCGTTGCAAGTGAATGAGGGCAGTGGAAAAGCCATGAGCTATACAGTAGCCATTGTAGACGAGGGGCTGCTGGATCTTACCAGATTTACGACCCCCAACGCTTGGGATAGGTTCTACGCGCGTGAAGCCTTGGGAGTAAAAACCTGGGATATCTATAACGATGTAATAGGTGCCTATGGAGGTAAAATCAATCAGGTGTTCAGCATAGGAGGCGATGAGGACATTGGTGGAGGCGAAAATAAAAATGCCGATCGCTTTAAGCCTGTTGTCATCTATCTGGGGCCGTTTCACTTGGCTAAGAATGAAACTAAAACCCACAAAGTGAAGTTGCCAAACTACATCGGATCGGTAAGGACTATGGTAGTGGCCGGCGATGCCGCGACAGGAGCCTATGGCAGTGTAGAAAAGGCTACGCCCGTGAGGAGTCCTTTAATGGTTTTGGCTTCCTTACCAAGAAAAATATCGCCCACGGAAAAGGTGACGTTACCCGTAACGGTATTTGCACTGGAAGATCAAGTGAAAAATGCCCAGGTTCAGGTAAAGACAAGTGCGGGGATCAAGGTGCTTGGCAGCACAACGAAAACGGTCAATTTTGAACGCACAGGAGATAAAATGCTCTATTTTGACCTAGAGGTGGGCAATGTTACCGGGATTGCTAGGGTTGAAGTATTGGCTTCAGCTGGCAAGGAAAAGGCTTCCTACCCTGTAGAAATAGATATCGTGAATCCCAATCCCGTAACCAATGACTACAAGGAAGTCGTGCTCAATGCCAATGAAGAAAAGACCATTAACTGGGAAACATTTGGTGTAAACGGTAGCAATGAGTCGCGACTGGAAGTATCCTCATTCCCTTCCATCGACTTTAATAGCAGGCTCAATTACCTGATTCAATATCCGCACGGTTGTTTGGAACAGACTACTTCTGCCGTTTTTCCGCAATTGTATCTCAGCGATGTGGTTGACCTGAGCAAGGAGAAGCAGGAAGTCATACAGCGACATGTGGTAGAAGGCATCAATAAGTTGAGCAAGTTTCAGCTGGCCAATGGCGGATTTGTCTATTGGCCCAGTATGAACGTGGCCGATGATTGGAGCACTTCCTATGTGGGCCATTTCTTAATAGAGGCAGAGGCAAAAGGCTATGTATTGCCGGTAGATTTCAAAGGGAGATGGATCAGCTATCAGCAACGGGCATCTAAGCAATGGCGGATGGAAACCCATCGGGGCAGTGATTTTGCGCAGGCTTATCGTTTGTATACACTTGCCCTTGCCGGTTCAGCCGATATGGCGTCTATGAATAGATTGCGGGAAACGGGGGGTATTTCCAACGAAACGCGCTTGCGGCTAGCGGCAGCTTATGCCTTGGCCGGTCAGAAACAAGCAGGAAATGCCCTGTTGAACGAAAGCAGTATAGATGAAAGCAACAGGACACCCTACAGTTATTACTATTACGGATCTCCCGAACGCAATCGGGCAATGGTGCTCGAGACCTTGATCTTACTGGGACAAACGGCCAAGGCTTTCCCGCTTGCCACCAGGATAGCGAAGGACTTGTCTTCGGGTGCTTGGATGAGTACGCAGACCACAGCTTATAGCTTGTATGCCGTTTCCAGGTTTGCCAAGGTAAATGGAGGAACAGGCATCAATGTGCAGTACAGCTATCAGGGCAAAAATATGGACATTAGCACCGCCAAGGCTTTTTCTGACAGAAAGTTAGACGTGAAAATGGGTGCAAATGTCCTGAAAATCAAGAATAAGGAAAAGAATACCATATATGTGAAAGTACTCAACAGCGGTATATTGCCGGTAGGGCAGGAGCAGGTATTGCAGCGCAACCTACTGGCAAGTGTCTCCTTTCAAGACAGAAAGGGCAATCCATTGGCCATAGACGCATTGGCGCAAGGTACCGAGTTCGTGGCAGTAGTCAGTGTGAAAAATCAGAGCTTAGACCGTGTGGAGAACGTGGCGCTTACGCAGATTGTCCCATCGGGCTGGGAGATTGTGAACACACGGTATACAGATTATGGAGCCTTTGGCGATAACAAGGCCGATTATATCGATATTCGGGACGATCGTACCGCTTTTTACTTTGGATTGAACGGTGGAGAAGGGAGGACCTTTAAGATACTTTTGAATGCCTCGTATCTAGGGAAATACTATTTGCCCGGGCTGCAAGCGGAAGCCATGTACGACAATACGTTCTTGGCGCGTACCAAGGGGCAATGGGTGGAAGTGGTGAAATAGACTTTTAGTAGACTGGTAAAATTGATTTTACCATGTAAATTGAAATTTTAACTTTCAATTTACATGGTAAAATTATATTTTTGAATGAAAATTGTACATTTATGTTTCGGTTTGCATTCTTAATATCGATTTCAAGATGATTTTACGCGCGCTGAAGAGTAGGCTGTTTCAGGCTATAGGGCAAATGCCCGTGGTTGCTTTATTGGGGCCTAGGCAGGTGGGCAAGACTACCTTGGCCATGGCAGTTGCAGAAGAGGTAGGGAAGCAAGCTTCTTATATTGATCTGGAATTGGATTCCGATTTGAACAAGTTGCAAGATGCCGAAAGTTACCTCAAACGTTTTGAAGGAAAATTGTTGATTATCGATGAAGTGCAACGCAAGCCAGATTTATTTCCTGTGTTGAGAAGTTTGGTAGATGGCAGGAAAAGGGCAGGTGAAAAGGCGGGTCATTTCCTTTTGTTGGGTTCAGCCTCGCGCGATTTACTTCAGCAGTCTTCGGAAACGTTGGCAGGCAGGATACGCTATCTGGAGCTTAGTCCTTTTTCGGCATTGGAAATCTACGAAAACGACCCGCTTGGCTATAATCACGACAAGTTGTGGTTTAGGGGAGGCTTTCCTGACAGTTACTTGGCAGCTGGGGAAGATGAAAGCTGGGATTGGCGTAATGATTTTATCGCCACCTATGTTGAACGGGACATACCGCTGATGGGACCGCAGGTAGCTGCTATGCGTATGAAGAAGTTTTGGACCATGCTAGCCCATTACCATGGGCAACAAGTGGTGCTTTCCGAGATAGGGAAAAGCCTGGAAGTGAGCCATACCACGGTACGTTCCTATCTAGATATCCTGACGGATTTTTACATGGTGAGACAGGTGCAACCTTGGTATGGCAATACCAAGAAAAGGCTAACAAAGACTCCAAAGATATATTTGCGCGACACGGGTATATTGCATAGTTTGCTACAGATCTCCGGTTTTGAAAGCTTGCTGGGCAATCCCATTGTGGGAGCCAGTTGGGAAGGCTTTGTGGCCGAAAACATCATTCGGCAACTTTCGAGCAAATGGAGATATAGCTATTACCGTACGAGCAATCAGGTGGAAATAGATTTGGTACTTGAAGGCCCTAGGGATGAAATATGGGCCGTAGAAATCAAAAAATCGACGTCACCTGCGTTAAAGAGAGGTTTTTATGATGCTTGTGAGGACATTCGGGCAAAAAAGAGATTTGTGGTATATTCAGGTAGCGAAAGATTTCCCATGACGAGGGGGGTAGAGGCAATAGGTTTGATTGAATTTCTTGCCATGGTAAGAGATTTTGGATAATGACATGGTCAAATTTGGCAATTCAAAGAAGATTTTATTGTGGTTGCGCCGGAATAAAGGCAAGAGTACCTTGGCTTTGTCCGTACTCGTGCTATACTATTTCAGCTTACCGAGTATTTTGTTTGATACTCCCTATACGACCGTTCTGGAAAGCAAACAGGGAGATTTGCTGGGAGCCAAAATCGCAAAGGATGGGCAATGGCGTTTTCCGCAACAGGATAGCTTATCAGAGAAATTCAAGCAGTGTATCGTCTACTATGAGGACCAATATTTCTACCAGCACCCGGGCTTCAATCCTATAGCGATATTTAATGCGTTGCTGCAGAACAATAAAGCTAATAGGGTCATAAGGGGAGGCAGCACTATCACCCAACAGGTAATACGCCTTTCGAGGCAACACCGCAAGCGCACTTATCTTGAAAAATTGATAGAGCTCGTCCTAGCCACGCGCTTGGAGTGGCGTCATAGCAAGGACGAAATCTTGAGGATCTACGCAGCACACGCGCCCTTTGGGGGAAACGTTGTGGGGCTGGAAATGGCATCCTGGCGCTATTTTGGCGTAGAGCCGAGCCAGTTGTCTTGGGCAGAAACCGCCACGTTGGCCGTGTTGCCCAATGCGCCTAGCTTGATCTATCCCGGCAAGAACCAGCAGCTTTTACTACAAAAGAGAAATAGGTTGTTGCAACGTCTTTTTGAAAAGGGCGTTATCGACTCAATGACCTATACCTTGGCCTTGGAAGAAGCTTTGCCGCAGAGGCCTTATGACCTGCCACAGATCGCTCCCCATCTATTGGATAGGATATCCGTCAATGATGAAGGGAAAAGAATTCAGTCTACCTTGAAAATTGAGCTTCAACAACGCGTCAACCAACTGGCCGAGCAGTATTATCGGCATTACCGACAAAATGAAGTATATAATCTTGCCGTGATGGTCGTAGACGTCAAAACAAGGGAAGTATTGGCCTATATAGGGAACGCTCCAACCGATAAATCGCATCAAAAAGATGTCGACATTATCCAGGCGCCCAGAAGCACGGGCAGTATTCTGAAGCCATTGCTGTATGCCGGTATGCTGAACGATGGCAAAATATTGCCCAATACGCTTGTGGCCGATGTACCTACCCAAATATCGGGCTATACACCCGAGAACTTCGACCATACCTACGATGGCGCCGTGCCGGCTCACTTGGCTCTTGCTCGGTCGCTCAATATCCCATGTGTGCTGATGTTGCAGCAGTATGGTATCTACAAGTTCTACGAGGAGTTGCACAAGTTTAACATAAGACATATCAATAGACACCCCGACAGCTATGGCCTATCCCTTATCTTGGGTGGTGCGGAGGCAAGCCTTTGGGACTTGTGTAAGACCTATGCCAACCTATCATCTACCTTGAATTATTACAATGCCAATGGTTTTTACAGGGAAAGGGAGTTTTCAGATTTGAACGTTTATGGTCAAAAGCAGGCCGATTTGGGCAAAGATATCGAACAAGAAAATATATTAGGCGCGGGCTCCATTTGGCTCACTTACCAAGCTATGAAGGAAGTGAACCGACCTAGGGGCGATGAAGCGTGGAAGTTTTATGATTCGGCATTGGAAATAGCATGGAAAACGGGTACCAGCTTTGGCAATCGGGATGCCTGGGCCATTGGCACGACCAAGGATTACGTGGTGGGGGTGTGGGTAGGCAATGCCACGGGAGAGGGGCGCCCCACGCTCACGGGAGTAAGTAATGCTGCTCCTATTCTGTTCGATGTATTTCGCTTATTGCCACGTTCTGGCTGGTTTGATATGCCCCTGAACGATATAGAAGACGCTGAAATATGCACCTTAAGTGGGAGCTTGGCCGGAGAATACTGCAACGCGGAAAATGCCTATATTCCCGTAAAAGGTTTGCGCAGCAATATTTGCCCTTATCATAGTTTGGTTCACCTAGATAAAGAAGAACGCTTTAGGGTGAACAGCAGCTGCGTGCCGGTAGACGAAATGGTCACCAAGAGTTGGTTCGTATTGCCCCCTGTCATGGAGTGGTACTACAAGAGCAAACATGCGGACTATAAGGTGCTACCACCATACCGGGCGGATTGCACAATTGGGCAGGGTTTGAATATGGATTTTATTTATCCCAAGGAATACAGCAGCAAAATTTATCTTACAAGGGATTTTGATGGATTGATACAGCCCGTCATACTGAAAGTAGCACACAATCAGGCCAGGATGAAACTATTTTGGTATATGGACGGCGTGTTTTTGGGCACTACTCAAAATTTTCATGAGATGGCCGTCAATGCCCAGTCTGGCACTTACCTCATCACGGTAACGGATGAGTATGGGGGAGAGATCAGGAGGCGGGTGACGATTGTCAATGAGTAGAAAAATAGGAAGACATCCTTAGAATGCCTTCCTATAAAGCCTATTTGTTGGGTTGTTAAAACTTGTAGTTTATGCTAAGCCTGTAGTTTCTAGGGGCTTCGGTTTGCCAGTAGTAAGCGTTCAACCATTCGTAGTAGGATCCGCTGTACAGATATTTGTCCAATACGTTAAAGGCGTTTGCCATGATTTTGAACTTCTTGTTTTCATAGAACAGTCCGCCATCCAGCTTGAAATAATTGGGCAGTTTTTGTAAGCCTACACTCCAAGTGTCGGTTGCTCTATCTCCAAGCCAGGTGAATCCTCCTGAGAAGCCTATGCCTTCCAATCGGCCTTTTTGGATCTTGTAGTTGAGCCAACCGTTTGCTGTATGTTTCGAAAAACCGGGAATAACGTCTCCAACGGCAATAGCGGTAACGCCTGGGGCTGTTTCTGTCACCTTAGAATCGGTATAAGCATAGTTGGCTACTACATTAAAACCTGATACAATTTCCCCCCTTATATCAAATTCAAATCCCTTTGCCACCTTTTCGCCAACCACAATACTATATTGACTGTTGGGACGCTCGGGATCCGCTGTAAGCTCGTTCTGCTTGGTAATCTGATAAATCGACAAAGTCGAATTCCATTTTCCATCGAACCAATCTTGCTTTAGCCCGAATTCTATATTGTTTCCCGTCAAAGGTTTTACGGCTTCACCGCTGTAAATGATCCCACTCTGTGGGGTAAACGCTTGGTCATAGACTCCGTATACCGATAGATTCTTCAATACGGAATAGCTGATACCCAACCTAGGGGTGAAGTGTTTGGCTTCATCTGGAGATGCACCCCATGCTGATTGGCTGACATAGGTGTATCTTCCCGCAAGCGTGACCCTCAACGAGCCATCCAAAAATCCAAGCTCATCTTGTGCGTAAAAACTGTTGTACCGTTGATCCATTAGTCCTCCCGCCGCTACTGCTCTTTGAGACAAAGGCTGGCTACGGTCGAAGGAAGGGTAACCGTTGTTTGGATATCCATAGGTAGGCGCATAAATGTTGAATTCTCCTCCAGCTGTATCCAGATCATGTGATTGTCCCCAATCGGCCATGTAGTTTTTCTTTCCCATATCCAGTCCCGCCAAAATACGATGACGAACGGAACCTGTATATATATTGCCATTTAAAAAAACTTGTCCAAGGGACATTTCACTTTCAGCATCCCAAATACCTACATTGCGGACAATGCCTCCGTTTTCGGCTACACTCGACGGCCAAGAGCTCATTCCCTGTTGTGTGTACTTGAAATAGGCTCCCTGGGCCGTTAATTTCCAGTTGTCGTCAATTCGATGTTCAAGAGTGATGAACGCGCTGTGGTCGTTTATCTTTGTTGCCGGTAGTCCAGGGTTCGTCATGGTAAAATCAACAGGAAGTATGGCATAACCATCTGTTGCAAATACGTAATAGGAACCAACTTCCGTCATTTTTGCATTTTGGAGCGTATATTCGGCTGTTAATTTCGTGTTGTCACTTAGTTGATAGGAAAGTACAGGGGCGATGGTATAGCGATTATTGTACTCATAAGGGCGGTGCGAGCCCTTGGTTTGTCCGGCAACATTCAATCTGTATAGCAGCTTTCCATCCTTACTCAACTTTCCGTCCAGGTCAAGCGAACTGCGATAGAGATCGAAACTGCCCAAGGTGGCAGAAAATTCGCCCTTTGTTTGCCCCGTGGGTTTCTTGGTTACTACGTTGTATAGACCACTAGGATCGCCATTGGCGAGCATAAAACTCGAAGGTCCCTTGACAAATTCGATGTGATCCACAATACTCATATCTTCCGTAAGCGGTCCCCAATAAGACGCTACGACATTAAAGCCATTTCTGAACGCTTGTATCTGGGATCCTCGCATGGTTATGTTAGTGTATAGATCGCCCCAATGTTCCAGTCGTACCGCCCCGCTCACGTTACGTATCAGTCCATCGCTCATACTTATTATTTGTTGGTCGCTAATAGCCTGTGAGGTCACTACCTGTATATTCTGCGGAGCCTCGATGAGCGGTTCATTTATCCGCAAGGTAGTGGAAGGTTCCGTGGTGGTATATTTGCTCTTATTGGCATTGATTATGACATCTTTTAGCACTTGGTTGCTTTCCGTAAGCGCAAAGTTAAGTTCAACTTCCTCCCCTGGATTTACCGTGACTTCTTTGCTTTGGGAATTGACACCGATAGCGGTCATCTTGATTGTGTATGTTCCCGGAGCTAATTTATTGAAGCTGTATTTACCCTGTTCATTAGATTTTACGCTCTTACCCAGATTGGTCAAAGTAAGGGTTACATAAGCGGCGGGATGACCATCGGAGGACTTTAGTTCTCCTTTAATGCTTCCGGTATTTTGTGCAAAGACGATTATGCCATTTGCTAGAAGTGCAATCAATAGTAGGATAATTCTTGCTTTCATATTCTTTTATTTAGATCATTTCTAATTTTGTTTTAATGCGCAAATAAAGCTATAAATTGAGACCTGTCAAAATTATTTTGAATAATTCTAAATAACCGATTGGTGATTTTTTGTTATAATTGAAATTATATAGACTTTTTTGTGTGTTAAATAGTTTTTAAATTTAAATATTTTAATACTTTTGTCTAATTTTTAATAAGTCTAAACAAATTATATGATATGGTGAATTGTACATGACAAAATTTCTTTTTCTCGTTTGTCGTCATTGCGAGGAGGTACGACGTGGCAATCTGGCAAACAAAAACGCAGATTGCCTGCCTGCCGTCAGGCA
>NZ_ATZA01000062.1 GCF_000427965.1 Olivibacter sitiensis DSM 17696 | reverse complement strand
CTGAATATTCCGAACAGCATCGTCATGAGTTGTGTCCATGAATCAAAGGTCTTGTAATAGCGGTCAGACCGGTGCTTGCTCACAAGCATCTCAAATTTGTTCCTTGGAATAAAACCTAATAATTGTTTGAAGATTGGCTGACCGACTAATTTCTTTTCTGTATTTTTATCACTCATATTTTTAGTTTGTCGTAAAACCAAAATATGAAAAAAGGAGCTTGCCAGATATGGCAGCTCCTTAAATTATTTTTTGTCGGTCAGTAGTGGTATAGAATCTATTTCAAAGAAGCGGACGGGAAAATTATTATTCTGCTTATTGGTGGAGATAAATCAACTCAACAAAAAGACATTGAAAAAGCTAAGGACATTTGGGATAAATTATCTAAAGATGAGCTCGCTAAAGCTCGGTTAAAAAAATGAGGAAAATGGAAACATCGAAATTTGATATTGCAGATTATTTAGATAGCAACGAAATGATTGCTGAATACCTTAATACAGTTTTAGAAGAAGGTAATGATTCAGAAATAATTACCGCAATCGGACACATTGCAAAAGCAATCGGAATGACTAAAATTGCAGAGGAAACAGGTCTTAGCCGACCAAGTTTATACAAAGCGCTGTCTGATGGAGCTAAACCTCAATTTTCAACAATAATGAAAGTTTTGAAAGCTGTTGGAGGACAAATAAAAGTTAACCCAACAACTGCTTAAAAAAAATGAAAGCACTACAAGCAGTAATGGCAGAAAGCCAAGATTTGATACTATAAAATATGCTTATGATACGAATTGTATTTTTTCACCGCCTTGCCCGCCAAAGGCTCGGAATAAGCACGGGGGCGATGCAACTGTGGTACACCTGCCCGAGGTGGGAATTAACGGTAATACGCATTTTCCGCTTTCCGATTTGAACAATATCGAAGTAGCCGACCTTTTGCCAAAATGGCTGAAAGAAAAAGGCTTGGATAAATAACGTCATTATTATTTGGGCGTGCCCTTTGTGTTTTTTGCCAATGCTCAAAAGCCCATGCACTTAAAATGCAAACGGGTCGGCCTTTCCGTTCCAATCTTTTGCGGAAATCAGTGTAGTAAAGGATTTCCACCGCAAATGCGAAGCATTCAGCGAATCCATTAAAACAATAAACAAAGCTGAGCTAATCCCCCACGCAAAGCGCACCCTGTAACCGATCAAGAATACAAATATCCTGACCAAACCGCATATTAAGTGTGGAAATATCAAAACAATAGTGAAAAACAAAATGCCTAGAAACCCTATTTCCAGATAACCTGTCCACTTCCCGTCTCAATCTTATCTTTTCCATTCCATATAACGGGAATGACACCAGTGGAATTCGTTTCTAAAGGATCCACGTTATATTGCTCACCGTTGTTCGGGATGATCTTTATATCCCAAGAATGTCCCATGACAGAACTTTGGCGGTAATTGCCCCCTACCATCAGATATTTGCCATCTGGCGAGAAAACGGGCTTACTTTCCTTAAAATTACTGGTCGTTACCTGTTTTAGGTTATTTCCGTCGATATCCATCGTGTGGATATGATTGCCGATACGCATGGCCAGTTGCGTCCCCTGATGATTGACCGTGAGATCTCCCCAGTCTTCATAGTTCATCTCCTTGACAAGGGAACCCGAATTGTACGGAGGGGGTATACGGATAATGTTTTTGCCATGCGTCAAGAGAATTTCATTCCCGGGCAGCCACATCTTCATGTCATGCATGCTGAAAGGCTCGCCGCCAATACCGTCCAAACGTAGGACAAACTCCCCATCTGTCTTCAAAATGGTAATTCCATCTTCTACATCGTTGGATTCCACCAAGATCAAGGTGTTGTCTGGGGATAGTTGTCCTCCGCAGTAACTGTTCCCAGCTGGGCTGTCATAAATAAACTCGTGGACAACGCTTCCGCTTTCGCTATTGCTCAGGGTAAACCTCACATCGTTATTTCCGACCGTGCTGGCATTGACCGCTGTCAAACGGTACTGTCCGTCCCTGGAAACATCGAAACTGTTCAGCCTGGTATCGTCTTCGATAAATGATCCCCCCGTTGCCGAAGGAAATGTTACCCTTAGGATCCCTTCGGTGGCCCATTTATAATAAATGGTACCTGTCAGATCACTGGGATACCCATCGTTATTGCCTCCGTTATCATGGCCATCATCTTTGGAACAGGCAAACAATGACAGGGAGAAAAGTAAGCTATATAATATATTTTTCATGCTAAGATATTTTAGAGATTATTTCATTCTTAAACCGATATGCCATACCTCACTATTGTTGCAATCGATATGCCAAAGGGTCTACTGGAAAACCAGTATTTTTTTCGTAAGTGCCAGATAGGATTGCTGACGAGATGATCTTGCAGCGTGTCAAATTTTGAGCGATTAATAAGGTAATCCCTATCTTTCCATTTGCATTTCAGGGGGCATAAACTGCAAAAATGACGAGAATAAGCGTATATTAGCCTCACTATGGCAATAGATGAGACTGGGCCAACGGAAGGAGCAGGGCCGTACCATGAGGTGCTAATGGAAGGTATATCCATTGCCCAATTGAGCGAACCAAGGCTATACCAATATGCTTTACCTGACCTGGCCATTCCACCTACAGCATATCAGCATATCGTGGCTATCGACTTGTCCGTCAACAAAGGTGCTTTTGGCAATAGGCTAGGGGGGCTTACCTTTCCACAAGTAGAGTTAGAGCAAAGTACACTTGGATTGAAAGTATGTAGCATGGCCAGTGGCGAGGCTGGGAAGCTGACCGAAGAGGAAGCTACCGTCTTGATGGCTGTTATAAAAAGAGTGGAGTTCAGGGCTTTCTTTGACGATATGCTCAGAGAGCAGCTTTTACGGAAACGGGCTGTGGACTATGGCATGGAAAACGAAGCCAATCTGCAGGACTTTTTCCAGATTGCGTACCAAGAGGGCGAACTCCATATCAGCCCCAAGTTGAGCGCGCTATTGTCCATGGACAAACAGGGGATAGATGTCCTCCAACAGTGGCTGGCGCCAGATGACCGTGCGGCTGTATTACCTGTGGTGAATGACAAGGAGCATAAAACCATTGTCGTCCTGCGGCAGCACAAATATTATCGCCACCTGCTGGTGGAACTCTATGAAGCGCCACAGACCAAGGAGGGAGGACTGAAAAATCCTTTTAGACCTATAGAGCCGCTCTCGAGGGTATGGGGCATGAAGGAACCGAAAGAGGTCAAGTTTTTCTCGGCCATTCACCGTTTTCAGCAGGCCATAGTGGACAAGAACCTTTCCGATCAATTGGTGGCGCTGCGCGCCTTGGTACTCAATCCGTTGGGATATCCATTCTATTACCACGATGCCTCGGTGTCCGAAAAGGTCCATGCAGCATCGGTCAAGGCAGTGCAGGTGGTGCGTTTACCTCAAAGCGCTACGCTTAAAGTGGCGCATAAGGCTCCTTTCTACGAGCTATCCGCCACCATTTTGCTAGACGGCAGCCTGCACTCCCTTCATGGCGTACAGCTGAAGTATGACTACTTTCTAATGGCCAATGAAAGCCTCTATTTGGTGGACAATAGGCATTTGCTGGGGCTCATCCAGCTCTTTCGGGACAAATCGTCCAATATCCTCATCCATCAGAACAAGTACCCACAGCTCAAAAAAGAGGTCTTGGCCAAATTGGAGGAGCAGGTGGACGTAAAGTATGAATATGCCCATGCGGCCACGGCCTCACAGATGGAACTCTTCGGAAGGGATATCGAAAAGCTGATCTATCTGGAAGATGTGGGCGACTATGTGGCCATCACGCCCGTGCTGCGTTACGGAGAGGCCGAGGTGTCCCTACGCGCCAAAACACAGCTGCACGGCATAGACGAGAAAGGGAATAGTTTTATGGTGCCGCGCGATGGGGCTCTGGAGACCGAATTTATGGCGCAGATCATCAGGCAGCATCCCTTTTTTGAGGAACAGCTGGACAATCAACTGGATTATCTTTACCTGCACCGCAAGCGGTTCTTGGATGAAGATTGGTTTCCCAAGGTGTTTGAACAATGGTTTTCGGATGGCATCACTGTGTTGGGCTTCAAGGATTTGCAAGGCAACCGATACAACCCAAACCCGGTGAAGATCCATATCAGGATATTGAGTGGTATCGATTGGTTCAATGCCGAGGTAGACGTTCGCTTTGGCAAAGCCAAGGCAAGCCTGCGGCAATTGCGGGCCACCCTGCGCGACCGACGTAAATATGTGCGCTTGGACGATGGTACCCTGGGTATTCTTCCCGAAGAATGGATTGTCCGGTTCAATACTTATTTCAATATTGGCGAGATATTGGATGACGATACGCTAGGAATTGCAAAGACCAATTTCATGCTCGTGCAGGAGCTTTTTGATGCCGAAATGTTGGACGAGGAAACCAAATGGCATATACAGGAATACGTAGAAAAGCTCTCGAGCACGGATGCGCTACAGGAAGCCGTAGTTCCCAAAGGGCTGCAGGCACAGCTAAGGCCTTACCAAAAGCAGGGGCTGGCTTGGTTGCAATATTTTGAAAAGATTGGATTTGGGGGCTGCCTGGCCGATGAGATGGGCTTGGGAAAATCCGTTCAGGTCATTGCTTTTATCCTTTCGCAACGTGAACGGAAGGGACCACTGACCGATCTATTGGTGGTGCCTACTTCACTTATATTTCACTGGCGACAGGAGATTGCCAAGTTCGCTCCATCGTTGAAGGTATTTGTCCATCATGCCGATAGTCGCATCAGGAGCAGGGACGATTTTGCTTCCCATGACCTGGTGATTACCACCTATGGCACCCTGTTGTTCGATATAGCGCTATTGCGGTCATTTGTCTTCAACTATATCTTTTTGGACGAGTCGCAGCAGATCAAAAACCCCGAGTCGCAGCGTTATAAGGCGGCACGTCTGCTGAAGGCAAGCAATAAGCTGGTCATCACGGGTACGCCCTTGGAGAACAATGTATTCGACCTGTATGCGCAGTTGTCCTTTGCCTGTCCCGGGCTGTTGGGTGGCAGGAAGTATTTCAAGGATGTCTACCTCCGCCCTATAGACCAGTTTCACGATGCCAAGCGGCTCCTTACCCTAAAGGAAAAGATCAGGCCCTTTATCCTACGCAGGACAAAGGATGAGGTGGCGACAGAGCTGCCCGAACGGATAGAGACCGTGCTCTACTGCGAGATGGGTGCGGGACAACGCGCTATTTACGATGCTTATGAAAAGGAGTTTCGGGAATATATCTCGGCCACCACACAGGATGAGTTGAGGCGCAATTCCATGAATGTGCTAAGAGGGCTCACTCGTTTGCGACAGATTTGCGACTCGCCCGTACTTTTGGGCGAAGGACGTTTGCCTGGAGATGCCTCAGCCAAGCTAGATACATTGCTGTCCCAAATTACCGAAAAATGCGGTCAACACAAAATATTGGTCTTCTCGCAATTTGTAGCCATGTTGGACCTCGTGAAGCAGGACTTGGACAAACGAAAGATCGGTTATGCCTATCTCACCGGAAGCATACGTAATCGGGAACAGGTAGTGGCCGACTTCCAGAACGATCCGCAAACCCGGGTTTTCCTTATTAGTCTGAAAGCGGGAGGCACAGGACTCAACCTAACCGCGGCCGATTATGTCTATTTAGTGGATCCCTGGTGGAATCCCGCCGTGGAGCAGCAGGCTATAGACCGTGCGCACCGCATAGGTCAGGATAAAAAGGTGACGGCTGTGCGGCTGGTATGCAGCGATACGGTGGAGGAGAAGATGATGAAATTGCAGCAGACCAAAAAGGAGCTATTTCAGCAACTCATACAGCAAGGGGATGGCTGGGGCAATGGGTTGCGGAAGGACGAGTTGATGAGGTTGTTTTGACCTAAATCAGTTCCCGTTTTTTGGGGGCTTCAATTGTGCAGACAACTTTGCAATGTCTGCCAAAATGCTTTTATGCTTTTTGGAAATGGCTTTTAAAGCTTTGACAAAGCCAGTTGTTGGTATTACGGTAATACCCATATCAATTTTATGATAACTCGGCTAAAACTTCCTCAATCGTTTTTAATTTAATTGTACCTTCTTGGTGAAGTTTGATTTCTTCAAAGGCAGTTTTCAGACGTTTATACATAGCTTGTTCTGCCTTATTCAGCGGTTTGGCCACATTCACTATACTTTCTTCTGGAGCTTCCATTTCGTAACTAAGTCCTAGGGCCTGCAGAACCGCCAAAACAACTTTTTCTGATTTTCTATCATCGATATTTACGATCAGCTTGCTCATGGAATCAAAATTACAAAAATGTTCTTAGATAAGAAAATGATTGAATAGCCCAGAATTAAGACCCTGGGCTATTATTATTCCTGATAGATGTCGTCTATTGCTTCTGCATATTTCTTCTCGATGACTTTTCTTTTGGCCTTGAGGGTAGGGGTGAGCTCGCCGCCTTCTATGCTGAAAGGTTGACGTTTGACCTTAAAGGAGCGGATGCGCTCAAACTTGGCAAGCTCGTTTGACAATCTTTTGATGTCCTGTCCTATCCAGTTCAATATAGGTTCGTCCTCAATGAACTGTGCTTCCTGATTGAAAAAATCGTCTTTTAGACCAAAAGTTTCTTCCAATAGTTCCCTGTTGGGGACAATGATGGCCGTGAGATACTCTCTTTGGTCGCCAATGAGGAATATTTGTTCAATCTTTGGACTTTTTAGATAGGTATTTTCTACGGGTGTGGGGTAAACGTTCTTGCCATAGGCATTGACGATGATGTTCTTGATACGATCGGTGATTTGTAGGTTCCCGAGGTAAAAGCGACCAATATCACCCGTATGGAAAAAGCCATCCTGATCAATTGCGAATTGCGTTTCCTCGGGTTTGTTCCAATAGCCCTTCATGATGCAGTGCCCACGGATGACGATTTCGCCCTCCTCGGAGGTGAATTTGGGGTCAAAGCTATCATGGCTCTGCAAGCTGAGCATTTTGCCAATCTCAACGTCCCAAATGCCGATTTCTATGCCTGGCAGGATGCGGCCAACGGTACCATAAACCTGGCGGCCAAACTCGGTAACGGCCACTACGGGCGACGTTTCGGTGAGTCCATAACCCTCCAGGATGCGTATGCCGATATTGCCAAAAAATTCGCCGATATTCTTGGGCAGGGCGCCTCCACCCGAAATCATGAACTTGAGCCGTCCCCCTGTCTTTTCCCTGATTTTGGAAAAAACCAACTTGTCGGCCATCTTATGTTTCATACGCAGTAACAGGCCTGCATGCTTGCCTTGCGCCTTGTGCTCGCGATAGGCCTTGCCGGTTTCTAGCGCCCACAGGAAGATCTTTTCCTTATTGCCGCCTTCGGCAGTGCCGCCCTTAAGGGCCTTGTCATGGATTTTTTCCAGCAGGCGAGGTACGCAATTGACCACCGTAGGCTTCACTTCCATCATATTCCTTGCCAATAGCTCTAGGCTCTGCGCAAAGGCAATCGTGGCTCCCAGGGCGAGGCACACATGATAGGTCGCCGTGCGCTCAAAGGCATGGGACAGGGGGAGGAAACTGAGGAAAGTTTCCGTTTCGTCTACTTCTTCAATTTGCTGCAGGCAGGCAATCACGTTGTTCACCATGTTGTGATGCGTCAACATTACCCCTTTGGGAGTTCCGGTAGTGCCGCTAGTGTAGATCAGCGTGTTCAAGTCACTGCTCAATAAACCTTCTCTAGCCGCTATGATTTCCTTTTCATGCTGCGCGAAAACAAGGCCGCCCTCCTTCAATGATTCATGGAAACCAATGACTCCTGCCTCCAATACCAAGTCTTGCAGGTATTTTTCATAGCCGTCAAAGGTAGGGATGATACGGATCAGGCTCGAGCAGTCATTGGCTATCTTCAAAATTTTTCGAAGAAGGAACGGTGTTCCCACCAAGATTGTCCTAGCACCAGCATCATTCAATATATATTCTATTTCATTTTCGGGCAGTGTGGGATAAATGGATACGTTGACAGCGCCTATCTGTTGCATCCCTTGGTCAAAATAGACATATTCAGGACTGTTGTCGGTGAGCAAAGCACAGCGGTCGCCTTTTTTGATGCCTATGGAAAGCAGGTAGGCGGAGACATGATCTATGTGTCTCAAAGCGGTCTCGTATGAAATATCTTCCCATTCTTTGCCATTGTGAAACAGCAGGAAAGGATGTGTAATAGGGTGGATATGCTTCACCACATTTCGAAGGAAATCAGGTATGGTCATATCCGAATTCAAATTAGCCATTTGTCGTTATCAGTCTATATCGCTTAAAATGAAGCGCAAAAATAGAAATTATATTTGTTAGAGCCGCAACATCTTGCGGCTGTACATATTATTGAGTTCTGAGTGCCGTTCCAGCGTCAACGCACGCTTTAGTCTTTAAAACGAGCAGGGCACGGATTTATAGCTCAAGAGGAATTTGGCCTCCTTTGCCGTATAGGCTTTGCCTGTTTCTCTATCATAGGAGAAAGGCTTTTGCCTCAGCTGGTTATTCTGTATCAGAAAAACTGTATTCACCGAGTCTTTGATGCCTTCCTGTTCATAATACCATTTAAGGTATAGCGTGTCTCCCGTTTTTTTCCCTTCCAGGGTGCCTACCTTTTTATCCTTTTCAAAAGGAAGATGCTCCATGTTGCCCATTACTTTACTTCCTAGCAAAGAGATGTGGACACGGGTAGTGTCTTTTTTCTGATTGCCACTTATATCCATGAAGCAGAAATCCGATTTGGACTCTTTGGTGTCTTTCACCTCAATGTTATCATTGACAAAAGTGCTGTCACTCCAATTGGCGTGTTGTGGTCTGCTGATATCGTTGCAGGCGCAAAGTGCACCTATCAAACAGACGGTAATATAGCTATGTTTTTTCATCGGTTGTTTGTTTTTTGCGCGTAATGTTCCCGTTATGAGGTATTTAACCCAAGCAGGTACGTATCCCATCTATTTGTTTAACTATTTACAATATAGGTTTTACATGTTCAAACTTAGACAAATTGCCTTTTATATGCAATTTAATTTACGTTGCATATAAAAGCAATTTATCGCGCTCTCCTCTGCCATCGAGCACTTTTTTTACAGAGAAAATGTACAATAATTGCACCTAATAACAAGAAAACATCCGAATGGTTTTGGAGTCTGGTTTTTATATACTTCACAATGAGTGATTTGTGGCGTGTGCCTTGCATGGCTATGTAAATAATGCTAGGTTTGTTCTCTTTAAAGCTAAAACATTATAGTATCATATATGGTTACCTTTGACCGTTTTGTGTTGTCAAACGGCCTGCGTGTATTGGTTCATGAGGATCCTTCCACGCCGATGGCAGCAATCAATATCTTATACAACGTAGGGGCGAGGGACGAGGACGAAGAACGGACTGGTTTTGCCCATCTCTTTGAGCACCTGATGTTCGGTGGCTCCAAAAATGTCCCGCAGTTCGATACGGCGCTACAGCGCGTAGGTGGCGAAAGCAATGCCTTCACCAACAACGATTTCACCAACTATTATATCACCTTGCCTGCTGCCAATATGGAGACGGCTTTTTGGTTGGAGAGCGATAGGATGTTGAGCTTATCGTTCAGTGAAAAAAGCCTCGACGTACAACGGCAGGTAGTATGCGAAGAATTTAAGCAAAGGTACCTCAATCAGCCTTATGGCACCGCTTGGCTTCGCCTGAGGCCCTTGGCCTACCAGCTACATCCATATAAGTGGGCTACGATAGGCAAGGAATTGAAGCACATCGAAGAAGCCAAGATGGAAGATGTAAGAAGTTTCTTCAACCGTTTTTACAACCCCGGCAATGCCATCATGGTAGTAGCGGGACATGTAACTACGGAAGAGGTGAGGAAATTGGCGGAAAAATGGTTTGCCGATATTCCGGGCATGGATATGCCGCAAAGGCATTTGCCTCAGGAACTCCAGCAAACTGAAGCAAGAAGGGTGACTTTCAAAACCGACGTGCCCGCAAATAATATCTATATAGCTTTCCACATGGGAGATAGGCTGTCGGAACAGTATTATGCCGCAGATCTTCTGTCGGATATCCTTTCTCGCGGCACTTCTTCGCGCTTGTACAGGCGCTTGGTCAAAGAAAGCCAATTATTCGGAGAGGTAAATGCCTACCTGCTTGGTAGCTTGGATCCGGGGCTGTTTATAGTAGAAGGGAAACCATTGGCCCACGTATCGATAGAGGAGGCGGAGCAGGCGATATGGGGAGAGTTGGAAGTATTGAGGTCCCAACAAGTGGAAGATTATGAACTTGAAAAAGTAAAAAACAAGGTGGAGTCTACCATGACATTTTCCGAAATGTCGATACTGGATAAAGCCATGAACCTCGCTTATTTTGAACTGCTGGGCGATGCCGGGCTGCTCAATGCGGAAGTGGCAAAATACAGGTCTATTTCGGCTTCAACCTTGTTGGAAGCAGCCAAACAGATTTTTACGAGGGAAAACTCTTCTACATTGATATATTTAGCAGAAAATCACGATGGACAGAAGCATAGCGCCTGATTATAACGAGATAGACCGTTTTGATTTGATTAGCCCGCAATATGAACGATGGGCAAACGGCATGGACGTATTCGTGTTCGATGGCGGTGAACAGGAGCTGTTGCGCATAGAATGGATCTTTGAGAACCATTACCTGGAAGGCAAATCGCCCATAGTCAATTTGGCGTTGAGCAGCCAGCTACTGGAAGGAACGCATTCCATGAGCAGTGCGGAGATTGCTGAAAAGGTGGATTTCTATGGGGCCTTTTTGCGTCCGGAATATTCGTTTGACCATACTTCGCTGGTCTTGTTTACGTTGACCAAGCATCTAGGTAAGGTGCTTCCCATTGTGCGGGAGGTGTTACAGCAAGCTGTATTCCCGGAAAACGAGCTGCAAACCTATATACGTAATAATAAACATTCCCTTGGCATATCCTTGCGCAAGAACGATTTTGTAGCTCGTAGGCTATTTAATAAAGCCATCTTCGGTAGCGATCCTTATGGTTTTGCTCCTGTGGAATCCGATTTTGATACCCTGCGTCGTGAAGATCTGCAACGCTTGTATCAACAGCAATTATGCCCCGCAAACTGTAAATTGTTTGTAGCAGGAAAAATAGCTCGCGAGGTGATGCCATTGGTTAGGGATCATTTTGACGATCTTTGGGGAGGAAAGACCATGTTACCTAGCAGGAGTCAGGTTGCCGAGAGGTCGTTTCTCCATAGTGTGGATGCCGGTAAGCTGATCTACGAGGAGCGCGAGGGGGCCTTGCAGAGCGCCATTCGATTGGGCTCATTGTTCATCAAGCGATCCCATCCCGATTTTCCGGCAGTGCAACTTCTTAATACCATTCTCGGTGGTTATTTTGGTTCGAGATTGATGACCAATATACGGGAAGATAAAGGATATACCTATGGTATAGGTTCAGGAATTGGCAGCTTGCAGCACGCCGCATTTTTTACCATAGCCACGGAGGTAGGAGTGGAAGTGGTAGGGCCCACGCTCAAGGAAATAGAAAAGGAAATAAAACGTCTCAAGGAAGAACCTTTGGAGGCAGATGAATTAAGCTTGGTGAAGAATTATATCAATGGAACGATTCTCGGTTCACTGGAAAATGTATTCTCCCATGCAGATAAGTTCAAACAGGTTTATTTCCAAGGACTGGACAATAGTTATTACGACTACAATTTTCAGGTATTAAGAAACAGCATTCCAATGGATGTGATGGAAACAGCAAACAAATACCTCGATTTTGATAAGATGGTGAAGGTGATTGTGGGTAAATATTAAAAAAAACTTTACCAAAATTGCGCGCAAGGCCATATAGCCCGGCAAACTTTGGTAAAGTTTTCGAAAGATTACTATTCAAAAAATTCCTTCACCTTTTCGAAGAAGCTTTTTTCGCTTTTCCCGGGTTGAGGTTTGAAATTAGGCGATTCCCGTAGCTTTTCCAATATTTCCCTTTCGCTTTGCGATAAAGCCTTGGGAGTCCAAACGTTTATATATATCAGTTGGTCTCCCTTGTGATAGGACGAGTTGATCTCAGGTATGCCTTTTCCTTTTAAGCGCAAAATCTTGCCCGCTTGTGTACCCTGATCTATCTTAATTTTGGCTTTGCCATCTATGGTAGGTACTTCAATGCTGGTGCCGAGGGCAGCGTCTATGAAATTGACATACAAGTCATAAATCACGTTATTGCCATCCCGTTTTAATGTCTCGTGAGGAATCTCCTCCACCAAGATAATCAAGTCGCCGGGAATGCCCCCGCGCGGAGCAGCGTTACCTTTGCCTGCCATGGAAAGTTGCATGCCTTCACTCACGCCCGCTGGAATATTAATGGTGATGGTTTCTTCACCACGCGTAAGCCCCTCGCCATGGCAAGTGGGACACTTGGCCGTTATCTCAACGCCTTCTCCGTTACAGGTAGGGCAGGTGCTGGAGGTTTGCATTTGTCCCAATATGGTATTGGTGACACGTCGTATAGTGCCCGAGCCATGACAGGTGCGGCATGTTTGCGTGCCATGGCTTCCCTTAGCTCCCGTGCCATTGCACGTGGCGCAAGGAACTTGCTTGTTGACTTTTATTTTTTTCTCAACGCCGTTGGCGATTTCCTCAAGGGTCAGCTTCACTTTGATGCGGAGGTTGGTGCCCTTTACTACGCGACGGCCTCCACGTGATTGCCCGCCACCAAAGAAACTTTCGAAGGGATTTCCGCCACCACCGAAGACGTCTCCAAAGGAACTGAATATGTCCTCCATGTTCATTCCTCCGCCACTGAAACCGCCTTTGGTTCCTGCATGTCCAAATTGGTCATAGCGTTGGCGTTTTTCCTGGTTACTCAATATTTCGTAAGCTTCGGCAGCTTCCTTGAACTTTTCCTCCGCCTCTTTATTATCCGGATTCTTGTCTGGATGATACTTGATGGCAAGTTTACGGTATGCAGATTTAATTTCCACATGATCTGCACCTCTTGAAACCCCTAAGACGTCGTAATAATCTCTCTTTGACATGTTTCTCCTTTATTAGCCTCCCACGACTACTTTTGCGTGACGCAGCACCTTGTCATTTAAATAATATCCTTTTTCTACCTGATCGATGATCTTACCCTCCATGTCTGGTGTAGGAGAGGGAATCTTGGTTACGGCTTCATGCACTTCGGGATCAAAATCGGAACCTATGGCCTGCATTTCCTTAAGCCCTTTTTTTGATAAAGTGGACTTGAGCTTATGGTGAACCAGTTCTACGCCTTCCTTAATAGGAGCAATTTCATTGGTGTTTTCAATGGCCTTCAATGCGCGATCGAAATCATCCAATACTGTCAGCATGTCAGCTATGACTTCTTTTCCCGCCGTCTGTAGCAATTCCACTCTTTCTTTGCTTATCCGACGCTTAAAGTTGTCAAATTCGGCATATAAACGAAGGTATTTATTGTTAGCCTCTTCCAGTTCTGCCTTTATTTTAGCCAATTCATCGGTAGAGCTAGCTTTGCCTTCTTGCGCACCGGGAGCTTCTTTTTGATTCTCTTCGTTTTGATTATCAATCTCTTGAGCGTTGTTGCTTCCAAGGTCCTTTTCTTCAGAAAAGTCTTTATGTTGATTTTCCATAATATTCCAATAATACTTCAATGGCCAATGAGAAACAATTTTTTTGCCATTTATATGAAAAACGACAGGCTGTCATGATTTACCGTATTTGACAGTCAATTTGCCGGTTGTTGATACCCGTATGGTTTTGCTAAATTTCCACCATATCCAATAGTCCCGCATTATCGGTTTTGATGATTCTCGAAGGCATATTGCGAATAAGTTGATAATCGTGGGTGGCCATGAGCACTGCCGTTCCTGCTCTGCTTATTTCCTTTAGCAACAGGACTATTTCTTCTGAGGTGTCTGGGTCTAGGTTGCCCGTAGGTTCGTCGGCAAGTATTACCTCCGGGTCATTGAGCAGGGCACGGGCTATCACGATGCGTTGTTGTTCTCCGCCAGACAATTCATGGGGCATCTTCTTTAGTTTGGAACGCAATCCCACTTTGTCCAGCACGTCGAACATTCGGTCGCGGATAAGCCGTTTGTCCTTCCAGCCCGTGGCGCGCATCACAAATTCCAGGTTTTTCTCCACGGTACGATCCGTGAGTAGGTGGAAATCCTGAAATACGATCCCCAGCTTGCGTCGAAGGAAAGGGATTTCTTTGCTTTTGATGTTTTTCAGGTCAAAGCCAGCTACTATGGCCTCGCCATTTTGAATGGGTAAGTCACCATAAAGCACTTTCAATAGACTACTTTTTCCAGAGCCGGTCTGCCCAATAAGAAATACAAATTCACCATGGTCTATCTGCAGATTGACGTTGGCCAGAACGAGGTGCTTTTGTTGATAAATATCTATATTGATAAGTTTGATTACTGCGCCGTTTATCATTTTAATAGCTATAGTTCGAGTTTTTTGACTTGTCCAAAAGGCATGCTTTCTACCAATTCCATGATTTTCCCCACTTTATCCCCCAGGCCGATCTTGTCCAGCGACTTGTCGGGTCTATCCACCCTAAAGTAGGCCAGCAAAGTGAAACTTTCGTCACGTAGCTGAACGTAATCTGGTATTTTGGCCACGCCCTTTACTTTGATAATATACATCAAGCCAAAGTTATGATAAAAAGGTTATATTTCGCTGAATAATTCCTACATCTTTAGATGCGTCACCTTCACGCCACCCATGGCATCTTTTTCATAACGTACTATGGGGTGGAATGTTTTATCGTCAAAATAGGGTTTTTCGACGTTCAATGTGCCGGGAACCCTTTCTCCTTGCAAAAAGAAGTAGACAATGGTCGTGCCGTATTTGGTGTGCGGCATATAGTTGCCATACAGCTCAAAGTTCGCTTTGCCCGTATCGGCTACGCTGACCGAATATATACGGGTGACGGGGCCTGTATTCTGTTCGTTTCGCGCAAAGGCAATCTCCTTAAAGCCACCTTCCAACGATTCCACATCCGGTTGTGACAGGGAATCCTTCAACATAAAGAAAAGGAGTAGTATACATCCCATCGAAAGAAAAATCCATTTTTTATTCATGGTCATTTGTATCGTTTAAAGTCCGTAATAGGTCGTCCTGTTTGCCGAGCAAACCGGTAAGTCCGCCCGTATGAATAGCTAATATACGGCTGTTCGTTGGGAAATAGCCATTTTTTACCAGGTCAAAAATGCCAAAAAACAGTTTGCCCGTATAGATGGGATCCAATAATACGCCGGTTTGCCTGGCGAAATCGTGGATAAATTGCAATAGGAGAGGAGGCGTTTTTCCATAACCACCAAAATGGTAATCGTAGTGCCAAACTAGTTGATCGCTGTCGACGCCAAGTTCCAGCAGGTCCTTTTGTAGGAAACCTGCTCCTTTAAGCACGGGAAAGGCATGTGGCTTCATGTTTAATTGTTGCTCGTTTAGCCCGGCGGCAATGCCTGCTATGGTCGTTCCCGTGCCACAGGCACAGCATATGTGGTCGTAGGGGTTTTCCAATTCGGTTATGATTTCCGCACATCCCCGAACAGCTTCTAAGGAAGAGCCTCCTTCGTCCACAAAATAAGCATCGGTTTCGTTGCCGTGGTATCGATCGTATAATTCCCGTTTATCGCGATAGCTTTGCCTGTCTACAAATCGCAGCTTCATGCCAAACAGACGGCATAACATCAAGACGGAATTGTCCACCTGCTCGCCGCGAATATATGCCGTGGTGCGGAAACCAAAGCGCGCACCTGCACAGGCTGTAGCCACAATATGATTGGACCAGGCCCCACCAAAGGTTACTAGGTGCTTCTTGTTTTGCCTGCTCGCCGCCTGGAGTAGATACTTTAGCTTTCGCCATTTATTGCCCGAGATGAACGGGTGTATCATGTCGTCGCGCTTTACGTACAACTGCACCCCGTACTTATCCAGCAAAGGATGATAGATACGCTCTTCGGGACTGCGGAAGTTAAAATCAGCCATAGTTGGTAACAAAGGTATTATTTAAAAACGTTATTAAAGGAACGGTTAAGCAAGAAGGGGCACGGGTTGTGCCGAGAGTGAAGCAATCCGGTTTGCAGTGGCGATCGTCTGTCGTGCGCCCTTGGAGACTGCTTCGTTCCTCGCAGTGACGATTGTGTAGGTATCATCGCGAGAAAGAATCCAGTATTCGGGAAAGCGATCTGACGACGTTAAGTAAGGACTACTATTTCTTTTTTTCGTATAAATAGATTAAACTTGCGAGGAACTAACGAACTATCAATTATAACAAATACCATCATGAGAAAATCTTTTGTCCTTTTTGCACTTAGCGTGCTATGTGTTTTGGCTGTTATGCCTACATACTCACAGGATATGCCCGAAAAAAAACTGGGTTGGAAACTAGGAACACAGGCCTATAGCTTTAGGCTTTTTAGCTTTGCAGAAGCCATAGCAAAAACGGATAGCTGCGGTCTGCGTTATATCGAAGCCTTTCCGGGCCAAACCGTGGGAGCGGGCATCACGGATAAAATGGGGCCGGAACTCAGTAAGGAACAACGTGGGCAGGTATTGCAAATGCTGAAGGACAAGAACGTAGAGTTGGTGGCCTTTGGCGTCACCAACGGCAATTCGGAAGAGGAGTGGGTCAGAATTTTTGAGTTTGCCAAAGAGATGGGCATCAAGAACATCAACACCGAACCGAAGCAGGAACAGTTGCCCATGATAGGCAAGCTGGCAGATAAATATAAAATCAAGGTGTCCATCCACAACCACCCAAAGCCTACCCCTTATTGGAATCCCGATACGGTGCTCAAGGCCATCGCGCTTGCCAATAGCCCTTATGTGGGAGCATGTGCAGATATTGGGCACTGGGTACGTTCGGGATTAGATCCGGTGGCCTGCATAGCGCAATACAAAGGACATATCAACCATTTGCATTTTAAGGACTTGAACGAGAAGGATCCCAAGGCGCACGATGTGCATTGGGGCACAGGCGTATCCAATGTGCGGGGAGTCTTGCAGGCATTGAAAGATCAAGGCTTTAAAGGTATGCTGTCTGCAGAGTATGAATACAATTGGGAAGACAATGCGAAAGATATTGCCATCAGTGCTACCAATTTCAGGGCCATTGTCAAGGAATTGAAATAAGGAAGGGCTTAGTCGCCATCGCCGCTACTATCCTTAGTCTGTAGCAAGGCATTGAGCGCGAGAGACTAAGGATTGAATAGGTGAGAACGGTAGTCTCCAGACTACCGTATCATTTGTTATCCGTAGTCGCCATCGCACAGACGGCGCCCCAGACTACGGGTAGTATAGCTGAAATCAGCATATGCCTTTCTCCCGTTTTTTCCTTAGGTTTGCAGCATGGCTGAAGACTTGGAATTGGAAGAAGGTGTAGAGCAGGATCTCTATGAGCATCTCCGTGTAGTAGTAGACAAGGGGCAAGCGCCTTTGCGCATCGATAAGTTTTTGATGCACAGGGTGGAGAATGCCTCTCGCAACCGCATTCAGAACGCCATAGAAGCAGGGAATGTCTTGGTCAACGAAAGCCCGATCAAGGCCAGTTATAAGGTGAAGCCCGGCGATGTCATCACCGTCGTGCTGCCCCATCCGCCACGTGATACGGAGGTGTATCCGGAAAATATCCCGCTTGATATCATTTATGAAGATTCGGACGTCCTTGTAGTAAACAAGATGGCAGGCATGGTGGTACATCCCGGTTATAATAATTATCACTACTGACCGACAAAAAATAATTTAAGGAGCTGCCATATCTGGCAAGCTCCTTTTTTCATATTTTGGTTTTACGACAAACTAAAAATATGAGT
>NZ_ATZA01000061.1 GCF_000427965.1 Olivibacter sitiensis DSM 17696 | reverse complement strand
TCCGGGTAAAATCCCAGAGCAAAAAGGCGTTTTCCACCATTGCTGCACTGATAAGAATCCATTTAATCAGTAATCTTGAGATATATTGGATGGTGCAGAACAGCAGGAGAACTTACAGCAAACAGAAAAAACGAAATAAACCACCTTGTATACAGGTAGAACTGTTCTAAAAAACAGGGGGGGGNGGCTTTTTTATCTAATGAAAATATTTACTGATAATCAGTAAGTTAAGTGAGTTTATTGCCTGTTTTTAAGTTTATCCGTTTGGTAGTGACTATTTTTCAACTGTATACCCAAATTCGCCAATGTTGTACCGGAATTCATTTTCCTAAATGTGCTGCTGCCTCCTATATTCCTGCGGGGAGAGAGAAACATATTTTTTGAAGAATCTCCCGAAGGACGAAGTGGAGCTAAATCCTATCTCCGAAGCTATCTGGGAAATGGTTTTCTCTGGATTGCCGAGTAGTACCAAAGCCTCTTTAAGCAGGGTATTATTTATAATATCGTGAGGCGTTTTGCCGGTTGCCCTCTTTACAACAACAATAAGATACTTATTGGTGATGAAAAGCCTGTCGGCATAGAACTGCACATCCTTATGGGAGGAAATATGCTCTGCCAGCAATTCATGGAATTTTAAGAAAAGACTGTTCACTTCATGGTTGTCCTCCGTTTTTTTATCTCTTTCCTTATCGACAAGGGTGGCTGTTTCAAGCAGAAGGTTAATGATAATGGTCCTGATAATGTCTTCAATAAACCTGTCTTTTCGGCCAGACTGTTTTTGGAGATAATTGAGCAGGGCGAATAATTGCAGGGCAGATTCCTCATCAGAGGTGATTACACTAAAAGTTGATTTGTTAAATAACGACAGCTTCTCTATAAAAAAGGGATTGGCCATATTCTTGAGTAAAAAGGTCTTGTCAAAAAAGAGAACCTTCATCCTGAAATCCTTGTTGATGTTCACAAATTTGATAATCGTGGAAGGAGCAGATACCAAAAAACCATTTCTGGCTATACTGTATTGTTGATTGTCTATTTCCAGGTCAATACTACCAGAAACACAAATGCAGAAAGCATAAAAATCCATACGGAATGTTTTCTTCGGGAATTCAATTATAGGCTCTCCAGAAGAAATATAGTATGCTCCGTCACACCGGACTCCGTAAAACGATAAAGTTTCATTTAAACTCTCGTAAGCTTTCATTTATTTGTGATTATCACGTATACAAAAATAAAAATCAATCCCTCATGTTTTACTGAAATCTGCAAAATGTCACCTCTTAACGCCAAACCCTGCCAGTCTTTTAAGGGAAGGGTGTAATGAGTTTGATACCCTGATGGCAGACAATGAACTGCGACCGTTCGCCCTGAAAATGTTCCCTGTTTGCGAATCTGTTTTCTCTGGCTACGAATTAATCGATGATTTCGCTTACACCGAAGCATCTTCCAAAACTTGCTTTTCTAACAAAGATTCCATACTTGCATTGGCCTTGATAAAGGCACTGTCAACCGCCTGATGTTTACCTCTTACCATGCCTTTGTTGACACACATTTTCAGAACAGATTGAAATAAACTCAAAAAAATTTCTTCACCAAAAAGTTGCCTTGTGCGACTGATGGTAGAATGCCAGGGCAAATCTTTATTCAGGTCATAGCCCAAAAACAAACGAACATCCAAACAGTTGGAACAATAACGAATCAAGGCTCGGTCGCTGTTGATATTATTCAGATAGCCAACCAACAAAATCTTGAAAAAAACTACAGGGTCAATGCTCTGACACCCTTCGACACCATAATATTTTTGAGTCGATTGATAAAGAAAATGTAAATCTAACTCGTGATTTACGCGCCGATAAAAGTTATCTGCTGGAACCAATCTGTCCAGACTTAGTTCATAAAAAAGTTGCGGGGTGAAATCTTTACGTCCTTGCATAAAACAAGATACGTTTTTTATTTATATTTGAGTTGTGCAACAAGCACACCGGTTTTGCGTCAGGCGGGGTGACGTGCAAACTTGGAGCTTTGTACTTCTATTCAAGTTTAGTGCTGGCAGATAGTTTCGTGCTCCGAAATCCACTTCTTCGCCAAGCGCCAAACCGTTAGCTGCAAGTTTAAGAGCGTGTCAACCATAGATGAAATAGTATTGACAAAAAGATTATGACAAATAAAATAACAGATACCTTGTTAGAATATGTGGAATTTACTCCAAAAGAACTAGAAATCATTAGTAGTAAGTTTGAAAGACAAACAATACTAAAAAATGAATTATTCATACGCGAAGGTAACATGTGTAACAAAATAGCTTTTGTTGAAAGCGGAGCTCTCATTCTTTCGCAAGCATCAGAATCAGGAAAAGAGCAGGTTCTTGATTTCTTTACATCAGGAAATATGATGAGCGATTACTATAGTTTTTTAAAAAACATTCCTAGTGAAGTAAATATCAAAGCGCTTAAGTCATCCTCCGTAGTAATAATTTCTAAAATAGATATAGAACAACTATTTGAAGAAATTCCAAATTTCCAAAAACTGGGAAGGTTGCTTGCAGAAAAATATTTCATCGAACAGGTAGAAAAGCTAAAATATGGTGTCCTTACGCCACATAACCGATGATTATATTTTTGTAAAGGCAGACCGCAGAATGTTCAAGGTGCATTTCAGTGATATACTCTATATTGAAGGGCTAAAGGATTATGTGATTATCTACATAGAAAATCAAAAAGTGGTGACCCTGATGAATATTAAAACGATCCATGATTTGCTTCCCAAAAGTATCTTTGTCAGGGTCAGTAAATCATACATCATCAATGTAAATAAAATAGATTCTGTAGATAACAATACGGTATATATCGGAAAAACTGAAATACCTATTGGAAATGTCTACAGGGAAAATAGAGATAGAAAATTACTTTCCGGATTTGCTTCATCATAGCCAGTATAAGTAAATTGGCATTCCAGTTACATTTTGCGACCTTTCGGTTTGCTTTGTTTTGACTGTGCTTGCTGTTGCTTTTCGCCAGCTTTTTGCAGGTTCTTATCGGCTTTGAGATTGCTTTTAATTAAATCAACAAGAAAGGTTTTTTCCCAGGGGATGTGCTTTGCGGTAAATTGTAATTTCAAACCCTGCTTATCCAGTCCGTGCCTAAGCTCAAATCCGTAGTGCCTGTTCCATCCAATCCTGTCAAGCAATCTTTCGGAGGGGAACCGCACAGCGATTAAATCTTTGGGCAGCTCTTTGATAGTCCGGTAGTCGGGTTCCTGAAATTCGTGTGTCTTCGGATTGTAAGGAATGGTGTAAGTCCTTTTATCTTCATCATAGTAGTTGGCTATATCCGAGAACACAATACCTTTTGAAAGGAAATCATCTTTTGGGCGAAGCATATCCATTCGTATATCCACATAGAATGTATGCCCTGCAATATTAACGGTAGGTAGCATTCCTTTATTCACACGCATATCGTAGGCTTCTTGGTCAACAATATTATTGGTCGGTTTCATCTCTGCCTTTTTCTGTTGAATACCCACAACCCAATCAATGTAGCCCTTTGCATCATCTATGTTATGCGGTACGGACTTTCTGCCCCCGGACAGCTTGCTGTCATCAAGCCCGATGATAAACCCGTGATTGGGGAACTCATCTGAACGGTAAACGATGATGAGATTATTAATGTCTTTGCCAGCAACATTGTTCTTGTGGCTTGCTATGGTATGTCCTTTATATTCCTCGAATATATAATCAGGGTCGTCTTTCTTAATCATATCTATACTGTTTATGTTTTACCAGCCTGCCACGCTGTTAAAAGACAAAGGGGAGCCGTCTTTCAGACAAACTCCCCAATGTCAAAATCACTCAAATCACTTTTCCGCAAGGTGGAAGAACTGTTGTCCGTTTCAGCCGAAAGTGTGCTGTCCAAAAGCTCGGCAATTTTTCGGGAAGCACCCTCGATAGAACTTTCCAATAAGCTGAATAATTCAGTTCCCTGTAATTTCTGAACTATGGCTACCGCTGTTTCCTTTTGAGCCTGTTCCAAATTTTCTTTTTGGAGCAACGCCCCTACGGAGCTTAGTTCGTCGTAGGTAACCCCTTGGGCAAGACTGTCATCGCCACCGGATATTCCGTACCTGTTCCATTCTTCTTCCTCTTCTTCCAAATCAGGCATATTGCTGAAAACTTCGTCCAGTTCTTCCTGCGGAATTTGCTTACCGACGATTTCGTTCTCGTCGTATTCGATGTCTAAATTATCGGGGTTTATCTCCGGTTCTGTTATTTGGCTTTCATTGGCAGTGTTTGGCACTGAATGGCTTTTTACTGGCTTGGGCTGTCCCATAATATCGGGCAGGTTCGGGTTTACTTTTTCCTGCACAGGCTTTTGCTCCGACCTTTTTTTAATGACAATCTTGTCCTGCAAAAGCAGGGCAATGACTATTAGCAGGCAAATCACAATTACTATTTCCATAATCAAATGCTTTAAAAAATAGGTTTAAACTTTTCGTTGAAATCGTCTGTGATTGCTTTCTCAAACATTTCAAAATGATGTTCCAGTATATTGTCAAGGTAGGCATACAGGGGTATCTCATCTTTACCAATAACCTGCACAATACGGGATAACCGTTCGTGGTATTCCTGCCGGATATAAATGCTTTTATCGCCCCGCTTTGTCATAGAGTGCGTTTTCAAAAAATGTTCGCCGTAGCTGCCGTCAAGATTTTTTTTTGTGCGGTTACGTTCCCTTTGCACAGGTTTGCTTTGTAGCAATTCTTCCTGTTTCAATTCTTCTTTTACAGTTTCCTTTTCCGGCTCTTCCGGCAGTTCAGGTGGAAGCTGTAAGCCCTCTTTTTTAACGCCGTCCACCATCAGGTTCATCATCAACTCCTCGTCGATGTCGGGCGTGACTTTTCTCTTATTATCTTTTTCCATAGGACTATAATTGAATGATTTTTAGAAATTCATTAATGAACAGGTCTAATTGGCAGGCTTTCATTAAACGTTCATCAGGCGGCAGCACGGTAGAACGGAAAACCGTTTTACTGTCTGCTTCGCTTTCTTTGCGAAAACGTGTGCTGTTCTTCACTTGGCTTTGCATTAGGCTAAATCCCAGTTGCGCTATAAGCTGATTGTACACGTCATATAAGGGCGTGCTTTCCCTGCCGTCCACCTGGTTCCAAAACAGGTTAATGGTTTCTATGGACGTTTCGCCTTTTTTCATAATCACATCCCGCAAAAGCTGCGTGAAAATGAGGGTACTTTCCATCACTACACGGTCTGCGATAATAGGCGTAAAAATGTGGTGCATTCCTGCCAGTGCTTTCAGAATGCCGGGCGTGTTCACAGTTCCGGGCAGGTCGAAGAATACCACATCGACCGGAACGGCAGAAGCCGTTACATATTCGTGTGCAGCATCCAATACGCTATCTGCTTTATGCTGTGTTATCGGATAGGCTTTCTTGTTGATAGTGGTAAATTGCTTATACGCCAGTTTTTTCAAAGTCTCATTTTCCATTACCATTGCCAAATCACGGGCTTTCATTTTCATTAAACTATGCTGCGGAAAATCCGCATCAAATACGGCTACGTTGTAGCCTAACCGATAGTGCATTGTACTTGCCACAAGCGTGGTAAATGTGCTTTTGCCAACACCTCCTTTTTGTGAAGAAAAAGCGATAAACAGAGGTTTCTTTTTTGTGTCCATATTTTTAAAATTTAAAGTTTTCAAATTCCTGTTTTCAGGCTTGCAGGAGTTCCGGCAAGCCGTTCTGATTTCCTGCGTTCTTTCAGGATAGCTATCAGGGTTGCCTGCGTTCTTACCTGATTGCCTGCTTCCTTGCAGTACAGCAGCCTTGCAATCATTCTGGTAGCTTATCAGGCAGGCTTGCCGTCATTCTTTCATTCCGTCAATCAACCAATCATTCAGGCGAGCCGGATAGTTGGATAGCAAGCGTTCACGCTTTCCGTCAGTCGTGCAATCTTGCTTTCTTGCATTCCTGCAATCAGGCAGGCAGGATTGCCTGCATTCCTGAATGTGTGCCGTCTGCTCTTCCTGAAGTACGGGCTGCCTGTCTTCCTGCCATCATTCAAAGGCAAAGAACCAATCAATTTCATTTGATTGTATGCCTGTGGCATTGTTTGGCGGTCAGAGGCACTGTTTGGCACTGTGGCACAGTGCAACGCTATCGGGAACAGGGCTTTACTTTGTATTGTGATTTTTATTAACGGATTTATGCAGAAGTCTTTTGACAAATCGGGGGGTAACACGGGCGGCATCGAGCCGTTTTTCCCTGTTACATTTAATCCGTCCCGCAGGGCGGATTTTTGTGTTCACCGGAACACGGCAAGTTGTGTTTTGAGGCACTCGAAACCGAGTTCGTGCCTCAAAACAACTTGCCCTTTGCAGGGGGCAGAACACACCTTCCGAAGTCAGGGTTTTGTATGATTTTAAAATGGATTTGTGATGAACGAGAATAGTAACAGTAAACAGAATAAGGGCGGACGGACACCTAAAACCGACCCAAGCATCCACCGCCACGTTTTCCGTCTTACAGATGAAGAAAACGCCAAACTTTTATCGCTTTTTGAAGCATCGGGAATGACCAATAAAGCGAAGTTTATCATTTCCCTACTGTTTGGTAAGGAAATGAAATCGGTTAAGATTGATAAAGGAACAGTTGATTTTTATATGCGGCTGACCTCTTTTCACAGCCAGTTCCGTTCCGTAGGCGTGAACTATAATCAGATTGTAAAGCTATTGTACAAGAATTTTTCCGAGAAAAAGGCGGCAGCATTCCTGTATAAACTGGAAAAACAGACGGCAGAAATGGCGATGCTTTGTCAAAAAATCATTCAGATTACCGAAAAATTTGAGGAAGAATACCTAAAAAAATAATGTAGTAGTGATAGCAAAAATTGGAAGAAGCGCAAATTTATACGGGGCGTTGGCATACAATCAGCTTAAAGTGGAGAATGAAAACGGGCAAATTTTGTTCGCCAACAAGATGATTGAAAACGCAAGCGGTCATTATTCCGTTGCACAATTAGCCCAGTCTTTTGCCCCTTACCTGATTGCTAATCGCAATACAGAGAAACATACCCTGCATATTTCACTCAATCCCGACCCGAATGACAAGGTAAGTGATGATAAATTTCGGGAAATGGCAGAAGAATATATGCGGGAAATGGGCTACGGCGAACAGCCTTTTGTCGTATTCAAACATACCGATATTGACCGCAGCCATATCCATATCGTTTCGGTTTGCGTGGACGAGCAGGGTAAAAAGATTTCGGACAAGTTCGAGAAAATGCGGTCTATGAACCTGTGCCGTGAACTGGAAAGAAAGCACGGCTTAATACCTGCAACCGATAAAGAGCGCAATCAGAATGACAAGGTTTTTCGTCCGGCAGATTATCGGGCAGGCGATGCAAAGAGCCAAATTGCATCAGTCGTTCGCCACCTGCCGAATTATTACCAGTACCAGACTTTGGGCGAATACAATGCCTTACTGTCCCTGTTCAATATTACCACTGAAAAAGTGCAGGGCGAACTGCACGGAAAAATGCAGCAGGGTTTGTTGTACATTCCCTTGAATGAAAAAGGAGAAAGAGCCGGGCATCCGTTCAAGGCTTCCCTGTTTGGGAAGAGCGCAGGGCTACCTGCTTTGGAACTGCATTTTGCGAAATGCAAAACAGCTTTAAAAGACCACCCAAGTAAGCAGACCCTAAAAGCTGCAATTACCATTGCCCTGAAATCCACGAGCGATGAACAGGCTTTTAAAAAGCAGTTGGCTGAACAGGGCATTAACGTAGTGGTACGCCGGAACGATACAGGTCGTATTTATGGTATTACGTTTATAGACCACAATTCAAAAGCGGTTTGGAACGGTTCACGTTTAAGCACGGAACTTTCTGCCAATATCTTTAATGATTATTGGAACAATAATATAAAACCGGAAATAAAAGAACCTACCGTACCAATACCCAAGCAATCCACATCAAATGATGCGGATCTTCCTGCGGAAGAACCACACCATTTGTTCGATTTCTTAACTACGGATAAACACGAAGACGGCTTGGTTGAAGCATTGGGCGGTTTACTGCCCGAAGCACAGGGAGAAGATTACGAAGAACAGGACTTTGCCAACAAGATGAAGAAGAAAAGAGGACTGAAAAACGGTAAGGCTTAAAACAGTTATAAATTGAGTTTAAAGCATTTTCTAAATGAAAATTAATAAATGTGAATGATACTTTTTACCAAATGACAAATGCCCTCCAAACAACAATTTCTAACTTTGCTAAATGGAAGAATTTATAAATTATCTATTACAGTTTGGCAATTTGAACCAACAGCAGATTGGTCTTATTAAAAGTAAGGCTACAGAAATAGAACTTCACAAAGACAAATATTATTGGGAAGCAGGAAAAACGGTAAAGCAAATAGGTTTTCTTACAGATGGGGTTATCCGTGTGTTTTATTACAACAATAAAGGCGAAGAAATAACACGTTACTTTATTGACGAAAACCATTTGATTTTATCGGGCAACACGGTTGCTGAAGTTTTTACGCCCTCTGAATATCTGTCGGCTCTTACTGACTGTAAATTGGTTGTTTTCTCCAAACAAGATTGGAAAGACCTTTCCGAGACCATCATTGGTTGGGACAGCATTGTTCAAAAAATAATCACGAAACATCATAGTGAAAAAATCACAAGGAGGAGTGAATTGGTTTCGCAAGACGGAACCGAACGCTATCTTGATTTTATGCAAAAATTCCCGACATTGGTCAATCGTGTTCCTTTGGCATACATCGCTTCTTATTTAGGCATTACACAATCATCTTTAAGCAGAATTAGAAAAAATATCCGCTAAAATCGTTTTTTGCCAAATGGCAAATGGTTTCATTTTTATTCGAGGCAACTTTGTACTATCAAATTTTAAAATCAAAAAAAAATGAAATCAAGAAAATTAGGAAATAGCGGATTAGCAGTATCTGCATTGGGTTTCGGTGCGATGGGATTAAGTTTTCCAAACGCACCTACGAAAGAAGAAAGCGTAAAGTTAATTCGTTCGGCAGTTGAAAACGGCATTACGTTTTTTGATACCGCACAAGGTTATGGAGAAAACGAGCTTTTGGTGGGTGAAGCACTTGAACCGGTACGCCAAGAAGTTGTGATTGCTACAAAATTCGGCTTTAAGAACGGGGACGGAAGATTGGGACTGGACAGCCGTCCCGAGAATATAAAAGCAGTTGCCGAAGCATCTTTGAAAAGATTAAGAACCGACGTAATTGATGTGTTTTATCAGCACAGATATGACCCGAATGTTCCAATAGAAGATGTTGCAGGTGCGGTAAAAGACTTAATACAGGAAGGTAAGGTAAAGTATTTTGGTTTGTGTGAAGTAAATACCGAAATCATTCGAAAGGCACACGCTGTTTTACCTGTAACGGCTTTGCAAAGCGAGTATTCAATGTTCTATCGCGAACCGGAAAATGAAATCATTCCAACATTGGAAGAATTGGGAATTGGTTTGGTTGCTTTCAGTCCATTGGGAAAGGGATTTTTAACAGGAACAATAAACGCAGATGTAGAGTTAGATAAAACTGATGCAAGAAATATGTCTCCGCGTTTTAGCAAAGAGAACAGGGAAGCCAATAAGGCATTAGTTGATTTGGTTGTTTCCATTGCGGTAGACAAAACAGCTACACCTGCACAAATTGCATTAGGTTGGCTCTTAGCTCAAAAGCCTTTTATTGTTCCCATTCCAGGGACATCAAAAGTGCGTCGCTTACAAGAAAACGTTGGAGGTGCAGATATTTTGTTGTCTAACGATGAATTAAACAAAATCAATTTGGCATTGGCAACGATAAAAATCGTAGGCGAACGATATCCTGCACAAATACGAGATACTGCGGAAAGAAAGTAAAAAAAATGTAGCCAAATACTGCCACACAACGCCACTGGCTGCCACATTCTTAGAGCCACTCAATAGAGCCTTTAAATTCACGCCCGAACATTAAAACTTAAAATAATGCAGGGAGAAGACGATTTAAGAGGGCTTGCCAAGATAATGGCTTTTATGCGGGCAGTCAGTATTCTATTGGTGCTGATGCACCTATATTGGTTCTGCTACGGTTTCTTTTTAGAACGTGGTTGGACGTTGGAAGTAATCAACAAAATCTTAGGGAATTTCAATAGAACGGCGGGTTTGTTTTCACATACCTTATATACCAAAGCCTTCGCTTTGGTTTTGTTGGCTTTGAGTTGCTTAGGCACAAAAGGCGTAAAGAATGAGAAGATAACCTGGTCTAAAATATATGTGGCTTTGGGCGTGGGCTTTGCGCTGTTCTTTCTGAACACACCATTGTTGAAGCTATCTCCGGCAACAGGTACATTCCTGTATATGCTGACTATCTCTTTAGGTTATATCGCTTTGCTGATGGCGGGCGTATGGATGAGCCGATTGCTGCGCACTAACCTAATGGACGACGTTTTTAATAACGAAAACGAGAGCTTTCAGCAGGAAACAAAATTGATGGAAAACGAGTATTCCGTCAACCTGCCCACCAAATTTTACTACAAAGGCAAATGGAACAACGGTTGGATAAACATTGTAAATCCTTTCAGGGCATCAATCGTGTTGGGTACTCCGGGTTCCGGTAAATCGTATGCTATCGTGAACAACTACATTAAGCAGCAGATTGAGAAAGGCTTTAGTATGTACATCTATGATTTTAAGTTTGACGACCTTTCTACTATTGCCTACAATCACTTACTGAAGCATCGGGACAAGTACAAAGTTCAGCCGAAATTTTACGTGATAAATTTCGACGACCCACGCAAGAGCCACCGTTGTAACCCGCTTAATCCCGACTTTATGACGGATATTTCAGATGCTTACGAAGCGGCATATACCATAATGCTGAACCTCAACAGGTCGTGGATACAGAAGCAAGGGGATTTTTTCGTGGAAAGCCCAATTATATTGCTTGCAGCCATTATTTGGTATCTGAAAATCTATGAGGATGGTAAGTATTGCACATTCCCGCACGCTATTGAATTGCTGAATAAAAAGTATTCGGACGTGTTCACGATTTTAACCTCATACCCTGATTTGGAAAATTATTTATCGCCGTTTATGGATGCGTGGCAAGGTGGCGCACAAGACCAGTTACAAGGTCAAATCGCATCGGCAAAAATCCCTCTTTCAAGAATGATTAGCCCGCAACTGTACTGGGTAATGACAGGCGACGATTTTACGCTCGACATCAATAATCCTAAAGAGCCAAAGATTTTATGCGTAGGCAACAATCCCGACCGACAAAATATCTATTCGGCAGCTTTGGGTTTGTACAATTCGAGGATTGTAAAACTGATTAATAAAAAAGGACAGCTAAAGAGTTCGGTTATCATAGATGAGCTGCCCACAATTTATTTCAGGGGACTGGACAATCTTATCGCAACAGCGAGAAGTAATAAGGTAGCGGTATGTTTGGGCTTTCAGGACTTTTCACAGTTAACGAGGGATTACGGCGACAAAGAAAGTAAGGTAATACAGAATACCGTCGGCAATATATTCAGTGGGCAGGTGGTTGGAGAAACTGCCAAAAGCCTATCGGAACGCTTCGGTAAAGTATTGCAGAAACGCCAAAGTATGACGATTAACCGCAACGATAAATCTACCTCTATTTCCACACAGTTAGACAGCCTTATTCCGGCTTCCAAAATTTCAACGCTAACACAAGGTATGTTCGTAGGTTCTGTATCAGATAACTTTGACGAGCGTATCGAGCAAAAAATATTTCACGCTGAAATTGTGGTAGATAATGAAAAAGTAGCAGCAGAAAGCAAAGCCTATCAGCAAATACCGCAAATCTTATCTTTTGTAAATGAGCAGGGCGAGGATAAAATGAAGCAGGAAATTGAAAGTAATTACAAGCAGATAAAATCAGACATACTGAATATTGTTATAAGTGAAATGGAGCGAATTAAGAATGACCCGAACTTGCAGCATTTAGTGCAACAGGAATAAAAAAGGTGCTATTTTCATAGCACCTTTTTTATTCAAACTTCGGTATTCGTTGGGGGTAACCCCTGTTTTTTGCTTAAACAGCCGTGTAAAGTGCTGCGGGTATTTAAACCCCAGTTCATACGCAATCTCACTGATAGATTTGTTAAGGTCGAAAATCCGCACTTTGGCAATATTGATTACTTTGGACTGTATATATTCCTGTGCAGATACTCCGGTTTCTTTCTTGATTAAATCGCCAAAATAATTAGCGGATAGGTTCAATTCATCAGCACACCAACCAACTGACGGCAAGCCTATATTTTGTGGCTTGTCCGAAGAAAAATAGTTATCTAATATTTCTTCAAACCGTTCTAAAATGCCCTTGTTTACAACTTCCCTTGTAATAAACTGACGGTCATAAAATCGGGTACAATAATTCAGGAACAACTCGATAGTTGAAACAATCAGTTGCTTGCTGTGCTTATCAATAGCGTGTTGTAATTCATACTCTATTTTATCAAAACAGTCCAATATGATTTTTCTTTCCTTCTCTGATAAATGCAGGGCTTCGTTAACGGCATAAGAGAAAAAATGGTAATCATCCATATTTTTTCCAAGCGAAGTACCCAATAACAAATCGGGATGGAATACCAAAGCAATACCCTGTGGCTGATAATAATCTTCTCCGCTTTCGCCAATTACCTGACCGGGAGCAAGAAATATCAATGAACCTTCTTCATAATCATAATTGCCCAGTCCGTAACGCAGGTCGCCACAGTGGATTTTTTTCAGAAAGACCGTATAGAACTCATAGCGCATACGACTTAGCTTTCTTGGGTCAGCTTTGTCCAAATGAACCACGCTAACCATAGGGTGCAAGGTTTCATTGCTATTAAAAACATTGTATTCCCTTATGGTGCTGAAATTGATAATATCGTCCATTATTTAAATGTTTAAATCCGATAAACAAATTTACAAAATCATTCCCCTCGTTTTACGGTAATATCTACAAATCAGTGATTTTGGTAGGTAAAACAGTAATCTGTATAAGTAACAGTTATTAGTAAAGACGGAAATTTGTAAGTGAGGCAAATTAGGTTCGATTTGTTTTCATCAGGCAAAATAAAAATAGCATTTAATGCAGGACAGTATCTTAAATATTGGCTATGAATTTGAAGCTATCGGTACACAATGGTACATCGGTACAGCAGAGCCGTTGCCCGCATCGGTAAAACAATGCCTGCACCAAAGGATTTCCATTTTTGACACAACCTATTCCCGCTTTCTTAGCAACTCGTTAATCACGACAATAGCCACAGCTACACAAGGGGGAACATTCCCGTTTCCCGAAGACGCATCGCCTCTTTTTGAACTATACGATATACTCTATAAAGTAACCGGGGGCAAGGTAGAACCACTTATCGGAAGCGAACTGGAGCTATTGGGCTATGATGCCAATTACTCATTACAGGCAGACCCGCAGGCAGGTTATTTCAATACAAATAAACAGCTTCCCGATTGGCAAAAAGATGTTTTCCGTCAAGGCAACTGCCTTACGACCCAACGCCCGGTAACCATAGATGTAGGCGCAGCCGGAAAAGGATATTTGGTAGATATTCTTTCTGAAATACTGGTTGATGAAAGCATAGCGGAATTTGTGATTGATGGCGGTGGCGATATCCGGCACAAAGGCGATACCGAATTTATCATTGGATTAGAGCATCCCGAAAACCGTGAAATGGTTATAGGAACTGTACCACTCAAAAATAGTGCGATATGTGCGTCTGCTACCAACCGGAGAAAATGGGGTAAAGACCTGCACCATATATTAAATGGGCGAACTGGGGAGCCTGTACAAGATGTTGTGGCAACTTGGGTAATTGCAGAAAACGCTTTGACGGCAGACGGTCTTGCTACCGCCTTGTTTTTTGTAGATGCAGAAAAGTTACAGCCCTTTTTTGACTTTTCATTCGTCCGTATGTTTTCAGATATGTGCATAGACGTTTCCGAAAACTTTAAGGGAACCTTGTTTACAAAGAAATAATGATTTAAAAAGTAAATATTGACAATTAAAATTAAAGGATATGATTAAACAAATGTTCATCAGAAAGCACCTTTTAACGACCGTGACGGCGGGACTGTTTCTATTGTCGTCTTGCTCAAAAGATGATGATATAACTACCGATGATGCGCTTCTGCCCACAAATCCCGACACAAGGGTTTTCAAGGACGGGGAATATTCTGCCGTTGGTTGGTATGGCGGTGCGCCGTCTTTCATTACGGTAGATTTAGAGCTTAAGAACGGTATTATTATGGATGTGGAAGTAACACCTATGCCCGATAATAATCCTACTTCGAGAGATTTTCAGGAGCGTTTTGCGGCAGCGGTTCCCGCCGTTGTAGAGGGAAAGCACATCAGCGAAGTTAAAGTAGGACGTTTGGCAGGTTCAAGCGGAACTAATATCGGCTTCAATAATGCCATCGACAAGATTAAAGATATGGCTGCCCAATAAGAGCAACGGTTAACAACAAACAAGGTACTGACCCACGGGCAGGCTTCTAACCACTGGTTCGGGGCAAGTCCGGGGGACTTACCGCAGATTTAGTATGACAAACAAAAAACATTGGATTATGCAAATAGCACTTTTAATAACGATGTTGTTTATGTCTTGCACTCCTGTTAAGCAGGAAGAAGCAAATAAAGACGCACCATCAGGTAAAAAGTCCGAACGGACACTCATTGTTTATTTATCCCGCACCAACAATACAAAAGCAGTAGCGCAAATCATTCAAAAAAACGTGGGCGGCACATTGGTTGCTTTGGAGTTGGAAACACCATACCCTGAACACTACCAGACAACGGTAAATCAGGTTGCAGAAGAAAACAGGACAGGTTATCTGCCACCCCTCAAAACAAAGATTGACAGCATCCAAAAATACGATGTTGTCTTTGTCGGTTTTCCAACGTGGGGAATGCAGTTGCCGCCACCGATGAAAAGTTTTTTAAAACAATATGATTTAAGCGGTAAAAAAGTAATCCCGTTCAACACCAACGGCGGTTATGGTATCGGCAGCAGTTTTCAAACGGTAAAAGAGTTATGCCCGAACAGTGAGGTACTGGACGGCTTCACGGTTAAGGGCGGTTCTGAAAGGGATGGGATTTTGTTTGTGATGGAGGGCGATAAAGAAGTTCAGGTACAGGCAGAAGTAAAGAAGTGGTTGAAGAAAATAGGATTAACTAATTAATGAACTATAAGAGAATGAACATATTAATATTAGGCGCAGCAGGAAAGATAGGAAAACTATTGACAGACGACCTGCTTGCACAGACTAAGAACGATTTGGTGCTGTATGCAAAAAATGCAGATAAACGCTTGAAATTGAAGAAGTCCGAAAGAGTAAAAATTGTGGACGGAGATTTTAAGGATTTAGATACGCTGATAAGCGCAATGGACAGGATTGATGTGGTTTACATCAACGATATGGGAGATGACCAGTCCACCGACACAATCGTTGAAGCTATGAATAAGTCCGGTGTAAAACGTGTAATTGCAGCTTCTATCCTCGGTATATATGATGAAGTGCCGGGAGCATTCGGGCAATGGAATAAAAGGATGATTGGGAACTCCCCACGTATGAAAGCACAGATAAAATCAGCTTTAGCCATTGAGGGTTCGGAGCTTGATTATACGCTTCTTCGGCTTAGTTGGCTATATGATGAACAAGGCAATAAAAATTATAGCCTAACCCAAAAGGGAGAACTTTTCAAAGGCACACAGGTTACGAGGGAAGCTGTTGCCAAATTAATCACTGACATTATTACGGCTGAAGATGAACGTTACATCAAGAAAAGTTTGGGCGTAAGCGAACCGAATACCGATTGGGACAAACCCTCTTTCTATTAATGGCAGGCATAAAAAATAAAAAAATGATAGGTTACAACTTCATATTGTCTTTAGCCCTTTTCGCAGGAAGCTGTTCATCTTCCACTCCGCAAAACCATACGGAAACAGGGAATAAAAATAACACAGACACCACCAGTACAATGAATACCCATCTTACGACAGGCAATCTTGTTCAGGATATTGTAAAACACCCTGCATTTAAAGGCTTTGGCGAATTGTTGTTACCTAACGACGATAACACCCGCTATTACAATACGCCAATCACAAACATTGGTACATTGATGCCCTATCATAATGCGGTTAACCCTGACGAGATTGTACAATCGCTAAACCAGTTGATTGATGATACCAAAAACGGGAAAACCGTTTTTTATAGCTTTTATACCGAAGCGCAGAAAAAGCAAGACCCCAATAAAAACAATACAGGACTGTTCTTTTACCGTGGCGACCCCGATGCACCGTTTGCCATAGTCTGCCCAGGTGGTGCGTTTGCCTACGTTGGTTCCTTGCACGAGGGTTTGCCGTTGGCATCCGAAATCAGCAAAAAGAAGCTGAATGCCTTTGTTATCCGTTACCGGATTGGCAGTGAACAATGGGCAACGGAAGATTTGGCAAATGCGATAAGTTTCATTTTTCAGAATGCAAAGACCCTGCAAGTAGATACAAAGAACTATTCTTTGTGGGGTTTTTCCGCAGGGGCGAGAATGGTGGGCAATATTGCGGATTATGGTGTGAATGCCTTCACCACGGGGAACCATCCGAAACCTGTTACAGCAGTAATTGCTTACACAGGTCAATCCACCTACAATAAAGGCTTTCCCGCCACATTCATTACCAACAGTGAAAATGACAGGATAGCTAACATACAGACCGTAGATAGACGTGTACAGAATTTGAAGAACGCAGGCGTTACCGTTGCTTACCAGCGGTATAAGACCGCAGGTCACGGGTTCGCTTTGGGAACAGGAACAGATGCCGCAGGTTGGCTTCCTAAAGCCGTAGATTTTTGGAAAAACCAAATGATAAAGTAACCACTTCAATTAAAAATACACCATCACAGAAACTTAAACAGTAATCATTATGAAAAAATTTATTCTTGGGCTGTTCATCATCATTATGGGAACAGCATCGGCATTTTCACAAAGCACCCCGCAGGAGCAGGAAGTCATTAAGCTATCCAAAGACAAATGGCAATGGATGGCAGCTAAAAATGCAGATACACTGAAAACGTTATTTCACGAAAAGTCCGTGTTTGTGCATATGGGCGGAACTTGGGGGAAAGAACAGGAACTCAACACCATTAAAACTGGTGGCATTTGGTACAAAAAAGCGGAAGTGTACAGTGTAACAGTTAATATAATCGGCAATACTGCCATTCTTTTAAATGATATTGATTTGGAAGCCGTTGTTGGAGGCAATACAGTTACCAATCCTTTTATGGTAACCGAAGTGTATGTAAAGGAAAACGGTCAATGGAAGATGGGTTCACTCACATTTTCCCGTTTGCTTCGCCCGGTTAAAATGAACAGCAATGATAAAAAATAAACTTCCTGAAGATGAAAAAAACAGCGAACATAATTGTTATTCTCTTGTGCTTTAATCTGGTTGTTGCACAAGCTATCGGACAGGATAAATCTACATCGTCGCCTACGGTTCAAACTGCATCAGGTATCGTACAGGGTATAAGGGATGGGCAGATAGATGTATTTAAAGGAATACCTTACGCAGCACCACCAACGGGCAAATTCCGATGGCGACCTCCACAACCTGTTCAGTCGTGGCAGGGTGTACGTGATGCAAGTAAATTCTGTTCGGATTGTGCGCAAGCTGCCTTTCCACGCGGTAATAATGCAATTCGGGAAAATACATCGGAAGATTGCCTTTTTTTAAACCTGTGGCGACCAACCAACATTAAACAGGGAACAAAACTACCTGTTATGGTTTGGATTTATGGCGGGGGATTTGTTGGCGGCGGCAGTTCCTACGCAGAAACTTCGGGAACGCAATTTGCCGGGCAAGGGGTCATACTTGTGAACTTCAATTATCGCTTGGGAAGATTGGGTCATTTCGCATTTCCTGCCCTTTCCGCAGAGCATCCCGAAGAACCCAAAGGCAGTTATGCGTATATGGACCAAATTGCTGCCTTAAAATGGATACAGAAAAACATTTCGGCATTTGGAGGCGACCCCAACAACGTCACTATTTTCGGCGAGTCCGCCGGGGGCGTTTCTGTACATTCTTTACTGACCATTCCTGCCGCTAAAGGTCTTTTCCATAAAGCCATCATACAGTCCGGTGGTGGTCGGGATGGTGTTCTCACGGGAAGACCAATCAACAAAGAAAACGCAGACCCTCATTACCCCGTTTCAGCAGAAACCATTGGAGTTAACTTTGCCCGTAAACACGGGATTGATGGAACAGATGCAGCAGCACTGGATAAGCTCCGTTCTTTAAGTGTGGTGGAATTACAACAAAAAAGTGGAGACATTTTTCAGTATTTAGGTTAGGTTGGTTTTTCCTAACACTATAATCCTAAGCGGCCCGATCCAACAGCAATTTTTCATATTGTGCAGGTGTTAAATACCCGAGGGCTGAATGGAGCCTTTTCCTGTTATACCAGCTTTCAATATATTCGAATACTGCTACCGAGGCCTGTGGCCTGTCAATATATTCATGATGGTATATCCATTCGGATTTCATCGATTTGAAAAAGCTTTCCATCGGAGCGTTGTCCCAGCAATTCCCTTTCCTGCTCATGCTCTGCAGTACCGGATATTTTTTCAGTAGA
>NZ_ATZA01000060.1 GCF_000427965.1 Olivibacter sitiensis DSM 17696 | reverse complement strand
CAGCCTGGAAAGCCTACACAGAACAGTTTGATAGAACGTTTTAACAGGACTTTCAGGCAGGATGTGCTGGACAGCTACATGTTTGACAGCCTCCCGGAGATAAGAAAATTCGCAGAAGCATGGGCGTGGATGTATAATAACGAAAGGCCACATTCATCGCTGGGGCAGTTGGCGCCGACAGAGTTCCTGTTGAAATATGGAAAACTCTCCGAGTTTCCCACATTCCAACAGGATAGCAATAGCAATTCTGATTGGAATTCTTTAGTTTTGAATGTAGCTAGCTAAGGGAAGATTACAGATCCATTTCTTCATCATGCTCCGTCAATATAACAACAATCTTTTCGAGACGCTCTAGTCCTATTGAAAGACTATAAAGAAACTCAAACACTTCGTGTTCATAATAGAAATATTCTATCTGGTCAAAAGAACATAGCCCATTGTAGATCAAACCTCCTGAAATTTGCAATTCAGTACCTAGACGAAAGTTTTTCCAAAACTTAATTGGGTTATCATACATATTTTTAGTGTTTACACATATTATGAGCCACTATTATTCTTAATCAACATCCTTTAAATAAGTCACTTCGAAACCTTTACAAAACCGTTCTTCTTGAATACTGTTTGCTAAATTGAAGGGATTCTTGAAATCATAAGCTTGAAAAATATCTAATCCACGATCAAGTAAAATCTTCCAACCTGTATCTGTTTCTATGCTTCTTGCATGAAAGCTTTGCGATTGATCATACTCAAATTCAAAATTAACTCCTGAACCTTCAAGACTATCCTTCAATAAATTAAATCGCTCGGTACTTTCAGCTTCATTAAAGTCATCGTATTTTGTTACGAGTTTAACGTCAATATCTTCACCAACAGGCTTGATGCTCAGCAGCATTTGTATAAACTCCATGACGTTTTTAGCCTGATAAAAATGGCGGACATAAGGATCTAAAATGGTAATTCTTGAAGCCCCCTCTAAATAGGACGCAAATAATTTATCATAACTTATCCCTTTTTGATTTTCAGCAACCACAATATGTTTTCCCGAAACCAACGCAGGTTTTTTCTTTTCGATACTTTCAGTAACGGTTAGCGGAATTTCTTCGGCAACTGTATGCTGTACCGCATGCTGATTTTTGACTAGTGATGGATACTGTTTTTCTTCAAAGGTTAAAACTGTAGTAATATCGTGCTCGTCCTTTAGTGTATACGAAAAGTCAACTTCATTGAAAGTATCATCCATTTGAACCAGTTGGTTCTTTACCCGTCTGCGTCCTTCCAATGCAAAATTTAATATTTCTCTTGCTTCTTCCTGAGAACATTCTCCATGCGGATAGATGATTTTACATAAACCCGAGAATGTTTTTAGCACCCCCGTTCTATCTCTGGTGGTAATGGATTCCGACAGGTCAAAATACTTCGAACACAGATGAGAATAATCGTCTTTGCGAAGATCTTTGAGCACCTCAGCCAAAAAATCGACTATAAATCCATAACTATCGGTAAATAATTCGTTGCGTAATTTTTGAACTTCCCAACCAGGCAAATAACAATGGATCCTGTCTAAAAAAGCGGTGTCGTAATATGCTTTTGGAAGTGCTTCAAATAAATCGGCATGCTTCATCATATACGAAAGCGAATGCATCGTATTGCCTACAAAAGAAAAGGATGCTGTTGCTCCATAAGGCGTGCTACCCCGCGAAAACGATTTATTTGCCATGTAATTTTTCATTGTATCGACCAAGTTTTTGTCCACTCGTTTCGATATTCCGGCAAATTCATCGAAAGCAACATTATCCCAATAACCCACAAGTCCAATCTGTCCATTGCTGTTATTGACAAACAATTTGGCTTGCGTTACCTCTCCACCGGAAATTAGCATACCATGTGGAGATAATTCGGAATATATATGACTTTTTCCGGTTCCTTTCGGACCCAATTCTATTAAATTAAAGTTGTTTTCGCAAAAGGAAACCATCCTTGTTAATTGCAAAAGCTTACTTCTAAAAGTAAATTGCTCTGGGTTCAAGCCAATGCTTTGCAATAGCAGATCAATCCATTCATCTTTCGAAAATTCCTGTCTGAGTTTTTTAAACTCGTCTAGGTCAATATGCGAGATCTGAATAGGTTTTATACCTTCAATAATCCAAGGCGAATTTGCACTGTCATCACCATTCAAATAAGCCATATTGATAATGCACCAAACCCCAGAAGTAAGAAGTTTTTTATGCGTTGCAATTACATCATTGCTGATCAATACACGCTTCAAACCCAAATTAGAAAATTCAGCTTCGTATACCCCTTTTTTATCGTTTAATTTTGCGGATACTTTATCAATAATCCGATGACTTCCTTTTGATAAGATATCATGTTTCACGCTTTCCGCTTCATCACGATGCACAAAGTGTTTCTTGATAATATCTTTTACTTTCTCAACACCTTGTTGTACAATTTCATCATCGGATGATGCGCAGTGTTGACCTAACAAATATTCTAAAACATAGGTAGGAACAACGGCATTGCCTTTCACCAACTTGGTTAAGTCTTTACGAACGACCTTGCCTTCAAAATGCTGTATAATTTTATCTTTCAGTTCCATAATCAAAATTCATCTTTTTCCATCAGCGAGCTGATCTTGATTAAATCGTTAAGTCCTAACGGATTTAAACGTGTTTTATCCTTTTTCTCAAAAGCTTTTAAATACCCAAAATTCGCTTTTGAACCTTGAGAATTTAGCGACAAAATAACTTCAAACAAACGCTCTTTTGGATTAGCGGAGGTAGAATTCAAATGTAATTCTGCCTCATTGGTCAATAGTTCTCCCGAATCAGCATAAATACCAAAAATTAATTCAGAACTTTTGTATTCGTTGGAAACTGGTTGGTCTTGTATTAATGTTATTTTAAGACTTCCCGAAGTTATTTTATCCGTTTGATCTATTCGTTTGAATGTTACCAGTTGATTTATTTCCTTCTTGTGTTTATAGAATTTTATAACCGGCGTGAGCAATTCTTGTAAACTTGCTCCACCGTGAACAAATTGAACACCAACGTTCCCTTGTTTGCGATAACGATTTATCGCTCTCGGAACCGCCACTTTAAGGTCGGTTTCTATATTGGTTGTATCGCGCAAATTCATTTGATAACCATCCACTTTGCCTTCAAATTCATCGGCAACAACAAATCTTACATGATCTCTACTATAACCCTTTGTTTTTGGCAAGGCTTCACGGCTGCTTTCTTTTAGTTCGTTATAATTGAATAAAAAACCGTGGTCAGATGTCACCAGTATGTGGTATACATTCCAGCCATAAAGCTTTTTAATTAAACGCTTAATATCTTCAACAGCTTTCGAACTTGCTTCGAACGTTTGATCTTCTGTTCGCTTCTTATCGCCAACAGCGTCTATCCAATCGTGGTAGACATATACGATTTTATTATTCTTAAAAAATTCTCGTCCCGTGCTATGGTCGAATTTCATCACCTTTGAGAAGTCGATCGTCGTACTTTCCGGATTTTGGGCTTTTAGAATTGCTTTTCTATTGGTGCCGACTGTTGACTTATCACCAATCTTAAACTCTAAATCACTTTCGCCTTTCTGCACAGTAATTCCGGCATTTGGCAGCAAATTGGACATGCCCAAATTTGTATAAGAAGGAATCGATGCTAAACAAGGTTCAATCGTCAATTCATTCTTACTATCTGCCAATAAATCATTGTACAATTCATAGCCCAATTCATACCGCAAGGCATCCGAAACGATGACCACTATTTTATAGTCAAAGTCTTTCAGGTTTTTGTTGTAAAAATCGAACTGCTTATCGACATTCAGCTTGTGGAAGTTGAATTTTTGTTCATTCAATGCCTGCTGCCATTCTACATTTACCTCAATCAGGAAACGGTCGTATTTTTGATTTAATTGATGAAATAAATCGGTTGCCGGATCCTCAAATTCATATAAACGATCTCTTACCTGATCAAAAGCCGTCAAAGCTTTACGATAGTTGTAATCTACCAAATGTAATTCAGCGGTATACTCCGATACAAAATCTTCTGGCCTATTGAACGTGAATGTTTTATATCCAGCCAAAACCGCATACATTCCGGTGGTATGGTAAATAAATTTGATTTGTTCGTGCTGATCTGCTGACAACTGGTCGTTTCGCAACCATTTGACACATTCGTCTTTTGTTTTGACCGGATTTTCGAGTGCTGTTTTATAAAGCTCCCCGATCATACTGGAGAGCATATTTTCAGAATAATAACCAAATTCCTGTTCGCTACTATACCAAGTGATGATATTATTCGTTTGGATGTCTGCCGCTAACGTTTCAAACACCAATGCTATTTGTTCTTTTAATGTTGGCTGGTTTTCCCAATCTTGAAAGAACGATTGAACGCGATTAATATCAGCCGATCGTTGCAACTTGAGTTTACTATAACTATCTACTTTAAGCGGTTTATCCACGTAAACAGTAAGGAGGTTATACTTTAGCTTGCGTGCTAATTCGGTTATCGTTTCTTTGGTTAAATTCTGATAGTTGGTAGCGAGTAAGAAATTGAACCAATTTAATATCTCCTGATCCAAGTCCAAATCACTCAATACTTTTAGTGTTTTGACAAAGGCTTTATCGTCCGTTGCTATCGTAAGCAACTTTGCCATACAGCTATTTTTATCCACGACCGAACTAAAATCCAGTGAAATCGAAATTAAACCCCGCTTAAGATTTGTTTCATTAAACTGAGCTGGATCCAGAATACGAGCCAACTTCTTTTGATTCGTTTTGGTTTTTAATTGCTTAATGTAACGTTTTACCAAAGGCAATTGATATTCGGCTAAATGATATGCTGACATAAACTCAGAAGCATCATCTAACCGCAATTCATGGTTTGCCATTAATAAATCCAGTAATGGATATTTTTTAATTTCTTGATCGTTGGGTTTTGAAAACGGATGATACAGAAATAACGCTTTGGTATTCCATTCCATTTCAAGTTTGTACTTCAGATCAAAGTAATTTTGATTTACGGTAATCACATCAATTCCTGCCGCTTCGATATCTTTTAATTCTTCTTGAAAAGATCCATCCGCATCAAAATAAAAAACTAATTTTTGACGCTTATCTTGGCTTAGGATATGTTTAATTTTATCTACGATCATCTATCTATTCTACTTCTTTAAGAATTTCCCATGCACCGGCCTTTGTGGGACCAACATGTCGAATAATGTTATCTTTCTTTAAACGATCCAGATGATATTCCACACCTTTCACTGTAATACCCAATTTATCGGCTAACTCGGGTGTTGTAATGGTCTTATCCTCTTTAATGAGTTCAATAATTTTATCTCTTGTAGGCTTAGTTTCTACCCTAGTGTTTTCATTTTCTACCCTAAGATTTATTTTTTCTACCCTAGTATCTTCGTTTTCCACCCTAGTGTTTTCATTTTCTACCCTAGTGTTTTCTGTAGCACTACCTTGTTTCGGATGGTTTGGTCTTTTTAAAACAAGGGTAAACATGCCTTCTGTTTTAAATATAGGGCTAGGTAAACTAGCCTTTTCCATAGCGTCCCGAATTCTTGAAATACCCGAGCCAATCTGCTCTACCATCTGGATACGTTCGAACAATCCAAAAATAAGCGGATTTCGGCTGTGGCTTTTAAAACCAAACTCTGCCGGATCAATGGCACCAACCAATCCGCCCGGATTGGATACTTCTACACGATCATCAAAAAGTTCAATCGTTATTCTTGCACCCTTATCATAATAATCCCGATGCGCCAAAGCGTTGATAAGCGCTTCCTTAAAGGCAATTTCGGGAATTTCCCATAATTCTTGCCTTGGCCCCGAACCTTCAATCACGTAACGCACATCCAGCTTGCTATTTAACCAGTGCATCGCCTGCTCATACTGGTGCATTAACGGACCACCATACACTTTATCATCAATAATCTGTGTTTTGGTGATCCCTTTAAAAGCTACACAACGAATAACTGCTTTTTCAAAAAAAGCTTCCGGTGCTTTAGCAAAGAACAAAACGCCACCATTTTTAAAGACACCTTTCGTATTGGTAAGCTTTAAATTCGCAATGATTTGCTTGGCTTTAACCGCACCAGATAATTTCGAAGCTGCTCTGAATTCTTCAAAATAGGCAGTATCCAAATCGTTCGCAATATCAAAGTCCGGACACAAGCCTTCGTCAAAGTAAATGCGATCACTTTGCTGAAAAAATGCCCGCATGCCTTCCACAGAAGTTATTTTCTGCGTATTGGGACCTTGTCTTACATAGATAGCACCCGATAACATATATGGTTTTTGTGTACCGGAACTCACCTCGATTACCCAAATTTCCTTTTCATCTACCATAACTTTATAGAAAGTAGTAGGCAGATGTGGGTTGATCTCATTCAGTGAATTTTGAATAGCAGAACGCTTCGCATTATCAATTGTTACCCCTCTAATATGGTTATCGTCATCCACGCCCACCAATAAAATGCCCCCAGCAGCATTGGCAAAAGCACATACTTCTTCGGTCAGTTCCTTTAACTTGCTGGGGAAACGGACTTTAAATTCGGCATTGTAGCCTTCACCGCTGTTTACGATCGTTTTTATATCTTCTGGAGTAAGCATTTTAATCTCTTTATTCGGTTATATTTTAGCGACGGCAACAGCAAACTTTGCATAGTTTACACTTACACCATCATCCAAATCAAATTCAATTTGTTGGTTTGCCAACCCTTTCAATACCTCATTATAATCTCGACATTCTATTTCCCAATTGCGTAATTGTTCCATTCGTTTCATTTCTTGTTTGCTCAAATTACTTTCATTTTCGCTAAGCTTCTCAATTTCACGCTTAATATGCTCTTGGTGCGGATATAGATAATTCCGCTGTATTTTTTGCACAGTATATTTATCCATACGGTGCATATATATCAGCACCTTAAATGCCGCATTTTGTGGTTTATTTACATTGCTGCTAAAAAGCCAATAAATGGGTTTCTTTTTATACATACCGGTATGGTAGCTCCAAAACTTTTCTACCAACCATTTGTGCAAGTCCATACCCAATGCGTCATGGATAAAATTGATGTTTTCGGTTAAGCTTTCTTCTCCCCAAATGGTATGAATGAGTGCTTTGGTACGCACCAAAATATCATCAGGGAAAACACAATCTTCGCCCATTAAAGGAAGAATACCATCCTCATCGATCTCCATAACTTGACCGTTGAATGTATAATGTGCTACTTCCTCTTCACTTGGGTTGGGATGTGCAATGTTCAAGCCCGGTTTATCTAAGCGATAACGCCCTAAAAACACGCCTACGGCATAAGAAATGAACTGACTGATGACTTCTGCCTTATCTATAGGTAAGCTAACGGTATCTTTTCCATGATTGCGGAAAGTAGCCTCCAAAACTTCTAATGCCTTTCTATCCAATTCTTCTTGAAGAATGGTAATATCTTTTAAGGCTACTTCGGGTGTTAGCTCTTCTTGCAAACCATAGATGTCTATAAAAATACGGTTGAGTTCTTCTTCATTGGCATGCAACTGGAAAAAATCTTGTGATACATTTTCTTCCCAAACTTTATAAGCTTGAGTTAAAGAAGAACTGCTGTTTAACAATGGGCTTTTTTCAAAATCCCAAGAGGTTTCTCGGGAATTCCAATCTTTTTTGGAGATGTAAATACATTCTTTAACTTTATTTAATATGGTTGCATTTTCAATCATATTATAAGGCAGAGAATTTAAATCGTCTACAAGAATATTTATAGTCGGATTTTTAGCTTCCATAATAAAGCTCGCAACCTTGGTGTTTAAGTAAGCAATTAGGTTGAATAAAACTTTCTCTTCCGATACCAAAAAATTACCTGCTTGATCATTTATAAAGCCAGATGGATAATATCTAACTGATGTTGTACTAATTGTTAATGATGTATAACTTATATTTGGTAAAAAGTTTAAATCAATATTTTGTGGTCTTGATTTAAGTTTTCCTTTTGAATTTTTAAAATTGCGAATTTCATAACCATCATTTTCCCAATTAATAAAGTGATCATGATTACCATACCATTTTCTAAACTCGCCGCCTTTATTATAAGGATACCATTTCGCGTCTACACTTTTACCATATAATGAGCTTCTATGAGAACATACCTCTGCCCAGTAACGTATAAATCTATCATTATCACTTGTACCAATTCCTCTCTTAAATTTCGCTATTTCAGAAATAGTAAACTTTGAAAAAAGTTCAATTATTTCATTTTTTAAACCTGGTGAAATAGTGCTTTTGGGGATTTTCAAGAAATCACTTTGTTTTTGGACGGTTTTTCTAAAGTTCGTTAAAAACCTTTTTTCCAACTCAACTAAATTTGACACTAAAGATATTTTACCTAAATCGAATAGTTTAAAATATATTCCCTCCTTATTTGGATTGCCATTGTTCTTTCTTAGTACAAAAGAAGTAGAGCCAAAGTCAGATCCAAAAACACCTCTTCCGAGGTGTATTAATGAACAAATTTGTTGTCGATTCAACAAATCTTGTCTAAATAGTTTAAAATCATCTATAAACAGCCAGGAATGCAACGTTATTAGACCTTGAAGTCCATTCTCCAATAATAGGTTGTAGCTAACATCAATAAATATTGACATTAAGTCACTCTTCGAATTTGGATAGCTAAGTTGCGAGTATGTTATTAAGTCAGTATTAAAATTATTAGATGTCATATACGGCGGATTAGCAACTACGGCTGTATATTTTCTGGTAAGAACCAATAGTACGTCCAAAAATGGAAGTAATCGGTTCCAGATACTCTCTTGTTGGATATCTAAACCTGCGTTCCCATACTTTTTTGACCAAGCGGCGTGTTGTTTTTTAATATAGCTTACAGCATCTTGGTTTAATTCTATTTTTAGGGCAGAACCAATATTTTTACCTTGGTTTAATAGCTGTAAAGCTTCTTTTAATTCGGCAGTAAACTGTTGCCCCTCATGTCCTAAAAACAGCTGTAACTCTTCACTGGTGAAATGTTTTTCTTCGGGAAAGCTATATATATGCGGAATGATGCCACGGTTTAAAATATCCGCATCAAACTGCGCTGCTTTTAATAGCACCGCAAAGCGAGCCAATTGCATGGCACGATCGTCAATATCCAATCCAAAAAGATTGTCTTTCAATATACGAGCTACCGCTTGCTTGGAAGTATAACCTTCCTCACGGTACATTGTAAACAATAACTCAAAGCCAGTTATCAATATATGCCCACTACCCGAAGCTGGATCGATAAGAGTTAACTCGGTAATATCGGAAATAATAGCTTCACTTTCTTGATCGCCTTCATGTTGAACCAAATATTTCATCTCTTCCTTTAAAGAAGAAGTCGGTTCGTAATCTAAATAAATTTTGCCCACGGTATTTTCTACCATGTATTTCACAATCCACTTGGGTGTGAAAATTTGTGTGGCAGCTGGAATGTCTTCGGCTCTTGCTTTTTTGTTTTTCTTAAATCCGGCAAATACCTCGTCTTTTTTATCGGCGATATAAAATTGATACAACCAGCCAATCAATTCTACTTCTTTAAAGTCTGCGCTTGCAATCGCATTGCTGTTAATGAGATCGAGCAAACCGTCTTTTTGCAAGATGTTTTGCGGCAGTAAGATTTCGGTGTAATCGTCAATTCTACCGAAAATATCGTGCAGCAATTTGTTGCGATTACACAGATCAGTGATCAGCAAGCCAAAAGCTTGTTCTTCTTTATCTTCTCTAAGATATTCTAGGAGTAGATCTTGATCGCCTTTATTTTTTAATGTATGCTTTCCTTTTTTTGCATGCTGCACAATTAAAGGCGTACGGATGCCTTCGGCATAAGCTAAGGTTGGTTCTAAGTATCCGTTTTCTTCTAATATTTTAATCGCCATCAAGCGGTTAAACCAAGTATAGGCAGCTTCTTCAATAATATCTTTTACCGCTTCCTCATTTTTGAGCCGGTCTTTTAAAGCTTTCCATTTAGCAGGAACGCTTGTATCTGTATAAATCTGACCTCGGAAGATATAACCACCTTGCGTAGATTTCAAATCTTGGTCGTTGTGCCCTGTGGCACTAAAGCCCCAATATTTTAGCCGTTGCAACACACCGTCTAATAAGAATAGACGTGCTTCTTTCGCAAAGGATTTAATTTTATTTGTTTCCATTATCAGCTAATCCAAAGTTTTTGATTTTTAGAAAGTTTCACCATGAGCTTTGCTTTCAGTTTTTTAAGGTATTCATCCAACTGCTCTTCATCCTCAATGGTGGTGGGTGGCATTTCAGCCGCAATGGAAATGTCTACACTTGAAACATATTCTTTACCTTTTGATTTTGCTTCTTCTTTCGCTTTAAAATCTTCTAGCTTTTTAAAGTTTTCTGACCTAAACTCGTTGGCTTTTAGCTCATAGATTTCTAACTGCGTAATCTGTTCTTCTTTATTGATTTTTTGAAAATAATACTCCGCACTCGTCGTCAAGTGAGCCTCATGAATCTGTAGTTCTTCTTTTCGGGCTTTGATTTCATCAAAAATCGTTTCATACAATCGTATAACCTCTTTTCTAAGATTGTTTAAGCGTGATTTTATGGCATCGTTCAATTCCTTAAAAATCTTTTTCATCTGTGGGAATTTGTCCCAAGGTTCACGATCCGATTTTAAGTACTGTGTCAATTCTTGCGAACGCACCGTTAAGGTTTCGTCAAGCGAAGCAAAATTATTTTTGTTGGCTTCGGCAAACTGGGCAATCTGTTGGTAGCTATTAAGATTGTGCTGAATAAATTCTTCCACATATATGTAGCTGTCCCGCGCACTCTTTAAAAATTCTTTTTGCGCCAGTACTTGTTCTACCAAATGTTCATTATTGCGTTCATTGTAAATTTCGCTTAATGTTTGGTGGAAGCTTTTCAAATGGTAACCAAACGGATAGGCATCATACTCCTCTTTTAACTTGTTCAATGCAACAAGTTTTGGGCTTAATTTCGTCTTAAAGGTTTCAACCGCTTCTTTAAATTCGGTCGTGGTGGAAGGAATGAGTGTTTCAGCGAATATCTCATTATTCACCACGTAAATAAAGTTTTTGGTTTCTTCCTGTGAATGTACCTTTTCCTTATGAACGGTAATAGCATCACGCTCACGAATATTCAATGCTTTGTCTGCAAAAGCGACAAAGTCAATTTCTTCATTCCGCCATTCAAAACGTCTCAAGCCTTTTTTTGCAATGCGTAGCAGTACATCAAGGGTGGTAATATCTTTCCAACCAAACGGCGCTTTGTCAAACTCTTTTATAATGTCTCCAACTACATGAGCTTCGCCCATCAACGTTATTTTCGAATTGAGTTCTTCTTCGGCTGCGGACAGTTCTGCATCAATTTGCTTTTGCGTCGATTTTGCATTATTAATTAATTCGGCATTAGAAGAAGCATAACCATTCCCCAATTGGTGTTTGCGGTAAACTTCCTCCATGTGGCGTTTAACCATTTCTTCAAATCGGGTAGCTGGCGTATTTCCGTTTAATTCATCTGCCTGAACGACCTGATTTTTTGAAACAATGGCCGTTTGCATGAATTTTTTCTCAAAACGAAGTTTGATCTCATTCAATAAAATTTCATTAGCCTTTCTGAAATTATTCAGTGTTTCGGTTCTTGTACCTGTTGAAGAAGAAGAATTCGCCCAAATGTATTTTTGAGTACGCACATACTCTAAAATCTGATCTTTTAAATCTTTATCCGCATTGAGCCATCCGCTAATCCCCACAACCATATCATTTGTAGGGGTATTGTAAGCTATATTTTCTATTTCGGCAGTATCAAAAATGGAGAATTTGAGGTTAAAGTCACCCTTTGAACCCAATTCTTTATCATCTATCTTTAGTGCAATACGAAAGTTCTTACTTCCAAAGGTAACCACCGCATTGGGCTTGATAACTTTCTTAATGATATCCTCATAAATATAGTTAAGTCGGTCTTCATTGGTTACAGGTGTACTTTTGATCAGGTGAGCGACTTCAATTTCATCTTCTTTCAAAAAGCGGTATTTCCCCTCAGAGACTTGAATAATATTTTTTGAAACCAGTACTTCCAAAACCTTCTGCACCTTATTTTGCATGTCGAGTTTTGCCGTATCGACAGATTCCATTAATAGCAAAGTCAAGTTCTCTACGTTTGCAGGAAAATTGACGCTTTGTGATTCTCCCAAATTGGAAATCATAAATAGTGCATTGACCACTCTGCGTGAAAATTCATCAGATTTAACTTGGTCTATATGATACGCACGATCTAAAATGCCTCGTGCATGATGGGTTAAATTTTTCTCCAATTGCTCATTGAAAAACAAATCAAATGGCACAAAAAATCCAACTTTTTTTTCTTTACATAGATTTGCTGTGAAATGCGTGATCCCAAGGATCGCTCTTTCGGTATTTTTAACACCCTCGCCAACATAGCCTACATTGCTAAAGGATTCAAACACATCCGATATCAATCTAAATTGATAAGGGATGAAAGGATAGGTAAGCGTGAAATCTTCACGATCATTATAATTCTCATACAGGTCGTGATCGAAAACGAATTGGTTTTCAATGGCACCTTTATTGGCTTTGTAGTATTCGTTCAACGAACCTATTCCATCTGAACTTTTATCCAAAACCCGCTTTTTGGTAATGAAAGCAACATCTTGGCTTTCTAAGGAAATCATCGTTTCGAAACGTCCTAGAATCTTTCCGAAATCCTCGGTTTTACTATCTGTATTACTGATTAGATTTGATAAATCTTGCTGAGCGGTACAGACAATCCAGACTTTAGGTCCAATTTGTGAACCAATTTCTTCTACGATAGTTTGCAAATTCAGCAGCAACGAAGTATTGGAACCAATATATTGCGATACTTCGTCAATTAAGAATAGTAAACGGTAGTTGTCTTCCTTTGTACTAAGAAAATCTTTCAGTTCTTCGATAAGAAATTCAATGGTGTAGTCTTGGTTTCGATCAAGAATCGTTGTTTTTAAAGATTCCTTATCTAATTCCGAATCAAATTCTTGTGCTATTTGAATAACCTTCTCTAGATACATTCTGGAAAAGCGAATTTGATTTCCGTCCCAGTTTTCGTTAAAGGCTGCCTTAATTTTTGCTTTAAATGCTTCAAAGCAACCTTTTTTATCCAACTGCTTTTCTAAATAGAGCGCCATAGCGATATTGGTATCATTATACCCTCTAAAAGCGTTTAACTGGTTCAATAACACACGAGTGATGCGATCTTTCTCGCCATAATTATCCGAAACGGCATCGATGTTAAAGATGATTTCTGCAATCGCTAAATCATTTAGATTTTTTTGAAGACCGGTAACTAAATTGATATTCGGCTCATCTAAAGGATCAATATTCTTGACAGAGTCTTTGAAATTTTGGAATGCTTTATCTCGGTATTTTTCATTCAGACAATAGAACAAGTATTTGATAAAGTGAGATTTACCACTACCATAATAGCCGCTGATCCATACGCCGGTTTTTCCGACCTTTTTATTGGTGACGGCGTCTAAAAATTTATAGATATTTTTGGTGATGCCTGGCGTAAATACATATTCATCAATCTCTTGATTAATGAAATATTCTTCCATTTCACTAACTACAACAGCCGGGTTAATTCGCCGTGCAATGTCTCTATCGTATAAGTCTTGAATTTTCATCTGTTATTAGGTGTTATACCGGTTTAATCAATTAATTCGCCTAACTGTCTATTCAAATAGTTGGCTCTATACATATTATCATCGTTTAGTATTCCAAAAAGGCTGTATCTCGATTCTGTATATTCGCCGGGATAAAAAATGATGACTTTAAACTCCTTTATTAATTTTTCAGTTCTTTTCAATAGTTCTGAGGCTCTTAAATAAGGGAAAGCATTTCCAAATCCATATAAAATCAAATAGACCTTTTTATCGTGATCTTTACTGAAATGCCCCTTTACTTTTGCTTCAAATTTCTTATAAAATTCCCCATGATTTACTTCGTCTCTTATCCATGCTAAAGCTTCAGCAGGATCTTCTTGTTCCTTCTAGATGACAAGATCAAATAGTGATTTTCCAGCAAACATCTCCGTTTTTAGATAATCAAGAAGTTCTTGGTAGATATTAATCGCTAAACTATCTAAATAATGATTGGGACGTTTCAGCTTTTCAATAAGCAAATCTATCTGTTCTCGAATGGCATATTCTTGCTGAGGGGGATAGGTATAAATGTAAGCAGGAAAAAACAAATTCCCGGTTCGTGGCTCCTGAAAACCTTTATCTGCCATCAGGTCATATATTTTATCGACACTTATCATTTCGCTGAAATTTTTAATCTTTCACTTTCATTTAACAACAGAGCTTCCAGAAACCAGTTATCTCCGTTTGATACTATTACTTCCAAAATTTGTTGATCAAAATCAACCTTAGTTATCATGTGATCTTTTTGCATTCCAAGTTCTGCTAACATCAACATAACTACGTGTGAAAGCTTTTTTATTGTGGCAGGAGTTAGCTTTTCTAATTCCGGATTACTACCCATTTGCTCATACAAGAAGGACTGAAAATCAAAAGTTGAAATTTCTTTGTCCATATTGTACCATTTTCGAAGTACAACTGTTAACATAAAATCGGCAATGATCGGATATGCCTTACAGGCTGCATAGAAAAGAATAAGTAATTTATCTTCTTGTGTGCTTTGTTGAAAGAGATAAAAAAACTTTGTATTGTCTAAAGATTTTAATCTTTTACTCACTTCGCTAAATAGTCTTTTTTGGGAAGACTCCGAGTTAACAGGAATCACATGAAAAGGAATGATCTCGTCACCAGCTAAAAATGCTTCAGGATTTTGAATCTGTGAAATCACTGCATCTGACTCTTTGAATAACAAAGCGCCAGCACTAAAACCTGTACTGTATTTAATTGTTTTTCTTATCACCTCGCTCTGCTTTGTCATTGGTAACTAATAAATCTTTAGCTTCTACTTGTAGCAATTCAGCAATTTGATAAAGCACATCAATACTGGGTTGTCTTCTGTTTTGGGCATATGCATTAACCATATTAAAACTTTTGCCCAGCCTTTCGGCTAACCAAGTCTGCTTGATACCTTTGTCTTCCAGAACTTCCTTTATTCGGTTCATATTGAAACAGTTTTGCTTTAAGCTAATCGTAAAAGTAATGATTTGCAAAAATATCACATTATATGTGATATAAAAAACAAATTCTAATCCATATAACATGAAAATTTTCATATCAAATTGGATTGATGATGGAAGATAGAAACACTGACCTCAGCCTTAAGAAGAAGAGCGTTCGGTAGAATATCATTAAAGAAATATGGCTTATCTATATCAGATATAAAATGCACCTATTTATTCCCCTTCAACCTTTTCAACTCCTGCTTTGCCCTTTAGGCCTGGTGGGTGGATTGCTTTGCATTTTCCTCTGCCTTGCGAATAGCAATTAATCTTTCTTCTTCCTGTATTACCCATAGTTTAAGCTTTTTGGGATTGCTATTGTAGATAGAATCAATATCCAATGACACCTGCGGATAAAACAACCTCACCATTCGGATTTTGATGTCACTGTCGTGCAGAGCGGAGTTTGATCGCCAAAGCTGAAAGCTGGCGAAAAGAGAAAGTACCGACACAAGTATCAATACGACACCTGTAATAATATACGGTAATTGTCGCCCTGTAATACGATGTTCCACGGTCATCTTAGTTCTCTGTGGCATTTCACTTATTATTTTCTTTTGTTCGTCCACCGCTGTGACAAGGTGACCGGTTGCCTCGACATGCTTTAGAATGGATGCTTTCAGTCCGACAGGTGTTTCATCTTTTACGATATGCTCCAATTTTCCATTGATGCTTGCCAATTCTGCCGAATAGTCCTTGGTTTCGGATTGCTGTTTTTCAATTTGTTGCACACGTTTGTCCATTAGTACCATTATCTCCTGTTGGTCTTTAACAGCGGTCTGTAATTCATGTTCGTTCATTTCTTTAATGTTTTATCTTCTGATTCCTCTTGATTGTTCTTGCTCCGGTTTCTTTTTTTTCCTGCGCCACATGGGGTCGGGTTCGGGCTCTATCGAGGTGGGCATATTCAGCAGGTCACCGAGCAATCCCAATCCCGTTTCGTATGCCTCTGACCGCTGTTCCTGTTGTCCGAGTACCTCTCTTATCTGGTCGGCAAGTGTAGGGCTTTCCGTGGTTGATTGCGTTATTCCCATTGCTCGGTTTTCGCTTAGCTGTTTCTCCATGCCCGCAAAACTGAATTTTCGGTCAATAGCCGAGCCTTTGAACTTAACGCTATCCTTTTCAAACGAAATGCCCTGCACCTCATTCGTTCCGCTTCGGTACTTGTAATGGATGCCGATGCCCTGCCTTGCAAGCATGGTTTCAACCTGTTTCCATGACGTGGCTTTTGTCATGACGTATTTAAGGGCATCGTATATGGCATAGCGCAAGCTGTCGCTGCCACGTAGTGCCTGCCTGTTTACCTTTTCCTTGCCCTTGCCGAGATGGTAACCGTAACGCTCGGTCATCTCCCTGCATATCTTCCTGCTCTTGTGCCAGTGGTTGAAGTTGCCGATGGTCTGGCCATCGTTGTCCACACGGTTGTACACGATATGCAAATGTGGGTGCTGGCGGTCTGTATGCAGCACGGTCACGTACTGCGTGTTCCTGATGCCCATCTTCTGCATGTACTCCCTTGCGTGTGCTGCCATTTTCTCCAAGGTCAGTTTCTCCCTGTCCTCGTTGCTCCAGCTAAGGACGGTATGTCCTACGGCATTGCCGAGCTGTGGGCGCATTTTACGCTGTGCGTTGAGGTCGGCAATGATGGCTTTGATGTCGTAATCCCGTACACCCGATGAATCGAGCACGGCGGACTGCTCACGTTCCAATAGGTATCGGACACAACCGCCAAAACTCTTACCGGTGATTACCTTAGCTATCATCCCTGCCTATCCTTTCCATTAGTGCTTCCACCGTGGTCAATACCCTACGCAGATCCGCCATGAGTGACACAAGCCCATTGGTGTGCGCCAACTTGGTCAATTGGTTGAGGTTGTTGGCCATACCAGATAGGGTGCGCAGGTATCCTGTTTCCTCTTTTGAAAGCCTCGGTTTTATCACAGCAACCTTTGCTGCCCTGCGAAACCAATCGCTTATCCGCATACCTGCGTTTCTTGCCTTGCCAGCAACAACCAATCGCTCGGTAGGTGTCATCCTAACCACCAGCGAACCGCTTCGGGTGATGACTTTTTTCGGCCGTCCACGTTTGCGTTTTTTGCCACCTGTCTCTTTCTCTTTTGCCAGCTTTTTCATTGTCCATCCTCCCCAAGTTTACGGACTGCGACCATCGGGAGCATCCGCCGTTCCTCGCTCAGAAGAGCGTGGGGGAACGGTTTTTTGCATCGCAAAAAAATAAACTTGCTCCCTACAGGGCGACAAAGGTTTACCTTTGGAGTACTGACTGCGGGTAGCGTGTCTTTCCGGTAGTCTTTCCGAAAATCTTTCCGCTCTTTGTAGGCTCTATTCCCCATCTTCACCTCCCTCCATCAGCTTTTGGATGTCCTCGTACTTGTAGTACATCAGTCCACCGATTTTTTTGAACGGCAACGTGCCGTTCACATGTAGGTTCTGCAACGTGCCTGCCGATATGCCGAGCAACTTACGCACCTCGTAGCTTTTGAGCCATGCCCTCTGTTCGTGTTCGTGTTTTCTTGGGTGGGGGCTATGCTTTCTGATTTCCTCGAACAGTTCCTTTTTGAATTTTTCGAGGTCATCCCTCGTGATAAGCTCTACGTTCATCTTTCCTCCTTTTTGTTATCGTTAAAAAATCTGTTATCATGCCGACGGAAACAGATGATACGTTTCCGACCGCTTTCGATACAAAAAAATGGAATAGGGCAATACGGTCATGACCATTGCTTTCCGAATGGTCATTTTTGACATGCTTCTGTATTGGTTTACAGAATATTAAGAAATTGATTAGGTGTAGGTTTATTTTTTAAGTATATCGGTATCACCGCTTTTTTTTCGCAGGAACGATGTCGAAAAGTTGATTTTTAGACGGGATTTCGGCATACCTTTCTTTCAAATCTTTGAGGTCTGCGGGAAAATACCGCTGTACCCTGCCAAAACTGATACGTTTGCCCTCCTCTCTAAAATGTTGGCATATCATCTTTATCCATACTATACCGAATTGGGCAAAGGCGAGGTCACGCCCATCCTTTAGCACCTGTTTCCGTAGCTTTACAAAAAGGTCAACTACCGTTAAAACGTAGCCTTTGGGGATATCGATGTAGCCGTCCGTTTCGAGTTTTCGGGCTTCTTTGAGGTCTTTGGTAAGTTGCACCACGATCTCCTTTAACTCCTTAATCTCGCTTTCCTTTTCCGCTATAATCTCGTCTTTCGTCCTGCTAACGTTCCATTGGTCCACCAAAGCGAGATGGTCAAGGAATGCCCTTAGCATCTTTTTCTGCTGTACGATGCTTTTGTGCTTTGATTTGGATTCCCGTTTATCGTCCGCTATGAGCTTGTTAAGTTCATCTCTGACAATATCGTTTACGTGTCTGAAAAATTCGATTTCGGTCGCTTCTTTGTTCTCCTGCAAAAAGAATTGCAGATGGTGGTCATAGTATGCGCCAAATTCATCCTGCGCGCGCTCATAAAGCCTTTTTAGAAAATGCAGGTCATAATGTCCTTTCCACCAAAAGAAGGGCATACCTATATCAAATGGATGCTGTGCTTTCCCAAATCGGGGGCGTGTCTTAAAATATTTCCTCTCTTCCATTTGCCTATCTGTTTACGGTGATATATCTTTCCTGTATCAATAGAAAGAGGTAGCACCTTTGTACTACCTCTAACAAATATACTGAATTTGACCTGTTTAGGGGAATTTGCGGTCTTTTCAGCTTCCCCATGCCATGCGCTCCCTTAGATTCTGCATATCCTCGCTCAATTTGTGTTCGACCACTTTGGCATAAATCTGTGTGGTGCGGATACTCGTATGTCCGAGCATCTTGCTCACGGATTCGATGGGTACGCCATTACTCAATGTGACCGTGGTAGCAAACGTATGCCGTGCGATATGGAACGTAAGGTCTGTGCTTATTTCGCATATCTCCGCTATTTCCTTTAGGTAGCCGTTCATCCGCTGATTGGAGATAACGGGGAACACCGTGCCGTTGCTGATTGCCCTCGGGTCATCTTGGTACTTTTCCATCAGTTCCCTTGCCTTTGGCAATAAGGGAATGCGGACACTTGTGTCTGTCTTTGCCCTGCTTGTATATATCCATAGGTCGCCGTCTATTCCCGTGATGATGTTATCAGGCGTAAGTTCCGCAAGGTCGATATATGCAAGCCCCGTATAGCAACTGAACAGGAACATATCCAAAACCTGTTGCAGTCGTTCGACCCTAAACCGCTTCTTTTCGAGCCTGTCAAGTTGCTGTTTTGTTAGGCTTTTGCGCTCTACCTTGTCAAAATGTTTCCTAAACTTGGCAAAGGGGTCTTTTGCCAACCAGTCCATTGTGACCGCCATATTGACCATCTTGCGGAGACGCTCGATGTGTTTCATGATACCGTTATTGTTCAATGGTCTATGGTGGTCTTTCGGTTTATAGTTACGTAGGTAATGTTCAAAATCAGATATAAACGAGTAGTTCAGTTCCAAAATGGCTATATCTGTACGGCGGTATTTCTCTTTCAGAAAGCGTTTGATGTAGCTTTGTGTGGTATAATAGTTCTTCATCGTACCGTATGCAAGTTTGCTTTCCTGCTCTTTGTTATGGTATTCAATAAGACTGCCGAGTGTTCGCCCCGACTGTGCAGACCCCGTTACCCGTTCACGGATTACCGCCCCGTCTAATAAACAGCCAGACAATACCATCTCTTGGTAGGCATCAATGATTTTTGCCTTGAAACGGGCAAGAAATCGGTTAAGTTCCGCAGTTTCCTCACGGCTTCCCCTTGCCAATCCTTTTTTGGCATCCCACCCCGAGACGGCTATGGAACGTTTGACGGATATTTCCGTACGTTTGCCGTTCACCGTTACTCTTGCATAGATGGGTGCTTTTCCCTGCGCTGTCGTTTTCTGCTTCTTGAGGTAAAAAATTACCCCGAATGTGCAATTCTGTGTTTTCATATCAACTTACTTTAATGGTTGCATATCCGTGTTTTGGTGCTACACGCTTGGGTTTGATATGAAAAGGGTCACCAATCAGTAAAAACCCCGTATCAAACGATCGCAAAAAGCATCAAAACAAACAAGCACAAAAAGCTGATTTTTAGATATTTGAACCTATTTCGGTGACCCAAAATTAGGTATAGAAAATGGGTAACCGAATAGGTCTCATTTTCTTTGGTTTTACTTGAACAGATTGGGGTAAGAAAAAAAGAAAAACCCCTCTAATCATACGATTATAGGGGTTTTGGCCGCCTTTGTAGGCTTCTCGGTCGGGGTGGCAGGATTCGAACCTACGACCTCCACATCCCAAATGTGGCGCGATACCGGGCTACGCTACACCCCGATCATGGTATCTTTCCATCTTTAAAGAAAAAGGCAGAGCCTCTCTCAAATGGAGTGCAAATATACGTTTTTTTTTGTTCTCAACTATTTTTTTTTCAAGAAGTCAAAATCAGGTAGATTCAACTCACCAATGCAACATTTTGGTCTAAGGTAGCATAAAAAATGCTCTTGGGGTTTTGGTAATCTAGTTTTTTTCTTGGCCTTGCATTGATTTTGTGCTGTATCTTTCTGATATCCTGTTCATTGAATTGTTCAAAGGGCTGCTTTTTCGGTATATACTGCCTGATAAGCTTGTTGGTGTATTCGTTGAGTCCCCTTTCCCAAGAGGAATAGGGGTGGGCGAAGAAGAAATCGGCCTCCAGTTTCTTTGC
>NZ_ATZA01000059.1 GCF_000427965.1 Olivibacter sitiensis DSM 17696 | reverse complement strand
CCATCCAGAAGAACTTATCGAAGCCCTGGGAAACTTTGTGGACAACTATAACAACAGACGTTATCACGAATCGCTGCAAAACTTAACACCTGCAGATGTCTACTGTGGACGATCTGAAAGAATTTTGGAAAAAAGACAACAGGTAAAAATCGATTCTCTGAATAAAAGAAGACAATTGTATAATCAACAAAAATTAATAAATTTATAACTCGAAAGTCTCCTTAAGGTTTCATCCTAATGTGTCTAATTTAGTTTGAAGACGTACAGTTGCCTGTTTTCAACCACGAAATTGTTGATTAACGGATCGCAGGAAAATTCTGCTTCGTTCTTTTGGCAAGAAGTTAGGCAAGCATATAGAAAAATCAACATCAGAAACCTTTTCATAGCATGATAAATAGAAGAACGTTATATTGCTAAATCACAAAGTGTCACTCTTATTATATTTTTTGAAATAAAGAAAGGCATAACAAAAGCACAGCAGTAAAGGCAGGCAATAGTCAAAATACGATGTTAAATTATAGTAACTGACTAACAGCCATTCATTTTTATCTAGGGCAATCTTTACCAGGGGGTTCAGGCAGGTGTCTGCTGCGGCTAGCAGGATAGCTAAAAAAAGTATCGATAAGGCATGCTTAGGTCTGACCTTGACCCTATCTACAAAGGAAAGGTACCTTTCGTCTAAATAGTATATGCTTATCGTGAATATGAGTATTATTAGGAGGATGAATACCAGTGATTTTTCCATCCACCAAAGGCCATTTGCGGGCCGTTCGCCTAAGGAGCTAACGACTATGCATAGTAGTTTGGAAAATGCGCCGCTGAAATAATATGTTATAAAATAGGTTATAACGCCAGTCAGAATTAAATGAACCTTTCGTAACTGTATTATAGGTTTGTTGATCATCCGGAATTCACTCCTCCAATCGGATATCGTACCTAGTCTTTTAGAAGCAACCCAGAACCTTTCCTGCTCATCCAACCCGAGATTCTCTAATTCATCCATAAGGTCAAGAAGATGTGCTTTGAGCTCCTCTGAGTCTGAATGTGTTAGGGAAGGTTCATCTTTCAACCTATACATCCATTTGCTTATTTCCAGGTTGAGATCAAATTGTACTTCTTTTTCCATCGGGTCGACTATATGTTTAACCTTACATTTTTATACTGATCATTTATGTAGCAAGTTTTCCCAATAAGGAATTAATCAATTGCCACTCATCAACTTCTTGTTTCAATTTTTCTTTCCCATCTGCCAATAGAGTGTAATATTTCCGCGGCCTCTCGTTTTCTATGACTTTCCAATAGGATTTTATCATTCCTTTACTTTCAAGTTTTTTTAAAACTGGATATATACTGGCTTCCTTCCAGGTAATACGATTTTTCGTTAACTCTTTTACTTTTTGGACGATTTCATAACCATAGCTGTCGGAGTTCCTCAGTATTGATAATACTATCGGTGCAACTGAGGCTCCCACAAGTTCTTTTGACATGCTGTTATTGTTTTTAGTTCTTACAAATATATCGAAGTTAAAGTATATATACCAATTTATAATAGTTGTTTTTGACTTTGTTTTGTCTGATTGCCATCAAAGGCAATCACGATGACTGGTTCCACGAATTTATCTCAACGGATTTCCATCCGCAATACTGGAGCCTAGGAGAATCCTGTACACTGAAATCCTATCTTGGTCACGCGGATAAACCGGGAATGTTCCGTGCGACACGCAGCGGTTATAAAACAGCATTGGTTTCATCGGATATCCCAGTGACGCACCGTAATTTCTTTACCCACCAGCGGTCGTACCACATCGACGGACAGGGCCGTTGCTTCGTCCACGGTGGCTTCATATTGGGCAGGCCATTGGACCGGCAACGGCCGCAGGAATTCTATTGGAACCGGAACCTGTGGGAAAACGCTTACCAGCATAAGCTGATGGCGGGAGACGAGAAGCCCGATCCGTTCGCCCCGGTACCCGACTTTTCGGAAGTTTACCTTGGCCATACGCCTACCATCAATTGGGGGACAGATCAGCCATTGAATGCGTACAATATCTGGAACCTCGACACCGGGGCAGGCCATTCCGGTCGATTGACCATCATGGACGTGGATACCAAACATTACTGGCAATCCGACCCGTTGCCCAAACTGTACGATAAGAATTTCAGACAGGAGCCGGGATGAACGGTATATCCGAACATTTCCACGCGCCCGCTGTTGTGGTAATGAACACGGTTCGATTATTATCAACAAATTGGCAGGACGATGGCAAAAGAACCTTTGATCTGGGCACCCGATGAAGGGACCTATGTATCCGTAATGGGCGACACGTACCGGATACTCATTGCGGGAAAGCAAACGGACAACGCCTATGCGGCAATAGACATGCTCGTACCGACAGGCGGCGGTCCCGGACCCCATGCACACCCCGATTTTGAGGAGACCTTTTACGTGATCGAAGGAGAAATTGAGGTGACTTCCGAAACAGGCACCTACATTGCCGGGAAGGGGTCGTATGTGGTGATCCCAAAAGGCGGTATGGTACACCAGTTCAAGAATAAGGCAGAGACCACGGCACACCTTTTATGCGTGGTCGTTCCATCGGGGCTGGAGGAGCTATTCCTGGAAGCTGGCACAAGGGTAGAAGCTGGCAGGTTCCTGCCGCCACCGGATCAATCCTGTCTGGAGAAGTTAAAGGCGGTAGCCGAAAAGCACGGTCAACAGTTGTTCCCTCCCGATTACTTTCGGCATAATTAAGATCCGTTTAAAGGTCGCCGGTCGGACACGACCTGGCGGGCGGCGACTTGCCGGGGACGTTTTTGAATACGATAAGCCCTTCTTATAAATATTTGGAAGACCAATCGGTTCCGTTTCTTATTGCTGTAGCTGGTGAACCTGAACCTGATCCAGATGGGTATGGATCCGTATTTAATGGACTGCTTCTCGACATATGAGGCAAGGCCAGGTATTTTCCACGGGCAGTCGGTGCAACGTTGATCGTCGACCCGTTGATAGTGAAAATAAGCCCCGGGAATTTGCTCGCCGGCAGTCCGGACAATCCAATAATTCCGTAAATTGGCCACATGCAAATCCAGTGAAATATGAATACGTGTCCCAGCCTTGCCTTCTCTATCCTTTTGCTGATTTTCAGCTGCGGGCAACCTAAAGATAAAGCTCCAGATGAGCTCCGGCTTAAACAGTTCGGTCAAAGACTGGACAGTCTCCGGCAGCAGCGAGGCATCCCCGGCCTTTCTGTGGCCGTTGCCTACGGTGATTCGGTGGTCTATGCAGCGGGGTTCGGCTATGCCGACATAGAGGATGGCATCCCGGCCATGGCCAATACACCCTACTGGATTGCTTCCATCACCAAGCCCGTCGCCGCCACGGCCATCATGCAACTTGTGGAGGAAGGCAAGGTAGACCTGGACTGGAAAATGAAGGACTTCCATCCCGACTGGGAGGGCACCTGCGCCCGCATATTGGCGTATTTCAGGGAAGCCGAACCCGAATATGCCTTCCTGCTGGACAACTACCATCCCGAGCGCGATGACATTACCCTACTGCACCACCTTACCCATACGGCTGAGGGCCTACCGGGGGAACGGTACAAGTACAACGGTTTCCTGTACGGCAGGGTATCCCGTGCGGTGGAAGAAGGCACGGGATTGCCTTTCGACTCCTTGGTGAACGCACGCATCATCCGGCCGCTGGGCATGGCGCATTCCGCGCATTCCCTGTCGGATTCCTCCCGCATGGAGGTCATACAGGCGCTGGCAAAGCCCTACAAGCTGGACGAAAAAGGAAATCCGGTAAGGACGGACTACCCTGACCCGAAACTTAATGCCGGTGCGGGGATGGTGGCATCGGCAACCGACATCCTGCTGTTCGATAGGGCTTATTTCGGCGGAGAACTGGTGGACGACACCACACGGACGGGGATGCTCCGGCCCACCACCCTGAACGATGGCAGTTCCTCGCCCTACGGCATCGGTTGGTTTGTGCAGCTCCATGCAGGCGATACGTTACTGTGGCACTACGGCCACCAGCCCGATGGCTATTCGGGCATCTACCTGCGGATACCCCAACGGAAACTTTCGGTTGTCATGCTGGCCAACAGCGATGCGCTGACCGCGCGGGAGGATCTGGGCAAAGGCGACATCACGGTTTCCCCGTTTGTACAGGCCCTGTTGGAATCAACCCGAAGACGGTAGATTCCCGATCGATTCTTTCCATCGGAGCTCTTCTTGCAAAACGGCAAACTACGGGAAACGGTTTGATGAGTTTTGTCCTTAAACTATTTTTATCTTGCCGCATGATGATCCAGGAAATCGAGGCATTCTTTGCCGATAATGAAGTACCCGTCGGTACGATGCTGAATAAGGGTACAAAAGTCATCGAACCCGACAAGTTCTTAGAAGTCAATATTATGACTATCAAAGAATGGCAAAATGACCTGAATAAATGCCCGAGTTACTGACACCTGTGTGAGCTAGTCAAGTTGATTTCCAGCGGGAAATCAACAGAGAGCAATTCTTGACCTGCGGATGTTGGGGTTGACGTGACGTTGGCCTCCTTTGTTACGCAGACTAAGCCGGAGGTAGTTACAATATATTTCAAAATACTCGTAAATTTGAAGTACGGAAAAGTTGACCAGTAACATTCCGGAAACCAAAAGTGCGCTGGTAAAACAGATCCTTGGAGAATTTAGGTGTTGTTATACTGCCTTCGGGAAATAAGAAAACTGTTTCGGATTTGAGAAAGAAGCTGTCCAACTTATCTGTATGGTCAGAAGACGATCTCAGCGTTTTTGAAGAATGCTAAAAGGCTTGCGAGAATCCTAACCCCAACAATGGTAAGACGATACTGGATTTTTATTGAACACCTCCGTGCCAATCCGCGTCGGTAAGATTATCCCCGGCTCTCTCGCTTTTTAAATGACTTTAGAAAATCAAAAAAATCGTCGAAGCCAAGGGTGCCTTGTAACAAGCCATCAAAATATATCTTAGAATCGCTTGAAAAATTCTGCGAGTTGTATGGCGAGCCTTTGGCTGCAATGATAAAATTGTAATCTGTCAAGTACCTTACCCTTAGTTCCGCATCATTTACAGCAACAACTTTTCCATTGATCACCGTTGCGCCGTCGTCAAAATGTTCCCTGCTAATTGTTTTTTTGCAAAAACGATTATATCTGAAAAGTCCATACTCTTCCAAACTATATCCGAAAGTATCGACGTTGCGATTCTTGTCTTCTTCGGTTATATTATAGAGTCCAGTCTGTGGCTCCCCAGATGCCTCGACATAAACGAAATCTTTATAATACAATCCCCCGTCGTGATAAGCGGCTATTTTTTTTATTTTTAATTGGTCGAAATTTACTAACAATCTTTTGCCGTCAAGTTTTTTAAATGTCCCAATATTTGCGGCAGACCCACCCCTGAACCACCAGATAGGATCGGGTGCACACCCGACCACCCCCCGCTGAACACCAAGGGAGTTTTTAACAATAATTCCAGTCGTTTTACTGCGACATTTGGGGATTCGAACCATTCTATTCCACGTAATCCGGGAAATGTTCTGGCCATTCTATATGAAAACAAAACGGTAGAATGCTCCGTCGCCATTGGCGCTTCAGTCTCATCCTGATCACTTGTTCTTAATGTGTCGAATTTGTTGATTAGGCTTCTAGTAAAAGCAATAAAAGGCTTAATTGTGAAAATCACGAATATTAGAAGAAATGAAAGAAGTGTCCAAATAGGTAAATTCATTTCGGATATTAAGAGCTTATAAGCAGAGACAAAGGTTTCCTTGAATGGTGTTTTCGAATAGGCGGTTTTGAAAATAGCATAAATAGAGGTTACTGTCGTCCCAAGAATGAAAGTTATTACGGTAGCAATTACTTTACTCCAAACACAGGGCAAACGCATTAAAATCAATTTCACTACATGTTAGTTTAACTGACTAATAATCAGTTATTTGTCTTGTTTTTTTCGATTTGTTTTTTGTATATTTATCTGACAATCAGATGGATATGAAAGATAAAACCAGTAGTATTTTCTCTTATTTTAGCGAAATGCCAGACTTTCGGATAAATAGAAGAAAACAGCATTTACTTACGGATATCATCACGATCACCATAGCAGGGGTCATATGCGGCATGGAAAGCTACGATGATATCGAAGATTTCGCGGTGTTCCGCCAAGATTGGTTCAAGACCTTTCTGGAACTTCCGGGCGGCATCCCCTCCCATGACACCATTAACCGTGTTTTCTCGAACATGGATCCGGCCAGATTTGAAGCCTGTTTCAGGAATTGGGTCGATGCGGTACTTGAAAGCCATCCGGGACAACTCATCAGTATTGATGGAAAGACCATACGGGGTGCGAAAAGCCACGGTATCAAATCCCCTATCCATATGGTAAGCGCCTGGGCAAGTGACAGTAATATGGTTTTGGGACAGGTGAGGGTAAATGAAAAGTCAAATGAGATAACCGCAATACCGGAACTGTTGAACAGCTTGTTTATAAAGGGGAATATCATCAGTATGGATGCCATGGGCTGCCAGCAGGAGATTGCAGCCTGTATCGTAAAAGCGGAAGGCGATTACCTGTTGGGCGTTAAAAATAACCAGCCTGCATTACACCAGAACCTGGAAGATTCCTTCAGGTTCCTGAAGATTGCGGATGAAGATGAGGATATTGATATCGGACATGGTCGCATAGAGACCAGAAAATGCACCATTATAACAGATATGGCACACATGGAACATCCCGGTAAATGGCGGAAATTAAAGGTATTGATCAGGATGGAGAGTAAAAGATGCGATAAGGCTACGGGGGCAACCGAACATGCCTCCCGCTATTATATCGCCAGTAAACCGGAAAGCGCCGCCTTTTACCAAAAGAACATTCGCAGCCACTGGGGAATAGAAAACAAGCTGCATTGGACCCTGGATGTTATCTTTCAGGAAGATGCGGACAGGAAAAGAAACAAAAATGCCGCCCAGAACTTCTCGCTGATCAACAAGGTAGCATTAAATATCCTGAAAAATGACCAAACCAAAAACATCAGCATCAGGAGGAAAAGGAACATCGCCAGCTGGGATATGAAATATTTAGCTAAGCTCTTGAATTTTTAATGCGTTTGCCCTGACTCCAAACAGGGTCTTTCCAGTATTCTTTTAATTTTTCAATAATTTTGTTCATTACGATTTAATCTTGAGTGTAGAAGTTATATATTCGTCAGTACGTTGTAATTGCCCGAGCCAATTGAATAGTGAGTGCTCTAAGTGAATTAACTAATGACTGTTTGAATCCTTAGGCCTCCGATGCATCATGCATTGGGGATGATCCCGAATAGTTTCAGCTACTTTCGTGTAGTTCATATCGGTATTACGGTGTCGCTGGTGGCGGAAATTTGTCCTTGATCATATCCAGGTCCTTTTTTATCAAAGGCAATAGGTCCTCAGCAAGAAACCAAGCCTGTGTTGCGCCCGTAATGGGTAAATCTCCCTCCTCGGCGTAGTTTTTCTTGGCATTCTCGATGGCGGTCTCAATCGCGGCAGGATGGAAGTCAGGGTTGAATCCCCCTTTTATAACCTTTGGCAGTAAGGGTTTCCATTTCCCGCAGCTTTTCGGATCTCCCTCTGGTGGAACCGATCTTGCGTGATAGTAGAGCCAAACCTCGAAGCACGGATTGCTCTGAGCCACTTTCCATTGTGGCCTTGTAGCGGTCGCCCGGCGTAGGGTACGGATTTGCTTTCTCCACCTATCCGTATCTATGACGAACCATATCCTGTCCTTCCCCGCCGTAGCATCTAATTTTCTTATCTCGGTATTAGCCAAACCGATCAGTTTTTCAGGCGAGGAACCATCGTTGGAGCTCTCCACCGGAACGATCTTTACCCTCGATGATATATCCACGAAAAAGCGAAAATAATCAGGTTCGCGCGATTTTCCCTCGCATATGATGATAAAATAGAAAGCATCCCGGAACGGGGCCTTCTTCTCGTATTCGAACTTAATAGGTTTCGGCATACTGTTCCCAATTTAAATCCTGTAGATTGCCCAAAAATGGAATGGCGCCGTACCTACCGTTCAGATAGCCCTTACGGATATCGATAGTGTGGTGCTCCCTGAAATCGCTGAGGGCATGTAATTGCGTTGCGCCCTCGCTGTTTTTTTCCGCGAACCATATTTCATCGGGACGGAATATCTCCTGGTCCAGCAGGTTGGACTCATGTGTAGTAAAGATCAGCTGTCCCTTGGTATTCCCGTCATGGGAGAACTTTTTGATAAGCTCCTTGATCAGTACAGGGTGTATACTACGCTCAATCTCATCGAGGATATAGGTTTTGTGCTCAACTACAACACTGTAGAACACGGGCAGGAAATCCATCAACCTCCTGGTTCCGTCGGATTCTTCGGAAAGCTGGAATTTGGCAGTGCCACCCTCTACCTGATGGGTGAGGGTAATGATCTTGGCCACAGCCTTGCCATTTTCCATTAACAGTACCACCTCCTCACGGTTGTTACGTACGCTTATCGGCTTATCCGGTTTTGCCTTTAGGTTGGCTATTATCCGATCTGCCTGCTTTCGGTCGTCCTGCCCGAAAAACTCCTCTATGGGGATGGTCTCTACCTGAATATCCCATATCCCGGTATTGAACGACCGCATGATGTCAATGGAAAAATCATGGAACGCCTTGTTTTCCTGAAACCTAAGGGCTAATCTGTTCGGCCTCGAAGTGGGCAGGATGGCCTGCATGGTATTCTCGAACCAGCCTACCGCTTTCTTGAAAGGCGCGAATACCTCGTTATGTCTGTTCTTCATGTAAAACAGCACCGGTCTGTTACGCTCCAGCACCTCGTTCTTCAAAAAGGAAGGGAAAAGGGCTGCTTCCCTGTCGTCGTTGATCCCTTCGGAGAATTGCAAGTATATCTCTCCGGGCTCTACTGTATCTCTACGGATGAACAATATGATGTCCTCTTTCTTTCCCAATCCACTGATCTGCAATTCTTCCTCTATTACGATTCCCTGATTGATCAGTAGGCCGTAATAATAAGGCGTTCCTTCCGCTATGAATTCGATGCCAAGATAAACATCCGAATTGCCGGAATCTCTGTCAAACCTGAACGTTTCGGTGATGAACTCAAGGGGCATTTCACCCGTGACGACAAAATCCTGCAACAGCGACATGCTGCGGATCAGGTTGCTCTTTCCCGAACCGTTCGCTCCGTAGATTGCATTCAACTTCAGTAATTCGATCACATCGCCTGAATAGACATGATGCTCAAGCCGTTTGAACCTGCCCGGAAGCAGGTTGAATTCGGTATATTCCTTGAAGGAAAATAGATTTTTTACAATGAATCTAATGATCATTACGTGAAAATTTCACGCAAAATACTTAATTTTATTTGATTTACCAAAATTCATTGGTTGTTTATGGGTTTCGTGTGATAATATCACGATTTATGAAGACGGACTTTCTCATCTGGAATGGATAATAATCGTTAGATTTGAAATTAACGGGTTTGGCAGAATGAGAAAATTAGATAGTTTATGTAAGAATGGTTGACAATAAAGACACAATATGAAGTCAGTATAATCTGCGTATGGAATGGCCATTGTAAAAGCTATCCGACGGTAAGCGGTCGCCTTGAGGAGATCTCCATGCAAATCACTTCAAGGTTTCGTATTTTCTTTTATAAGCTATCTTTGCCGATATCTGAATCTTTAAAGAAAGTATACTTTTTATGAACTACAATAACAAATTTTTTGAAGGGATTCGAATAAATCAATAGCAATCAAAGTAGATAAGTTAAACGAAAAGCAAGTCCACGCTTTAGATTTTCTAAGGGAATTTCTTCTGGCTACAAATGGCCAGACGCAAAAAAGCAATTGCAAGTGCTTTATTGAGTTGGCCGTTAAGATAAGATTCAATCTGGAGGCTGCAAATGACCTATTACCAAAGATAAAAGAGGACCATAGATTTAAAGCAGGTACGAACGTTCTTTATAGGGCCATCGTTGACGATCTGATAAATGCCTTTTATCTATTATGTCTCGTGCAAAAAGATGACGCAGAGCAAATATCTCTTGGCAATGAACTCAACATACTGCATAAGGAATTTCTGGAAAGTGCGACCGAAGGTATAGAAGCGGAAAATACTCATTTGGCAGATTTATACAACGATGAATCCAAAATCACGGAACTGAGTGAGTTTAGAGAGGCCATAATAGAGGAGAACCCTGAAATTTTTGACAACGGAGCCAGAAAAAACAATAAGTCGATAAGAGAAACCTCCTTGCCGATCTTTCAGGAATTGTTAAAGGGAACAAACGGCAGTGGCTTTATAAACGAAAAGAAAAAATTGGAAATCATTAAAACGAGGGGTCCAAATATAAATCTTGAGCTCACAGCAATCTATAAATACTTGAGTCAGTACCAGCATTATAGCCCGAAGGCATATGAAATGATGCTTACAGATGCAGTGTATGACGTGCATGTTTATAACAGGACGCTCGCTTTTGTTCTTGTTTTGATAGAGGTCTATTTTTCCTTCATTGTAGTTGCTGATCCCGATGGTCTGAAGCAATATTACAATGAAATGGCCAGTTTTTTTGAATCTATTGATGAGAGGTAGTCAAGTCTATCGAATCAGCCCTTTTAATCTGCGGGCGACACGTCACCACTCTGATTTCCGATACGGTACAGGCGATATCGGTATATTGGCTTCTTTATGACTAATCAGGGACAAATTACGAATGGATAAAATCGGCAAAGAATCGGCTTGCTTCTATAATTTAATTAATACTAATTTTAAACGGTACGCTGATCCATATTATCAATTTCGCTTACCAATATTTCGGCTGCTCGGTTCATTGTAATTTCATCCTTGTCTCTGAACCACTTATAAAAGATATCAAAAATCAGGGGCGCATTGACACGATTATCGTATATCCCATCCTGTATCCTTCGGGCCTCGATATCTAACTGCTCCTGGGAAATAGCATTGGCCAGAATCCTACGCCAAGTCTCATTAATATAACCGGTCAACTTGTTCAGGCGCAGATCCATATCCCTGTTATCGTTGTATTGTTTGATAGTGAATTGGAAAAATGGCACCAGAGCGCTGATGATAAGCACGAACTGCACAAGTGGGATATCGTTCAGGAAGCCAATCACTAAGATTGTAAGAGGTATCAGTACAGTCACGGTTTTTAGCAGTGAACAATATTTATTGCGTAGGCCTTTATCCCACCAGCAACTTGATCGCTGGCAGATAATGCGAGCGATTGAGATATCTACACGTGAAACGATTTTTGGATACCAATCTTTTATCTTTTCAATGTTGGTTGCTATTTTTTGATGGGCTTCATAATACTGGAGGACTTCTTCCACGCTTACATCGTCCACCACTTTAAGAGGGGAATGGTTTAATGACAGTACGCTGCAATCAAAAAGCTCCTGGATTTTCGCTGCCTTGCTTTTTTTCCTTTCAACCACAGGTTCAATAAATAATAGATCCAAAATAAAAATAACAACACCAAATAAGGCGGAGTATGGAGAAATGCCCGCGACATAAAGCGCGACGACGGATAAAACTACGGGAACAAACAGCGTGAAAATAGTTTGAAGCCCAAAATATTTTTTTGCTGCTGAATACAACTCTCGCTGTGCGGCAAGTCTTTCCAGTTGCCTTTGCTCATTTTGCTTAATAGGTATATCGTTTGCCATGTTTTCGGTATTATACTAATATTACTGTAAACCTGATCATAGGCCATGTGGAACCTCTGGACCTACCCATTCTTTAGTCTGGAGCCAATACTCGTAAAAATATATCCAGCCCGCCGTCCAACCCATAATCTCATTAGCAATCAATTTGCTTGCAGTCCACTTGAAGTTGTCGCGATGATACAAACATAGTGATTGTGTATCGGAATAGATATGGGGAGCATCTTTTACCGGGGCGGGATCAAGTATTTGTATCGCCGGTGTACTATTTCCCCTGTAAATTATTTCAACGGTATACACGGGGAGTTCAGGCTTGACCTGCAACTTACCCTTGAACGAGATATTCCCGTTCTTCTCCCGCTTTGCATAGAATTGCGGATACCTAGATTTCATTGCCATGATCTGTACTGTTGGATCATATTTTTTATGCCTTTGATAAGCCGCCATAGTACCCCCTTGATGCATTGATTGGATGACCGGAAACCGTAGATAGAAATCCTGTGGCGGCAACTTTTAATGTCCCTTCACTGATGGCCTTGGAGAAATTCTTGGCCTCTTCCGGGTCAATTGTTGGAAAATCTCTTCCAAAAATATCCTTCCATAACAATAAAGCTTCTGTCTCCTTGTTCTCTTCGCATTTTTCAGAGGCTTCCTCTAATTTGTTCACTGCCTTATCAACCTGCTCGATGGTTTTCTCGTATCGTCTGTAAGATTTGAATTTCGACGACTCCAAATAGAATCCCGCATGCTTAAACCATAATTCAATACCTTCTTGAAAATTCTTAAAGCCGTAAAAGGAAAAGATTGTGATAGCTGTTTCTTCGATATGATAAGATGGGATCAATTTGTCCAAGTCCCGATTCCAGTATTTTAATGCCTTTACTACCTGCTTTACCTTGTAGTTACGTTCTTTATGGATGGCGTCCAAATTTGCCTGCAACTGTTCTGGGTAACTATACGTCCAGCCACTTAGGTCATAGTTTGGGATCTGGTAGCCCCCACCATATGTTTCAAAACAGGGGAGGATGTCGAAATGCTTGTCCGATAGCTTTATGGTAACGCACGGTCTGTCCTGTTTCACCTTGTCCTTGTAGTCGGGGACACCGTTAAGGTAATCTTTAATTGCTGTTAGCACGTTTTGAGGGCTGGGTAATCGGCCGTAGTCATCCCGCCATTCCTCAATATCCAACACGGCGAAAACATCGATATCATCCAATGGTCTTATAATCGTATCCCGCTCGTAAGAGCCATTCGTAAACGTCCGTTTCACTTGGAGTCCATTATCCTTTTTCTTTAAGTAATAGTAGATGTTGTCGAGTGAGCCCTTGATGTTGCCCTCTTGCCTGTCGGTTACCGAAATGTTGTCAATAAACCGATTAATCGCTTGTGATAGTGTCATACAGTTGTGTTTTTAAATTAAATACCTATATTGCTTTGGGATTTTTAAACCGTCCCGTAAATAGTACCAGAACCGTTACCAACGTTTTTAGGTATATCATTATGACCGCCATTTATGGAGTGGAAAGAATTAGAAAGTGAAACCACGGAGACGCTGATCCAATATATTCAATGGAGAAGTGACCCTGAATTGAAGGATGCGGCAGATGCTGCTTTCCATGCTTTCTGTTTTCGATTCCAGAAAGATGTAGCCCACAAGTGTTTGGTTATTTGTCGTAACAGGGGGTATGACAAGGAAATTGCCTACGAATTGGCTCAACGTACTTTTGAGAGGTTTCTTAAATACCCAAATTTTGATTTCAGTAAATCCAGGGCAAAGGATTTTGACAATGGTGTTAAATTGTATCTCTATCGCTTCGCTTTCAATCTGCTCAATGACATGCACCATGAGCAGAATAATCCGAATCCAAACCCTTATACCGGGGAAGAGGATTTGGTCTACGATATTCCCGATATTCCTGATTCAAATTATAAGCCGGAGCAATTGAGGATCCTGAAAGAAAAAAGAGAGCTAATTCAGAAGGCCTTGGAGAGATTAGGTCCGAAGCATAAAATAATTTACTTGACGTATCAGCAATTCGCTGAAAAAGGATTCAAATTGCCCCGTCATTTAACAGAGAAACTCCGGATGCAATTGGGACTCACACAGGCAACAATTCAATTTTATAAAAAGGAAGCGTTCGATAGGATCGCTGAATATTTGGAAATCTATGGCTCAAAGTAAAATTCATATCACACCGGATAATATGCCGGGATGGCTTGCTTCAACGGGTTTCCTCTTTCCGAGGAATGAATTGGAGCTGGCAAGGTTCGAAAAATTATATCCTATTGAAGAGGAAGATATCGATGATTTTGAGGTGGACTGTAACGCCATCCTTAATCGCACGTTAAAAATTGCCAAAAGTATAACCTTGGAGCGAGAAGCTAAAGATGAAGACATTGTCCCTTTAAGGATGGTGGCAAGGAAAGGTAACAGTCTACCCAAACATATCCTTGATAAAATCAAGAAAAATCAGGATGGCCGAACAAAGGACGATTCCGGAGATCCGGAAGAAGGAGCTGAATAGGATTGCGGATTACGTATCATCCATGTTTTCCGACGGGAATGTGACCCTGTTGGAGGAGATTGTACATTTTGAAAGATTAAACCTTTACATCGATCATTATGAAGATTACTTTGACGGTATGCTCGTTTACGGCGATTATGAATTCCATATCCACATCAACAGGGACAGAGGTAACGATTTGCATACAAATCGGGGCCGTTTTAGTCTGAGCCATGAACTGGCACATTATTATATCAACGAACATAGGATAGGTTTACAATCCGGACTGCTGGAACCGCATACCTCATTTACTGATGGTAAGAATAAAAATGATCCTATCGAACTGGAAGCAGATTATTTTGCTGGATGCTTGTTGATGCCTTTCAAAAAGCTTTATTATTTTGATGTAGTGAAAAAATTTTCGTTGGAAAAGATTAGGGCTATATCTGAGAGTTTTAAGGTAAGCCTGCTTGCCGCAGCTATACGTTATTGCCAGACCTGTTCGCACGAATTGATGATCGTAGTCTCAAGAAATAATGTGGTTGAATGGTATGACAGGAATAGCCATTTCCCGGAATGGCCATTCAAATTTAAGGTGAATGAATCTGTGCCACCGACGACGGTTGCCGGAGAGTTTTTTACCAAGCCAGAGAGCAAATTCACATCGGTTGAGGAAATAGAACCAAACGACTGGTTCTATCCGTTTGCCAATGATTACAGGGCTAATCGTAAGATGAATGAACAATGCTTTTACTCTGATGGCTTTGGTTACGTGATAAGTCTGTTATGGTTTAAGTGAGCCAACCTTTCTCAATTAAGTATCACTGGGTTGCCAAGCTAGCCTTTTCTCCGCTTGCTAAACTCATAGTTTTCCATGCACTATAGGTGTGGGATAGGAGAATCGCATTTTAAAGTATCCGAGAGATAATCCTCACATACGCTGTTTTAACGGGATATCTTTACGATACGTTCAGAGCCGTCTGCGCAACAACACTCGGGAGCGGCATTCCATTGTGATCTTTCATATGACAAGATACGCAAGCTTGTTCGCTGGTTGCAAACAGCAATCAACTCTTGTCGGTTCGATGAATCCTCATGAACCACAATTAGGAGGATTTTGCAACTGGCTGGCCTTATTACTTTCCTATATCGCAGAATAGCGGCAAAGCCGCTTTTACATGAAGCCATAAATGGTTATCTTTACGGTAGGTTCAGAGCCATCAGGACAATGGCATCCCGATAGCGACGGACAGGTGTTTTACAAATGTTTAACAGTCGATAATTATTTTAGTTGTAAATATCTTTTAATCAATCAGTTGTGTGGTTTTTACCCCCTGATTGTGGTTCAGGAGGTCGTGGGTTCGAGCCCCATATTCCACCCTGAAGATTAAAAGCCCTTTTTACAGCTAAAAAGGGCTTTTTTTATGCGCCAGCGCCTATTTGCCCTTCTAAAAACAAAAAACAGATCAAGCAAAAAATCTTATCCATAAGCTCCTTATATTTTTTCGCCATTACAATCAAGGAAATCGAGGCTATTCATATTTACAGCTGTAAAAAGATTTGACAACGGACTTGTTGGATTTAATTCAATCTATAAAATGAGATGAACAACAGACATTGTTGTTATATTATTTTCTTCTTATTTGCCTGAGAATTTCAAGCAACTGCCTTAAACGTTCAATAATGGCAGCAAAGTCTTTGGTGTTTTCATCGTAAATCATCTGTTCCCTCATCAAGGCGTAGTCCTTTTCAAATGCCGCCATGACTCCGTCTGGAGGTATAAAGTTGACGGTCTTAGGATTGTGGGTGTCATAATCGACACCTGCTTTGAAAATTAAATGCCTTCTGTGTTCGACTATTGCCGTGTAGTACTGGTAATCGGTCAATGCTGTTTTTGCATGTTCGGTATCCATCAACCGTTCAAGGTCATATAAATGGCGAGACATCCTTTCATGTACGATCTTGTCTGTTGTCCTTAGGAATTCCTCATGCAATAGAAATGCCTTTTCCAAAAAAGTTCTCTTGGGTTCTACCGTATGGACTGGAAAATGTTTGCCAGACCATGGATAACCCGGCATATATTCGCCCAAAAGTGAGAGGATCGGTCTATCTACTGAGGGTTCATTCAACGATCGTGCACTAACTTCCAGTTTAACACTGTCCATTATATAACCAATGGGGTCGAACAGCGATGGGTAATTTATCCAAAGTATCTGGGGATCTGTATCGGGCAGGTTTTCCTTGACCGGGTTTGCGGCTACCGTTACCACTCCTTCAGGAACTCCTAATATGGCGAGTTCCCTTTCAATTGCCTCCTTTAGTGTAGTGGATGTAAACTGGCAGGCTATTCGCTTTAGCCGTTTGACGCTGGATTTGCTTAATTCATCCTCAAACCCAAGGAAATGTCGATCAATTGCAAGGTCAATATCTTCAGATAATCGTCCAATCAGGTGCCAGCCCTTGCTTAAAGAAGTACCACCCTTGAAAGATAAATGGGGTGCGAATTCACTTTGGAATACCGCTTTTAAAACCAATGTTACCCACCAGTCCTTTTCAATGGCCTTCGTTGAGATTCCACTTTTGGTGCTTGCTTGTTGTATAGAGACAAGACGATCCTCATCCGTTAGTTGTAACCATTCAATCATCGTCTGTTATCATTTTGAAAGTAAAGATTGACAAGTAGGTCGTTCACTTTGGCCGGTGCAAGTTTAATGTCCGCCATTAGATATTCGGGATTCTCCTTGTCGAGCAATTGCTTGATATGGGCTTTCATTTCTGGAGTGATATTTTTAAGATCCATTTCTTCCAGTGCCTGGATAAGCAAACTGCTGATCTGTCCCTTCATAGCAAATTTCTTCGGTGTGGTAGACTTGAACTTGATGCTTCCTTTTCCTATCCTGATCTCTCTTGGTTGCCCGTCGGTGATGTATACCTGCTTGGTAGGCACTTGGGTTGACAACCCTAGTTTGTTGAGTGCATAGGCTCCTGAAGGCCGTATGCGTACCTTTTCTTGTTTTGCGATGGCATCAGCTATCTCTTCGAGAGAGGGATACAATTTACCGAAAATCGAATGACTTTTGGGCAGGTAATAAATCCCATGAGCCAATCGCTCAAGCTTTCCTTCTTTCACGATCCGGTAAAGCGCTGTTTTTATCGCATCCTCGGTTCCTGTTCCTCTGAAATCCGTTGGAAACAGGATAGTCCCAGGTTTAAAACCATCTATTTTACCTAGTATTTCTCTGTGAGTAGATTTCATGTTACAAATTTAAGTAAAAAGGTAACAAATAATGCTACTTTTTTATGTAAAAAGGTAACACAATACTGTTGTCGATGCGTAGTATATAAATCTCGCAGTAATCAATCGTATCAAAGGAACGTCAATCTATTTCAGGACTATTCATCAATTTTAAGATAGTCTTCTGCGCTCACCAAGAGGTATACCAATGGCATACCAATTGGCTTATTGGGTAATTTTCACGAGATTTGGTGCAATATGAAGGGCAAAAGCTACTACATGGTCAATGGCATCACGCTTTATCGCCTGATAGCGGCTCCTGCCTTACTGGTGCTTATCTTCACGGGGCACAGGGATATCTTCGGGTGGCTCCTCGCATTTAGTTTCCTTACCGATGCAATAGATGGTTACCTTGCCCGCAGGTATGGCGTGGTCAGCGTGATGGGCGCAAAACTGGATTCCATAGCAGATGATCTAACGGTTCTGGTGGCCATCATCGGCCTTTTCGTTTGGCATTGGCCATTTATCATAGAGGAGTACATATGGGTGCTGCTGCTGCTTGTCCTCTATCTATTGCAATTGGCTTTTGCACTTTTCCGTTATGGAAAGGCCACCAGCTTCCATACCTACCTTGCCAAAGTGGCAGCCGTCTTTCAGGGCATATTCCTTGTGGTTACCTTCTTCCAGTCCTCGCCACCGCAATTGCTGTTCCTGGCAGCAGTGGTGTTGACTGCCTTGGACCTCATCGAAGAAACCATCATGGTGGCTATGCTGCCCAAATGGCAAGCGGATGTAAAGGGAATCTTCCAGGCGATGAGGCATAAGAGCGATTGAAGCTGATGTTTATAATTGATATGCTGCATATGCTCTGATGGTGTTTGTTCAATTCTTAGGGCTGGCTTAGTATTGGCCTGCGTAGGTCTAGGTGGAGGTTGTTTTTATGCGCTTTAAAACTTTCTCAATAGTTCTGCCGAAGTGAGGGGATCTTGTTAAACAGCCTGTTCTTGATATAAAGCTGCATGGGCTTTGTATAGATATGCTGTACACGGTTTAGCTTGCCTTCATATTCCTTTACTTGCTGGGGCAAGATGGCCCAGCCGATGCTGAGCAAGAAAAAGGGCAATAGCAGCCACAGAAAAGGGAGGGGTGCTTCTTGCTTTTGGGATTGCTAAGTTTCTTTGTCATATAGCTGAATTATTTGAGTTTGCGTGATAGTTCAAATTTCAGCAGTAGTAATGGGGAGCACAACAACCGCAGGTTGTAATTTGAGTTGTATGTTTTGAGCGACGGAGAGGCAGGAGCGCTGGGAATGCGAGAACGAGCAGGCACACGCCACATGCGTGCGCCAGTTACGGGCCGTTACTGCCAGTTACGGGTTGTAATTTGAGTTGTCGGTTGTATGTTGTGAAGGTGGCAAAAAAGTGAGGGGGGTGGGAAGAGGGAAATAATATAATAGCTTGTACCCTGTATCTAAGCTAAAGATGCCAGTCTTCAGCTTATTGCCGTTTTTAATGCTTCTTGTACTTTTGCAGACACCTTTATTATTGTGCTATTTATCAATTGGGGCAATTTCAGCTCTACTTCCTCTATGGACAGTTGCTTGTTGATGACCAATGCTGTAACCTGTAATTGGCCATTTAGGGTAATACTGATGTCATTGGCCGTGTCGCTAGTGGTTTCGCTAATGTTTTTCTGTAAGGCGGCCAGCTTGTTTTGTACGGCCTGGATTTTTTCTGTATACATGTCAATTTGTTTTAAGGGTAAAAAAACCTAATGCACAACGCTTAGCCTTTGATAGCTGATTTTGGACAAACTCAATATATCTTATAATCTGAAAACAAGGCCAAAACCCAGCGCATAGCGGGTTGGGGTAATGGTTACGGTGTTTAACGTGGAGCTACCATTAGCGGAGTTAAAACCGGATGATATGAACAATGCCCTTTTACGGCTAAGTTCATAAGATGCCCTTAGGCCGTAATCAAATGCGGTGTAATTGGCCCTTTCACCTTCAAAGCGAGTGGAAATCCTGCCGAAACCAACATAAGGGCTCAGTATGATATGCCGGCCATCTTTGTTGAAAACAAAGTCATTTGACAGGTTTAGCGCAAGCGTGGAAACACCGATCCTCCTTTTGTTCCAGATATTGGAACCCAATTCAAAACCCACAAACAGCTTTTTGTAAAGCCTATAGTCCGTACCCAGCCTTAGGCCATAACCAACCATCCCGGGAACTGAGTGAAACTCGCTGCTGATGGCAATGGGAAACTTTGCGAGCCCAAGAGAAGACTTTACGTTTCCGTTTGACAGGTAGCTGTATACCCTGTTCATAAAGGGTCGTTTAAGGCTTTGGTTTATCGCATTGTTCTGCCTTATCGTATCGAGCAATGCCGCTGAGATCAGCTCCATTTTTCCCTCATCTTCAGCTTTCTTGAACAAATGTTCGTGCCTGGCCCATTCTTCTTCGCTGCCCGGTTTGTCTATCGATAGCATATTGTCCCCGTTTTGCACAATGTCCTTATAAGGTATAGGCTGAGGATGAATGCTGTCTATTTCTGTACGGATAAAATTTACATAAGCAATAGGCTTTTGTTCTTTTAATTCGAGCTCGGTATAAGCGTGGGCTTCTTTTAAATACCACTTCTTGCCGATTTTTTCATAATCAACACGATGATTTAGAATTTCATTTGTTAATAACCCCATCCTAACCAAGTTATAGAAGTAAATATTTGCCGCGACAAAGGCGTATGATGCGGTATCGATATACAGGCTAGCCTCGATCCTATCATATACCTTGCCGGTATCGCGCACCGTTGTATTGATCACAAATACCCTGTGCCCGTTATAGGTTTGTATGCCGGTCATCACATAGTCGAACTTCTTTTTCTTCGATATTTTGTTTAAAATATAACTGTTATGGGCAATATCTTGAAATTCAACGACATTGTAGTGCGCCATACGTCTTAAATACCGTAACGAGGGATCATATAGGGTATCCAAGCGGTTTTGCAGCACGGTCACCGTAGTCTTTTCCTTACTGGTATATGCCGGTATATAGGCCTGTATAAGGGCATCGCTTTTAAAATATTCCGATTGATTGCGCCAGGTTTGTATTCTTAATACGCCATTAATAGAAATGGGCTTGTCAGGGTAGTTCTCGGGAATTTTTTTGATGGCTTTTTTGATGATATCCTCGCCGTTTACCCTTGCCGTTATCACCACTTCTCCTAGTTCGGTGCCGCTTTCCATGAGCTCCACTTCATAGAAATGGTTGGGTTGGTAGATCAACCGACTGTTTAAATAGCCCAAATGGCTAAAATTTATGCCGCTTTCTGTTATGGTTTTTAAAGGTGCGGTCAGTTCAAAATAGCCGTCTTTATTGGTAGCGGTAGCTTGTGCCCCGACTTTGACGGTTACACCGGATAGTTTGCTGTTGGTTTTTTTATCCGATACATTGCCCTTTACCAAAACAAGCTGCGCCAAAGCGGTACTTGGGCTGATTAGTATGAGCAAATAGAGAATATGGTGCCTTAAAAGCATGTTTTGAGCATTTAAATAGGGTCTGCTGAAAAACTCAATGATTTTTTCAGCAGATTTTTGAGTATTGGGGTATGAGGTTGTAATCTTTGCGCAGATCTACCACATATTTGATTACTATATTGATAATGCAATAAAGTGCTAGCTCGGCCAATTTGACCAAGTTAAGCACCAATACGATGCAGCTAATCCAAGCTTCGCTGGTTCTTGCTAGACGAGCTAAAATGAGATTCATTCCGTAACCAGTCTTTGCTTGACCAAACTTTCCTTCGATCGGATTGCGTTCTCCTGGA
>NZ_ATZA01000058.1 GCF_000427965.1 Olivibacter sitiensis DSM 17696 | reverse complement strand
GATCTCGCCCATAGAATCACATCGGCTGAATATTCCGAACAGCATCGTCATGAGTTGTGTCCATGAATCAAAGGTCTTGTAATAGCGGTCAGACCGGTGCTTGCTCACAAGCATCTCAAATTTGTTCCTTGGAATAAAACCTAATAATTGTTTGAAGATTGGCTGACCGACTAATTTCTTTTCTGTATTTTTATCACTCATATTTTTAGTTTGTCGTAAAACCAAAATATGAAAAAAGGAGCTTGCCAGATATGGCAGCTCCTTAAATTATTTTTTGTCGGTCAGTAGTGATATTTTTTAAGAAAACAATAATAGCACAATAGACGTTCAAAGCAAAATACTAAACCTGATTCGGAGCGCTCGTGGTTTATCATTTGAATATCATAGAGTGATAAATAGCATCCATTTTTGGAAGATTGAACATTTATTACAAGATAAAATTTATTTTTGCAAAAAATAGGTCATTTATTTGATTCATTGGCTTCAGATAAATAACTTTTAGAGCTAATGTTTAAGAAAATAGAGAATACGTTAATTACGCTGAGTAAGGTCCATGAGTTCATCATGCAGTTTTTTCGAGAACTACTTATTCCTCCATATGAGTTCAAAGAATTTGTTAGGCAATGCTATGAAATTGGTGTCAAGTCCTTGCCATTGATTTCTCTGACAGGTTTTATCATCGGCATCGTGTTTACGAACCAGTCGCGTCCATCTCTGGAAGATTTTGGTGCCACTTCTATGCTGCCTTCGGCCATTGCCATTGCCATTGTGAGGGCATTGGCCCCATTGGTGACCGCTTTGATTGCGTCTGGGAAAGTAGGATCAAACATTGGCGCGGAGCTGGGCTCCATGCGGGTGACCGAGCAGATAGATGCCATGGAGGTGTCCGGGATCAATCCGTTTAAATACCTCGTGGTGACGCGTGTGCTCGCTTGTACATTGATGATTCCCGTGCTAAGCTGTTATACTGGATTTGTGGGGCTTATAGGTTCAGGACTGAACGTGTACCAGCATGAGCAGGTGAGTTTTATCAGCTTTTTTGACCAAGTGTTCAATACGATTTCTTTCCTGGATATCAATCAGGCCTTGGTAAAAGCTGCTATTTTTGGATTTACGATCGGTGTTGTGGGATGTTATCAGGGCTACAATTCCATGAAAGGGACAGAAGGCGTGGGAAAAGCGGCCAATGCCGCCGTGGTGCTGTCCATGTTCCTGATATTTATTGAGGAACAGTTGGTAGTGATGGTAGTACAGAGCATTAGAGGCTAGGCAGATGGAGAAAAAGCAAATAACACCCATAAACTACGACAATCCAGTCATTGACATAAAAGACTTGTACAAGTCTTTTGGCGACATGCATATACTGCGTGGTGTTGACCTGGCATTGTTTCAGGGGGAGAACCTGGTAGTGCTGGGCAGGTCGGGTACCGGAAAATCCGTTCTGATCAAAATTATCAGTGGCTTGTTGTCGAAAGACAGCGGAAAAGTGATAGTCTTAGGTGAAGATATGGGCAATTTGTCAAAACGCGAACTTACCGCCTTGCGCTTGCGGGTTGGTTTTTCCTTCCAAAACAGTGCGCTTTACGATAGCATGACGGTGCGTGAGAACTTGGAATTTCCGCTCATTCGCAATAAGCGGTACCTAAGTAGGGCGGAAATAGACTATGAGGTGCAAGAGGTACTATCGGCCGTGGGGCTTATGCAAGCTATTGATCAAATGCCATCGGAGCTTTCTGGTGGTCAGCGTAAGCGTATAGGCATTGCCCGTACATTGATATTGAAGCCCGAGATTATGTTGTACGATGAGCCCACTGCAGGCTTGGATCCCATTACCTGTACGGAAATCAATGGCTTGATTAATGAGGTGCAGCAACAGTATAAAACTTCGTCCATCATCATTACCCACGACTTGACGTGTGCACGGGAAGTCGGCGATCGCATCGTGATGCTGCTGGACGGTAAGTTTGAACAACAAGGGCGCTTTGAGGATATTTTCGATAAGCCGAAAGATCCTCGGGTACAAGCCTTCTATGATTATAATTTTGTAGATTAGATTTATGAGTAATACAAATTCGGAAAGAAAAAGAGGAATAATCGTTGGTTTATTCACACTATTGGGAATCGTGTTTTTTGTCATGGCCATTTTCTTGCTGGGTGGCAATCAAAAGAGATTTTCCAAGACTATAGCACTGAAAACCATATTTGAAAATGCTGGGGGACTTAAGGTCGGTAATAACGTTTTCTTCTCTGGAGTTAAAATTGGTACGATCAAGAAGATAAAACTCAATAACAAGTCGCAGGTAGAGGTAGACTTCATAATAGATGATGATTCGCGTCAGTACATCAGAAAAGATGCGACCGTAAAGATAGGTTCCGAAGGCTTTATTGGCAATAAAACCCTGGTCATAGAGGGCGGAGCCGATGGTGTGGCCTTGGTAGAAAACAATGACCTGCTGCAGTCCGTTGAGGCTTTCGATACGGAAAAAATGATGACCACCCTGCAAACGAACAATGAAAACATGGTGGCAGTGACAGGGGATATGAAGGAAATCAGCAAAAAGATTGTTGCTGGCGAAGGCACGGTAGGCGCTTTCTTGTCTGATTCTTTGATGGCTATGCAGTTTAGGGCCGTTATGGCTAGCCTTACTCGTACTGCTGCCAATACCGAAAGGGTTACCCAGTCGCTCAATGCCTTTACCAACAAGCTGAATACGCAAGGTTCCTTGGCCAATGAACTGCTTACCGATACGACGGTATACAGCAGCTTGAAAAGCTCCGCAGCACAATTGCAGGGCATCACGCAGACTACGGCAGCATTGGTACAGAATATAGAGCAGGCATCTGGTAAAATCAACAGCAAGGACAATACTTTGGGAGTGCTGCTTAATGATGAGGAGATGGCCGAGCAAATGAAAAAGACCATGGAAAACCTGCAGCAAAGCAGCGCCAAGCTGGACCAGAACATGGAAGCCTTGCAGCATAATTTCCTTTTCCGGGGCTATTTCAAGAAGCAGGCTAAGGAGGCAGAGAAAGCAGCCAAGGAGGCAGAGAAAAATCAATAAAAAGGGCTATACTTTTGTTGCCAATTTTTTTAACTTCGTGAGTTAACTCCCGAGTCGAAAAATGAGCTTAAAACAACGATGGCTATTGGCCCTGATCTTTTTGGTCTTACAGACCATTGTCAGCTATTTCTATATAAATATTGGCGGTGTAGACGATATTTGGACCTATCTGGCATGGGGTGCTTCGGCTTTTGTCGCTATATTGCTTATCAATTTTCTGTTCAGCCTATTTTTCACTTCCATTGCCGCTCTGGTACCCAAAAAAGACACCCGATATCGTCTGCGTTTCAAAATGCTATTTCCTTACATGATTTGCGTATCTAGTGTTATTGTCAGCATGCTGTTGGTGCTTACTGACTATATAGATTGAGGAAAATCTATTCCATAAGTTTGCATAATTTTCAAGTATATGCCAACATTAATAGGCTCGCGCCGTTTTATGGAAAGCGACCGTTTGACACATACGTTGTGATGAGATATTTTTTGCTTATTTTAATTGTTTTCTTGCTTCCATCAGTAGCGATGGCACAATTTGGTGATAGTACACATTATCTGGTTTCTTATACCTCTACCGGTTCCATTAACAAAGCGGATGGCAACAGTGCGTATCTGCTGAACAATGGACTGCGGTTCAATGTCAAGAAAAACAGCATCGTGCTCAATTTTAATAACAATTGGCTCTATGGTAAGCAGAACGAAGCCTTAACGAACAATGATTATTCTACATCGCTGGACTTCAACTTGTACAAAACCTTTCCAAACTTCTTTTACTGGGGCTTGGCTAATTACAATACCAGCTATTCCCTCAATATCAACAATCAATTGCTGGCAGGTGCTGGAGTAGCCTATAACTTTTGGGATGCGCCCAATGCCTACCTCAATATAAGCGATGGGTTGCTCTACGATGCCAGCGACCTCACCTTGTCCGATGGGGTAGAGCAGCGCTATAGTACCATCAGGAATTCCTTTCGCTTGCAATTTCGGTTTGTCATAAGAAACTTCATCGTGCTGAACGGCTCCAATTTCTTTCAGCATTCCTTAAGGGATGGGGAAGACTACAACATCCGTATGAACAACCAACTGGAGTTTAAGCTGAACCAATGGCTAAGCCTAACGGCGACGAGCAATTACAACCGCATCAACAGGACACAAAAAGAAAATCTGTTGCTGAGCTATGGACTTAAGTTCGAGCGGTATTTTTGAGCTTAGCCTTGGCCTGCCAACGTAGCGATGATTTCTTTTCCGAGTGCATTTACCTCCTCATCTGCCTCAAAGCGGGGAAGTTCTGTCTCTGGATCCAGTTTTATCCAGCTGTTTTCGCTGTCCTTTTGGATCTTTATGTATTCAATGCCATCCTTGTAAATGGCAAATATATCGTCTTCTTCCGGGAAGATGGCATAGTCTATCCCTTTATATTCCACGTCAAACGGTTCTTTCATAATTAAAATTTTCTCCAAAAATAAAGCCAATCCGTCAATCCATCAATACTAAGTTGAAATAGGTAAGTACTGGTAGTGACTAATCTTATGTTTGGTCTTTTCGATGGGAATTACATGATGTGGGTATTCCTTGGCATACTTTACCAATATACGCATGATGTAATCGGTTCCGTTATAAGGGGTTAACAATGACTTGATGGCGCTTGGCTCTGTTGCTTGTTGTAGTGCTTCGTAATAGCCCATACCGAATAGTTGGCCCTGTTCTACCCAGATGCAGCTTTGTTCGTGGTCATTCCTGCCTTTGTCGATAATCGCAAAGCTGGGAAGTTTGTCTTCCAATGATTGGATGGCTTGCTTGACGCGTAGGTTGTAGCTTACTGTACTCAGCTCTTTCCGACAGGCGCATCCATTGGCCGCTGCACACGTTTGCTGTAGGAAGTTCATCTTTGGACACAGATTGAATTCCTGACATAGCCACTTTAATAATTCGGTACCTTCGGACAGCCTGTTGAACATCCATAGTTTTGCCTGATTCTTTTTGTAATGATCGACCACCATTCGCTGATAGCCGTTTTGATCAGTAAAGGTATATAAGCCAAATTTGGGTTCATATTGTTTTATGGCCCTATTGTACAGTGGCCATAAGCGTTTGATTTCCGTAGCTTCAAGTACGATGGCCATGAGCTCCGTGCCGCAAACGGTATGGTCTATGGAATGGATGTGCTTTAGGAATTGCTGGCGTTGTGCATTGGTTTTGAGTCCACTGAAATGGGATAGCACTCTTTTTTTGATGTTTTTTGCTTTGCCTACATAGATGACTTTAGCACTTTTATCCTTGAAATAATAAACTCCTGGGCATTGGGGCAATGCTTCTACCTCTTCTCTATTGAGGTGTGCGGGCAACGCTTGCTCCTTGGAGTTCTTTTTGAGCATTTGCGCAATATGTCCCTCCACATCGTTCTCGAGCAATCTGGAAAATAGGCATACTGTTGCCTTTGCATCGCCCATGGCACGGTGTGCATTGCTGTGTGCGATGCCAAGTGTCCGACATAGGCGCCCTAAGCTGTAGGAAGGATGACCAGGAAATACCTTTCTGCTCATGCGCACGGTGCATAGCTTGGTCGCATTGTATTCGTAGCCGGCCTCTTTTAGTTGGTGCTTGACGAAGGAATAATCGAAGTTGACATTATGTGCTACAAAAACACGATCGTTGAGTATGTTGAATACCTGCGCTGCGATATCTATAAAAGTGGGGCTTTGAGCGACCATTTCATCGTGGATGCCGGTCAGTGCTGTGATGTGCAGTGGGATAGGCTGCAATGGATTGATCAGGCTTTCGAAGGAATCGATGATTTGTTTGCCGTCATGTATGACAATGGCAATCTCGGTCATCCCGTTTCCCGCTGGATGTCCCCCTGTGGTTTCGATGTCTACTATAGCATATTCCATCTTAAGACAAAGATATGCTATTTTTTTTAGGTTTTTTTATTTTGGGCGCAAACCAAATTGTCGCAAGGCAGTACACACGAAGCTGCAAGCTTCTTTTTATTGATTGGCCCAAGCTAGGCCACCACCCTTTCCGTCCCTAAAGCTTGAGCCAGTATTCGTAGGAGAACTGGCGCGAGTTTTGGCATAATGGCCTTGTGCAATGGGCTAACTCGTGCCTATTATAGATCCTAGCTTGGTAAAAGCGACAAATTGAAATGCACTCTTTTACTTGTTCTTAGGATAGTCAATCCATTTGATGTTACCCGATCCTTGGCTTATTTCTTGCCAATTGTCTACGTCAAAATGAAGGTGCACTATGCCGCAAGTAGGGAAGGCAAAACTATTGTCGCCTGATAGATAACTGTTGATGACCGAAATGCCGGGATTGTGACCTATAATGGCTATACGGTCATATTGGTTGTCAAAATCATTAATAACCATCAATAGGGTTTCGTAATGCGCTTCATAGATATGCGCATCTTCTATCACCTTATCTTCCTGTAAAGCTAATTTATCTACGAAGTATGCCGCTGTTTCTTTAGTCCGCAAGGCATTGCTCGTAATGATGAGCTGCGGTAATATGCCGTACTCCTTTAACCTTTTGGCCATTACGGGAGCATCTCTATTGCCGCGATAATTGAGCGGACGCTCTACATCGGTGAGATCAAAACTCCAGTCGGACTTTGCGTGCCTTATTAAAAATAGTTCTTTAGACATATTAAAAAGTCAAAATTAAAAAAAGGATATTTGAATACTTATATAAAACGAACCACTCAACAAAAAAGCTAAATATACGCTCAACAATCGTGCCTTACATCATGTCTTCCATAGTGATTAGTAAGTGTTGATAAACTGGACGATTGGCACTTCGTCTATTTTCCACATACAATTGAAATGTCCCTTTGGACATTTGGATAGACCAAATTTTGAGCAAGGCCTGCAAGGTAGGTTTACGCCCGATTCCAAGGAATGATCTATTTCATACGCTTTTACACCAAGTAGTTCTGGTACCGTACTTCCCCATACGGACACAATGGGTTTGTTGAATGCTTCTGCTATATGTGTCAGTCCTGTATCGAAGCCAATTACTGCGGCACTTTTGGAAACGAGAAAAACCGATTCGTCCAAGGAGGTGATGCCGCAAGCATTGTACAGCTTGGCCGAGCTGCTTTTCATGATCTCCTCGGCGTTGTGTGCAACGTCTTTCCCTCCGAGTAGTACAATGGGGCGATTCAGTTGATTGCAAATGGAAATAACCTTGGCATTGGGCATCCGTTTGGTAAAATGCATGGCCCCGATGACGAATGCAACATAGCCGTCCTGAAAGGTAGGGGGGAGCAGCGAAGCCAATTGGTATTGGTGTTTAATGAAATAGTCGATGGGCTTGTGGTCATTTTTTACCTCCAACGGGGCCACTGCCTTAAAATAGCGGTCGACTAAGTGCACAGGCGGAACCAGGTTTTTCCTTAACTTCAGGCTCAGCCATTTTAGGATCCGCTGCTTATCGTAAGTGGTGGAAGGGATACCTGTCCTTAACTTGATAATGCTCGTGCGTAGGTTATTGTGTAAATCTACTATATGATCGTACTGTTCACTCTTAATTTCCTTTATGGTTTGAGCTAGGGAAGGCTTTAACAACAACAACTTGTCGAGATAGGGATTGTTGTCGTACAAATACTTGAACGCTGGTTTGGTTAGGAAATGAATTTCGGCGTCTGGTAACTGTTGCTTTAGGCAACGTACTATGGGAGTGGTGTAAATAATATCGCCCATGGAACTAAAGCGGATAACCAATATTTTCCTTTTTGCCCGCGCTGCTGTCATGGAGGCAAAGATAGTGGTTTGTCTTAGGACTTGGTATGGCAATATGGTAGAAGTTGCACGACAAAAAACCTATTTGAACAAAAAAGCGTCATCCGCCGGTAGTCGGACACGGTTGCGATGAATGTAATGAAGAAGCAACCGAACGAAGTGAGCTCATGAATGCCATTGAAAACAGCTAATTAGGAATAATCTGCTTTTTTGTTCGCCCAGACTGCTTCGCTGTTCCAACTCGCAGTGACGGCCTACTGTAGGCTGAAATTTGTCGTGCACCCCATGACAAGAGTTTTCTGTTCAATCCCTGAACTTCAATGTCTCCAATGCGGCCAAAAACAGGCGTTGATTCTGTGTGTTTAAGTTAATGCCGCTCATTTGAAATTTGTCAACATCATTTGTTCCTAACTTTTCAAAATAAACACCGGTAGTTCCTTGCCCCGCAACTTTAGGTTTTACTATTTTCGCTTCCTTATTGTCAATCGTTTTCGTGGTAATGTCATGGCTGGTAGTATTGACATTAAGGTTGTCGGCGTATGCCCCCAAGTCAAATGAAATGCTTTCCTGCTCACCTATTGCTATTTGTCCCACGTAGGAGTCATATCCCTGTATTTGCTGTTGGCTCCATGCGGCAGGAACTTGTATGGTAAATCGTTCGAAGTCCAGTGTTTTTTCCAGTTCGATATCATTACTGCAAGAAATGGAGGTAAGGATTAAAATGGCGATGTATGCGGTACGGTTCATATACTTCTATCCTTTGTTTGACCTTAATAGGAGCTGCAATTCAAATATAGGCATTATTTGTCATTCGCTACAAAAGAAAAGGTTTTTGTTTGCATCTGTGTGTATGGCTAGCTACATCCAATTTTTTTGTTTTCAATTGGCCGCAGCTCGAATTTCTGGTATATATGAAAAGAATAAGGCTACCCAATCTTGGATAGCCTTGCTTTTGTGTGTTTGTTTATGAGTTATTATAGCCTAGCTGCCATATCCTGGGTTTTGCTCTAGCAAGGGGTTAACGTCCATTTCACGTTGTGGAATGGGGAATACGAGACTTTCACTGTTGGCAGGGACATTTCCGACTGCTCTGCCTGTTCGTTTGTAGTCATGAATCAAAAAACCTTCAAAAGCTAGTTCTAACCTTCTCTCCAATATGACATCGTCGATCGTAACGCTCGATTTTAAAGACGCGTTTGCCCGACCTCTAATGGCATTTATGTCAGCTAGCGGCGTGCCGCCGGTTTGAGAACCCAGTCTAAGATTGCTTTCAGCCCTGATCAGGTACATTTCCGCCAATCTAAGTACAGTAACATTGGCAAATTGATTTGTATATTTTGCTGTAAGTCTTCTGTTGGCGTAATTGGCACTTGTATAAAGGAAGGAGCTTCTGACGTCAGTTTCGGAATCAAATAAATTGATGAAGCCGGCTTGGATGTGAATATCACCACCTCGTCCGCCGTTGTCCTGATCGGCATACAGCGTAATTAGGCTGTTGGATCCCGCTTGTGAGCTGACTTGGAAAGCAAACAGATCTTCTGTTGAGTTGGTGTTGTTATTGAACGCTGCGGCATAAGTAGACGTGAGTTGCGCATCGCTATTTTCTATAACATCGTTCGCTGAGGCGAGGGCAGCGGCATAATCGCCCTGTTGGAGGTAAACCCTAGCAAGCAAGGCTTGTGCGGCAAATTTTGAGGCATAGATGCCATTATCTGACGGCAGTAATGTGTAGGCATCGTTCAGGTCGAGCAAAACTTGCGCGTACACTTCAGATACGGAGTTTCTTCCTGCAGTCAGGTCCCCGCTGTAATCAAGCACACCGGCTAATATCAAAGGAACGCCCAATTGACTATTTCCTCCACCTGCTCCGTATTGGCTTCCGAAATTTCGAACTAGTTCAAAGTAGGATAATGCCCTGAGGAATTTCGCTTCCCCGAGTACGCGATTCCTTTCGTCTTCATCCACCACGTCGATATGGTCAATCACCAAGTTGGCTATGTTGATGGTATAATACGCGTTTAGCCAAATCCCTTCCACGTAGGTGTTGTTTACAAGGATAGCCTTGTTAAATATCTCTCCGAATGCGGTCCAAGTACCATTCCATGCTATTTCGTTGGTACTTCCGTACAGTTCGGAGGCTACCTGAAGGTAACCTCCGAACAGGCCAGATCTACCAGCTCGTTCGTAACCTCCGTTCAATAAGTTCTGTATATTGGCTGAACTAGACAACGCAACCTCTGTGTCGAGGTTCTGTAAAGGTTTTATGTCCAACTTGCTTTCGCATGCCGTAAGACTGGCCAATAACAGGGAGACAAAATATATGCTTATCTTTTTCATGTTCTGTATTTTAAAAAGTGACATTAATCCCGAATGAATATGTTTTCGCAGCTGGTGCTGAATAGAAGTCTATACCTCTGGCTGCTTGGCTAGCACCAGCATCACTCCTAGCTTCTGGATCATATCCGCTATAATTTGTAATTGTAATTAGGTTGAAGCCAGAGGCATAAACCCTTGCGTTACTTACCCCGATTTTCTGGGTAAATGATTTTGGCAGTGTGTATCCCAAATTGATATTTCTGAGACGGATGAAGTCTGCTTTTTCCAGATAGCGTGTGGAATGCTGCGCACCGTTGTTGAGATATAGCCTGGCTTGTGGAACATCTGTGATATCTCCTGGGTTTTGCCATCTCCTTAATTGATCTTTCGTTTGGTTGTCTTCGTAAATCATATTGGCAGACTGATATACACCACCTCCGTTATATATGCTGGCACCCCATTCGCCTTGAAAGGTGAAACTGAAGTCTATATCCTTGTACCTAATGGTATTGGTAATGCCTCCAATCCAATTGGGGATAGGCGATCCAGCAATAATTCTATTGGCCGCATTGGCGTTGGCAGTCCGCTCTTTGTTCAATGAGCCATCCTCGTTAACGGAATTGACATAATATTCCCCATCTCCATTGTCGGGATTTACACCTGCGTATTCCAATATATAGAATGCATAGATGGGATTGCCCTCTCTTAAAATATTTCGTCCGTCAATTACGTCATCTCCATTAGGCAGTTCTGTTATCTTGTTTTTATTGTTGGCCAAGTTGAAATTGGTATTCCAAGAGAATCCCTCTTTGTTGATGTTTTTAGAGGTTAAAGCAAATTCAATACCTTTGTTTTCAACTATGCCTAAATTCTTCGTGATAGAAGATAAGCCGGAGGTATAGGGAAGTAATTGGTTGAACAACAGCCCGTCGGATTTTTTAGTGTAATAACTAACTTCACCGGTCAGACGATCGCTTAAAAGTCCAAATTCCAATCCAATGTCTGATTGAATAATGCTTTCCCATGTTAATATAGGGTTTGCTGCTTGGCTAGGGGCTAGGCCTGGAGTTTGGTTATACGCTGCCCCCGTGAATAGGCCAAGAGAAGCGAAATCGCCTATTTCAGCATTTCCTGTTTTTCCCCAACTGCCTTTTAGTTTTAAAAAGGACAGTGTTTGGGAATCCTTAAGGAAAGATTCTTCCGATACTATCCATCCGGCAGAAAACGCAGGGAAAAAGCCGTATCGATTGTCAGTGCCAAATCTGGACGAACCGTCACGCCTGATACTTGCTTTCAAAAGGTATCTATCATAAAGGGAGTAGGTGGCTCTGGCAAAATAGGACAGAAAGTTGTTTTGTGTCACCGTACCGTCTGCAGCTGTAATTTCTGCCGCACTTCTCAAGGTAATGAGGTCATCCGAAGGAAATTCTATGCCCGTGGCATCTTGGAAGCGTCGTTTCCTGTCGTTGAATTCCATACCGGCAACAACATCTAAATCATGTATTTCAGCAAAGGTTTTATTGAAAGACAAATAGTTGCTGAATATATATGATTCTGTACCTACGCTCGATGCATAGCTTTCACCATTAGTGGATTGGAAGGGAGCCTGACTGCCAACAAATTGATCTTCGGTTTGGTAAAACAGATCGTATCCAAAGTCCGAATTAAATTTCAGGTTAGGTAAGAAACGATATTCTGCAAATGCCTTGCCTGTCACCCTTCTTATCATGGTGTTATAGAAAGCATGCTTGTCTTGTAATAGATAGTTCGCATACAAAGTGTTGGGATTTGGCTCCCCGTCTTCCAAATAAGCTGGGGATATGGGAGCCTGGGCAATGGATTGCAGCGGTGTAGTAAACGCATTGTCGTTAGAAACGCGGTTGATACCAGTTCTAGAAAAACTCAAGTTTGCTCCTGCTGTAAATTTTGAAGATAATTCATGCGAGACGTTTATTCTTGATGAAATGCGATCCAAATCATTGCTCCTTATGATGCCATCTGTTTTGTTGTAGGCACCAGAGAAAAAGTACTTTGTCTTTTGATTGCCTCCCGACAGGGAAAGATCAAAATCGGTAATCCTGCCGTTTTGAAAAGCTAGATCTTGCCAGTCCGTATTCACTTCCCTATTCCTCCAATCTGTACCTACGGCAAGCCAGTCAAATGTCTCTTCGGCGATATCTGTGCCATCTTCAAGTCCATATCTGTTGATGGCAGCTTCGGTGAAAAGTTCGATATATTCATCGGCATTGAGCCATTCCCTTAATCTGGTAGGGCTGCTGAATCCTTGGGATACATTGGCATTTAGTACGTTGCGTCCTTCTTTGCCCGATTTTGTAGTGATAATGATAACGCCGTTCGCGCCCCTAGAGCCGTATATGGCGGTGGCCGCAGCATCTTTTAAGATGTCTATGGATTCTATCTCGCTAGGGCTCAGAGTCAAAAGAGGGTTGGTGGGAGCGGTATAATTGGATTCATTTTGGTTTATTAGTGGCATCCCGTCCAATACATATAAAGGATCCGATCCAGCCGATATACTGGAAACACCGCGAACACGTATCGTCATGCCACTTTCCACTTTACCGTTAGTTTGCATGACCTGTACCCCAGCAGCTTTGCCGGATAAAAGACTCTGAAAACTAGGAGAAGGAACGTCAGCCATGTCCGAAGCAGTGATCCTAGCGATGTTATCGGTAGACTTTCTTCTTATCTGAGTTCCGTATCCCACAACCAATACTTCATCAAGTCTGTTCTCTTCATCGTTCTCTAAGCTTACTTCCAAAAAGTTACCGGTGATCGTTGCTTCTTTCCTAACATATCCCAAGTACTGAAAAACAAGGCGCGTAGCCGATTCAGGCACTTTGAGTGAAAAATTGCCGTTGCTGTCTGTTGTGGTGCCAATGGTAGTGCCTGGAAGGAGCACGCTAACACCAGGCAAGGTGGTGCCATCTGTTGCGCTAACTTTTCCACTGACGGTCTTTTCTTGGGAAAAGGCATTTCCTGTATAGAAAATGCCAATCCACATCAAGATAAAAAGTAGTTTTCTTTTCATAAACGTGTTTGTTTTGTTGATGATTTAAGTGTATTTTGACAAAAATGTATTTTTTGTTTCTATTTTACAAGAAATTATTTTTTATTTTTCGTTTTTTATGTAAAAAAGATTAGTAAAAAGCAAAAATAAGCAAAACGGATAAAACCGTTGCTATACAAGGCTTTATAAAAGTTGTAGTCTAAATTCGGAAGTCGGTGTCTGATAGGTTTTGGGCTTAAAATGACAAGGTTAGGTTACTAATTCGTTACCGATTTACAGAAGTAACGGTATAGCTTAACCGATTATATTTCAGTCTTTTGCACCTCTTTCTACGTTTCCTTGTAACTCAATGTAATTTAATTTTAAACATTAAACATTTGAGTTATGGAGCAGACAAAAAAATCGACGTTCAAACTGCTTTTCTATCTGAAAAAGAACGAACTGAAAAAGAACGGTAATGCACCAATTATGGCACGTATTACCATCGACGGAACGCCTAAAACTTTCGGAACAAAGTTAGAAATAAACCCGAATAACTGGGATTTAAAGTACGGAAGAGTTGAGGGCAAGAGTGCCCAGGCATTGAGCATTAATAAAAAACTGGATAACATTCGCGGGCGTATCGACAAGATTTATGAAGATATGCTGAAGCACGACGGATTTGCCACCGCCCAAAAAGTAAAGCAGTCGTTTTTGGGTGTGGGTGTAATGGATGATGCAATCCTAAAAGTCTTTAACGACCAAAATGAGGATTTTAAAAAATTGGTCGAAAAGGAAGAACGCTCACAAAGCACCTATAACAAGTATATCACGGTTTACAATCATCTTACCACGTTTATAAAAGAACGCTATCATCGTGATGATATGGCTTTTCGGGAATTGACTTCCGACTTTATTCGTGAGTTTGATTTTTACCTCCGGTACGATTTACAATCTACACATAATACGGTTTGGGTTTATACGATGCCTGTATTAGCCCTTGCGGAACTGGCTATTAAAAAAGGCTTGATACGTGATAATCCTTTTCAGGACTACGAAATTAATATGGAAGAAACCGACCGGGGTTATATTCTGAAAGAGGATGTAGAAAAGTTGATGATGTTCGTACCGCCACACCCACGATATGAATTGGTAAAAGACCTTTTTATTTTCAGTTGCTTTACCGGGCTTGCTTACGCTGATATTAAAAAACTGACAAGGAATAATATTCAATCTTTCTTTGACGGTCATCAATGGATTATCAGCAGGAGGAAGAAATCGGATATTGCTTCTAATGTTCGGTTATTGGAAATTCCCAAACGTATCATTGAGAAATATCAGGGTACTACAAGGAATGAATTTATTTTTCCGGTTCCGACCAATGCTACTTGCAACACGCACGTTGGCAAATTGATTGAAAAAGCCGAAATTATTACGGAGCAAAAGGTAACTTTTCATACGGCAAGGCATACTTTCGGAACAATGTTTTTGACCGAGGGCGTACCGCTTGAAAGCCTTAGCAAAATGATGGGACATAAAAATATCTCGACCACACAGATTTATGCTAAAATCACAAGCCAAAAAATAAGTAGGGATATGGATTTAGTTACACCAAAATTCAAGGCAATGGAAGAAGCATTTTTGGCAGCTATATGAATAGCTTTTACTTAATCACAATGAGCAGAACTTAACAGTTCTGCTTTTTTTGTACCTATACTTTTGTGTAGGTAAAGCACATTTACTTTCTCTACTAAATCCAACGCTCTAAAAGAGCTTATTACCTACTTCAGAAATAGAAAATTGAAAAACGAAATCTTTCTATAACCCTCCTTGCAATTCCCTTTTTCAAATCTCTATTACAGGCTATCAAAGCCTGAATATTATCCCACACAAAAAAATATTAGAATAGAATTTTCCACAATCAACCGGTAAAAAGGCAGCTAAGTTATAGCGGGCAGCCACCGCACACGCCCAACCAAAAGACTACGGCATAATGGCAAGGCAAAATGATGGCTTCGCCGAGTGCTGTGTGTTCCCTTGCCACCCTCCGGGACTTATTCCGTTTCCTTTTGTTTTTCGCTGTTGCCCGCTTGGATTATCTGCTTTCTTTTTTCCGGTTTTTCTTTTGGAAAAATTTATGTGAAGCGAAGCGGAGCAGACCACAACGGGAGGCGGGAAACGAGAAAAGTGAACGAGTAATTAAAAATTTTTTTCAAACATCAAAATTTTAGCATTATGGCACACAACATCAATTTCAACGAGCAAACAGGACGTCATTCATTCTTTAGCGTTCAGCAAAAAGCGTGGCACGGTTTGGGGCAAATCGTAGAGCAGTACCCAACAAGCGAAGAAGCAATAGTACACGCAGGTTTAGATTATAAGGTAATCAAATCCCCACTGTTTACACAGGGCAGAACAATGAGCATCGGCGACAGCGGAGAGCTGATAGAGGCTAACGACATTTTAGTACCTAACAGTTTCGCCACACTTCGCACCGATACCAATACCCCACTGGGCGTAGTAGGTAAAGACTACCATATCGTACAAAACCGTGAGGCGTTTAATTTCTTTGATGCTATTGTAGGCGGAGGCGACGGCATATTGTACGAAACCGCAGGAGCATTGGGCAACGGGGAGCGCATCTTTATTACTGCCAAGCTGCCCGACTATATCCGAGTAGGTAACGGCGACGACGTAACAGAAAAGTACATTTTCCTAACCACAAGCCACGACGGTAGCGGAAGTATTACCGCAGCGTTTACCCCTATCCGTATCGTATGCCAAAACACCCTGAACGCATCATTGCGGAGTATGACCAACGTAGTGCGTATCAAACACACGTCAGGAGCAAAAAAACGCCTTGAAAACGCTCATAAGGTTATGGGGCTTGCCAACACCCTAAGCAACCAGTTAGAGAACATTTTTAACGACTGGGCTAAAGTAAGGGTAACAGACCGAGAAGTAAAAAAGCTAATCCAGTTGGCACTATGCCCGAACAAGGAAACGCTTAACCTGCTCAAAAAAGGTGCGGAAGACGAAGTTTCCACCGTGTTCAAAAACACCGTAAATGATGCCTTTGAATACGCTATGATAAGCGATACCCAACAAATGGTAACTACCAAAGGTACATTATTCGGGGCTTACAATGCCGTTACGGGCTACTTTCAGAATGTACGCAATTACAGGGATGGCGAAGCCAAACTACAATCCATCGTAATGGGCGGTACAGCACAGCTAAAGACCCAAAAAGCCTTTGAACTGTGTACGGACTTTGCCTATTCAGGCGCAGAGATTTTCAACTTCAATTAATCATCAAAGGCGACTGCCTGCAAAGGTGGTCGCCTATTAAAAACAAAAGATATGAAAGCATTACATAAAATGGATAATCTGGACAAAGCAGGCTTGCTGTGCAAGATGTTTCCCGAAGAACTGGAGAACCTGCAAAACGCAATAAAAAAGCAATGCGACTACTTTCTCCGAAATGAAACCGCCTTTCGTGAGGGATGGTATCAAAAAGGATTTTTTACTGCCGAATTTTGGTACAGGCTTGTGCAGAATGCGCAAAAAGGGATAGACAAAAACGAACCACTTTGGAAACGCCCGAACTGGTTTACAGACCATTTTTTCGACGGACACAATTCAATATTCGCTATCCACTGCCTTATTGAGTACACAGACAAAGAGCAATGCAATCCGCAATTAAAACTGGCTATACACCTGCTTTTCGGGAGCGACAAATTTTTACAGATAACCTTAAACGATAAATAATTATGGCTAACTGGTGCAACAATACGATTGTTTTTGAGGGAGCAGAAGAAGCAATCGAACAGATAACACAGCTATTTAAAACAATGGCTGAAAGAGAGCAAAAAGAAAATTGCGGGCAACTGCCCGAATTTGTACAGGACACGAACGGAGATTATTTCTTCGGCATCAGTCAGGACAATGAATGCGGGGGTGTATTCCAGTACGAAACAAAATGGTCGTCAAATACGGAAGCCGTTAAACAAATAGCCGAACATTTTAAAGTGAACTTTACCCACGAGTATGAGGAATTGGGTTGCTTAGTGTATGGTAAGGCAACATTTGAAAACGGTACACTAACAGATACCTGCTTAGATAGCCAAGACTTTGATAGCTACGAATTAGAAGAGGAAACAGACACCTACCATTTTGAGGGCAAGGAGTATGACAGCGAATGGGAAATACTCGAAACCTTGTTAGAGCGCAAAATCGAAAATCAGTTAAACATCATTAAAATTTAAGACAATGAAACTATCAGATAAAACAACAGCACATATTTTGGTTAAAGCCAACACCAATAGCGAGTGGGATAATTGCGAGTTTGCAATTATCAACCTATCCGAAGAATGGAAACAAGAACAGGCAAAACGGCTTGCACTGGTTAAGCCGTTAGAGGGCAATTCTTATTTCTGCTCAATGAACTACTATGATACTGCGGTAGATTTTTACAGGACAGGCGAACACGATAACCCGAACATTGAAGAACTGCTTAACGGCAAAGAATGGGTATTTGTGGAGCTTACCGAACAGGAGCAGGAAACGTTTACCGTACCTGAAAACCGACTGGACTGTTACAGGCTTGTATTGCGGGCAAACGGTACAGGCTACTATACAGCATACGGCAAGCACACGAGCGAGGAATTTTGGACGGAAGAATTTTTATTGACCCAGTTAATTGCTTAATCAAATTTCACAACTATGACACGTTCAAATCTTCATATTAAATTAAGCAACGGCAAATCCCTGATTTGCGTTGCGGACAGCAGTAGCGCACCTGAACAGGGCTATATCGTTGAAAGGCTTTTTTTACCCTTGTTATCCCTTGATAACAGCGAGCGGGAACTCGAAATGCTTAATGAGCATTGCACAATGGATGAAAGGCGGATAAACGCAGACTACCGTTATTTAATAGACCTTACCACCAAAGAAGTAAAGTTTTTTGAGGAGCATTACAGCTATACAAAGGACACTTTCAGAAAAGGTAAGGATATAACGGAACGTTACGACGAGTATTTAAAAACGATTAACTAATAACAGCCGCCTGACTTAAAAAGTTGGGCGGCAAAAAGACAGATCCTCCCGATGGTCGGGACTGTCTTTTTGCATCAAAGCGGAACAATCCCCTTTGCCAAAATGTACCCTCCCCAATTCCATTTCCCACATTTTATCAAACAGGTTGCGGCGTTATTGCGTGGGATATTTGTTATCCCAATGTTAGTTTTGGCAATGACTTCTTTTCGCTCACAGGAACCCTTATAATTTCTTACTCCAATCACGATAGCTATCGAATAACTCTTCAAGATGTTTAAATTCGATAAACGCTTTGAGTTCCTTTTTACAAACCGTTTTGAAGCCTCTAAAATTTTGATATTCCTGTAATGGCATAGCAACTAAATCCCCTATGGTATGAATATCTAATGATACCAACATATTCAATAGTCTTTTACTAAAAGGGAAAGCACTGTCTATCAATTTCTTTTCCAATACCTCTGCGTTGGCAGCTTCATTCAACATTCGCAATTCGCTGTACTCATTCCTGCAATCTGCCCTTAACTTATCCCTATGCTGTTTATAATAATCAATCTCTTGAAAGAGTTCGGCAATAGATTTTACTTTGTTATAAGCGTCCCTGTATATCTGCCTAATCCTTTCACGGGTCAGGTTATAATCGTTTGCCAGTTCAATTATCGGTTTTTTGTTGACCAACATTTGATATACGATTTCGTACTCCTTTTCCGTGAGTACCTTTCTCGACATATCTATGTAAAATTTATTGGTACGGTCAATGAGGCTTTTTACTTCTTCCATTTTCCATAGGTGTATTATAGTTAAATGCGTATCTCAATATTATTGCGGAAACTGCCGATAATATTCTTTTGCTATTTCACAGACACCTGCGCTGAAATAACGACCACCGCCGTGCATTACCTTTATGGCTTCTTTGAGTTCTTCCGGGTCTGCGCCTTTCAGCATATATCCTTTTGCCCCGCAACTAAGCATTTTCACTACATCCTGCACTTCATCGTTTACGCTGAACGCCAAGATGTTTGTCTGCGGGTATTTTTCAACCAATGCTTTAGTGGTATCAAATCCATTCATTACGGGCATATTTACATCAACAATCATTACATCGGGAACAACTTCGCTTTTCGCCATTTTTTCCATTGCCGCTTTGCCGTTTTCTGCATCAAATACAATTTCAAAACTATTATCATCCCGTATAAAATCACAGATGCCCTTTCTTAGTAAATCGTGGTCATCAATAAACGCTATTTTAATTATTTGCTCTTTACTCATTTCCTCTTTTTGATAAGGTTAAAAAATCCGTTTGCAGGTTTAGATGAATTAGCCGTTTTATTCGTGTGAGATATGCCGTCGTTAACCGCAATATCCCTGACATTAAAACGCCTAAGCCATTCTTTAAAATGTGCTATTTCGTTAGGTTTAAAACGTACTATTTCCCCGTTTTTTAGAGATATGATAAAAACATCAATGCACAGAGAGAATGCTGACAGATGCGATGCAGGGTAGTCAAATTCGGGGTAAAATATATCATTGCTTTCCATAGCCTTAATGTTTTAGGTTGTGGAAGCCTGCGCAAAAAAAAGAGCGTAGGCTAACTACACTTACCGCACATTGAGGCACTGGTATGCCCGACAACGAATAAGCGAGCGCCCACGCCTTTTGACGTGAGCGTTCTTACTTATTATGTCCCGTTGTCTAAAAATTACCAGTTTTCAATGTGGGACTTAAAGCAAAAACACTTTAAGTATTTTCTATATTTTCAACAGCAAAGATACTAAACTCGTATCTTTTTGAGTGCATATAATACAAAAAAGATTACAGTCTGCTTGTTTTTTGGGAAATATAATTTTGCTCCAGTATGGTCAGAATATCGCTTTCCTTGTAAATAATCTTACCACCTATTTGTATATACGGCAAAATATTATCATCACGGTATTGCTGCAAAGTCCGCTTGCTGATATGGAGCAGCTTGCACACATCTTCGCCCGACAGGTATATTTCTCCGTTCATTACAGGACGGTAATTTTTCAATATGCTTTCAATACGGCTGCGTAGCTGTGTAATCATTTCCTTGTGGGCGATAATTTCCTCATTGTCATTCGTGAATAAATCCATTTTCGGCAGTATTGTACGGCTGTCGGCTTCGAGCAAAGCCTGTACATCCGAGCGTTTATAATAGTTCTTGCGGTTCAGCTTGGAATAAGGCAACAAGCCTTTGTCCTTATAGGTCTGTAAAGTCCTTTTGGTAATGTTCATCATTAAACATACTTCCTGGTTATCGAGCCATTGCTCTTCCTTAAAAATGGGTGTGTATTTCTGCGTGGCATTTTCCGTCAATTCCAAAAGTGCTTTTAGCTCATTTTTCATTCCATCCAGTGCGGATTTTTGTATTGCGATAACTTCCATTATTTGCTCAATTTTGCTGTGAAAGTCGAATTTATAAAGGCTTAACGCAGCGTTGGGGAATGTTGCAGGGTTTGGCTTTGAAAGGCAGTATTTGGCAGTTTACTTTTTGCCCCCAAATAAAAAATCGGATAACGTTTAGGCTATCCGATTTGCTTTAAAACTGTATGTGTAATAATTATCTGCGTTGGGCAGGTTGTTCGGTATTTACCGCTGCTTTTTCCTTTTTCTCACGGGAGTAAACCCATAGCGATAACAGCCCAATTATAATCAGCGCATAAGCTACCCATTTACCAACCCTTTCAATCAGTTTAATAAAAACCGAACTTTCATAAGAGGAAAAGCCCTCTGCTCCCATAGGGCTGCGCCTGTAAAACTTTCTTCTGTTAATCCAATAACGAAGTGCCAAGCCTGCAACCAAAAAAATTATTCCTATAACCAATGATGAAACCATATCCTCACATTTTGAATTTCACAGTATAAATTTAAGAAATATTGATGAGCCAGTAAAATGCACGTAGCCAATACGCTGTAAATAGAAAGCGGCTTACCATTGAGATAAGCCGCTTTCGTTGTTTATGGAAATAATAAGTTATTCAGCGTTTGTTGCAATTTATAAAATGTTGCTTAATCAGCGTTGTTGAACTGAAAACTTATTTGCTTTTCATTTCCAAAGCTGTCCGAAATCCAAACAACAAAGGACTGCGATACGGCAGACGTTGAAGTGTAGTACAGGCGGAACTGCTCCGTAGGCAACTGGTACAGGTCATTGGGCAGGTACGGCGGTTCATCATAGTACCGCAATGTGCCTTGCCCATCAAACTGAAAGTAGCGCAGGAAATACTGCGTATTGCTGTAATTGCCAGTACGCTGAATGGTAATGCGTATTTCTACCGTCTGCCCGTTGACAACATCTTTAGGCACTGGCATTACATTTACCTCGAAAGGAAAATCGTTCTGTATTTCGAGTTCATCATCTTTGCTGCAAGATACCAACGTAACCGAAGCTGTGAGGATTGTCAGGAATACATATAGTGGCAGTAGCCCCGTTCTGAATTTATTGAATATTGCTATCATCGTTTTTACGTTTTAAAAGTTAAACCTTAATCCCACACCTGCCGACGGTCGGAACTGTTGTAAATCTGTACCCCAAAGCATTTTTGTACGCCCTTGCAGGACAAGCACAAAACGGTCGGATAGGTACGTTTCAAAAGTGAGGCGACCGCCTGCGCCGTAAATGAAATTATCCCCACTCAATATCTTCGCCCCGTCGTACAACATTGTTTCGCCCCGGTTGATGGTTTCGTAACCGACCACACCCGTTACGGCGAAATTCAGCGTGATATTTTTCCGGGCATCGCCCAATAAAAAGAAGCTGTAACCTCCCTCTGCGGAATAGGTTTCCTGCGGGATGCGCAGGTCTTTGTAATCGTGGTATTGGTGGGTATATTCAAACGCCCAAAGCTGATAATTGCCATTTTTACCGTTTACGGTCATTGCTGCGCTGATGTAATAATCGTTGCCGATTTTATCATCGGACATTACACCCGCACTTATTTCCAATCCTTTCTGTTTTGGCAGCATTCGTTGCGCCTGTGCAGCCGTAATACCAATTAAAACAAGCATCACGGTATAGATATACTTTTTCATATTATTGCTTTAAAGGGTTACTGATTCTCCGTTTACGCACCTGTTATATTTGCAATGACCATTCTGTCAAACAGTTTGTCTCCGAAATACCGTCTATTGAGCTTATAAATGAACTCGTTGAGGTAGAGCTGGAGGTACTTCCTTTTGATTTTATGGTAGTTGCCCAGCAATGTCCGTTTTGCATTGCTGATAGCGATATGTACCCATTTGAGCGTTTCCTTGGTGGTTTTGGCGTCCGATTTCTCGGTGACGTGCAATTCAACCAGCTCGGAGATGTCGACGTAAGAGGTGCTTTTGTCCGAAAAGA
>NZ_ATZA01000057.1 GCF_000427965.1 Olivibacter sitiensis DSM 17696 | reverse complement strand
TTAATCCCTCTTTCGAGGGGCTATCCCCCTGACGTGGGCAGGTTGCTCACGCGTTACGCACCCGTCCGCCACTCTCACCAGTAGCAAGCTACTGGATCCCGTCCGACTTGCATGTATTAGGCCTGCCGCTAGCGTTCATCCTGAGCCAGGATCAAACTCTCCATTGTAATTGTGTCTTCTATTAATTGTATCTTCCGGGCACCCGGAGGACCGCAAGACGCCCGTGGACGCCCCGACGGCCCTCCCGGGTACCGCTGCTCTGTCTATTCCAACCTGTATTTTCAAAGAACCTCATTGCACCCGCTTCGCGCTTCGGCCTGGCAGATCTCAGGGGCGCCGGCCCCTAGTATCCTTTCCCCCTTTCGGGGCTGCAAAGGTAAGAACCCCGCACCGTCTTTCCAAATGTTTTCTCGCTTTTTTTTCAAACCCCCTCAATGCCCCCCGCACTCCAAAAAAACACCCCTCAAGACCTCAAAAAACTACCGCATCCCCTCGTTTGCGGAGTGCAAAGGTAGAAACTATATCCCCCTTTCCAAATCCAAAACACCCCTTTTTTTACAAAAAAACCTAACACATTGATTACCTGATGGAAAAAATAAAGAAATTTCTTGAACCCGTGTCTTACTGTTGAAAAACTAGAATACCTGACACACGATTATCCTTTGTTGTATCATCGCTGAACGAAAAAGCCAATGATTTGTCTTTCTCCTGATAATAAATAACATGTCCCTTATCCTGGGTCCATGCACTTATCGATCCATTCGTCTTTACATCAAGATGCGGGATATACGGATTACCAGAAATGGAATCTTTTGGCTTGACATAATGCATGCTGAACGTTTCACTGCTATCCCTAAGACTAATCTCTACGATATTGTCCTCCGTTTCATGAACAATGAAACAACCACGAACTTGTTTTTCATCAATGGTCCTGTCGTTAATCATCGCTTTGATGACTACGCTTGAATAAATACACTTTGAAGATGAACTTGTACAACTTATTGCAAAAATGGCAAGTGGAATAGTTAGGGCAAGCTCTTTGATAAATTTATTTTTGTTCATAGATGTCTAAATTACTAATTGCAATTCCCAAATGTAAATCAATTCCGAGAGCCTACCTATAAAGATAGATCATATTTCTTCAGGCTTTTTTTGATATTAAATTTAACATTCCATTATTATGACAATTCATGCAGTTTTTGGAATCACTTTTGATTAAAACTATACAGACAATCATTTAAGGTTTCATTTAATAAAAATTATATACAATGGAAAGTGCTGTTTTAGAATCAAAAAAATCAACCATCAAATCAATAAATCCATTTGACAATAGCCTCAATAAAGAATATGAGGTGATGAGCAAGGAAGAAATTGACCAACGTATTGGCTTGGCCGATGAGGCCTTCAAAACATGGAGACGTACGCCATTCGCACAGCGAGCATCCCTGTTGCACAAAGTAGCTGGCATCCTGCGCGAGCGGAAAGAAGATCTTGGTAAGTTGGCTACCCAAGAAATGGGAAAGCGCCTGAGCGAAAGCATCGCCGAAGTGGAGCTGAGCGCCAATATCTTCGACTACTATGCAGACAATGGGGAAAAATTCTTGGCCGATGCCCCACTGGAAACCCCAATTGGCAAGGCTTTCTTAAGCTATGAACCACTCGGTGTACTCTTAAGTGTACAACCATGGAATTTCCCTTTCTATCAAATTACGCGTTCTGCCGCACCCAACATCATGGCGGGCAATACCGTAGTGCTTAAACATGCTTCTATCGTACCACAATGTGCCGCTATCATGGAAGAAATCTTTTTGGAAGCTGGGGCTCCTAAAGGAGTGTATCAAAACCTTTTCTTGCCCGGCTCTCAAGTAGAAGATATTGTTTCGGATGAACGCATCAAAGCGGTATCCCTAACTGGTAGCGAGCCTGCTGGTGCCAGCATAGCCTCGGCTGCCGGAAAGAACATCAAGAAATCTACGCTCGAGCTTGGCGGTAGTGACGCGTTCATCGTTTTGAACGATGCCAATATTGATGATGCCGTAAAGGCAGCCGTTTACAGCAGGATGTGGAATGCCGGACAGGTGTGTACCTCTAATAAGAGAATCATCGTGGAAGAAAGCATAGCAGACGAATTCTTGGAAAAGGTGAAAGCGATATTCCCCACCTTAAAAGTAGGGAATCCGCTGGAAGCAGAAACAGATGTAGCTCCATTGAGTTCAGAAAAAGCCGCTCAAGATGTAGTAAAGCAAATAGAAAAGGCCGTAGAGGAAGGTGCCCAGCTCGTCTTTGGCGGACATCGTGTGGACAGACCCGGCGCATTTGTAGAACCCACCTTGCTCACGGGCATCAAGAAAGGAAATTCTGCTTATAGTGACGAAATATTTGGTCCTGTATTTATGTTCTATGTCGTAAAAGACGAAAACGAAGCTATTGAATTGGCCAACGATACATCATTCGGTCTAGGTGGATCCATATTTAGCTCCAATGAGGAAAGGGCAATTAACGTGGCTCGCCAGATAGATACTGGTATGGTGTACATCAATCACTTGACCGGTATTACTCCTGAACTGCCATTTGGTGGTACAAAAAAATCTGGTTACGGAAGGGAACAATCCCCCGCAGGTATATACGAGTTTGTAAATGCCAAATTGATCCGTGTAACTAGTGTGGATAATCCTTATTAGTTAGACAAACATCTATTGACTTAGCAAAAGAGCGGCTGCATCAAGCAACAGCCGCTCTTTCGTTTTTTGTCCGTCTTGCAAAAATCCGTTCCACAAACAAGACAATAACTATACCTCCCGTATAAGCCACCATGTCAATCCAACTAAAGCCAATACCCATCACCGTCCTGGCCAAGGCGGAACCGCTCCATCCGAGGTAATCTATCAAGTGATAATACTGACTGATCTCTACCACGTAAGCAAACAGCAGGACAAAAATAGCCGTTTTGATGATGGAAACAGACACAAGGCCTCTCACTGCGCAGTATAATAAAATGACTACCAACAGATCGCCGATATAGGGCCTAATAATGGTATCGTGCACATAGAGCGCAATCACTATCTCCGTGACGAACAGGAGGAGCATGAGCAAAAAATAGTTCTTTTGAAAGCGGAATATAAAAATCATCTGTCTATGGAGTTATTGGTTTCTGACGGCTATCCCAGTTTATCTTCGAAGAAGCGTACATCAGGAGGGCTACCACGACAAACAAACCAATACTACCTGCCAAAAGTGCTATTTCCTGCAATTGTATAATGACGTAAACAAATATATAAAAGACGGTAAGAACCCCAGTTAAGATTGCCGCTGCTCTCCTGTTCTTCAACAAGGCAAGGACAAAAGAACTAATAAGCAGTATAGTGGCTACCGATGCGATAAAATAGGCCCAAGAGAATCCTACCTGCTCCGCTAAAGACAGCAAAAGACTATAGTAAATTATCATAGCCAATCCTATTAGGACATACTGGATGATATGAACCGTCCTTTTCATAATAAGTTCCGTAAAGAACAATGATACGAAGGTGAGCATGATAATCAGCATAGCGTACTTCGCAGACCGCATGGTCTTCTGATATTGATCTACCGGAAGCAGGAAATTCACCCCACAGGAATAATCATTGCTCAAGGACTCCATTTGCAGCTTCGCTTGTGTTGACCATTGTTGCGGAAAAGGTCTATTGAAATGTGAAACATGCCATTTTGAAACGAAACTGGAATCGGAGACCTGACGGCTCTCTGGAAGATAGGTTCCGGAAAAGCTGGGATTGGGCCAATTACCGTTTATGTCAATTTTTGTTTCCTTTCCCAAAGGCATGAAAGCGAGTGACTCGCTTCCCCTTATTTGTAGATCCAGGTTGAATGCCTGGGTAGTAGATTTGGTACTACTTAGATCGACGACACAGGTTAGGTTATTTTGAAAAAGATTAAACGAAGAAAAGTCGGGCTCCAAAGGCAATACCTTATCGCCCAGGTTTATTTTTGGCACCTCACCAATGCCTTTCAGATCACCTATACCGATTACTATCTGGGCTTTTTCCCACATTATCTGATCGGGAGAGATATCCGCCTTTTTAATATCAAGTTCACCGAATGTTCCTTCCAACCGGATAGCTGCATGATAGACCACCGCATCAAAAATACCTCTATGCAATATCTGAGGATCGGTCTTTGCCTTGATATTCAATTGTTCCGGCAACAAAAAGAGCTGTTGAACGTATTCTTTTATAATCGTATCTCCTTTCTCGTTCTTGCTAGGTCTCCATTCCTTGTAAGGTAAGACCAATAGGGGCCCGCTGAGTTTTTGTTTTCCTGACCAGCTCTGTCCAATCTCTTCCATCACCTCTTCCTGCCTTCCTTGCCGCTCAATGACAAGATCCTTTACCCAGGAAGACGGTATGAGTAAAAGCAGGCTCAACGTTCCTATCATTAACAATTTGGCCAAAATCGATTCCTTGAACCAATTTGCGCGGCCGTTACGTTCTACTTGATTTTCCATTTTATTATTTAAAAGTACTTTGTATTTCAAAGTATAAGTATAAAAAAATTATTTTTGCTGCTTAATCAGCTTTTCCAATGCTTCAAGGTGATTGGAGAATGCTTCCCTCCCTCTTTTTGTAGCCGTATAGCGAGTATTGGGCTTACGCCCAACGAAGCTCTTGCTTACTGAGATATATTCTTCCTTTTCCAGTGCCTTCAAGTGCGAAGCCAGATTGCCATCGGTCACATCCAAGAGATCCTTGAGCGAACTGAAGTCGAAACTTTCATTCGCTACCAATACGCTCATGATATGCAGACGTATACGGCTTTCAAAGGCTTTGTCAAACTGTTCTAACACTATTTCCTATTATCGTATTTGTAATACATGATCAGTCCATATAGAATATGCAAGACTCCAAAGCCTGCCGCCCAGAACAACAACCCATATCCCGGGAGAAGGGCTGCACCCAAGCCCAGCGCGATTTCGCAAAGGCCAAGTCGCCTTACATCCTGGAATGTGTAGTAGCTGGCTGAGACCAAGGCCAAGCCATAAAACACCAAACATGCCGGAGCAATGATACCAAAATGTCCCCGTACCAAAAGAATAAGGATAAGCAAACCTCCCGTGACCAAGGGTATACCCGCATGGACCAACATTCCCTTGCTTGCGGGGTTCCAAATTTGCTGCCCATTTAAACGCGCCTTACGTATACTAAACAATACACCCGTAGCAATAGACGCCATCAATACCGCCAATGCCACCATGGCTAATTTGAGAATAATCCCACCATCGCTTATATAATAGTCACGATAGACCATGCCTGTCCCTGCTTGATAGACGATACGGTAACCTATATAGGCACCAGCAAGGGCGTAAATGCCCGCCAGAACACCCGAAAGCCCATGTAGGGAAATAAACTTGGCAGAACGCTCCATCAGGTTTCTGATACTGGTCAACTCTGCATAAACATCTTTTTCTTGCATACCGAAAAGAACTTTGAGACACAAAGTAAAATAAAAGAATTGATGTCTGCAAGTACTTTTCCTACAAAGCGCTTTTATCAACAGGGCTGACCCGTAATTATTCCTTTGTTTTTGTTTCGGTCATAATCTATTTCACATTTGCTATTAAAAAATCTATTTTTATTTTTAAGGCCAGTAAGCATTGTTTTTATCCTTCTTAAAGCAAGATATGTCAACCCAAACCATCACCGTGTCTCCTAACTTTAGGAAAATGGCCCTGAAAGCTATTTTTTACATTGTCCTCTTTGTCGTCACCTACCTGCTGCTCATCCTATTGGCTATCTGCCTGACGGTATTATGTGGCTACCTGGGCATTGTGATCATAACGCTGAAAGTCGGCTTTATTACGCCCATGCTCGGTTTGGGTATCATCAGCATGGGCATTCTGGTACTTATCTTTCTCCTCAAGTTCATTTTCAAGAAACATGCCGTAGACCTCTCGCACCTCACGGAAAGCACCCTTTTTCTATCCCCCTATTTTATACCTCCGAAAGAAGCGAAGCAAAGGTGCTTATGCAATATTTCCACGGAGCTGAAACCCACTTTTTCCAATAGCCGAAGCTGAAAGTTCAACGAACGGGGGGAGTCCTCCTTATCGATATACGCAAAAACCGCCTCTTTATAGCTGCTATCCTTCAATGCGGCCAAGTAATTACCGTAATGCCCATTGAACATCATGTCCTGAACGGCTTTTTGTTCCTGGCAAATCAGATCCGATATCCATAGGCTGCCGCCCGGTTTCAGCAGGCGGAAAAGCTTCCCAAAAACCGCGTCCCAGTCGTTATCACCTCTTAAATGATGCAACACCGCCGCCGCCATGATCGTATCGTAACGGCCTTCGGGCAATAGAACTTCTCGAATATCGCCGTGTACGGTTTTTACTGCGCCCAAAAAGACCTTTCCAACCCGCTCTGCAGCCCTTTCCAACATAGGAGCACTCAGGTCTACGAGCGTGCAAGAAGCCGGCACCATTTTTTCCAACAACTTGAGTGTATAGTTCCCCGCGCCACAGCCTATATCCAGGACATGACCCCCTTGCGGATGTAGGCATGCGATAGCGTCAACGATCAGCTGCAGGTGCAGGGGTGCATCTACGGTACTTTGCTGCCCTGTTTCCAGATTTGAAAAGCGTTCCACATCAGCGTCAAAGCGACGTCTTATTTCCTCGGTAGAGGATTTTTCATTCCATGTCTTCATATTATTTTGCGTATGATCACGGCAAACATACCTAACGCAATAATACCTTAAAAATATCATTTTAAGCATTTATTGATACCTTTGTAGTATCATGGAATTGCGACACATCCTATACTTTCATCAAGTGGCAGCGCATTTGCACTTTGGTCGCGCGGCCAAGGCCCTTTATATATCACAGCCGCCACTCTCCAGACAGATCAAGGAGCTGGAAAGAGAGCTAGGGGTGTCCCTTTTCGAGCGAAATAACAAGCGCGTGAAGCTTACAGAGGCAGGCAAGCTCTTCTATTCCCGGACACAATCCATACTGAACGATTTGGAGCGAAGCAAACAAGAAGTCGGGCAACTGAAAGAAACGGTCTCTGGCAACTTCAGGATAGGTTATATCAGCTCCGTACCGAAGGAGGCCTTGGCCGGCATGGTCAAAAACCTCAGCCTCCGCTTTCCCCTATTAAAAACACGCCTGTACGAGGTGCCCAGCATCAAACAGGTCCAGGCATTGGAAAGTGGCAAACTGGACATCGGTATCATCCGGGCTCCCATATCGTCGCCCAAGCTCCAAATGACTAGCCTTATGCAGGATGGTTTTGTACTGATTTCACCGGCAGGCGCAGACTTGGGCCTAGATGCTTCTCTTTCCGAGGCCATCTTCATCTCCTACAACGCCACTTACGCACCGGACTACCACAACAGCTTTGTGGCCTGTTGCCATAGGCTAGGCTTTTCACCCAGTGTGAGGCACGAGTGCAACAACATGTATTCTATCTTTCAGCTGGTAGCTTCAGGCCTGGGGGTTGCCCTGGTTCCCCAGTCTGTCGCTAGTCAGTACCCTCATCTGCCCATCAACATGCAGGCGCTTCCGCAAGGCAGTTCCCTATCCACAGAACTCGTACTGGCTCATCTCAGGGAGGCCATACATCCTGCGCTGGATTATTTTACGGAACAATGCCTGCAACAGTTTTCGCAATTGGATAAACCACACATAATTTCATAAATTACCAGGTAACTTGTTATTTGAACAAATAGCCTAATAGTTGGCCCACGCCATAACCTATCCGATATATAAGCACCAGTGAAATGATAACCACCACAGGCCAGAACCATTTCTGTTTTGTAAGGTCATTAAAGTTCTTCATCGCTATCTTTTTTTTTCTTTGCCCGCTTTAACCTTTCAAGCCTTGTGGTCGTTTTCTCCTTCTATAAGTAGAACCCATTTCTCATTTTTTCTGTTTAACCTGCTTTCGGCGAGGATACTTCACAATAGCACTATCGATTTATCCACTTGGGAATTAGACCTACATGGCCTTAAATCCCAAATTTAAGAGAACACCGGAAAAAAACGCCGACTATCTCCTGCTTTTTGTAAATACCCAGTATTTTTGAAACAAATAACAAAACAGCTTGTCAATGTCTTACACTTATCCTTACCCCCGCCCTGCCCTCACGGCAGATATTGTCTTGTTTTCCATAGATGAACAAGAAAACATTGCCGTATTATTGATAAAGAGGAAGCACGAACCCTTTGAAAACTGTTGGGCCTTTCCCGGTGGGTTCATGGACATGGATGAACGGATAGACGATACCGCGCACAGGGAATTGCAGGAAGAAACAGGATTAAGCAACATAAAACTGGAGCGGCTAGGTCTATATGATGCCATTGATAGAGATCCTCGCGGAAGGACGGTATCTATGGCGTATGTCGGCTTTGTTTATAAAGAGAATTTATTGCCAAAGGCCGCTGACGATGCTAGTGCCGTGCAATGGTTTGAACTTGACGAGATACCCTCTCTTGCGTTCGACCACGAGCAAATCATGAACGATGCTTTGGGCATATTAAACAAACGCTTAGAATAAGCTTCTCATTCGTTGCTCAGAGCTCTTCCAGCACGGATTCTCCTTCAGACCGATTGCCCGATGTCCATTGCCACGTTTCGTGGAGACGTATCTTGCCGTTCTGCAACATCTCTGGTATGGAACGGCAAATACCAGTCATCAATTCACCTTTGGTATTCACCTGATGGTAGCGCATGTCAATATGACCCTGCGTATCTACCAGACCGATAAGGTGCCCCCTCAATATTTTTCCTCCAGTATAATTGGCCGTTAGGATATTTCCCTCCTGCTGGTACAAGAACACCGTTTCCGATGATGTTTCCCCATTATCCGAATTACTTATGGTCCTGAATCGCCTATTATTATAATCTATTTTTCCCATACTGTAGCACAAGATAGCCACTTTAGCCCTTATTTGACAAATGATTAAACCAATTTTGTATCCCTTTGTTGTTCTATTATCTATCTACAAATACATCTACTTATGAACAACTTATTGGAAGAAACGGAAACAGTGAAGCTACAGGATCCGACGACAAAGTACCCTGCGCCTCCCTTTGAAAAGCAACAGGAAATACCCGTTCCCGGCGAGGAAAAGGACCTATACCCCAAGGCCGATCACGGCGAGGAATCGTACAGGGGCACGGACAAACTCAAGGGGCGCAAGGCGGTTGTAACCGGTGCGGACTCGGGCATTGGCAAGGCCGTGGCCATAGCCTTTGCCCGCGAGGGGGCAGACGTGGTGATTGCCTATCTCTCGGACAAGGAAGACGAAGATGCCCGCGACACGGCACGGTGGGTAGAAGAGGCCGGCCGAAAGGCCATTCTCTTCAAGGGAGACCTCAGCAAGGCAGAAAACTGCCAAAAACTGGTGGCTACGGCCGTGGATGGTCTGGGACATATTGATCTATTGGTAAACAATGCGGCATACCAAATGGCCCAAGAGGGCATCGAAGATATCAGTAACGACCAGTGGGACCATACCTACGCCACCAATATACACAGCATGTTCTACCTGTCCAAGGCGGCCATTCCACACATGCCCCCCGGTAGCAGTATCATCAATACCACGTCCGTGAACGCATACGACCCTACGCCGCTCTTGTTGGACTATGCCTCCACCAAAGGAGCCATCCAGAACTTTACGTCCAATCTGGCACAGTCGCTCCTGCAAAACGGAAAGGGAATACGGGTGAACGCTGTGGCACCCGGACCCATATGGACACCGCTCATTCCTTCTACCATGCCTAACTATAAGGAATTTGGCGACAATACGCCCATGAAAAGACCAGGACAACCCATTGAGGTATCGCCCATCTATGTCTTCCTCGCATCCGAAGATGCTAGTTACATTGCCGGAGCTACTATACCCGTCACGGGCGGACGGGTTACTATATAATAGTGTTCGTTTAGAGACACTAGTTTTTGTGATAAGCCTTATAAAACAAGCATGCCCAGCATCCTTTTATGGATAGCTGGGCATGCTTTATAGCGCTATCGGCTTATTGTCCATACATCATATCTTAGCCTCAACCGCTAGTCTTGATACTATTCCTTCCTACAGACTTTTCAGTACCGCCAATGTTCCTTCCTTGGAAATCCTTTCCCTGTAAGCCTCATATTGCGCCACCAAATCGAGATACTGTTCCAAATGGAACTCCTTGAATGGGCTTACTTCAAAAATGGCCTTGCTGTCTCCTTTCAATATCATATCCCGATCTTCCTCACTTAATGTAGGTGCGTCGGGGACAAAGGCTTCGCCCTTGTCGTCCTTTTGCTCCTTGAGATAATGCGCATAGGCGGCAAAAAGAAAGGCAATGCGAGAAGTATCCCGTTTTTCCTGTAGCAAATCGAGCAATGTGGGAATAATAAATACGGGTATCTTGGCCCCGCCGGCATAGCATAGGCGCGCGAGCTGATCGCTCACCGCCTCATTGGAAAAGCGCTCCAGCAGGGACTCCTTGTACTTCTTGAGGTTCATCTCCTCGGGCACCTCCACCATGGGACTTACGTCCTTGTTCATGAAGTCCTCGATGTATTTTTTCAGGTGGGCATCTTGGATCGCCTCATCTACCTGACGATAGCCCACCAAAAAAGCCGGATAGGCCAGCATACTGTGCGCCGCGTTCAAAAAGCGGAGCTTCAATGTTTCGTATAGGCTCACATCGTCCGTAAAGGTAACACCCGCCAGTTCCCACTGGGGCCTACCGGCGCAAAACTTATCCTCAATGACCCATTGGGTAAACTTTTCGGTGTAGACCGGGATAACATCTTCGATACCACTTTCCTTGTTCAGCTTCTTTTGGTCTTCCTTGTCTATGGATGGCGTAATCCGGTCGACCATAGAATTAGGGAAGGTGACATTTTCCTTTATCCACTCATATAGTTCTTCATTTCTGGCCTTTGCAAAGCTCAGTACTACCTTGCGAGTCACATCCCCATTGTGCTGCAAGTTGTCGCAGGACAGTACCGTGAAAGGCCCTGCGCCATTTTTCCGGCGCCTATCCAATGCTTCCACGATGTAGCCAAAGGCCGTCGTCGGCTCCTTGGGGTGTTGCAGGTCATGCTGTACGCCGCTATCATCCAAGGGCAGCTCACCGTCCTTGTTAAGCAGGTACCTGCCCTCAGTGATGGTGAGCGATACGATCTTAATGGCGGGGTCTGCCAACTGTTCGAAAGCCTTTTCCGGCTCGTCCTTACCAGCAATATAGTCAATGATAGCGCCAAGTATGTGCACCTCACTACTCCCATCGGCATCGTATTCGGTAAGGGTATAGAGGTAATTCTGCTTTTCCATTTTTTCCGACATCTTCGCGCCGGAACCGGTGATACTCAGGCCCACAATTCCCCATTGATTGTCCTCAGACTCGTTCAAGAACTTATCGGCATAATAAGCTTGATGCGCCCTATGGAAATTGCCCACCCCTATGTGTACGATACCCGGGGAGATGTGCTCCGGATGGTAGTTAGGGCTATTCACTTCTTCTAAATCAAGTTGGATTGCATGCTGAATTTTAATCATGTATCTTTATTTTACGTTAAAAAAAGAAGAAGGTTTTTGTTTGGGGAAAAACCTTTCTTCGTGCCATCTTTTGGCAAAGAGTAGGCCCATAATAGCAAGAAAAATGAAAAAAACATCAAATTTTATTTAATTTTTACATGTTATAAATAAAAATCATGGCTGCCATCGCCTACATCTAGCCGGTCAATTTCAGATTTTCTTTACGCCTGTGCATGTGGACCTATAACGAAAGTCCCAAAAACCATTTCTGGACACTACATATACCTTGGTGTTAAATGACTATCTACTTTAGTGACTGATTTATGCCCTCTTTAGTCTTGTTCGAGGACAAATCTCACTTCCTCATGCAAATGTGTTTTTATCACAGCCCAAACAATAGTATCATCGACACTGTCGTAGGCATGTACCAATAGATTTCGAAATGCTATGATTTGTTTATCGTGCTTTAAGGATGGTTAATCAACCAGTTTGCGGTATTTATTGATCGCTTCACCTATGATTCCGAGTTGTCGCTCGACAGCACTATTGGTTTTCAAAACACATTGATAGGATTGAAAGTTAGTAATGGGCAACAAAAAAACGTCTATCAGTTCAATGGCCGCTAATACGTCAGATAAGTACTTCTTTCCTTTCTCCATCGTATATCAGCATCTTGCTGTTTTCTATTTCCTGCCTGAGATAAGGGTTTTTCAATGGTTGATCGGTCAGCATATCCACTTTCCTGTTGAAGAATCCTTCCATAGATGTATAGAAATCCAACAGTAGCCCTCCTTTTTTTATGGGATCGCGCTCGTTGATTTCCACCATTAAATCGACGTCGCTTTCGGCGGCATCAAAGGCATCAGTCAAGGAAGAACCAAATGCATAGAGTTTCTGTACATTATGCTTGTCGCACAATGTAACAAAATATTCTTGCCTCGGCAATATGGCGTCTCTGATGTACATATCTCAAATTAACCAAACATTCCGACATGGGCAAATCATTCGTATCGTGCATGGCCTTCCCTCACTTTTTCCAGTTACAGTTTTTTACCCTTTTTGTTTTCAGCCTCCAATATTCGATTGATATCCCTTTGGAGTTGCGGCAAATCGTTTTGAATAATTTCCCAGATAATCCCGTCATCTAGCCCAAAATATTCATGAACGACATAGTTTCGGAACCCCTTTATTTCCCTCCAGGCAATTTCGGTATGAGCAGCCTTAAATGCATCGGACAATTTGGAAACTGCTTCGCCGATAACTGCAAAATTGTGCAAAACCGCGTGTTTTACCTTCAAACTGCTTCCAAATGTATCATCATCGACTTCTCGGGTAAATTCTAAGATATTCTTAATCGCATCATCAATATCAACCAGCCAAAGACGTATATCGCGTTCTCTCATATGCGAATTAGATTCTCTTCGATATACGGCAGATAATGTGGTTTAATCCCTTTTCTGGAAACCAAGTCTACCTTGGTGTTAAACTCATCTTCGAGTTCATTGGCCAATCGGAAGAAGCCCATGCCAATAGTCCCATCGAAATCGACCATAATGTCAATATCGCTGGTTTCGGTATTGTCCCCACGCGCATAAGACCCAAATAACCCCATTTCGCTAATAGGGTATTTCTTTTGCAACAAAGGTTTCAATTCCCTCAAACGTTCAACAATATATTTCTTGGTATATGCCATAATGATTACTCACTTCAAAAATCATACTTAATTACTTGTTTCCAATTAACCTGTTGAAATACTTGACCTTCCTGCTCTGCTTCCAACAAGCGCTCGCAGAAATAGATTCGTCTATATCTTCACCATAACATATGCGAGCCAACAGGTCGATAGCAACTACTCAAAGATAGCAAATATTCGGTTTTCCCTAAAGAAATCGTTATCCATAGTATAGTCAAAGCAGGAATGGTCATGCAGATCACAGTACTCCTTTGAAGTCCAGACAAAGTCATTAGCCATAACTATTAAGATAAAAGAAAAAATCGATTTTTTCTTTATTACCCGAATAGGGGTACATCCACACCTTGGCGTCATAGCTTTAAAACGGAAATAACGGAATCTATATAAAAAATGACCAAGGGACAGATGAGGCTATTTTTAAAGACTATAAAAAGAATTTATATAAGTTTGTGGAATTACTAAAAGAGCGCATATTGAGCGATACGCAAATAATTGACGCACTGGCAAATGGCAACGATGCTGTTTTCGAAAACCTTTTCAAATTGCACTTTGGCAATTTGCACGCCTATGCCTGCTCGCTCCTGAAAGACAAGGAAGCCGCCGAAGAAATCGTGCAGGGGGTGTTCCTAAAAATCTGGGAGAAGCGGAACAGCCTAAAAATCCATAGCTCCATCCGCTCCTATCTCTATAGCATGGTGCACAACGATTGTTTGAGCCAACTTCGACATCAGCAAGTACGCCAAAAGCACCAGATGCACGTTGTCCACAGCAGCGACAACCACAGCGAACCGGCCAGCTCGCGGATACAGCTCTCCGAATTGCAAAGCAACCTGCAAGAGGCCATAAACAAGCTGCCGGAAAAATGTAGAATCATCTTTGAGATGAGCCGTTTCGAGGAACTGAAATACCAGGAAATAGCCGACATTTTGGGACTTTCCATCAAAACGGTAGAAAACCAAATGGGAAAGGCCCTGCGCACGCTGAGGGTGGCGCTGGCAGACTACCTGCCCCTATTGGTTTATTTAATCTTTAAACTTTTCAGCCGATGAATGATGCGTTATTGACCAAATACCTCCTGCAAGAGCTTTCCCCACAAGAGCGGGAAGAGGTAGAGAAATGGCTGTCGGCGAGTACAGAAAACCGCAGGCATTTCCAGCAGCTCGAAACCATCTGGTGCAACAGCAAGGTGCTGGCGCAACAGCAAAGCGTTGATGCAGACGCTGCCTGGGAACGGTTTAAAACAAAGAGAGATGCTGTGAAAGAGCAACATACGACCAGTACGCCGATGCTGAAGTCTTTTGCTTGGCTCAGAACCGTAGCAGCCGTATTGCTTCTAAGTATTGGTGCTGCCTGGGGGACTTACTCCTGGCTCATAGAACAGCATCACCCCTATTTCTCCACCTTGACCTGGAAAGCTCAAGGCGAGGTGAGAAAAGAAACATTGCCTGACGGAACGGAAGTGACACTGAACAAAAATGCGGAAGTAGCTTATACCGAAAGCCTGTGGCAAGGAAAACGTTTGGTGAAAATGAAGGGGGAAGCTTTCTTTCAGGTGCAAAAGGACATGGAACGGCCTTTTGAAATCCAGGTGAACGACATAGAGGTACAAGTATTGGGGACTTCTTTCAACATCAAGGAAAAGGGCGACGATACCGAGGTAATCGTAGAAAGCGGAGCAGTGCAGCTCCGAAAACTGGATGTGGTCATCCGTTTGCAAGCGGATGAAACGGCCAGTACAAAAACGGCGGTAAAGGATTTCATCAAGAGAAAACGCACGGATAGCTTGTATGATTACTACCGCAGCAATGAGTTCAAGCTGAACGGTACGCCGCTCTGGCGCGCGGTGGAGGTGCTCTCCGAAGCCTATGGTATCAGAATCGTCATTGCCGACAAACGCATTGCCAACCTGCCGCTGAGTACCACCTTTCAACGCGAACAATTGGACACCATATTGCATACGATAGCCCAGACGCTAAACGTTTCAGTAGAGAAGAGAGGAAATACGTTTATCCTGAAATAATGCGCCTTTTTTATAGCCGTACTATACATCCCATATGCCTGCCATGCTTCCTTTTGTGTTGCATGGCAACTTTTTGCGTCCGGGCACAGACCACAAATTACCTGAACAGGGCTGTAAGCATAAACGCCAGAGAGCAGCCCCTCTCCGCCGTACTGGACAGCGTGGCCAAACAAGGAGGTTTCTACTTTTCGTACAGCGATCCCGTACTGCCTACCGATAGCCTGGTAAGCATTCGTTTTGAGGGGCCTGTGAGGCTTTTGCTGGATCAGCTGCTCCATGAGTCGTACGAATACAAACAAACAGAAAGACACCTGATACTCCGGCCAGCCCCTTTTCGCCTCCGCCTGTTGCCAGAACCCTTGGACGAAAAGAAGAGCACCTATATAGTGAATGGCTATGTGCTGGACGAAAAAACGGGCAATCCTATTGCCGATGCCAGTGTCTATGAAAAAAGACTGCTGACAGGTACGCTCACCGACAACAAAGGCTATTTCAAATTGCGGCTCAAGGGCGTACAAGGAGCAATATCACTCACGGTGAGCAAGGAATTATATCGCGACACCACCACCTTGTTCCTTCCTCCGGTGCATTTGGATCCGAATGGCATGAAGTACGGTTATGGCTCTTCCCGAAGCAACAAAACTGCCGGTTCCACTTTTTTCGGCCGCCTATTGCTGGGTTCGCGACAACGCATCAACGACATGAACATCGGAGGCTTCTTTGCCTATACCCCCGCTCAAATATCATTGACACCGGGATTGAGCTCGCATGGTTCCATGAGTGGACAGGTGGTCAACAACGTATCCCTCAATTTGATAGGCGGCTACACAGCTGGTAGCAATGGTGTGGAGCTAGCCGGGGTGTTCAACATCAATCGTTTCGATGCCCGGTTTATACAGGCTGCAGGCGTCAGCAACGTAGTAGGCGGGAAACTCCGTGGAGTGCAATTGGCCGGTGTTAACAATGTTGTACTTGATGAAGCCAGGGGCATGCTTGCCGCCGGCATAATAAATCAAGCCGGTGAACTGCACGGGCTCGCCTTGGCCGGCGTGCACAACAGGTCCAAAAAAAACAGCGGCGGCCTACAAGTAGGAGGGATAATCAATCTGGTCAATGAAAACTACCGCGGCGTTCAGTTGGCTGGTGCCGTCAACTACGTTCATAAAAGCATGAGTGGTCTACAAGTGGCTGGGATAGCCAATCTGGTCAATGAAAACCATCATGGACTACAAGTGGCCGGCCTGTTGAACCACAGCCATGAAGTACGGGGTATGCAGTTAGGGCCATTCAACCACACCCGAAACCACCGTGGCCTGCAGCTGGGCATCATCAATAGGGCCGATACCTCTACTGGTGTGAGTATTGGCCTCATCAATCTGGTGGGCAACGGATTCCAGCGTCTCCGCTTTTCAAGTAATGAAATCATTCCTTTTAACATCGCCTACAGCTCTGGCAGCAGCCAATTTTACAGTATTCTACAAGCAGGGATACATCCTTTTCTTGACCAACGGCGCTATGTGCTGGGCATAGGTATAGGGCATGAGTTTCTCTTTGGGCGGCGCCCCTTTAGCCTAGCTACCGAAATCATCTCCCACGAAATCTACATCCCCGAACATGTGGACCAGCAGCAGTGGCAAAGGATTAACCTGGTAGCCAACTATGCCTTGTCCAAAAAAGTCCGTGCTTTCCTTGGTCCCAGCATCAACCTGCTGTATAGGCAAAGCCAGACCGACGAACCCTTTGCCATCGCCAATGACTACCCTTTGTTGAGCCAGGGAGCCAGACATAGACTATGGATCGGCTGGCAAGCAGGGATTTCGTTTTTTTGATGTAAATGAGGTATCTCGCAGAGGCGCAAAAAAAACATAGGGGGCAACATAGGGGTGAGTTTCTCCCATAACGTCATAGCTTCAAATAAAAAATGAAAGACATGATGTTAAAGAATTTTGCAATTAGATTATCCCTGGGATTATTATTTTCAGCTATGCTGCTTCCGCAATCCAAAGGGCAGGAGAACCGAATAGTACATTTAGGATTGCTATATCCACTAAGTACCAATGGCACACAAGCCCTACAGCTATCAAACACATTCAGTTTCCATGCCATCGGTGGCCTGTCTGCCGGAGAAAAAGCCCTTGCGCTATATGGCGTGGCAGGCATCATCAAAGGCCCTGCACAGGGACTCCAGGCCTCGGGCGCATTGAACTACACATCGGGAACCCAGCACGGCGTACAAATGGCTGGAATAGCCAACCTAGTCCACACCAGTGGCCAGGGCGCACAGCTTGCTGGTGCCACCAATAGCAACCGCGGCGACATGCGAGGTATCCAAATGGCCGGCATTGCCAATCTGGCAAAGAACTTGGACGGTTTCCAAATAGCCGGCGCGGTAAACAAGGCTTCCGATGTGCGGGGTATGCAGATGGCCGGTATTGCCAACAAGGCCAAAAATGTCCGTGGGCTGCAATTGGCCCCTGTCAACATCGCCGAAAGCAGCGACTATCCCATTGGTTTGGTCAATATCGTGAAAAGCGGGGAAAAGCGCATTGGGCTTTCCCTGGATGAGTCGCTTACGAGCCTAGTAAGCTTTCGCTCGGGTGGACGGGTGCTGTACGGCATCCTAGGTATCGGCGGCAATTTCAGCAATGATACCGACCTGCGCTATGGCATAGAAGGTGGCATTGGGGCACATATCGTACAGGCTGAAAACTTTCGCTTTGAGGTAGAGGCCAGTCAGCTTACGCTCACCAAGTTCAGCCGCAAGACCTTCCATAAATCCTCCTTGCGGTTGCTCCCTTCCGTCAAATTGAACAATAGCCTATGGCTTTTTGCGGGGCCTACGGCCAGCTATAGCCAAACCAACGACCTTGAATCACGTGATTTGGTAAAATGGGATGTCTGGGACAAGCTATCGAACGATCAGTTCCAAGCCATCCATTTTGGAGCCATCGCCGGTGTACATGTTATTCTTTAGTCATTCGTAGCCAAATTGCCGTAGGCTGACAAACCTAAACATAGCTACATTGTTCCTCGGATAACAAATAGTATTATCATGGATTTACAACTGAGAAACAAAAAAGTATTGGTAACCGGTTCTACGGCGGGCATCGGTTTGGCCTCGGCCAAGCTCTTCGCCCAAGAGGGTGCCTTTGTATACATCAACGGACGAACACAGGAACGTGTGGACGAAGCGATTGAAAACATAAAAAACGGCGTGCCCAATGCCCAACTGCAAGGCGTGGTATGCGATTTTTCCGATAGCGGCAGTATCAAATCGCTCATAGAACAGATACCCGATCTGGATGTACTGGTCAACAACGTGGGCATCTATGGCCCAAAACCCTTTGCCGAGATAACGGACGAAGACTGGTTCCGGATTTTTGAGGTAAACGTCATGAGCGGCGTGCGCCTGGCCCGCCACTACTTTCCATTGATGCTCCAGAAAAACAGTGGCCGCATCCTTTTCCTCGCAAGCGAATCGGCCATACAGATACCCGAAGACATGATCCACTATGGCTTTAGCAAAACAGCGCTATTGGCCATTAGCCGTGGTTTGGCCGAACTGACAAAGGGCACCAACGTGACGGTCAATGCCATACTCCCTGGCCCTACATGGACCGAGGCCAACGAGAAAGGCATGCAGCAAGAGGCCGATGAAAAAGGCATCTCCCTGGATGAGGTAAAGGCCAACTTCTTCAAAGAAGCCCGCCCTACTTCCCTGTTGCAACGTTTTGCTACGGCAGAGGAAGTAGCCAATATGATCGTATACGTAGGCAGCGGCTTGTCATCGGCTACCAATGGCGCCCCACTACGTGTGGACGGTGGGGTGGTAAAATCTGCTTTTTGATTTTACCCATAACCTCTGAAAATGAAGTTTTTATTTGCTTTTTTTGTCAGAAGCCCTATTCAAGAAGAACCACTTATCGGCAAACCATCAATATTCAGGACAAAGAGGTGCCTCCTTAAGAGGCTACCTCTTTCCTAAATTCAAGAGGAGATAGACCGACGTTCTTTCTGAACGTAAAGATAAAACGGGAGGGCGTCTCAAAGCCCAATCCATACGCAATCTCTGCAACCGTCCAATTGGTATGTTTCAACAGTATTTTTGCTTCTTGGACAATCCTTTCCAAGATACATGCCGTAGTACGCTTATGGCTTATCTGCTTCACGGCCCTGTTCAGGTGGTTGACGTGTATGGCAAGCTGCCTTGCAAAATCACTGGGTTTCTTTAACCTGATACTATCCAGCGGAGTATTTAAGGGAAATTGAAGTTCCAACAGCTCTTGGAACAAGGCATGGATACGCGCACTGGCATTGGATCCTTTACCTTTGGCCGGACCAATGGCTTGCATCCTCACTGCTCGATGAATCATTTCATAGACCAAATTCCGTAACAAATCAAACTTTAACGCATAATCGGCATGAAGCTCCTCTTCCATTCTACAGAACAGGTCAGAAAAGTAGGTCTGTTCCTCCTCATTCAATTGGAATATGGCATCGCCATGTGGTTGAAACACGGGATACTCCTTAATACGGCCAAAATGACTGAAAAAATCTTCGGTGAAGAGGCAGAAGTGCTCGGTGATTTTTTCCCCTAGTTCTTCCAATTGAAAGGGAATCAAGGGATGGACAAATATAAGCGCGCTATGATCTATATCTATGGTTTTATCTGCATAGTGGCACCTGCATTTTCCCACCAGAAGCTTTATCTTGTAGAAGTCCCTTCTCCTGAACGTCAGCAAGGAAATAGCTTCATCGCGCTGTCTGCTATTTGCAATCCGCATCACATGGAAGTGGCCGAGTTCTGTATTGATATTTATAGGTCCCTCATTTCCTTTACTTCGATAAAATGCGATCAATGCCTCGGACGATCTCATAATTTCAAACTTACGAAACTTTTCTTCACGATCTGCTCCTATTGTTTGATTATCGATATCATCTGTTTGTTTTCCGTTATCCATAAAAACCCCTCTCGGCTAATTTTGCCAACGGATTCCAAATAGAAAAATATGCTTTTGACAAACTATAGAACATTGGGGAAATCGGGATTGAAAATCAGCCCGCTCACGCTTGGCACCATGACCTTTGGAGAGGATTGGGGATGGGGGGCAAATGCCAAGGAGGCCGAAACCATTCTTAACAACTATATAGGACAAGGAGGCAACAGCATAGATACAGCCGATATATACACCAAGGGGCATGCTGAAAAAATCATTGGTGATTACGTTAAAAGATCAACTATTCGCAGGGATCAACTGGTCATCTCCTCCAAATTTTACTGCAACATGTATCCCGGAGATCCCAATGCGGGAGGTGCGAGCCGAAAAACCATTTTGCAATCCCTAGAGAACTCGCTTCGCCGCTTGCAAACCGATTACATCGATATCTATTGGATGCACGCATTCGATCCTTTCACGCCCATTGAAGAAACCATGGCTACGCTTCATCAGCTGGTCGCAGCCGGAAAAGTGCGGTATATCGCCGTTTCCGATACTCCCGCATGGAAGATAGCACAAGCACAAACAATGGCCCGCTTTAGGGAATGGACGCCCTTCATCGGTGTACAGTTGGAATATTCCTTGCTGGAAAGGACTGTCGAGGGTGAACTCATCCCCATGGCGCAGGACTTGGGATTGGGTGTAATGCCTTGGTCTCCGCTGAAAGAGGGCCTATTGAGCGGTAAGTACACTAGGGAAAACAAAGATCAAATACAGAGCGGAAGAAACCTATCCCGAATCAAACCCGCATTGGTTTCCGAAAGCACCTATCTGCTCATTGATCGCTTGGCTGCTCTGGCCAAAGAAAAAGCATCAACGGTGGCGGCGATTGCCATTGCTTGGGTAATGGCTCGTAAAGGAGTAACGTCAACCATCGTTGGAGCAAGAACCGTACAACAGCTTGAACAAAATCTAGAGGCACTGTTCATTACCTTAACAGATGACGAAATCGCTTCATTGGATCAATTGTCAGCACCTATATTGAGCTTTCCCATTCCCTTTTTGCAGGGCGGGGTATGGCACTTGGCACAGGCCGGAACAAGGGTTAATGGACTGGATTCTGTCGTTCCAGACATTCTTCCCCGGAACGAGAATGAAGTCTATTAAGGCCTCACTCACATGTCCACACCGTTTTTATCTTTTCCGCTTCATTTATGAAATCATCCAAGGTATATCCCTCTTCCATTTCAATGGAATTGCCCCTGCTGTCATAGTACGTAGGACGCCAGTTGCAGGCGGGCCCTCTGAAAAGCAAGACAAAGACTTGTTGATCTCTCCACTTATACAAGTTTATATAAGGTTCGCAAGCGCAACCACTTTCTGCTACCATGGCTTGCAATGGTGCAGGAAGTTCCGCGTAAGGGTCATCCTCGTTTTTGGAGCAGGAGAGGGTAGCGAGAACCATAAAGCCCAAAAGGATAAAAGAGGTAAGTTTACGTGCCATATCAAAATGATGTTAAAAGTTTCAATTAGAATGATTTACTATTACCAAAACGGATATGGCACGAAAGCGCTACACAATCAACAAAAAAACCACGGCATAGGTGAGGTTTGTGACTAATCCGACAAGGCCTCCAATGCCCTCGCTACCACTTCCGCGCCGGGGTCGGGTATGTTTTTCAGATTGGATGCCGAAAGGTAAGAAGAACGTCCAAACTTGGTCTTGGTCATCTTTTTGGTGCTTTCGGCCCCTTTCCTGGCAGCCTTTGCTATCTCTCGCAAATCCTTTCCTTGTGACAAGGCCTCAAATGCCGGAGCCAGAGCATCTATCATGGTCCTGTCCCCTACCTGTGCACCACCCAGATCTTGCATTCTTTTCAGCCCCTGTAAGAATGCCTCTCCCAAATCCTTCCCTTCCTCAAAGTTATTCCCAGCCGTGGTGAACAATACGGACAGCAACACCCCACTTGATCCCCCTGTCTCGCGAGCCAACAATTTTCCTATGCTGAGCAACAGCTTTCCCGTATCGGCCAAAGGCAACCGATCTATTGACTCCTTCACCCGCTTTCCTGCCAGGGCAAAGGTAGAGCCGGCATCACCATCGCCCACTTTGTTGTCTAAGCTGTTCATTTCCTGCTCTATGGCAAGTAGCTTATCAGTCATCTTTTCCAAAAGCTCTTTCACCTCTTTTTGCGACGAGGCTCTGTAAGGGATGGTTTTAGGAAGCTTAGGCGCTTTTACTCTCTTTTTGGGTAAAACAAATTCATTCAGTTGCCAAGATTTCGGCTCTGCCGTTTTGAGTAAAGCTTTCTCTATTTCCTTGTCGAGCAACAAGAGCGACAGGGAAAAACCATTCATATTGATGGAAGACATCAGGGTGTTGGGGCCTACCAGATAGGCTACCTGCCTGGCCAATGCCGTTTTAGAAAAAGAATGTAGGAGCACGTTCATCTCTATGGGGCTCACGCTACCCATATTGTTCAATAGCAGGACGTATTTGCCCTTTCCTTTGGGGAGATGCCCGGTCAGTTTGCTTACCGCCTGCTGCATCAATTTATCTGCCTCCGCCACTTGAATGACATCGGCACCTGGCTCGCCATGTATCCCCAGCCCCAGCTCGGCCTCTTTATCCGAAAGGCGTGTCTCCTCTTTCTGGTCAAAGTGCTGGCAGTCGGTCAACGATAGCCCTATGGAATAGGTCTGGTCGGCCACGCGTTGGGCTATTTCAGCTATTTTATTCAAGCCCTTACCCTCTTCTGCCAACTGCCCGGCAATCTTCTGAACAAAGATGGTCCCCGCCAGTCCCCGCCTCTGTACATCCATCCCCAGGGCCACGTCATCTCCTACGGTAATCGTTTCCACGCGATGCCCCAAGGTTCTAGCTTGTTCTGCCGCCAAACCGAAGTTAAGCCTATCGCCCGTATAGTTCTTTATGATGAGAAGGCATCCCTTTTTCCCTGTGGTGGCTAGGATAGCGGAGAGTACAGCATCTACGGAAGGCGAGGCAAAAATATCGCCACAAACCGCTGCCGTAAGCATTCCTTTCCCCACAAAACCCGCATGAGCCGGTTCATGTCCAGAGCCTCCGCCAGAGATAATGGACACTTTCTTTTTATGCCAATCTTTTCTCATTACTACCCTTACCTCTGGGAAAGAATCCAATAGGATCAGGTTTGGATTGGTAACAAGACCCTGCAGGGCATCGTTTACCACTTGGTCGGTATCATTTATAAAAGCTTTCATCTAACTAGAACAGATGAAAGCGATAAATTGATTGCTTTATTCTTTTTTCAAAAGCACCACCTGCTTCCTATCGGCGCTATGTATGGCATCGTAAAAAGCGGTCAGATCCTTATAGGTCGTAGCGGGGTACTCTCCGTCATACTGTTTGTAACTTCGATAGTAAATTAGCTGTTCTTCCTTTATTTCCAAGCTGTTCTCATATTCCCCAAACTGGCTTTTTAAGACCGTATTTTCCGGCCTTACCTCTGGTGCTACCGCCCCATTCCCAGTGAAGTACACAGAATATAATTCATATGAGCGGCCTATGAAAGGCTAGCAATGATATAAAAGAATGAATTCCATGCACTATTTATTGCCCCAACCTATGTTCAAATGTATTACTTTTGTCCCATATTAACAGATATGGCTAACATACAGTTCTATAGCGAGGAAATTTCCTTTGTACTGAAACAAAAGGAAAAAACGAGACAGTGGATAAAAGCTGCTATTAAAGAAGAGGGATTTCGGGCGGGGCATATCAATTTCATCTTTTGCAATGACGAATACCTACATAAGATAAATGTACAGTACCTCGACCACGATACTTACACCGATATCGTTACCTTTGACAATAGCGAAGATGAGGAACGAATAGATGGCGATCTCTTCATCAGCGTGGAACGTACCAACGAAAATGCCAAACAACTAGGTATTTCCGAGACCGATGAATTGCATCGCGTGATGATACACGGCATCATGCACCTATGCGGCTATTTGGATAAAAAACCTGCCGATAAGAGCAAAATGACGGAAAGGGAAAATTACTATCTGGACAAAAGAATTTTTTAATTTTTGATCACTGCAACCTACGCCCCAATCTCTCCGCGCACTATCATAGTTACCGCTTTATTTCATACACACCCACTACTTCTCCATCATCCCTTTTCATTTCTATGTTCAAGCTTGTTTGATCTGCCGTAAAATAGATGATGGTGCGATTTCCCTCCTTTGGACCACCGCCAATGATGATGGGGTAACGATGTTCCTCACTGGGCGGATGTACACCGTAGCGGTGAGTGTGACCAGAAATGACGATATCTATTTTATGTTTATCGAATATAGGATCGAATGCTTTTCTGCAGTGCGTGGTTCCGTGCCAATCGCCCGAATGAAAAGGCGGAATATGCATCATCACCACCCGATAAGGAGCGTCCAAAAAATCCTTTTGTTGCACCACTTGCTCTAGCCATCTAGCCTGTTCTTCTCTATAACCATCAAAATCCACAATACCCGCGTACACTGGATGGTCGTCTGGCTTATCTTCGCCTGTATCCAGAATGATCCAATAAACTGGTCCTTGCTTAAAACTGTAATAATATTTATCACTACTGACCGACAAAAAATAATTTAAGGAGCTGCCATATCTGGCAAGCTCCTTTTTTCATATTTTGGTTTTACGACAAACTAAAAATATGAGTGATAAAAATACAGAAAAGAAATTAGTCGGTCAGCCAATCTTCAAACAATTATTAGGTTTTATTCCAAGGAA
>NZ_ATZA01000056.1 GCF_000427965.1 Olivibacter sitiensis DSM 17696 | reverse complement strand
AGCCTATACCAACTACCAAATAGAGGACGATCTGCTGGAGAACGATCAGATTGCCCTTAAAGTGCACCGAAAGGCAAACAGCAAAAGGAAGGACAGTGCAAGCGCGGCATTCATAAAAGAGTATATGAGAAAAAGGGTGGAGACGACCATCAGTGAGATAAAGGGGCTGTTTCTTAGAAAAATCCATGCCGTAACATTTAGGGGATGGATTCTTAAAATATCCCTGTTCATCTTCGCTTTTACATTGAACAAGATTATATAACTAGCAACTTGAATTAATTAAAAAAATAACACATAATACTTTTATAATGGCTAATATTTACTAGCATTTATCGGCATAAATTACTGTAGTTATTTTGATATTTGACGAATCTTTAACTACCTTTAACTTGGTTTTACACGTTTTTACATTTAATAAAAAATGGTTGAACTATTATCTTCGAAGAAGTATATAAATATCTAATAAAAGCCGCATATGATGGGTATTTTTAATAAGCTACGCAATGAATTTATAGATATCATTGAATGGGTGGATGAATCAAAAGACACCATAGTCTGGAAGTTCCCGAGATATCAGAATGAGATAAAAATGAATGCGAAGTTGACCGTAAGGGAATCGCAGATGGCTGTTTTCATGAACGAGGGAACGGTGGCCGATGTCTTTGCTCCCGGCATGTATACCCTGACCACGCAAAACATGCCCATCCTTTCTACGCTTAGGGGATGGAAATACGGGTTCAACAGTCCTTTCAAAGCGGACGTTTTCTTCGTGAGCACTCGGCAGTTTGTCAATCAAAAATGGGGCACCAAAAATCCGATCATGCTGCGCGATAATGAATTTGGACCAGTACGGTTGCGGGCGTTTGGCAATTACGCCTTTCGGGTACAGGATGCTGGCTTGTTCGTCAAGACCATTGCGGCAACAAACCCCACCTTCACCGTGGAAGACATCAATGAGCAGCTGCGCAACCTGGCCGTCAGCAGGGGAATGGATGCCATAGCCGAGTCCAAGATTCCCGTACTCGACCTAGCTGCAAATTACGATGAGTTCTCCGTATTCATCACCGATAAAATCAAATCCGAGTTTAGTGAATTGGGCTTGGAACTCACAAAATTCCTTATAGAAAACATTTCCCTGCCATCGGAAGTGGAGGCGGCACTCGACAAAAGAAGTAGCATGGGTATCGTGGGAAACCTGGGTGCCTATGCGCAATTTCAGGCAGCCAATGCCATGGAAAAAAGCGCCGAAAACCAAGCTTCTGGAGGCATTATGGGCGCTGGTCTTGGAGCAGGCTTTGGCGCATCGATAGGCTCGCAGATGGGGGGTATCTTCCAAAACAACACCGTACAAGGCAATTCAGCTACCCAGGCAAGCAGTACTCCACCTCCTATTCCAACAGTAAACACCTATCATATAGCCATCGATGGACAGCAAACAGGGCCATTCCCATTGGAAGAAATCAAAAATAGGATAGCTTCCAATCAAGTTCTTAGGGATACGCTCGTATGGTCTGCAGGTATGCCCAATTGGGCAAGAGCCGATAGCGTGGATGAGCTAAAAGCGCTTTTCAGCCAAACGCCTCCTCCTCTTCCTGGAAATTGAATATAGGAGATTGATCCGTTTTTGATATGTTTCTTTGACCATAATTGATTTATACCCTTGGAAGAGAAAAATGCCGACATCAATTTGTCGCTCCAATGCATCAATTGCGGCGCCGTTTTATATTATGAACCAGGGACTTCATATCTAAAGTGTAATTATTGTGGCACGAGCAATGAGATTGAGCGTTCACAAAAGGAGGATGTTCGATCACTGGATTTTGATGAATTTGTAGAAAGCACTGCCATTCCCCCAAAAGACGGCATGGAGGCATTCGTAGTACAATGCAAAAACTGCGGTGCAAATACGACCTTGCCTGCGGGAATTACTTCCGATACCTGTGCCTTCTGCGATTCTCCACTCATATTATCCATGGCCCATAATGAGCGCATCCTAAAACCACATTACATACTCCCCTTTTTACTCAATGACCTAGAAGCCGAAAAACGTTTTCGACAATGGCTGGGCAATCTATGGTTTGCACCAAATGCGCTCATCAAAAACGTGAAACAGATACACCGCGACCATTTCAAGGGCATGTACCTACCCCATTGGGCCTACGACACCAAGACAAAAACAACATACCAGGGTCAAAGAGGGACTTATTATTGGGTGACGGAACGCTATACTACGGTTGAAAACGGGCAAAGAGTGACTAGAAGTAGACAGGTGAGGCGCACGAGGTGGCATTCGGTGTACGGACAGGTATCATGCACCTTCAAAGACGTCTTGGTATTGGCAAGCCACAGCCTTTCCCGAAAGGTAGCCGATAGACTGGAGCCTTGGCAGCTTGCAAAGCTGCAGGTATTCGATGAACGCTATATGAGTGGTTTTCGATCGGAGACTTATAGCATAGATGCCCGACAGGGCTTGGAATTGGCCAAGGTAAAAATGGAAAGCACCATAATAGGCGCCGTTCGTAGGGACATTGGTGGCGACGAACAACTTATAAATCATCATGAAAACCAATATTCCAATATCAAACTAAAATACAACCTGTTCCCCATATGGATCAGTTCCTTTAAATTCAAGGGAAAGCTATACCAAATAGCCATCAACGCCAGTACGGGAGAGGTAATTGGCGAAAGGCCATACAGCATCGCAAAGATTGTTTTTGCGATTATTGGATTTTTAATCCTAATGGCCATTCTTTACGTACTTTTACAGGGATGAGCATTCAACAGAGTCCTGTCTATGCTTGTAAATAGTCCAAAACCGAACAAAAAGTGTTCGCTATCGGACAGATGAGCCGGGCACAAAAACCATAATAAACTGATTTACAAACCAGTTTCACTTTTGGCACAAGCTTGAATATAGATAGGCATCATATAAAAAGCCAACAGCTAAAAAATGGACAGAGTAATACCAAAGAAAAAGTGGAACAGTAAGCGCATCGCAACGGTAGCGGGTATCGCTGCCCTTGTTGCCCTCATATTTGCCAGTTATTATTTTACCTCGGGAAACAGTAAGTTGAACGTAGATTCCGAACGCATCACCATTTCCGAAGTCAAAGAAGATTCCTTTCGCGAATTTATACCTGTGAACGGCATGGTACTTCCCATCACTACCATTTATTTGGACGCATCGGAAGGCGGTCGTGTGGAAGAGAAATTCGTGGAAGATGGTGCTATTTTGAAAGAGGGCGATCCGATCATGCGCCTATCCAATACCGATCTGGAACTGAGTCTCGTCAATCAAGAAACGCAGGTGCTCAACCTACTTACGCAGGCGCAGATATCCGAAACACAAGCCCAACAGGCGTCCATAAGTAACCAAAATGCTTTAGCCACAGCCAATAACGGTCTTTTAGAGGCAAAGCGCATTTACGATTTGAACAAGAAACTTTATGATGAAAAGGCCATTGGCAAACAAGAATACCAAAAAGCCTTAAACGAATTCAATTATCAGAAGCAACTCTATGAATTGACCAAACAAAACGTCGCACAAGATTCCATTATAAGGAGTCGCAATATGGAACAGAGCAAGCGAACGTATACAAGCACAAATGCCTCGCTGGAACTAATGCGTCGCAAAGTAGGCGATCTTGTGGTACGCTCACCAGTAGATGGCCAGCTGACGTCATTTGATGCGGAAATAGGTCAAAAGAAAAACCCGGGCGATAACATAGGTCAGTTGGATATTCTAAGCGGGTTTAAAGTGCGTGCAGACATCGACGAACATTATATCAGCCGCATATATCCAGACCTAGAAGGGGAATTTACCTTAGCTGGCAAAACATATCGGCTGAAAATAAAAAAAGTTTATACTCAGGTGACTAACGGTCGTTTCCAAGTAGATATGGAATTTATGGGTGATATTCCCAAAGGCATACGGAAAGGACAAACCTTACAAATCCGACTGGCGCTGAGCGATGAAACAAAGGCCATCTTGTTAGCCAAAGGTGGATTCTATCAACAAACCGGTGGCAACTGGGTATTCAAACTGGACAAAGACGGAAAAATAGCCTATCGTGTCGATGTGCAACTGGGACGTCAAAACCCCGACTACTACGAAGTGATTAGCGGCCTAGAACCTGGCGACAAAGTGGTTACTTCAAGCTATGAGACCTATGATAAAGTGCAGGAATTAGTGGTAAAATAACCATTGGCAATCAGCTATTGAAAATTGATTTGCATCCGATAGCTGATTGCTTACTATATGCTTAGTAGCTTATTATTTTATACTCTCAACTTTAAGCTTCACCACAAACAGTTCGCCATTGCGGCTTACAATGACATCTAATTTACGTTTTGGTGTCTGCAGCAACTTTTTAAACTCTTGAAAAGAGGCATTTATACGACCATCAATCCCAATGATGATGTCTCCTTCCAATAAGCCGACCTTTTCGGCAACCGACCCCTTGGCAACATCACCAATATGCGTTTCTCCATTTATATACAGTAAGTCCAATCCCGAATAGGCATAGTCAAACTTATCCTTGAAATGACTATTCGGTTTCAGATAGATTTGTTTATTCGCATAGTCATAAATAACGTTGAAACGCCTTAGGATGTCATTCCCAATCAGCCCTCCCAAGTAAGGGTAAGAAGTGACGTCATATTCATCGTCAAACACCAATGTAGGTACGTGTTTAAATCGGTACGGACCTATCTTTACCTCTTTTACGGTAGTGATATCCATGTCGATCTTTCCTCCCAGGCCGTGGCCTTCTTTTTTTCTAAATTTCTTATGTTGTTTAAATACCACACTGTCTTCTACAAATTCTTTCGACAGCATAAGGCACACACCAGCCCCCACGTCGTGCAATACCCTTGGAAACATGGTGTGTTGTTCTTTCAGCAAAATATGGTGGGTGGGCAATTTGTTCAAAAATGGTCTCAACATGGTTCCCCCACGGGGGTATTTAAAAGGTCCCTGGCTATAAACGTCTATCAAATCTGTATCATAGTCTATACGAATGATGAAACGATTGAAGAAGGAAAAACCGATGACACCATCAATTTTAAGACCATATACCATGGATAAAAAATGATAGTCATTGATGTGAAAATCCAAGCTGTCTACTGTGAGTTCGGGAAAATGGAGTGCCATATTCCTGATAAATTCCGCGGTTCGGATACCTCCTACACCACGTACCCGGATGTTGGATTTCTCTGGCTTCAGTCCAAGTTGCCTTACTAAAGAAGAATCGAGTGAAATACCTCCGCTTCCAGTATCTAACACAAAATTTAAAGTATCTGGATAGTCTCCAATCCGCGCATGTACGATAATCACCCCGCCAGTTATGGTAAAAAAATCAATCTGCGTAATAAGTGATGCCGGTGGGCCAATTATTTGCTCCTGTGCTCTACAGCAATACACACTCCAAAACGCAAGCAAGAAAAATATCCGAAGCGACTTCATCACGAGTTAAGATAAAAATTCCTGCAAGGAGAAAGCCGCCTGTATTGCTTTAAAAATGCATTACAAAACGATATAAGACATGACAGGATTGAGGTATCTTCCTAACGGAAGCGACCCTATGCATTGTTTATAATTGTATTAATAGCAAAATAAAGGTAAGCAATGGGTTTGGATTAAACAAGAAAGGTGAGATATTGATCGCAAGGGGGTGCATTTCAAATTGTCGCACTTGGTGATGCTACCCACGGTTACACGGTGATGTGTATACGAATACGAAGCTATCTATGACCGTTAGAAAGGTGGCGCTGGCATATCCCCCTCTTCGAGGGGGGCGCATGGGAAATGTGTGTTGGAAGGGGGAGGAAAGTGCAACAATCAACCTCCCCCTCCCCCCTCCAAAGGGGGATATAGTAAGCGTGCTACCTATATAGTCCCAATAAACAGCGCTAGAATGACGACTAGTATGCAAATACTTGTATGCGACAATTTGAATTACGCGCTTGTCAGATTTATCACAAAATTTATAACTTTACGCTTGAACAATCGGCTGTAAAATATAGTTTCAATTTAGATATATCCCATGAAAATAGCACTTGCCTCTCCCCCCTTTCCGACATCCATTGAGGAAGGCCTCTACTGGTTAGAGACACTAAGCGCAGAGGCAGCTGCGCAACATGCTGAAATTGTCTGTTTTCCCGAATCTCTCCTACCAGGTTATCCCGGAATGGGCTACCCGATAGCAGACCGTTCAAAATCTTCTCTTGAATCAGCTTTGCAGAAGGCTTCTATCATTGCAAGGAAATATGCAATCGCTATCATTCTCCCTATGGATTGGTATCTTGGAGAAGAAATATATAACCTGGCACATGTTATATCGAACGAGGGCGATATGTTAGGTTATCAAACCAAGAATCAGCTCGACCCTACGGAGGATACGCTGTGGTCTGCTGGACATCAGCGCGAAATATTCGAAATCAACAAAGTCAAATTTGGAATTACGATATGTCATGAAGGTTTTCGGTACCCCGAATCCGTAAGATGGTCTGCACGAAATGGAGCGCAGATTGTTTTCCATCCGCATTTTGTCGGTAGCGATACAGAAGGTGCTGTACCTACGGAATTTGGTGCAAAAGAGCATCCATATTATGAAAAAGCGATGATGATGCGCGCTTTGGAAAACACCATCTATTTTGCAAGTGTCAACTATGCTTCTAAATACCAAGAAGCAGCTTCTGCCGTGATCGCACCAGATGGCTCGTGTGTAGCAACTCAAAAATATGGTGAAATTGGCGTACTAGTAGTTGATATCGATACAAGCAAAGCTACGGGACTGCTAGCAAAAAGATTCAAGCCCAATTTGTTTTACTCTGCCTAAACCGCTTGGTATCAAAAAAAACAGTTCTATGACGCTTTGCATGGGTAGCTCAAGTTGGAGTTCATGGCCTTTTCGGTCGCTCGAGCCGCTACCGGCTTTTACTTTTTTTGCCAAAGCAGAAAAAAAGTAAACAAAACCGAATCCCGAATGCTTTCGGGATGAGCTCATTAGCGCCATTGAAATCGAGTAGGAAGATAGGGATTAATTCCCTATCTGTCCTCTCACACCATCGTGCGTACCGTTCGGTACACGGCGGTTCCCTACTTTTATATCGGAACGATGTGTTTGACGTTGTTTTCAGTTATCCTAATGACGCAATCACTCTTACCTATCTTTCGGATTCCGTCCTATTCTTGTGGCAAGGAGCCTCCAATACGAGCATCTGACCAGTCGTTTCGGTAACATTCATTTACTGTCTAACTGCAAGGTTCAGTCCTTCGATACTTCGTGAGACCTCCCGTGGTAAGGTACTTCACTTTCATTCCATGTCCCCGCCATATTTACATACCGCTGTCCGTGTAATCTTTGGACTTTGACTTGTGTTGTAGTCTCGTCCCAACGGTTATGCCTGATATGATTCGTGTTCCTCGGGGCGGGACTTTGCCTCCAACTTCCTTCAGATTCCGCATCGCAACGGACACCCTTGTCTTCAGCTAATGGTTGGCGATTACAAACCCCCATAGTGGACTTTCACCACCTAGTTAAGTACCATGCACGGCACACAACAGACAAAAGCGAATAAAACTGCTTTTGCGGCTGTGACCAACTGGCTAAATGCCGATGGCCAATACCAGTTGAACGCTAAGCCTTTGGCACTTATATATCTGATAGTGGCCAAAGGCTTGCATTCAACCAATGGATTCGTCAGCCATCTGCATTCTTAACGCCAATTGCTCAAGGCCGCCCTGCATGCGCCGCCTTTCCAACGCCCCCACCATGGCTCTGCCCACACTATCCGTCATAGAGCCCTGATTTTTTATGCTTTGCCATGTCGTCTTTGGCCTTTTGTATTAATTAAGACTACAAACTTTCCCATAATTCATCGATATCGTTCACCTCGTAGCGCTTGTCATTCGCAGCCGACTCTTTAATCTTTTTCACAAATTCAGGATTGTAAGGACTTTTTAACTCTTTTTCGCTTTCTGTAATAACTATACCGTCGCTTTTTTCGGAAAGCAGTTTTGCCATTTCAATCAGCAGTTTTCCCGCTTTTGTCCGTTTGCTTATCGTTATCGTTGTCATAGCGCTACAAGTTTTTGATCATAAAGGTACGAAAATATCCTGTTACAAAGGTAATGATTTCACCTCCTCCCCGAGTACAGGCTCTCCTAATCCACGCCCTCTTCGGATAGGTATCAAGCTGTTCGAGATGCGCTTTGCTAACATCTCGAACATACGGATAAAGCAGATTTGCAATCCGCAATTTGAGGTCAAAAACCTCTTTTTATCTGTTATTCGACATGCCCTTCGGAACATGTCGAATAGCGAGAATACTTTCGTTATGTGTGCAATGTCGCTACCACAAACATACAAACTCAAAATTTAATTCTGTACAACTTCTCGCCAATGTCGGTGATCTTACTATCTACCGATACCAGCCCCCCGCCCGAGAGGTACCAGATATTGCCAGGTAGCAAGAATACCTTGCCGTTCTTATAGGCCTTGGTGGCTTTGACATCATCGGTGAGCAGATCGCCCAATGCAGGCATGGTGCCCTGGATGCCCGTGGCACGGTCTATGATGAAGAGGTAGTCCGGGTCTATCTGGGCCAACGTAGGTCCCTGCGGCCTTTCGGGTCTTTGCTGCCCTGGCGTACCGGCTCCAGTGCCTCCGCCGCCACGTGGTCCTCCGGCGTCGGCCGTTGATGGATCTGGTGTATAGGCGGCTTTCAGGCCCAGTACGTCATAGCCAAAGCCGAAGCGCGACTTGGGCCCATTGGGATTAAAACGCTCGTTCACGTGCAGCACGAAGAGGGCCTTGCCCTGGTCGTCCTTGCTTTTTGCCTGCACCAGCTCCACTTTTTTGCGCAGGGCGGCCAGTTTTTCCTCGGCCAACTGCTCCTTGCCATGCAAGGAGGCTATGGTACGTACATTCTTTTCAAAACTGGGCCAGTAGTCGTTGGCATCCGTCCCGAAAAGCACCGTAGGTGCTATGGCACTAAGCGAATCATAAACCGAACGGAGCCTGCCGCCTATGATGATCAGGTCGGGCTTCAGCTGTTCCACGATGGCCAGGTCGGCCCTGGCTACAGATCCTGTACCTTGATATTCCGGATTTCGTTCTTTGAAGCCCGCTAGGTAATCCGGCACTTTTTCCGGTCCGCCCACCACGGGGATGCCCAGCTCGTGGTAGGTCTCCAGGCTGCCCATATCGAACACCACTACCCTTTTGGGGTTCTTGGCCACCTTCGTTTCCCCACCAGAATGCGTGATGGTTATCAGTTCCTGTGCGAATGTGCCTTGCTGCAAGACAAAGATAGCAGCGAGCCATAGGCCCGCTGCTTTTAATAAAGGTTTATGGATTTTCATTGTTTTTTTGATACCAAATTTGAGTGTCAACTGTACCGATAGAGGCTTCAATTCATCCACATCAGTTTTCAAAGTTGTTTTTAATTCCTCTCCACAAAGGTGATTGCACGTATAGAAGTCACACCATCAAAGCGTGCTCCTTTTATAGCTGCGCCGGTGTTATAATCCACGGTGTAGAATCTGTTTTCCTCCGTGCTGGATATACCTATGTACAACTTGTTATCAAAGAGATAAGGATCGCTAAGGCCATTGTTGCCCGGACGAATAATCTCTTTGTCGGGAAGTCCGCTTATCCAGGTCAGGCTCTTTGTGCTCATGTCTGCAATTGCATAATGCCCGGAGATAAAGGTGCCGCTTGTTTCTGTTGCTTCACCTGCTGCATACGCTGTATTATAGAATTCCAACAAAAACTTATTGTCCTTGACATGGAATATCTTGCGGATGCGGTAACCGGCAACACTTTCTATGTCCCAGTAGTAGCTTTGGTCAAAACCGTTGGCACCGCTACGGATCACTAGTGCACCAGCTTTTTTGGTCCCGTTGTTGTTGCTGGAGAATACGTACACGTCACCATTGCCAGCCGGTCCTACATGAGAAAAACGTGCAGATTGCATGAAACCGCCGGATATGCCCAGTCGGGAGTCGGTATAGACAGCTTCGGTCGCCAGGGTATTGGTATTGATCTTGGCAACTATGGCATCATTTACGGTGGCATCTTCCCAGAAGTTCAGGCTTGTGTAAAAGGAATTGCCATCTCCGGCATCTGCTATGCCTATTAGAGCGGCGTTCATGCCTTCATAGCCAGCAAACTCATTCACGGGAAATAATTGAAACTGGGGCGTACCGTCCGACATCGGAACCCTGTTCATGGTAGCTTTTGTTTGATCGTAGGTAGCCCTATTACCACTCATCAAGGTGTACACGTAATCACCTACCAAGCCGGCGGTGATCATGCCGTTTTGCAGCTCAAACTCCGCCCCGATCAATGCCGGGGCTCCGCTCGAGTTGATCGTGAAGCGCTGCCCTACGTGTGCGTTACCCTGTCCGTACTTGAGCGCTACGATACCTTCGTATGCATTGGGAATCCAAAACGTAAAGGTGTTGTTGTACTCCAGCCCGTTGTTTACGTTAGTAAGGACGGCATCGGGGTTTTCAATTGTTTCCAGGGACGTGGACAGTAGGTAGGTAGCCTCGCCGCTCACCCCCGCTACGAGGATCTGTCCCTCGAGGGTAACCTCGGGGGCAGGATTATCGTCATCGCTACAGCCTGTTGCCGCAAAGATGGCAAGGGCCAGGATCCATGATTTTTTGATAAATTGATTTTTCATGTTCGTATATAATTTAAATGGATAAAACAACTTTTAAAGTTATCGTTTAACAAAAAAGTACCTAAGTGCAATGGCAAAGCGGCGTCCGGGCTTCTGCAGGCTAAAGTTGTCGTACAGAAAGGCATTTTCCAGATTGCGCGCCTCTAAACTGATATTGTACTTGCCGTTTTGCATAATATAAGTCGCGGTGAAGTCACTGTAGCGCTGTTTGGGAATGGACGCTCTAGTATCGGCCGATCCCAAGGAATAGGAATTGAGGTACATCTCCTCCACAAAGTTGAAAGCATAGTTGAGGTTCAATGTGTTCCCTTTCTCGAACAGGTCATGGAAGTAGTAGGATGCATCTACCGTATAGAAGAAGTAAGGGAGGTTGGGCATGCGGTAGCCATAGTTGGGATTCAACGTGTTTTCGGTGGCATCCGAATATACTGTCTTGTCCCGAATGTTCGTATAGGTGAGCGTACCGCCTAGGGCTACGAGATTCTTGTAATACACACGGGTCTCCACGTCGGTTCCCAACCGCGTCACACGGCCGTGGTTTTGGCGACGATACACCGCATTGCCGTTCAGTTGGTCGCCCTGTATGCCGAGTACTGTCTGTATGAAATCGCGTGTGTTGCGGTAGTATCCCGACCAGTCTATATATAGCACATAATTGCTGTTCAGTTCCTTGTTGAGCGTAAAGCCCAGGTTGAAGTTGTCGGAATTTTCCGGGCGCAGGGTTGCATTCCCCTCATCGAGGATCTCGTCCCCAAAAAGTTCCCGATCGTTGGGCAGGCGGTAAGCTCTCTCTGCAGATGCCTTAAGTTGGAAATCCCGGAAGAAATAGGTAGAAGCTATGCCGTAACCGACCTTGCTGGCATTCTGGGTGTGGCGGTAAGTAATCGTCTGGCTGCTATTCGCGGGGTCCGTCATTTCATTTGGCCCTGCCACGCTGTTGAGATAATGCTTTACGAATACGTTGGTATTCCATTTCCTTTGGTAAGTATACCGATATTCCAACCCCATCACATTGGAGGTGCTACGTCGTACCATACTGTCCGCCGCGGTAGGCAGATCAGGGGAACGTGTTTCGGCGATAGTGACTAGATCTGGTTCGCGGGTGAAGCTGCTCACCACGTTGTTGAAGGCAATGGAATGATCCTTGTTGATACGGTAACCTATATTGGCGGTGGCCGAAGCGTTCCTGTTGTCAAACTCCGTAAGGCCAAAACTGGCTTCTCCATAGGAGTTAGTCTGCCCCCTGAGGTCTGTAAGGGCCATACGCTCACCCGTCCAGCTGTACCTGTATATAGATGTATCCACGGTACCGGCCCTTTCATAGTTATAGTTGCCAGTGACACGTATGCTCAGTCCGTCCACGATCAGGTTGCGCTTATCGTAGACGAAGGAGGGCAGAACGGATTTGGACCAGGCCGTACGCTCACCGTACACATAGCGCATATCGGAGCCGTGCTGCACGTCCTGGTGTACCTGCCCTAGCGTCAGGGCCAGCATGAGCCGATCGGCCCAGCTCTTGCCTACGATGCCCACACGGGCCATGATGGTCTCGTTGCGGTAGGTGTCGTGGAAACGGCGGAACCAGCCGGAATCCGCAGACCAGACAGACCCATTCTGCCAACCACTTCCTGGTTCGGCGTCTTCCGGATCGATGGTGCTGAATATCCTGTACCGCGTCTTCACCTTATAATCATTATCAGAGTAGTTCTGGAAGGCATTGACCTGCAAAGAGACGCCCGACTTGAAGGTATGGTTGAGACTCAGGTTACTTCGGTGCGTATTGAAAGAGCCGTAGGAATAGGATGCATCCAGCGTGGTATTCGAGGTGCGGTTCGTGACAATATTGATGACCCCACCAAGGGCATCCGCACCAAACTCGATGGGCACCACGCCCTTGTACACCTCTATGCGTTCGGCTATATTGACGGGTATGTTGTTCAACTGGAAAGCGGACCCCATGCCCTGCATGGGCACCCCGTCTATGAATATGCGTATGTTGCGACCGGTGAAGCCGTTCAAAGTAATGTTCATATCCGAGCCCACACCGCCCGATTCACGTACTTTGACCCCCGACGCCCTATCTAGCAAATTGCCCAGATTCAACGTCGAGTTGTACTGCGACTTGGCGTCCAAGGCTACGACATTGTATGGCGTCTCTCGCACGTCGGCAATGGCCGACTTGCCCGTGACCTCCACTTCCGCCAGATTGGTCTGGTCGTCCTTTTCCAGCGAGAAGTTCTTCACGGTTTGTTGATTGTCTTTCAACTGGATATGGCTGCTACGCTTTTCATATCCCAATGCCGTGCACACGAGGGTATAATTTCCCGCCGGAACAGTCAGCGTATACTTTCCATCGGCCCCGGTTTCGGTTTTGTAGGAGGTCTTTTCCAGATAAACGGCCACATCGGCTATGGGCTCGCCCCTATCGTCCTTCACTTGTCCGGAGATGGTAGCCATTTTTTGTTGCGCATGAGCGGCAACTGTGCATAAACAACAAATAGAAATAAAATATAAAATTCTTTTCACGTAATGACGTTAATGGTTAAATGATAATGTCATCTATCCAGTCCAAAATTGACGGCAGCAGTTTCTGAATGCCTTTTGCCTCCACTATTTAGACCTGTTTTAAATAACTGTGCAAAACTAACTGACCTTTCGGTTTCTCAATGACGGTAAATGGGAAAAAAAATAGCGGTTAATAAGACTATATCGATTTAATCTAAATAGTGTCTGTCTATAATGTCGCCTAGCTGCGTTGCACTCACTCGCGAAATACTCATTTACCTTTAGTAAACTGCGCTTTCGCTCATTTCGTGCGTCTTGCCAGACACCATTATAGCCTAGCCACCGACGCTGTGGAGGGACACTAAATAATCCTGCAGGCCGGCACAAGCCGTGCTGGCCGTCACAGCGCATTTATTTGTACCGGAAAATGTTTCCGCCATTGTTATTTAGAATTATTTCAAATAAATTTGTGGCTGTCGGCTAGGCTATTCATTCGGGGCGGCGATAGCGCGGTAAAAACAAAGAAGAAAGGATTATGCATATTCAATCCAAACTGATAGAAGTATCGAAGGTGATTTGTGATCTGAAGCTATCGGACGAGTACAGAGTTGATGACTCTATAGAACAGGAAATACTGATAGACAATGGCGGAAATCATGTCGATATAAACAGCCGCGTGTTGTTCACTTCCGGACTTTGCATCATAGAAACTTCTCTGGAGATAGCCAAGAAGGTAACGGATTACTTTTATGTTCACGGCGAGCATATCAAGCATACCTTTTTCGTAAACGGACGGTCACATGTGAGCGAATCTGACGGGGATCGTTCTTTCGACCTGGATATTGGCGTGATGCGCAGAAATTTCCTGAATGGTTCCCTATGGGATGTGGAGATGCGCGGGAACAACTCGGTAAGGTATTTTGCTATCCTTTTGTCTAAGGACTTCTTTATAAACCTGGTAGGCCAAGAGCAGTGGAGCGCGAACGATGACTTTGTACAGCATGTCGCGAACAATGACGCCGCGATGAATGTAGACGAGACCTACCCCATCAATCTGCCTATACTAAGACTTCTCCGTGATATCCTTGATGTCGACCATATCATCACAGACAAGCGCTATTATGTGGAATTGAAACTCCGCGAACTATTTTTCCTGATCCATGAACAGCAGGTGCTGTCCAACAGGTTATTGGCAAGCAACCCCCATTTGTACAAAACACTTGAAAACGTGAAAGCTTATCTCATCATGAATTTCCACAATCCGCCTACCATCAAAAAACTCGCTCGCTTATTTCTATTGAATGAAAAAAAGCTTATGCACGACTTCAAAAATGCCTTTGGAATCACAATCTACGCTTTTATCATTCAGTTGAGAATGGACAAGGCACAAAAAATGCTGTTCGATAACTATTCGGTCAATGCCATGGCAACGGAACTGGGCTACCGTAGCGTCTCCCACTTTATCAAAACATTCAAGTCATTTTACGGGCATACCCCCAAGGAGGCGCTGATGCGTATATCGAGGTCTATCGCTTGAAAAAGCTTATCGCGATTTATTTTGTCAACGCCATTAACTCGGTAGCACTATGATTTTTCTCGATTAGTGGCCGAACAGTTAGGATAATGCCTGTAAGGGATGTAAACGTAAGGAAAAGAAAAGGAGATACGGCCAAAATTAAGTGGCTGTATCTCCATATCGAAAGTACTATAGGAAACGTCGGGACTAATTGGCGCTAAACCGAACGTAACGGATATAGCCGGTACCCTCGTTCCGCGCCTTAAGGGTTTCGCCCGTGAGCGGAATTTCCAGGTCTTTCACATAGTATTCCTTATCTTCCACTGCAGTCTCAAAACGCAACTTGTAGCCCGCATTGATCATGGCGTTTTCGATCTCTATCACATTAACGCTACGGTCGCCACCCGTAACCGATGCGCCCGTTATGGCACTGATATTGGCCGGCTTTTTGGAATAGGCCTTATACCATTCCTTGACGTCGGGGTACCATTTCTTATCCGAGCCCAGCACATAGAGCGTCTTGACATAGGCGCCCTTGCTATCTATCACGGAAATGACGATATAGGCACCTTCGCCCATGTAATTGGTCATCTGTACCATGCATTTGTATTTTGTGGTAGCAGATTGCGAGAATACGTCCTTTGCCCCCAGCAAGGCAAGAAAAAGCAATAGAACGGATAATTTATGAAGACGGTGCATAGTGGTTATTTAAGAAAATCTAAGGATATGTTGTTTTTCGAAAAAGATTCGTTTTCGCCTGCCAAGTCATAGGCGCTCTCGTCAAAACCGGTCAATATGTCTTTCTTTGCCCCGATGGAGAGCAGGTACTTGATGACCTTATCGTCATGGGAAACCATGGCGGCGCGGTGCAAGGCCGTCAACCCTTCCTTGTTCTTGCTGTTGACATCTATGTTCAATTTTTCGATTCGCTTCAAGAGGCCAAGATCGTTTTTTACAACCGCTAGATGGTACAGGGTATTGCCATTTTTTTGCGGCAGGGCCACATCAAGCCCTTTCTCCGCGAGTAGCTGAAGCTTCACGCCAAAATCGTCCTGTTGCCGTCCACCGCTTGCCTGTTGAGCTCTAGGTCCTCCGGGACCTGGCCGGCCACCTTCCCTGTATGACTGTACGAGGTAATATGCCAGGTTGTTGCCCTCTGCATCGGTGACCTGTACGTCTGCCCCATTTTTCAAAAGATAAGCCACCACTTCCGGTGAATTGCCCTGTACGGCCATGGCCAATGCAGAGACTCCCTTTTTGTTGGTTTGATTGATGTCTTTCAGTTTCGGCATCAGGAGCTCCAATACGGCCGTGTTACCACCTGCCGCACAGGCCCTCATAAAGGGCGTGTTGCCTTCATTGTCGGCCTGGTTGATATCTACTCCCTTGGAGAGAAAATAAGTGATAATTTCTCCCTGGTTGGGCTTGCCCACAATATAGTGCAGGACATTTTCTCCGTCATTGCCCGTTGCGGTAGGCTTTATCTTCAGGCTCTCCAGGTATTGATATACCTCCAGTGTATTGACTGTCCGTCTGGTACCTTGACTGGCCATGATCATCGCATTGTCGTTGAAGGCTACACCTCGCTGGAGCAGTCCCTTCAGGATATCGATGTTGCCGCTCTTGGCCGCATAGTTGAATGCCGTATTGCCCCTGGCATCGGTGGCTTTCAGGTCCAGGCCTTTTGACAGGAAATAGGTGGTTACGGTAAAATTGTTGTCTTGTCCCACGGCCAGCAACAGCGCATTTGCGCCATCAGGGGTCAGATCTTTCTTGAGATCGGCACCATGGGCCAAGCAAAGTTCATAAACATTGGTGTTTTGCTGTCCGCTATTGGCAGCAAAGTTCAACGGGGTATAACCATGGCTGTCCTCCTTGTCTACCTTGGCGCCCTTGCTCAATAGGTATTCCATCACTTCCACATTGCCCTTGCTTGCTGCCCAGTGCAGGTAGTTTCTACCATCATGGGTTAGCTTGTTTACGTCATTGCCGGGCTGGGCCAACAAATATTTAATCGACTCTACGGGAGCCTCGTTGTTAATCGCCATCACCACGGCATCAAAGCTCATGGGGTTTAGCTGGCTAGGGCTGGCGCCTTTTGCCACTTCGGCTTGCAGGGCAGCTACACCTGGTTTTCCTTGCCAAAATTTTTGATCCAACAGGATGTTCTCCTGCGCCTGCGCCGAAAACGCCAGCGCCGTAAAAGCTGCAATAAATAAGGTTTTCATATACTATAAAAATAATTTTTCTTTAATGACACGATCTAATCAACCGTATCATCCCATTTAAATCAATATCCGTATTACAGTCGCAAAGGTAAAAAGATATTTAGATTAATTATAAATTGCAGCAAAAGTAAAAACAAATCTTAGAATACAATAGCGGCAATTAGAAAAAAAAATCGGTATGAAAACCTTTATTGAACTAAACCCACGGTAGCTAGGGCTCTAGGCATACCGGGGTGTGCTCCCCCCTTGAAACGGAATTTCGCAAAAGAATCTTTATCCACATCGCTTGGGCTCCATATGGCAATCAATGTGCGGATCGACGTGTTTCTTGCTTCGTTCGGTTTGCCTGAAAATAGTCTAGACGAAACGGTCAGGTGTAGAAACAATACAGGGCAGTTATTCATAGTTGCCCAAAACAGAATAACATATAAGGGGATTGTTTATTTATCGTAGTTGTCGCAGCAATATTTGTACATTCAAGTATGGATATTGATGACAGAGTTATATCGTTGATATATTTTGTTTGAAAATTGACTTTTACGGTATCGGGACTAGCTGTAAATCCACTTAAAATTATGTGTTTTCTCTGGCATCTTCATTCTCTCTGCTATACGTAAGAGCCTATCTGGAAGTCTCATTAAGTAATCTCTCGCCTTCTCCCCTGCATCATTTAGATCTTTGAGTGAATCAACTTGCCATTCCTTAAGTAAATCTTTCAGGATATCCACGTAGTCCAGTGCGGTATATACGCCAAGCCTTTGGGCAGCATCCGAAAAATGGGAAAATGCCTCTCCCTGCGGCTCTCCCGATTCACGGAGAAATTGAGCGGGCATCACGATCTTCTTGCGCATCATATCTTCAAAGGCAATAAGCACCTCACTGGCATCTACCTTGACCGCATGTGTAATAAAAGACATATAGGCTTTGGCGTGCCTTGCTTCATCGGAAGCGATAACGCCACACATCTTTGACAAAAGTCTGTCACCAGACTTCTTCGCCAAACTAGCTACTCGCCTATGGGAAACATTGGTAGCTAGTTCCTGAAAGGATGTATATACGAAATTGCGGTAAGGGTCTCGTCCAGTACCTATATCGAAACCATCCTTAATAAGGTATTGCGTAGAATATTCAAACTCACGCATGTTCACCCTTCCGGACAGGTACAAATATTTGTTCAACAAATCGCCATGCCTATTCTCCTCTGCCGTCCATGCACGTACCCATCTCATCCATCCACCCTGCTCGTTCTTTTCCACATCTTCCACCATGGTCAGCCAAGATTCGTATGTAGGCAAGGCTTCTTCCGTAAGCGTATCGCCAATAAGTACCGCTACCAGATCATAAGGAAGCTCCCTGGCACTTCCCTGCAAGTCCTTCACCTCTTGAAAAAAGCTATCCCTTGCGGCATCTGGCAGAAAATCTGCCGGTTGCCACATCTCTTCCACAGGCTTCAAATACTCGCTCATTTCGTTGAGCATAAAAGGCTCCAGATAGGTCATCACCTCTTTCCTCGACCCCTCGTTGATGGCATTCATATCTTGCATATTGGCTACAAAGATACACAACCTCATTTACAAATGCGATATATGCTCAAGACAGAATGTAGTTTTATTGTCTCCTCCGCTAGTTGGCCCCCGCCCTTAACTTAAATCGGAATGAGTCTTTTAGAGACGCCTCTAGACTCCATAAACTCTACCACCGAAACTTTAATTTGCCACTATGCTAACAGTTATGACTAACGGTGAAAATATTAGTGATTTGTTGACTGGTCTTATACAGATGAGGTTTCTAATTGTATCTTTTTTTCTGTTCACCAAAAAAAATCTGCAATTCCTTCACATTATCCGTATATTGATCTTGGTATAGTTTTTTTAAACGTAAGTACTCTTGTGCCTTTTTCTGATCCACATTCGCATATTGCTGCTGCAACTTAGTTAATTCCTTTTGGTATTGTGCTTGATATTGCTTCATGGCCTTACTATGTTCCAACAATTGGTTGATTTGATGCTTTTTCCCAAAAATGGTCATGGTGGACAAACGTAAAGTATCGATACCCTTTGCCGCTTTTTCCCATTGTTTCATTTGGTTTTTCCATTCCGCTGAATTGAAATGTTTTTTGATGGAGTCGCTCAATCCTTTCATTTGGTTTTTCCAATCCTCCGATTTGAAATAAGCCGTAATAGAGTCAACTTCGCCCATCAGTTTATTGCGCCATTCGGGCGATTCAAAATGGCGTTGCAACGAATCGGCCAAATGTTTGCTCTCCCATTCAAGTTTTTTAATCTGAGCTTTCCACTCGGGCGATTCAAAATGGCGCTGCAACGAATCGGCCAAATGCTTGCTCCCCCATTCAAGTTTCTTAATCTGTGCTTTCCACTCTGGCGATTCAAAATGGCGTTGCAACGAATCGGCTAAATGCTTGCTCTCCCATTCAAGTTTCTTAATCTGTGCTTTCCACTCGGGCGATTCAAAATGGCGCTGCAACGAATCGGCCAAATGCTTGCTCTCCCATTCAAGTTTCTTAATCTGTGTTTTCCACTCGGGTGAGGAAAAGTAGGCTTTTAAGGAGTCGGTCTGTGTACGGATTGCATCAAAGTTCCTTTTCAAACTGTCTGGCAGATCCTCATAGCTATCAAAGGTCAATTTGGATCCATCCTTACCTATATAAGTAATATTATTTTTCTTTCGTATGGTGTCCTCCTCCCACTTAGTGTCGATAGCCTTGGCATAACCGCTATCAGCATACATTTTTTCTATTTCTTCTCTCATTTGCTCCTCCTCTTGTGTAGATTCCACGGGTTTAATCCATGCCAATGAGACGATGCACCCTAACAAGAGGCTAAGGATGGCCAATTTGTGCTTGGTGTTTAAATAGTTCTTTTTCATACTGGTTATTCTTTGTATTCTATTCAACAAATGTTTTTTCTTACCGATGGCTTGCATGGCCAGGCTTTGCTTTGGTTTTAGTTGCAGCTCCTCCAATTGTAACAGGGTTTTGGCATAATGAATGGGTTTGGATGTATGGGCTATGACCACATCATCGCAGGCGTTTTCGCGTTCTATCTCCAACATCCTGCTCATAAGCCATACAAATGGATTAAAAAACAGAAGCGTTTCCACAATGGTCTTAAGAACATTGAACAAATAATCCCTGCGTTTGATATGTGCCAGTTCGTGAATCAGCACGGCCTCAACCTGATCGATGCTCAAATGGGACAATAGCGCTATGGGAAATAAAACGACTGGCTTGAAGTGCCCAATGACCGAAGGTACATCGATATAGCTGGAGAGCTCAAACTTTACCGTCTTTTTAATGCCCATTTGCGACCTCAATCGTTCAAACACCGACCTCCAATTATCTGGTACGGCCAATAGACCATGCTTGCGGATAAAATTCAACCTCCGAAACCCATTCAGTACCCATATCAACTGAAAGAGTACCCCAATAGCATAACAGGTGATCATCGTAGGGAAATAATGTTCGATATATGCTGCGATGGGCACTGCACTTTCTTGGTTGAATGGGGGCAACAGCATCAAATCCATAGCTTTGCTTTGATCAGCTGGTATTCTTTGTCCAGAAAAGAAATGATAGCAAAGGACACCCACAAAAGAAGCCAATAGAATCATTAAGCTGGTGAATAGCACGATTGATTTAATACGTGCACTTATCTTTTTGATAAAGTGGAAACACAATAGCAATAATACATAAGCGACGGCTCCCACCCATAGGGAGTGTACTATACCCCACCCCAAACCTTTTAACAGAAGTGAACTTGCATGTTCCATAACATTAATTTTCTAAGTTGTCCAGATATTTCTTTATTTCTTCTATCTCCGCTGCACTTGCCTTTTTGTTTCCCAATGCCTGCATCACCAGCCTCGCCGCAGATCCGTTGAATACATTGTCGATCATTTTATCCAACATATGCTTTTGAGTAGTCTCTTGGCTTACTTTTGCCTGGTAGATATGGGTCCTGGCCGAACTATCCCTATCGACTAAACCTTTTTCATGCATAATTTGCATGATCTTCAAGGTGGTGGTATAACCAGATTCCCTTGTTTGATTCAATATCTCGTTGACTTCCCTCACACTGCACGCCCCTTTTTCCCACAATATCTGCAGGATTTCCAATTCACTCTCTGTTGGCTTGATATACGACATAAATAAAATACGAATTGTTTCGTATTTCAAAAGTACGAAGTATTTCGTAAATACAAAATAATTCTCAAAAAAATTTAAATAGGTATCTATTATTATTCAGCGATAGCTCCCTCTATCGATCCGACATTCTCCTATTATGTAATCAAAGATTCAGCGTACTTGCTGAAAAAAGCAACGATTTTTGATTCAAACTACATGATTATCATCGCATTCAAAAAAGAAAACGCTGGAATATTGCATTATTTTAAAATAATTTTCCCACCTTTGCAGTCCTGATTTAAATCGGGAAAAGGAGAAATTTAATTAATGGCAAAAAAACTAGAAGCAGAAAAAGAACTAAAGGCTAAACAAGCCGAGCAGGACACTGATTTAAAATCAGTTAAGGAAAAAGAAAACATCGAATCAGAAGCTGACGAGAAGTTTATTAGCGAAATCAAATCAAACACTTGGATCACTCCAGAAGGAGATTTCGACTGGGACCAAGACGATAAGGGTTTCGGAAACTACAGTGATGAAGAGCGCGCAAAGCTAGAAGAACAATATGCTGGCACGTTCAACTCCGTAAACAAAGGAGAAATCGTTGAAGGAACAGTGGTTTCCATCAACAACAAAGATGTGGTACTTAACATCGGTTTTAAATCAGATGGTTTGGTATCTCTTTCTGAATTCCGCGATCTACCCGACCTAAAAAAGGGCGATAAGGTAGACGTATTCGTTGAGCAACGCGAAGATGAAAACGGCCAACTGGTCCTTTCACGCAAACGCGCAAAAACTCAAAAATCTTGGGAAGCTATCAACGAGGCGCTTGAAAACGACACCATCATTACTGGCTTTGTAAAAAGCCGTACAAAAGGCGGTCTGATCGTAGATATCAAGGGTGTAGAAGCATTCCTTCCTGGTTCACAGATCGATATCAAGCCTATTCGCGATTACGATATATATGTGGGCAAAACCATGGAATTCAAGGTGGTTAAAATCAACCATGAGTTCAAGAATGTGGTTGTTTCCCATAAAGTTCTTATTGAAGACGATCTGGAAAACCAAAAATCAGAAATCGTCTCCAAACTTGAAAAAGGACAAGTATTGGAAGGTACCGTCAAAAACATTACCGATTTTGGTGTATTCATCGATTTGGGTGGCGTAGATGGTCTATTACACATCACTGACATCTCATGGGGCCGTATCGAGCATCCAAAAGAGGTACTTTCATTGGATGAAAAAATCAATGTAGTAGTTCTTGATTTTGACGATGAGAAAAAACGTATTGCTCTTGGCTTGAAACAATTGACACCTCATCCTTGGGAATCATTGGATACCAACCTAGAAGTAGGATCCAAGGTTAAAGGAAAGATTGTTACCGTTGCAGATTACGGTGCTTTCCTTGAAATCATCCCTGGCGTAGAAGGACTGATCCACGTTTCTGAAATGTCTTGGTCTCAAAACTTGCGTAGCCCACAGGAATTCCTGAAAGTAGGCGATGAGGTAGAAGCTCAAGTATTGACTTTAGACCGTGATGACCGCAAGATGAGCCTAGGTATCAAACAATTGACTCCAGATCCCTGGAAAGACATCGCACAACGTTATCCTATCGGAAGCCAACACAAGGCTGTCGTGAAAAACATGACCAACTTCGGTGTATTCGTTGAAATCGAAGAGGGTATCGATGGCTTGATCCATATTTCAGACCTTTCATGGTCTAAGAAAATCAACCATCCGAATGAATTCACCAAAGTAGGTGAAGAACTGGATGTAGTAGTTTTGGAATTGGATGAAGAAAACCGCAAGTTGAGCCTTGGCCACAAGCAATTGGGCGAGAATCCTTGGGATACCTTCGAAACGGTATTCACTTTGGACTCTATCCATGAAGGCACTGTGTTGAAGGTAACCGACAAAGGTGATATTGTAGCTTTGCCTTATGGTGTAGAAGGTTTCTGCCCAAGCAAGCACAGCATCAAGGAAGATGGTACCGCTCTTAAAGTAGACGAAACTTCCAACTTCAAGATCATAGAGTTCAACAAAGATGCTAAGCGTATCGTCATCTCGCATTCCAGAATTTGGGAAGATGAAAGAGCTGAAGCAAGAGTGGAAGAATTCAATGCTCGCAAGAAAGAAGCAAAGGCTGCCTCAAATGCAGTAAAGAAAGTGAAAGACTCCGTAGAGAAATCTACATTGGGTGATCTTGATGTCCTAGCTCAATTGAAAGAGCAAATGGAAGGTGAAGAAAGCTCTAAAAAGTCAAAGTAAGTTTAGCTTAATAAAGTCACTTTATAAAATGGAAAGCCTTCCCAAAATTGGGAAGGCTTTCTTATTTTTATATAAGCTGTTTTTCGTAATAGCCTAATAATGCGCTACTCAATCTATCACCGAAATAGTACCTTTCAAGGGCAGGTCCCTGGACGAGCTCCCTATCATAATCCGAAAATCCCCGGCTTCTATTCCTTCTTTCATATGCACGTTGAGCATGTCGGAAATACTCGATCCATTTTCATCTAAAAGAGATCACAGGGGTCCTTTTATTTATTAGGTCGGTATTGATGCGACAAAGGGACAAGTTTTGCCGTCAAATCGGGGTCCTCCATATCCTTATCAAGCGGAAACATCGGCCGCTGGATACGCTTATAGGGCAGCTCAACCAAATTTTGGTCTACACCACCAGCCGTGAGGGCCATTACCCAATCACCTCTCAAGTTATACAATTCGGGTTCCAGATAGCCAATTTTCACCATCAATATATCGGCCTTTCGAGGTTGCAGATCGAGATCGGTAAAATCGTGTTCTTTATGGTAAGGCTTACGTTTTTTTGTCACTATAATGTAGTTGTTATTGATTTTCAAGACGACCTCCACCTCGGCATTCCTATCTCCTTCTTTTATGAAATACACTGTGCCTTTTAACTTCAGCGGAGGAGCAAATCTATCATCAACCATGGCCCCCACATAGCCTTCTACCGCTTGCCCAACGCCTACCTGCAATGCCTTCTCTACCAGTTCGGGGCCGGGAATGGACGCATATATGAAAGTCGGTCCATTGGGAGACTTAAAGGCCGGGTTGGAAAGAACATCGGTCAGTGTCTTGGTCACATCACCTGCGCCACCTGCGGTAGGGTTATCACCCGTATCACTGATCACATAAGGTTTCTTCTTACTTCTCAGGGCCATCGCTATTGCCTCGTCCAAGCTTGCCGTGGGCGCCACGAAATCAAACTCGCACCTTGCATCCCAGAATTTCCTGGCCAAGGATTCGGCCGTAGTCCTCACCTTGCCCTCATCATCTCCCACGACCACCACTTGGGCATGGTTGCGGGGCTCATCCGCCCAAGGGTATCCCATCCATATCGCGGCATCGACAATACCTTCTTGATCAGCGGCGGGCCCCACCTCGGCATAAAGGCTTTTTCCTGGCTCAATACGTGTGCTTGTCTGCTCGCCTGGCAGCAGGATAGGTATGGCTATGGAGGCTTTATAAGCCGGTTTGCCTTTGCCGCTCTGGATCCGCTCTAACAAGTTCCTTACGGCTCTCTGTTTGGATTCCATGGCATCTTCATGAGGAGCCATTCGATAGCAAGTAATCAGGTCGGAATAGGCGGCCAGTGTCTCCGTGACATTTCCATGGAGATCCATACTGGTGGAGATGACCGTGCCGGTACCTATCACTTCACGTATGCGCGTAATGAGATCGCCCTCCGCATCGTCCATACCGACCACGCTCATGGCTCCATGAATGTCAAAAAACAAACCATCATAGGGTAGATTTTTTTTGAGTGAATCCAACAGCTCGGTTACCAACGACTCATAAGCCTCCCTAGACACGGCACCTCCTGGCAAAGATTTTCCAATAAGTGCAGGTATCCATTCGGCCGCTGCGCGCAATTCGGAACCTTCATCGAAAAAAGGATAATAACCTAGCACCTCCTCCCCTCTCCTGGGATGGAATGCTGCCGCCTCTGTAATGGCGGGAGAAAAGGTACTTGATTCGATGCCCAGTCCTGCAATGGCTATTTTGGGCTTTGATTTTCCGTTGCTTTTTGAGTCAGAACCACTTCCACAAGCATACAGGAAAAGTGACATGATGATCAATAGCGAAAACAGATATCTCATGATAATCAACTTTTTGTTTAAATATTATTTTAGATGTACGGTAATATTTCCATCATGACAGGCATTGATCATTTTGGCTGGGCAAGTTCCCACAAATTGCTATAAAAACCGGCATCTGTTAACTCTTGTGGACCGTTCTTCAACATTCCCAGCCTAAAGAACATGTAATCGGGAAATCCACTAGCACCGGCAAAGTATTGGTTCGCTGTGGCTGCCCTCATGCCATTGACGCCCGTACCTGTAATGACGCCCACGCTGTGGATATCACTCCCTGGCTTTTTCCAAACAAAGTACCCACCAAGGTCTTCACCCTCATATCGCTTGTTGCCCATGCTCACGCCAGAAGGATCTACTGTGATGGGGCAGTCCGCAAGCAAGGTACTCCAAGCGCTATTTGTCTTGGCATTACCTATAAGGATAACGTTCCTTTCAGCATATACAGAAGGTTCAAAATCGTCGTCGGAAATGATATCAAAGGCTCCATTTCCACGGTAATACCAAGATTCGGCATCGTACCTGGCCTTTTCCAATGCCCACTTATTTTCTTCGGCATTGCCTTTAGTGCCATATACGTAGACCATGCGATGGTTGAATGCTTCCTTAAATGTTCCGTTGCGATGCGGCCCTTTTTCTTGTAAGGAAGGGCGCGGAATCACCCGCCAAGCATTTTCATTTTTTTGTATAAATAGACTTTCATTCAATGAACGGACAATATGGGTCAGCGGCTGCAAGCTGTCCACCTTAATCTGTATGGACTGACCTATCTGAAAATCTTTCAGTACCAGCTGCAATACCCCAACATTTTCGGTATTCCCCTCGATAATGCCACTAAGGAGATCGCGAGTCAGCACTACACGAGAATACTCCAAAGGCTGCTGCTGTTGGTATATCGTGGTCCAATAATAGGAAGCGGAAATCCCCGGATTTGCCGTTATAAAGTCTATATTATTCACAGCCGTATCTATTTTACGCAAGTGCCAACGAAAATAATCGAAAAGTGGTTTCCAGTCCACACTTTCGTTGCTGTACCAGTGCGAGCCTCCAGGGTACTCATAATAACTAAAATCAGGTTGGAAATCAGCCAATATGCCTTTCATCTGTCTGTACGTCTTCAAACTAAATTAGACACATTAGGATGAAACCTTAAGGAGACTTTCGAGTTATAAATTTATTAATTTTTGTTGATTATACAATTGTCTTCTTTTATTCAGAGAATCGATTTTTACCTGTTGTCTTTTTTCCAAAATTCTTTCAGATCGTCCACAGTAGACATCTGCAGGTGTTAAGTTTTGCAGCGATTCGTGATAACGTCTGTTGTTATAGTTGTCCACAAAGTTTCCCAGGGCTTCGATAAGTTCTTCTGGATGGTAAAAGTGGTTTAATTTCACT
>NZ_ATZA01000055.1 GCF_000427965.1 Olivibacter sitiensis DSM 17696 | reverse complement strand
GCCTCGCAGAATCGTGTAAGTCCAGGAGAACGCAATCCGATCGAAGGAAAGTTTGGTCAAGCAAAGACTGGTTACGGAATGAATCTCATTTTAGCTCGTCTAGCAAGAACCAGCGAAGCTTGGATTAGCTGCATCGTATTGGTGCTTAACTTGGTCAAATTGGCCGAGCTAGCACTTTATTGCATTATCAATATAGTAATCAAATATGTGGTAGATCTGCGCAAAGATTACAACCTCATACCCCAATACTCAAAAATCTGCTGAAAAAATCATTGAGTTTTTCAGCAGACCCTATCTAGCTGCGGCAAATGCCATGGACAGTTACAGCCGTGAAAGTGACTATATCAACGATCACCCAGCGGTGCTGGCGGCATTGGCGACCATTCCCGCCGCTAACGGGTTGGATACAGCCGTGATGCACCGCACGTTTGACACCATCAATAAAGTATGGCACTGGGAAACTACCTGGGGATGGGATTATCCGCTGATGGCGATGACGGCAACCCGATTAGATTTGAAAGACCGAGCGATTGACATGTTGATGCGGAATGTTCAAAAAAACACCTATCTACCCAACGGAAATAATTACCAGGATAATACTTTAAGAATTTATCTACCGGGAAATGGCGGACTTCTTTCAGCGATCGCACTAATGTGTGCGGGATACGATGGATACAAAGGTACAACACCAGGATTTAATCCAGAAAGCTGGAAAGTGAAATGGGAAGGATTAAATCCGATGCCATAAAGTAGGAACTTTTATATCGCATTCTGGTGTTAATTTTGATATTGCAAAAACGAATAAAATTTAAAAAATTAATGATCGTATTTCTTCGTAAGATATCCCGCTGTTTACAATTGTCAGTGGCATTGATGCTGGCCACGCATGCGAGCGCGCAACAGCTAACTGCTCCAGCCGAATTACGTATTGACCTGATCCGGAATGCGGACAAAGTATGGGAAAATGGATTTGAGGTTAAGCAAAGTTTAGCGGAAGCTGCCAGACAACATAGTGTATATCAAGCGGCGCGTATCGCAAACTCGAAGCCCTTGTTTTCATGGGTGATGAACAGTGATAAACGAGATGCTCATCAAACTTCTTATCAGATATTGGTTGCCTCATCTGCTGGAAAATTGGATTCAGGTGCCGTAGATATCTGGAATTCGGGTAAAGTGATTTCCGGAAAGCAACTCGGCATTGAGTACAACGGAAAGGAACTAACGCCAAACACAGTTTACTATTGGAAAGTAAAAATTTGGGATAATCGGGGAGTGTCGTCCACATTTTCAAAAGCATCTGCATTTCTTACCGATAGTGTATTAAAGCCTTATCAAATACCTTATACGCCATTGGTGAAATCGGTTCAGCAACCTGCTGCCAGCAGGCAACTGAGTAATGGCAACAGCTTTTATGATTTTGGGAAGGATGCGTTCGGGCAGTTGACCTTGGAAGTAAGTACCGTAGGCGAAAGAGATACCTTACGGATTCATGTAGGAGAGGCTGTTCAGCCTAGCGGTCATGTGGAAAGAAAACCCAGAGGAACCATCAGGTACCGTTTGTTGGTGTTGCCTCTGAAAAAAGGGAAGCATCAGTACACTCCCGCATTCGAACCGGATAGGAGAAATACGGGATCTAAGGCAATACCAATGCCAGATTATATAGGTGAAGTGCTGCCATTCCGCTATGTTGAATTGGAGAAAACAGCCCCGTCTATTGAAGTGAAAACTTTAGAGCGCTACGCCGTCAACTATATATTTGAAGATGATGCCGTCATATTTAGTAGCTCAGATACCGTGCTTAATCAAGTGTGGGACCTGTGTAAATATAGTATAAAGGCAACCAGCTTTACCGGGACTTATGTAGACGGCGATCGAGAGCGGATTCCCTATGAAGCCGATGCGCTCATTAACCAGTTGTCCCATTATGCGGTAGATGCCGAATATAATATGGCGAAACGTTCTTTGGAATACCTGATCTATAATGCCACCTGGCCTACGGAATGGTCTTTGCAAAACCTGCAAATTGCTTGGTATGATTATTTATATTCAGGTGATATACGTGCAGCAAATAAGCTATATCAGGAGTTGAAGCCAAAATTATTACTGGCATTGGCCCGTCAGGATGGATTGATCAGTACCCGAACCGGAAAGCAGGATAGCGCCTTCTCGAAATCCATCCACTTGATCTTTGACGGCGATATGAAGCTTAGGGATATCGTGGACTGGCCGCAAAAAGGCGGTGTAGGTTTGCCTCCAACGGCAATCGGAGAGACAGATAATTTTGAGTTTACCGATTATAATTCCGTGGTGAATGCCTTTCATTACCAGGCATTGGTCTATATGAAAAATCTGGCTCAGGCATTAGGTGAAAAAGAAGATGTTGCATTCTATGAACGGCAAGCCAGTAAAGTCAAGCAAGCCTTTCAGCGCAGCTTTATAGATTCCGCGTCAGGATTGATAATAGACGGCGAAGGTACTACGCATAGCTCATTACACGCCAATATGATGGCGCTTGCTTTTGGATTAGTTCCTCCCGAAAACAAACCGAAAGTTTTGGCCTTTATTCGATCAAGAGGAATGGCGTGCAGTGTGTACGGTGCCCAGTTTTTGATGGATGCGTTGTATGATGCAAATGATGCTGATTACGGATTGAAACTACTAACATCAACCGACAAGCGTAGTTGGTATAACATGATCCGTTCGGGATCCACCATGACAACCGAAGCGTGGGATATGGAATATAAGGGCAATCAGGACTGGAACCATGCTTGGGGAGCTGTTCCGGCAAATACCATTGTTAACAAGTTGATGGGCGTAACGCCGCTGTCGCCGGCGTTCGGTACTATTGCTATAAAACCGCGTCCTGGAACATTAAGCAAGGCCGTATTGAAACTGGCTACGTTAAGAGGGAAAGTGGAAGTTACTTTTCATCAGGAGGCAAGGTCTTTTCGCTTGGAAACCCGATTGCCAGCAAATACGCGCGGAGTTGTTTATTTGCCTCGGCGAACAGCTTCGGATCAGCTTTTTCGGAATGGGGAAAGAATTATTGCATCTCGGGATGGCGACTTTTGGGAGATTAAAGACATGGGTTCAGGGAAAGATAGTTGGGAAGTTCGTTATAATCAATAAATAATCTTCTGTTTTCATACGAATGAAAAATTTAAAATTAATATTCAATATCGTTGCGGCATCGATTTTTGTCGTTTCTTCAATGAGAAGTAATTCTTCATTGGCACAAATGAAGAAGGAATACAACATTGCTGATTTTGGCGCTGTGGGCAATGGGCAAACTGTAAATACAGGAGTCATACAACAGGTAATCGATAAAGCAAGCGCAGACGGCGGTGGAAAAGTAGTTGTTCCGGCGGGGCAATTCTTGACGGGAACATTGGCGATGAAAAGCAATGTCGAGTTGCATTTACGGAAAGGCGCGATACTATTGGGCAATACCGATCCATTTGATTACCAAGAAATGGAAATGCCAGGACATCCCGTAAGCCCGAAGCAGGACGACAATTCGTCGCTGGCTCTTTTGGTCGCTTATCGTGCCGATAACATTGCGGTCACCGGTACGGGTACGATTGACGGGCAGGGTACGGCTCTGGCGTTGAATATCGATAGTCTATATCATCTCGGTATTCTCAAGGACCCCAATTATTCTTCGTGGGGAAACAGACCTAATGAAAAAGTGCGCCCGAAACTCTTTCGTTTTTCTTTATGCAATAATGTAAGCATACAAGATGCCACATTACAAAATTCCGCCTGTTGGGGACTGTCGTTTGAGTTGTGCCGAAATCTCACGCTCGGCAAGTTGATTGTCCTTAACCGTGCATATTGGAATAATGATGGTATGGATATTACCGATTGTAAAAATGTACGCATTACGAATTGCGACATTAATTCGGCGGATGATGGTATTTGTTTAAAGTCCTATTATCCTGGCAACAGTAATGATTCGGTACTGATCGCTGATTGTACCATTCGCTCTGGGGCAAGCGCCATCAAGTTCGGAACTGCCTCTTACGGCGGCTTTAAGAATGTGACCATCAACAATATAAAAATTTATGATACCTACCGTTCTGCCATTGCGATTGAGTCCGTTGACGGGGGTGATATTGAAAATATTAGAGTGACCAATGTCGTTGCGGAGAATACAGGCAATGCCATCTTCGTACGCTTGGGAAATAGGGTTAGAAAGACACCGGGGAAAATAGAAAACATTTATATCGGGAATATCAAGGTACAGGTTCCCTTCGGTAGGCCAGATATTAATTATGATATCCGGGCTGACGAGCCTGGTTATCACAATCCTTTCTCTTCTTCCATTACGGGCATTCCCGGTTATAATGTAAAAGATGTTACGCTGGAAAATATAGAAATCACGTATCCGGGAAGAGCATCAAAAGCACAAGCGTATTTTTCTTTAAGCAGATTGAAGGATTTTCCCGAAAAAATCCATAATTATCCAGAGTTCTCTATGTTCGGCGAAATGCCTTCCTGGGGTTTCTATGTCCGTCATACGGATAATATAAAAATGAAAAATGTTGTTTTGAAGTTAGACGATTACGATTTTCGTCCAGCCTTTATTTTTGACGATGTAAACAATATTGATATGGATAAAATCATACTTCCTGTCGATTATCAAAACAATCAGATTATTTTAAGAGGCAATACGCATTTTTCGATCAAGGCATCTGGAAAACTTCAGGAGAAAAGAGTTCTGTAGTATTTTGTCTTGCTAGTGCACTGTACTTCTTCTTAATTCGAGTTGCTAATTGGGTTTAGGCAATTAACGAAGGCATTCATTTTTTGCTTAATGAACGGATGTGACGAGAAGAAGCTTTTACCCCTACAGATCATATGTCAAAACAAACAAATATGCTCATATCTAACAGAAACTATATATATTGACCTTGGGTAGAAAAAAAGGTAAAAGGTTTCGAAAAAATGATCTAAAAATTTGTGATTTATTAGAGCCTGTTTAAATTTTATTGCTAAAATTTTTATAGCTATTTTGAGAAGGATTTTTTGCTTCGTGTTTGCAGATTTAGCGGGCTAAATCCAGAGCAGGAAGTGAAAAAATAGGCTCAAAAGAGCATCAAAATATAGCAAAGACAAACTCAAAATCAGTATAACAAAAATTTCGTTAAAATTTTAAACAGGCCCTTAGAGTGCACGAAAAGAGCAAGCGCATTTGGCGTGGTTAATGGCATTGAATATAAATAACTGATAATATGAGACAAAATAAAATTATACTTACATTGTTGATGGGTGCTTTTAGCCTCGGTTCATGGGCACAAGACGCAAAGGTACCTGCCAAGCTAGGCGATTACCGTTTGGTGTGGCACGACGAGTTTGATAAAGATGGGCGGCCGGATGACCAAAAGTGGGACTATGAGATAGGTTTCATCCGCAACAGGGAACCACAGTGGTATCAACCAGAGAATGCCTATTGCAAGGATGGCTTTTTGATCATTGAGGCGAAAAAAGAGAAGAAGAAAAACACGAATTACGACCCCAACGGTGAAAATTGGATTACGAATAGGGAATATGCCGAATATACCTCTGCCTGCCTGATTACCAAGGGTAAGTACGATTTTAAATTTGGTAAGGTGCTGATGCGCGGCAAGATCGACGTAAGGGAAGGGCAGTGGCCTGCCTTTTGGATGTTGGGCGTGAACCGTGGTCCGGTAAAATGGCCTGCTTGTGGCGAGGTGGATATCATGGAATACTATAGAGGTAAACTATTGGCCAATGCCGTTTGGGAAGGAGAACGCGGCGACGAATGGGACGCCGCCAAGTGGCCCTTGGACAGCTTGGGAAGCAGCAACTGGGCGGATGAATTTCATGAATGGGAATTGGAATGGGACGAGGATAAGATGGTGATATCTGTCGATGGCTTTGAATTAAATACCATAGACCTCAAAGAAACGGTCAATGCTAAAAAAGGGAACAATCCTTTCCACGAAAACTTCTACTTGTTGCTCAACGTAGCCCTAGGGCAAGGAGGCGAAAAGATACCTGATGAATATCTCCCGTCCAAGTTTGTGGTGGACTATGTAAGGGTTTATCAAAAATAAACCGAAGCGCAACCGTTGGGGCATTTAGCGCAAACGGTTGCGTTTACTTTTGATTTTGAGCTTATCTGTCTTATTGTTAATCGGACAATGGCACTTATTTTAATCGCGTTGATGTACGGGAGAAACAGTTATGGTTCAGATTGAAGGATGTCGTTAAGCGCTTTCATTTGTTTTTCTAGCGCTATCCTTGCATCTTCCTTTTCGTCATGTCCTATAATGCCTATAGGTCCATCATACCCATTTCCCAAAGCAAATGCAATCAAGTCCTGCTCCAAGTTGCCTTCTCCGAGAGTGTAGAAATGTTTGTAATCGTCCTTTTTGAGCCCCGCCAAGTTTAATGAAAGCAGATGGGGTTGGATATCGGGAAAAAACTGTTTGAAGCGAAGGACCTGTTCTTTGGCATGATGAAAATTATAAACCATTCCTATATTTGGGAGTTGGAGATGTTTGATTATTTCGAGCTGGTTCTCCGGTTCCCCATACCAGCCTCCGTGGTTATAAAGCCCCACTTGGCATCCCAACTTTTCGGCACGGCGGGCAATGTGGCGAATTGGCTCTACTGCTGTCGCTACCTTTTTCTCTTGGCTAATTTTGGCATCGTTCAGTTCGGGTATATTGTCCAGCATGAGCCAAATTTGGGTATGTACATGATTTCTTTCGAGAAAGTCAAAGATGGCTTGCACGCGACTGTCATGTGCTGGAGCACCATCTGCTATCATCCAAAAAGCCTGCATTTGAATGCCATAGTGCTTCAAGGCTAGCCATTCTTCATCAAATTGAGGAATATGTTGGTCGCGCCAATCGTAGGCTAATTTAGTTATTCCCAACCCGTGGAGCATCTTTGCCCGTTCCATGGAAGTACGCTGCAAGGAATCGTACGGCACGATACACCAGGCCACCAATCGCTCTTGATCAATGGAATAGCTGGGAGATCTGTTTGGGTTACACGATTGCATGGTATGTGATAAAATTATTATGGATAAAAGGACTTTCGTATAATTCATTGCTTTACAGGCAACTAACATATTTTTCTTGATAACTATTGTCAAACAACAAATTTACCTCAATCCAAAACAGGAATCTTTCTAAAATCCTTGATGCGGTGGAAGGTGAGGTAATTGGCATTATGCTGATTGTCTGCTCCACCGAATTCATCATCGTATGCTGTACGTGAGACAAAGATGATTTCATTGCCTTCAAACTTCCAGTCTATATATTGGAATCCGTGCTTGGCCACATTCTTTCCCTGCAATATGATGGCACGTTTCTCCCAGTTTACCAGGTCCTTGGATGACAAGAGGTAAAGGGTATTACGGGTACGTTCCATATTTCCTCCCCTGAATTCCCCGGGGACGGCGTTGGTCAGTGTATAATATATTTTGGTCTTGGGATCCCGTAGGATGTTGAACTTTTTGGTAGCTCCCGGCAATATGACAAATCCAGTTTTCGCGTTAAATTCTGCTACTTTGCCATCTTTCGATATACGAATTCGGGCAGCTACGGAATCGCCTGGATAATGCACCCGTAGCATATCGAGAACCTGTCCTTGCGGATCCAACACGGCGTTGCCCTCTAGCCATGCAGTTCCTTTGTTGAGCGAACGGTCAATCTCCAGCTTATTTGTCGACAGCCAGTTTTGTGCTTTCAGTAAGTTGTCCTCTTTGTTTACAGACATGACAAAAGCCTTAAAGCTTCCCCAAGGAGCTCCCTGTGGCACTTCTTCCATGCCCCGCCATAGGCGACCGTAGGCGTCCAATACCGGAACTGTCGACGTATGATATCCCATGCCGCCTTCGGCCTTGATGAGCAGACCGTTGTTGCCGTCTATTGGTTCTGTCCAGCTATGTCCACCATCGGTAGATTTTCGGATCACGCAATCGCCCTCTTCATTCAAGGTGCCCATCAAATAAAGTGCGTTGTTATGAACGAAAAGACCCGACCAAAACTGGTTCAGTTCTGCAATCCGGCTCCAAGTTTTGCCCTTGTCCTTTGATTCGAAGACGAAGGTCCTCGCGTTTTTCCAACTATTGGCCTCCGGTCCAAAAAGGTCGTGTGAAGCTACATAGTTTCCGTTTGGGAGAATGGCAATGGAGGGCGAGCCTATATAAGCACGTCCAGATGCCGGAAAATGCGAAACAACGACGCCTGGGGGAGTACTGGTCTGTGCATAGCTACCCAGGCCGATAAAAACATGCAAGCAACAGACTAAAGATCGAATAATACTGGTTTTCTTGTGCGACATAACTATTTGTTGATATAAAAAAAGCGGATAAGAACGATGTTCCTACCCGCCGCTTTAAAAGATTATTTTAGAGAGGGCATCTGCTCTCGACTGATCACATTGGCGTTGCCGAATACCGCGTTAAGGAAAGCTGCACCATTATGGTTTGCAGCGCGCGTATAGTCTCCATTCCAGGGCATGAACCACGACCAGACGTCTTCATATTCGTACATGGCATCGATCTGTGGAATCGATCCGCACTCCGTCAATGCAACGATTTTCCTACCCTCGTACAGTTCTTTCATCTTGTCGAAAGCAATGTATTGCGATCCATGCTGATTCTCGCCAGGATAGATATCCATACCGATAATATCTACATAGTCGTGGCCTGGGTACCAATCGAGCGCATCGCCCGCCGCATCGCTGGTCCATATCCATATCAAGTTGTTTAGGCCATGATGGTGGACTAGTCGACTGTACATAAGTTTCCATAAGGTTTTGCAGGCTTCTGGACCTTTTGCTCCCCACCAAAACCACTTTCCGCTGGCTTCATGCAAAGGACGCCACAGTACAGGGATGTTTGCATCTTTGAATTGCTTAAGGTAACCGGCGATTACGTCAATATCGGCGATCATCGCTTGGTATTCACTCGATGAAGTATTCGTTACTTTGGAAACATCAAATGAGGTACGATCCGTATAAAATTCATCATCCGTTTTCAATGGATTGCGCCAGTGCCACATGAGCGTTACAAGGCCATTGTTATCCCAATATTCTTTTACGTTATCAAATAAAATGTCGGCATTGGTGATACTCCAATCGCGGGTATGATTAATAAAGTCAAATCCCGCAAGTGCGGGCCATTTGCCCGTGTTTTGTTGCATCCAAGTCGCTTCCTCCAAACCGTAACTGTAATTGGCCATCGCTCCGGAAATTACTTTCTTGCCAAAATTTTCCTTGAGGAAATTATAGACATTTGCCGCTTGGGCAGAAGGATTCACGGTCACGAGATTTGCATCTATATTGAAGGAGGTTTCTTCTTCACGTGGCGTGATTTCGATATAATCTACGTTCATCCAACCCCAGTTTTTTTGTACAATAATGGTGTTTTTGCCCGAACGTAGCGAAAGCTTATTGACAAAGATCGTCTTCCAGTCATTTGTCGGGTCAAAAACCAAAGTTGCCAGTTTTTGGCCATTTACGAGCAGATCGTTTTCTTTCTTTTCGTTGTTGTTTGAAAAACGAATGTTGATTCCATAGAGCGCAGATTCGGGAACGGTGACTTCGAAAACGATATCTCCGTCTTTTTGCTCCACATATCCTGCTCCAGAAAAATTAGCCAGACTCGTTCCCACCGAGGCATTTCCTGTTAGGGAGGCATTCTCCGCTTCGTATCTTTTGAAACTTGAGACTGTTTGAAAGCTGAGCGATATAGCTTCTGCAGGTTCACCCAATACATTGGTGACGGCGCCATTGGGAATCGTGATTTCGTACGAGCTGCTTTGTTCCAAGGTGATCTCCAACAGCAACTTGCGATCGTCTACCGTGGCCTTTACCGTTTCGTCGTTGACCTTGATCGCTATAGTCTCGTTCAGCACAATAGGGGTATTGTAGACTAGGGACACTTCGGAATCCAACATGATGTCCTCACTGCCGTCTGCCGGTGTGGAGTACAAAAATTTGGGACTTCTGGCCGAGATTTCCTCGATGTTCTTGTCCTTCTTACAGGACGGGGCGAACGCGCCTAATACCATAATGAGGAAGGGTATTAATATCTTTTTCATAATTTGTTTTTTTATTTTGATGAAAACACTTTTATCTCCCATATCGAAGCATAGTCTCGTTCGGCTCTTTTGATGTTGATTTTTATATATCTGGCCGAAACCGTTTTTTCACTTGTACGCGTTTGGTATCCCTTTAGCGCCCGGTGCGTATAATCTGCATAGGTATGCCAGTTTTCATTATCGCTCGAATATTGGATCTCGTAGAGATAGAAGCGATCAAAATATTCGAACTCTATCTGTATTCTGGATATTTCAGTTTCATCTTCCAGATCGATGGTTACCCACTGGTCTTCTGCTTGTACGGACTGCCAACGGCTGTCATTACGACCATCGGTCAAGAAAGCGGCAAGAAAATCGTCCGATGCAGATGCACTTGCCACAACTGGTTTGTTTAAAGCGATATTGGTGGGATTGGACAGACCAAGGCCCAAGGACCGAAGATCATCCAGTGGAACAACTTTCGTGATTTGCCCTTCGGGCGAGAAAAACATTTCAGCTACACAGGAGAAACGGTAGTTGCAGGTAGGATACCTTTTTGGGTCTTGTCTGTGATAAAACAAAAGCCAACGGCCGTTGACCTCCAAAACGGAGGTATGTCCTGGACCATATAGCTGTTTTTCGGGCAAAGACTCCAAAATAGGTTCCTTGGAAAACTCCCGAAAAGGTTGGTCAAGCGCATCGGTTACAGCGTAGCGCACGTTGTAGGAATCCAACCAGCAATGGCCGCCAGCCCACATTAGGTAATACTTGCTGTCTTTGGTAAACATGTATGGCGCCTCGGTGAAGTCTGTTAGCTCGCCTTTAATAGGGGTACTACTGACCACTTTTCGCATATAGTTCGGTGAATGTATATCATTGTCAAAAACCAAGAGATTTTTCCAGGAACCTATCCCCATGATTTGGCCAGTCTTTGGGTCTCGAAACAGCTCCACATCAAAATCCTTGACCTGTATGATCTCCTGCCAAGGTCCCTGCGGAGCATCGGCTTCGAGGATGTAGGCCAAATAATCAACTCCTTGTTGCCTTACCATATAGTATTTTCCATTATCGCCCTTGAGCATGCTGGGTGCCCAAAAAAAGCGATCATTGATGTCTAGATACTCAATATTCCAATCCACTAGATTGTCCGATACCCATAAAAATGGCTCCCCGTTATGTTCGTCATAGCCATCACTCGTAATAGAGAGGTAGTATTTGCCATCCATGTAACGGATGCTGGGGTCTGCAAAATAGCCAGGAACAAGGGGATTCTGTCCATACACGAACGAGACGAATAGAGAACCCAATATGGAACATAGTACTTTCATGGCTTTAGTCTTTTGTCGTCTTATATAAATTGGGTAGATTTTTTTCGAAATAGATATCTTTCTTGCTCTTGAACAAAAGGAAATCATCTACGGAGGGATGTCCAGGATAGGGGGCATAATGATGCCCTTCGATATCATGTGCATTTCTCCAAACGAGCACATATGCCGGCTTGTGCATCTCAATTGATGGATATAGTACCGCCGTGAACCAGTCAGACATAGGTATTCCTTCGGCTCCTGTTTCGCTAAACACAAAAACCTTGTCGTGCTTTTGGGCATATTCTTCTAAGATGTTCATCACTTGCTGTACCTCTGTCACAAAAGTGGAAGCTTGACTTTCTCCTCCGCGATGGTACATATCCAACCCGAGAATATCCACATAGTCATCGCCTGGAAACCTGTCAAAGTATTCTTCTTCAGAAGTGACCCTATCGGGCGAATAGATATACAGAACGTTGTGCACCTGCTTTACGTTGCGTAGATATTCTGCCGTAGATTTCCACAAAGTGATATAATCTTCCTTGGAACAATAAGGAGCACCCCACCAGAACCAATTTCCGGTATGCTCATGAAAGGGGCGTAGGAGCACGGGAATAGCTTTTCCGCTGTCATCCACCAAGGAGGATAGAAATAGCGATAAACTGTCAAGCCATTGCAAGTACCTTGCATGTTTTTCGCCACCGGGGATGATAGAGGCAACTACCTTATTAGACGACACATCCCACGAACTGCCGTTGGTATAGGGATTTCGTAAGTGCCAACTTATCGTATTGATCCCTCCGCGTCGATAGGCTGAGATAATATGCTGACGCATCAGGTCAAAATGGATATTATCAAGGTTCACTGAATCTCCCAATTCGATATGACCTAGATCCCATCCATATACCGCGGGATAGTCGCCCGAGATTTTCTTGATATCTGATTGGTCTTTATCGTATTTCCATCCGATGCCATAAACCGTGGCATCCTGATGGCCAAATAGGATTTTCTTTCCTTGTATCGCTTTTAAGCTGGCATAAAGATTTTTGGTTTCCTTTGTTGCCTTAGTATCCGCTGTTTTTGGCATTTCGACAGAAGTACAGGCAGCAATAATTAATGAAATTAGAAACAGTCCGTAATTTGTATTCATATAGCTTATTTCGATAAGATCGGCTTTTGTAATATCCCTTTGTCCTTCGATGCTTTCAACGTTGTCGGGTAAGGAGTCAATTGAAAAGTCTCCGAAAAGGCTAGCTTTCCGGAGAACTCATCAGGTTTTACTCTCTATTTGGATCCAGTGGTACACTGGTAAGCACAAAATAATCCAGATTTACCTCGAATGGACCGTTCACATTCCCGGTAGAGAAATCGATATCAAGATTGAAAGGAGTGTTCAAATCCAGTTCTGGATTGGTTCCCCAGTTCTCAAGACCTTTAGGGTCTATAGGGTACGATCGCCACTGCCAACTGCCTCCTGTACTCTTAAACTTGTAATCGTCACCATATAGACCGCCCCCTTTAAAATGGTAGCCTAGTTTGGTGTCGCTGGATTGTTCGAAGATCAGTTGGAAGTAGCCCTCTGCATTACCGCCACCGGTATTTACCAGGAAGTTCACATAAAACATCTTGTTGTCGTCAAACTTGTTTCCATTATGATCGGCCGTTCTGATGGTACCTCTATTTTGCCATGAACTTACATTTGCGTCCTTGACGGTAAAATAATACTGTCCTTGGGGAATCGCCGAAAATCCTGTGCCACCATTTCTCACTGGAGTACCTCCGTTGAATTGTGGCATGGTTTCAAAACTATGGATCAATAGGGGATTCAGTGGCCCATCCGTAATCATTACTTGGTCGATATGCAATTCAAAGGCCTCACTGTTCCCGTTACCAACATTACCGCCACGGATAAATAGCGTAATGCGATCGATGGACGTTTTTGCATTGGCAAAGCCCATATCTGTCAATCGATAGGAGCGCCACTCCCAACCCGAAGTAGCTATTCTATAATTATCGCTATACTGGCCCTCTTGTCCCGTAAAATGTTTATCCTCTGTAGCGCCTCCTATGGTCAAGGCAGGATTGAAATAACCCTGTTTGCCATTGGTGTTTACCAAGAAGGTGATATGTGGGTCATTATAATCGGAAAGGTTGAACCCATTGCCATTATTGTTTGCTTCAAGGTATTGGTATTGTCCGTTCCAGCCATTGCCCAAAGGAGCTATCACAGAGTAGTAACTTCCAAAGAACGGAGAGATGCCACCAAGGTTTTTGCCCGAAGTAAAGTTAGCTCCAGCGCCTGTTGCATCACCCGTACGTATTGTCGGTTCAACGGTGTCAAAGTCAAACAGTACTATAGTCTTCTTAGGGATATAGGTGTCCTTTGGCTCCACAACGTTGATGACAGGAGAAACGAGTGTCTGTCCGGTCCTTGTAACGGCCGTCAGCTGGCCAGTGGCGGGTAGTTCTAGCCCTGCTGTGGAGAATGTGGCCGTTGTCTCGGTTGCGGAAGATTTGCTGATCTGTACACCTTCAAAGCGCAAAGACAGTATCATGTCTACATTTTGTCCCGTGATATTGATTGTTTGACCCCGTTCAATCTCAGATGGCCATTGACTGATGTCTGCGTCTAGATACTGCGGCACAAACAGTTCCGAAGATTCGTTTCTGCGCTTATATTTGTTGTTGACAACGATAGGATCGGCAGAAGCCGACCTAGAAACCTTGAATATCAACTTATCGGGCTCTTGGCTTAAAATCTCGCAAGAAACAGCACCAATGGACAAGCTTGTCACCATATCCAGATTTTCTCCATATACGGTGACTTGTTGGTCGATAACGGCCGTTTTCGGGTTGAAATCAATTATTTCGGATACGGGCAAATTGATGTCATAATCTTCGGAAAACTCTTTTTCCTGACAGCCAGCTATTAGAATAACGCTACTGAGTATGCAGGAAATCAGCCGGGTTAGTTTATCTTTTTTCATCAGAATAAATTATTTGTTATTGACTAATAACTCGGGTTTTGCTCCAATCCCCAGTTTTGAACTTCAGTTAACGGAATAGGCAATACGGGTATATATTTTCCGTCTTTGCCCACCAATGAATGGCTCACGATGTTGGCACCTATATTTTGGTGTCTTTCTTCTTCGTTTGCTCCAGCACCAGCCCTGTCTGTATCCTTTACTTTACTTACGAGCTCCACCAGTTTGCCCGTGCGGATCAGATCGGGTAATCGATGCCCCTCAAGAGCCAATTCGATACGTCGTTCATGAAGGATAGCATCGTAAAGAGCCTGTCCGCTAGCCGTCACATTTGGGATGTTTGGTTGTGCTGGCGGTGGGGTAAAGGCGCTTGGATCGCCTTCCACACATCCTTTGCACAGGGTACTTTGTCTGGCTCTCTCCCTCACTAAATTCAGAAAACGTCTCGCTTCAGATTCATTGTTCAAGTGGTATTGGGCCTCGGCATGTATAAGTAGCACATCGGCGTAGCGCAAAAGAAGAATATTCTTGTTTGCCGCTTTGTCCAATACAGGAACAAAAGGAATGGTAGCCTTGCGGTTCAAGTAATTGCTTCCCTGTTGGGCACGATCAAAACCCACGACACTGCCATACAACACTTCGTTGTTAAACCCTATGCCGTACACCGTAGTCTTCAGCCGTGGATCAGACGGGTCAAATGCATCGACAAGATCCTGTGTGGGATTATGGAAACCCCAACCAACAAATGCCCCAGGATTGGAAACCCGGTTGGATTGGAATAAAGGGTACGCATTGCCCACAGATGCTGGAGGATCTGCCGCTGTGCCGTTGGTAGCCTGCACTTCAAATATAGATTCCGAAGAGTTTTTGAATTCATGTTCGAACAGGGTTGCATAATTGTTGACAAGCGTATATTCTCCTGAGCTGATTATGGCGTTTGTAAGGGCAGATACATCTTGCCAAGTCTTTGTGCCTTCGTTATCCACCCCAATTTGGTACATCAGCGATTTTGCCAGCAGTGTTCTCGCGGCTCCTTTCGTGGCACGTCCCAAGTCCGTAGGTGCATATTGGCTTTTTTCTGGCAATAAGGCAATCGCCCTTTCGAGATCGGCATTGATAAATTCAAATGTTTCGTGCAGAGTTGCGCGCTGCCTATTTCCAAAGTCGGATGGATTCACGGGCTCATCAAATAATGGAACGCCCCCAAAATGTTTTAACAAATAGATGTAGTGGTATGCCCGCAGAAAATAACTTTCACCGAGAAGCCTGTTTTTGAGCGTTTCGTTAATAGGTGATTCCGGTAAATTTTTAATGGCATAGTTGGAGCGGGAAACACCCCAGAAGCCATGGATCCAGAAAGCCTCCGCAACAGAATTGCCAAGTTGGGCGCGATAGCCCTCAATGGCGGCCAACTCTGGATAATCGCTAAGGTTACTTCCCTTTACGGCATCGTCCGTAGCAATGCTGCTAAAAAAGAAATCATAGTGGTGGGACATCCAGATGCCATCAGGGCCTCTCCCTTCTGTTTGCGAAAGGATGTCGTAGATACCGTTGATCACGCGTATGGCATTCTCTTCGGTATTCATAAAGTTCCCACTATTTTCTTGTCCTTGTGGTTCCAGTTCAAGGAAGTTCTTGCAGGAAGCCATCAAAAGGACTGATAAAACCAACGTATAATATAATGTTCTTTTCATAACTTAGTGGATTATAGATTCAAATTGATCCCAAATGTAAATACCCTGGGCATCGGATAACTTGCCATATCTACACCTGCATTCAGTGGATTGCCATACAGATCCCCCATTTCCGGATTGAACCCAGAATAATTGGTGAACGTGAGCAGGTTATCTGCAGATACATAGACGCGCAAGCCCTTCATGGCAAGTCGCTGAAGACTCTTCTGCGGAAGTGAATAGCCAAGTTGAATGGTTCTAAGACGAAGATAGCTTCCATCCTCTACAAAACGGTCCGAAAAACGGTCATTTTGATTCGGATCTCCCGAATGTACCCTTGGTAAATCGGCATTTGGGTTCTCGGGCGTCCATCTGCCCATCATGGCTTTGGAATTGCTCCATTCACGCATGGAGGTACTATATAGTACAGAATACATATAGTTGGCTATCTGATTTCCCTTCGATCCTTGTAAAAGCATGTTGACGTCTATACCCTTATAGGTGGCGGAAAGCGAAAATCCATACGTGAAATCCGGCACGGCACTTCCCAGATAGATGCGATCATCGTCATTAATACGCCCATCACCGTTTTGATCCACGAAAATCACGTCCCCTAGCCCGGCATTGGGCTGTATGGGATTTCCCCCCTCGTTTACATGAGCATCCAGTTGCTCTTGGGTCTTGAATATCCCTGCAGATTGCAGTCCATAGAAAGTGCCTATTTCCCTACCTTCTTCAGTGATTGTATATTGTCCGAATAGGGGCTCGCCGCCACCAAGAGAAGTTACGTTATTGCCTATGAACGAAATATTGAAACCGGCATTGAAGGAAAAGTCCTCGTTAACACTTTGTGCGTAATTGAGATTCAGTTCAACACCGCTGTTCTTGACCGAGCCGGCATTCGTTCTCGTTCGCCACATACCGGCGTAGATAGGGATGGGGGTGCTCAGTATCATATCGTTGGTGTTGCGCACAAAATAATCAACATTGCCAGATAGGTGTCGGTTGAACAGCTGGAAATCCAAACCTATGTTGTACTGTTCGGAGGTTTCCCAAGATAACTCTTCATTGGCCAACATCTGCTGAATGGCTCCATCGACCATACTTTCTCCAAAAACTGCCGTGTAGCCATTGGTCATTAGCGCCAAATAGTCGAAATTGCCGGCACTTGCTTGGTTACCCACGTGGCCCCAACCGGCTCTTAGCTTAAGTTGGTTTAATCCGAGTGCTTGGTTTGCATCAGTAAAGAAAGATTCCTCGCCAATGTTCCATCCCGCTGAGAACGAGGGGAAATAGCCCCATTTGTTCATGAACTTAGAAGAGCCGTCTGCCCGTAAGGTTCCTGTGAATAGATAGCGATTGTCAAAGCTATAGTTCATGCGGAAGAAACCCGACAACAGAGAATTGTGTCCCGCACCTCCCGATACCTCCAGCTGTTCTTTGTTGGCTGCCGTGCCAAGATATCTTAAGTTAACGTCTTCTGGCACATCGTATACACGAGCAAACATGTTGTTTGATGTGCCTTTTTGTGCCTCGGTGCCCAGGGTTGCATTGATGTTGTGCTTCCCGAAATCCTTTGCATAACTAAAGTAGCTCGTGGAGTTCCAGAACCTGTTGTCGCCCCGGTTTTCCGTGAGGCTACTGACGTCCCTTCTTTGGTCTGCCGTGATGAAAAATACCGGATAATAATTGCGGCTTTTCGTAAAATTGTATTGGGTACCATATTGTGTTCTAAACGATAGGCCTTCAAGACCGATATTGTCGATTTGCAAGAAGGCGGTTCCCGTAAATCGATCCTCCGTCCCTTTTCTGAATTGGTTCTCATGGACAGACAGGGCCGGGTTTCTTCCATAGGAGAAATAGATCTCGCCAAAATTGTTCGTATAGGAATCAAATGCCGCTGATACGGGATCTGTTTTGAGCGCCTGTGTGATCGATCCCGAATAAAAGTCGCCATCATTGCCCGAGCGGTTATATGTCACATAAGACAAGTTCGTCCCTATTTGCACATTTTTGTACAGTTTGTACTCGTTGTTAAAGTGGATTAGGAATTTATCCAGAAAAGTATTTTTGATAACGCCATTTTCCTTGGAGTAGGTGCTCCCTATATCGAAACGGCCCTTTTCGGTTCCGCCAGAGACGTTGACATTGTAATTCTGCGTGTACCCTTTCCTGATAATCTCTCGCTGCCAATCTGTACCGTTGCTGTTGTTGGCAATGGCATAATCCAAGATTGATTGCATATTGAGCGATGGAGTCTGGTTTGCATTTGCATAAGATTCCAGTTTCAACAGGGCATATTCGCTTGCATTTAGGAGATCCAATGTCTTGGCGACAATAGTAGCGCCGCCGAATAGATTGGCGGAGACTTTTGTTGCTTGGCCGAAGGCCCCTGATTTGGTCTTCACCAAGATAACGCCATTTGCGCCTCGTGAGCCGTATATCGCCACGGCCGAAGCATCTTTTAGTATATCAATGGATTCAATATCGTGTGGGCCAAGATGACTAATATCATTGACGGGGAAACCGTCTACCACGTACAAAGGATCGGAGTTGTTCACACTTCCCGTTCCCCTGATCCTTATTTTGGTGCCAGCGCCGGGTTCTCCGGAATTATTGACAACGCTCACCCCTGGTGCACGACCCTGTATGGACTGATTGACGTCTACAGAGGATAGTCTTGTCAGTTCTTCCGATTTGATGGAAGATATGGCGCCCGTGATATCTCCTTTTCTAGCGGTACCATACCCAATGACAACTACCTCATCTAAATCAGAGGATACGCTATTCAAGACAACATTTATTACGCGCCGATTGCCTACTAGCTCTTCATGCACTTCCAATCCGATAAAAGTGAACCTGAGCACTGTTTCTTCATTTGGCACATTTAGGGAAAAGGTTCCGTCACTTTTAGTGGATGTGGATATGGTTAAGCCTTTTACGCTTACCGACACACCCACTAAGGGACTGCCTGATTCGTCTGTTACCTTACCGCTGACCTGTAGGGGTGCCGTTTCTTGGCCAAAGGCCATTTGGACGACACCTAATAGCAAAACCAGCAGCCTTGCTTTTTTTAATACGTGTGGAATCATAAGGATAATAATTGGTTGTTAATAATGTAAATCAAAAGTAGGTCGACATCGAATAAAATACTAATACTTTTTTTGCTTATTGTTGTGAAAAAATGAAGCTTTTATCCTGATGTTATGGGTTTCCTTTTGAGTAAAAAACTGATTGTCAATATTTATTTTATAATTTATTTAATTTTTTAGGTTTAGTATTGAATTAACCCAATAAGCTAAGGGCCTCCATACACATCCTCGCATTGTGATAGGGACATTTCCATGGTCCCGCTTTATCTTCTTGCAGGTTTATCGAACCATCGGCTTTGCGACTCCAATACCACTCGCCATTCTTTATGTCTATGAGTTGCGACCTTATATAGCTCCAAACCTTTGTCGCTTTCTTACTGAAAGCAACATCGCCTGAATTACGAAAGGCACACAAAAAACCGACAACGGCTTCCGCCTGTACCCACCAGTGGCGATCTAGGTCCATATCATCGCCCTCAAGCTCGTAAGCTAAGCTTCCGTCACGTTGCAGACCCTCGCTGGCAGCCACGGCTATCTTAAGCGATAGTTCCCTGATGTCTTTTACTAGTGCTGCATCGGCCAACACATCTGCGGCTTCCAATAGCAGCCACGAGGCTTCGATGTCATGTCCATATGAAATGGATCGGGATTTTATGGCCCATTTCTCGTCAAAAAAGAGGTGGAGATGTCCGCTTTTTTTATCCAATATCCTGTTTGAGAAAATGTCAATTAGTTTTTTTTGAGCATTTTCCAAGGTAGGATGCTTCCATATACGGTACAGATTGGTATAGGGCTCGAGGATATGAAGGTGCGTATTCATGGATTTCTTTTCGTTGGCATCCTTTGCACTTAAGCGCATGTCCGCTAGGGGCTTCCAATCTTCCGCGAACGCTTCGAGGTAACCTCCATGTTCGGTATCGGCCGTCCCTTCAATTAAATAAAAGAATTCTTTGCATAAGTCAAGTGCCTCCGCGTACCCCGTGGCACGATAAAACTCGGAAAAGCCGTACAAGGCAAAACCTTGCGCATATAGTTGTTTTTTGCGGTTTATGGGGCTCCCTTTGCAGTCGAGTTCCCAAAACACGCCGCCATGAATTTTGTCTATGAAGTAGGCCTTTATATATTCGTAGGCGCGCTCGGCCATGGTTTTGTATTTAGGATTGCCTAGCGTGCGATAGGCAGCGGAGAAAGTCCAGAGTATACGTGTATTAAGTACCACGCCTTTATTGGCGCCGGGATGCAGCTTGTTGTGCCCGTCTATTCGGCCATAGAAACCTCCATGTTGCATGTCCAGCATGTGATCCATCCAAAAAGGAAGGATATTCTTTGTCAGTATCTCTTTAAATCCATTCATCCTCGTGAGGCTCTTTTTGAAGCCAACTCTATGGTTATTCCTTTTAGTTTAGCCTCATTTAATGGATAGAACAATATGAAAAGCACTGATAGGATGGTACCTATGGCAGGAAGCAGGCTCAGCATCATCCTAATGCCATCCTGCACGTCTTGAGTTTGTACCACATTTGCCTGAAATCCGAAATAGGCCAATAGCCACCCCGTAAGTGCCCCACCTATGGACCAGCCAAATTTTTGAGACATGGAGGATGAGGAAAAGATAAGTCCGGTAGCCCTGCGACCAGTTCGCCACTCGGAATAATCGGCAATATCGGCGTACATTGCCCAAAGTAAAGGAAATATACTTCCGGCACAGACGCTGATGAGCACTTGCAGTACAAGCATCATCGTGATGTTTTCTTTGCCAACGAAATAGAATGCAACGCTGAAAATGGTGGCGCATATCATGGCAAATAAATAGGTGTTTTTCTTGCCTATGCGGTTGGCTATGGGAGTGACAAATAGAATGCCTACAATATTTGCCGCTTGCCCCAACACTAGGTAAACCGTCGTAATTGATAGCGTCGAACCGAATAAACCCCAATCGAGCACTTCGGGCGCCACAGCATAGTACTTGAAATAATATACGGCCGCACCATCGCGAATCGAATTGAAAATGAGTGCCGCTATTCCTGCGCCCAAAAGGATCCACCACGGTCTATTTCTTATTAAATCACCAATGTCTTCTTTTAATGAATTTTCGGTTTCCTTGATGGGATGGATACGTTCTTTGGTCCAGGAGAAAGTGCATAAGAAGAATACGATGGCTATAATGGCGAATACCAAGGCAGCCATCGACCAACCAAGAGAAAGAGAGGTCTGCGAGTGCCAGTTGCTGAACGTGCCGACCAATGGATCTACCAAGACCAAAACGAGGATACTGCCCAAAAACGCAAAGATCATGCGATAGGAAGATAATGCTGTTCTCTCCTTCGGGTTAGCGGAAATAACACCTAAAAGCGAAGCATATGGCACATTTATGAGCGAATAGACCATCATCATCAAAGAGTAGGTCACATAGGCATAGACGATTTTCCCGGTATCCGAGAGGTCTGGCGTGGTGAATATCAAAACGCCCATCACCCCGAACGGTAGGGCCATCCATAACAAATACGGACGAAATTTACCCCATCGGGTCTCCGTTCTGTCGCTAATGACGCCCACCACGGGATCGAAGAGCGAATCCCAAACGCGGGTGATCAGAAACATTGTTCCCACTATAGCGGCATTTATACCGAAGATGTCCGTATAAAAAAACATCAGGTACATCCCAAAGAGTTTCCAGAACATAGAAGAGGCAGCATCTCCCAATCCATATCCGATTTTCTCCTTTAGGCTTATTCGTTGGTTACTCATGGTTATTACTTATATAAATCGCGGTTTATGATCAATCATGTGCTAGGCCATTAAGCTGAGGTTCTTGTCAATAAGGGACACCAGGGTTTGGACGGATTTGGCCGAGCGATATCCATCTGGCGCTGTGTGGAGACAGTAGTCCAGCAAACGATCAATAGACGAGACAGCTACATGCATTCGGGTGTCACTTGAAGAATAGTAAATATATACAGTACCGTCGTTATCTGCAATCCATCCGTTAGTAAAAAGTACGTTTGAGACATCGCCCACTCGTTCCTCGCCTTCCGGTGCCAAGAGGTATCCGGCAGGTTCAGCAATAAGTTGGTCCGGTTTCTGTAGATCCGTAAGATAGAGGTAGAGCACATATCTCAAACCAGCTGCGCAGGCGCGTACGCCATGAGCCAAATGCAGCCAGCCTTTCGGTGTTTTGATCGGGTGTGGACCTTCTCCGTTTTTTTGTTCCTTGATGGTATGGTAGTGCCGGAAGTTGATGATTTTTTCTTCTTTAAGTATGGCATTTTCCATGGTGTCTACCAATGCCCAACCAATGCCTCCGCCACTGCCGGCATCGATAAATCCATCTTGTGGCCGCGTGTAGAGAGCATATTTGCCTTCTACAAATTCCGGATGGAGGACTACGTTGCGTTGCTGACTCTTGGACTGCAGGTCAGCAAGGCGTTCCCAAGATTTAAAATCTTTAGTCCTTACTATTCCTGCTTTGGCCACCGCCGAAGAAAGATCGCCTGAAGGCGCTGCAGGATCTTTTCTCTCTGCGCAGAAGATACCGTATATCCAGCCGTCTTCATGTGCGGTCAGTCGCATGTCATAGATGTTTGTTTCTTGGTCATCGTTTTCTGGAATTACGATGGGATAGTCCCAGAATCGGAACTGGTCTATGCCGTTTGGACTCTCGGCAATGGCAAAAAAAGACTTTCGGTCGTTACCTTCCACCCGAACCACCAAAAGGTATCGGCCATTCCACTTTATTGCACCCGCATTGAAGGTGCCATTGATGCCAAAACGCTCCATGAAAAAAGGATTTGTTTCCGGAGACAAGTCATAGCGCCAGAATACGGGCGCATGTGCGGCTGTGAGTATCGGATGCTTGTAGCGTTCGAAGACGCCATTACTGGGGAGCACAACTTCGTTTTTTCGACCAACTAATTGCTCGTATTGCTGCGTTATTGCTTTCAATCTGCTGCTAAAAAGCGCGTTCTCATTTTTCATATTATTTAAAAGTGCGATGGGTTTCTGTGGTTTTTTGGATCAGGCCGTATTGGTAAGTGCACGGCACTGGAGAAGCAAAACGTGTTTTTGATGATTGCATAGGCATATTGGTTATTACGAAGGCAAACATAGGTGGTTTATGGGTTTATTAGGTAATACTTTTTTAGCATATTATGATGAATGCATAGCGGATAATGATTGTTTTTTTGTAAATTGACGTTTTTTTTGTTTTATAATTGGATAGTATTATTTTTACATTCAGCCAAATCCAATTGTAAACATGGATACCATGAATGAACGAATATTACGGGAAGTGACCCCACTCACGGATAGCGACTGCTTTACCTTGTTTTGGCGTGTAAAAAGCCGTTTCGATTTTCCGTTGCACTACCATGACGAGTACGAACTCAACCTAATTCTTGATGCAAAAGGTTCCAAGCGTATCGTGGGTGACCATGTCGCACGTATAGATGACGTGGAACTGGTTTTAGTGGGCTCCAACCTGTATCACGGGTGGTTTAATGACGTCGGTGAGAACAAAGAAATAACGGAAGTGACTATTCAATTTCACCGAGATTTGTTCCATAAGGACTTCATAAGCAAAAATCAGCTGAGCTTCATACGTAATATGTTTGAGAAAGCGCAGCAGGGCCTGCTTTTTTCCCGCGAGACGGCCCTTACTCTTAAGGATAGGCTACTGGGACTCAAAGATAAAGTTGGATTTGATTCCGTGTTGGAATTGATGGCTATTTTGCACCAGTTATCTCTGTCAAACAACGCTCGTACCTTGAGCAGTGTAGGTTTTGCTGACCATCATGAGCAGTCCAATAGCCGTCGTATCGCCAAAGTTTTCGAATATATGAATCTGCATTACAGCAAGCCAATCACCTTGTTGGAGATGGCTGCATGCGCCAATATGCATGAAGCATCTTTTAGTCGATTCGTAAAGAAATGTACCGGCAAGACTTTTATCGATAGCCTTAATGAGATACGTCTCGGTCATGCCACGCGCTTGCTTATAGATACCAACCAAACCATCGCAGAAATTGCCTACGGTTGCGGTTTCAATAATATTTCAAACTTTAACCGGATATTTAAACGCAAGAAAAACTGCACCCCAAAAGAATTTAGGGAGAATTTTTTCGGGGCTAGGGTCTATATTTGAGACGGACTTAAATGCCAAAGATTTCGAAAACATTAGAAGAACAACAAATGGCCAACAAATCGGCTTGATGTAGAGATGTACTTCGTTTTTTTAACGGCAGGAATTTTGCGGTCAAGTAAGCTGTTTCAAACTAAGTGAGGATGTATTATGAAAAGTAAATATGTAGCGATCGTGCTCGTCGTTCTGCTGGCGGCCTGCAAGACGAAGCAAAGGCAGCAGGAAGAAGCGCTCATTAGGGACTGCCCAGAGGAGAAAATAGTCAACAAAATGCCCATGGTAAGAGAAAAGGATAGCGATACCGAGCCTAGCAGTTATTTTATCTATAAAGGCCAACGAAGGGAACTCGCGGAATTTGACCTTAAGTGGGTAGAGCAAAACTGTCAGGTAAAGGAAACGGTAGTCCACTGAGGTCTATTCAACTGCGAATCGTCAGGCTATTGCCTATTAAGAAAAACTATAACACCTGTTTACGAAAACGTTTTCGTAAAACACGCAAACGGTTGCGTTTGTCTCGTATTTGTCACTTTATTCAATCTTGTATAATATTACTCCCGTTATCCAAATTATAACCGATTGAACTGAACTTTAGGAAGTGTTTATGTGGCATATGTTTGTATCTGCAACATGCGTTTTCAACTAGGATCTAAAGTGTTTGGTTTAGCAGTTGATTATGAGTGGTTTAAATCAGTTGTCGGATGAGGAGTCGTTAGAACTAATAGCTAATGATGATGCGCTTGCTTTTAGGGAATTGCATTATCGGTACTGGGAACAGCTTTTTGTCCATGCTATTCGTATGCTAAGGGATGAGGATGTGATTCAAGAGGTATTCCTAAGATTGTGGGAAAAAGCGGCGCATATGAAATGTACAACGAATTTTTTGGGTTATATATACATGACAGCGAGAAATAGAGTACTCAATGCAATCCGCAAGCGGACCACCGAAGACCATTTTATTCAGGAATTGGCGTGCTACAGCTTTCAGCACGATGGGGGGGCATAGCAGCCATTAGTGTCAAAGAAATCAATCAGGCTTTAGATCGGCAAATAGAGCATCTTCCCAAAAAGATGCAGAAGGTTTTTGAATTGAGTAGAAAGCAGGAGTACTCCCACCGGGAAATTGCCGACGAGCTGGGTATCTCAGTAACCACTCCATAATCGCGATACGTCCAAGTACTTCAGATATCTAAGTATAATGAAGCTAAATAAAATGAGTAGGAACTAGATATATTTAAAAGTTCTATATGTAGGATGATTATATTAGGTGTTTAAACTGAAAAACAGGATGCGATATCGTTTTCGCAATCTACGCAACCGATTGTGTTTCTGAGAGGATTGTGAAAGTGATACCGAAACAGTATTATTGTAGTAACAATGCTTCCTATAAGTTTAAAATGGTTCCGAAAAAATGATCTAAAATTTGTAATTTATTAGAGTATATGAAAATTTCCAGAATATTTTGCATTTCACATCTTGCCATTTTCAGTGTAGTATACGTTTCAGCACAACAAGCAAAGCCTCCCATTATGGGGTGGAGTAGTTGGAATAATTTTAGAATCGATATAAATGAAAAACTGATTAGGGAACAAGCAGATGCATTAATATCGACGGGTCTGTATGATGCGGGATATCGTTACATAAATATTGACGATGGTTATTTTTGGGGAAGAGATTCTATCGGCAATCTTCTGACCGACACGATCAAGTTTCCTAGCGGAATGCGACACCTGGTAGAATACATACATAACAAAGGATTAAAAGCTGGAATATATACGGATGCAGGAGAAAATACCTGTGGATCAATATACGATAATGACAAAAATGGCATTGGAGTAGGCATATATGGACATATTGAACAAGATACACGGTTGTTCTTTAAAGATTGGGGTTTTAATTTCCTGAAAGTCGACTGGTGTGGAGGTGAACAAATGAACCTCAGTGAAGAAGAAGAGTATACAAAAATTATAGATGCTGTAAAAAGTATTGATTCTAGCATAGTATTTAATATCTGCCGTTGGCAGTTCCCTGGAGAATGGGCCTTAAAAAAGGCAGATTCTTGGCGTATATCCCAAGATATAAGGGAAAATTTTAAATCAATATTAGCCATCATAGATATTAATAGAGATCTATACAAGTACGCTTCACCGGGACATTACAATGATATGGACATGTTGCAGGTGGGAAGGGGTATGAGCTATGAAGAAGATAAAACGCATTTTTCTATGTGGTGTATGTTGAACTCTCCCTTACTTGCTGGGAACGACCTACGTAACATGTCTACAGAGACAATACAAATTCTCACAAATAAGGAATTGATTTCTATTCATCAAGACCCGGCCTTACAGCAAGCAAAATGCATTAGTGCCGAAGGCGGTATTGAGATATGGGAAAAAACTTTATTTTCTGAAAAAGGTAAGACGACTGCTATTGCTATCATGAATCGGAATGAGGAAAAAGTAAAATATCAAGTGTCCCCAAAGAAATTAAATGCTGGACGAACCTGTATGATACGCGATTTATGGTTGCACAAGGATTTAGGGGAACTAGGTAAAGAACGAAGTCTTGTATTGCCCGCACATGGTATTATTGTTCTCAAAATAGAACATAATTAAGTAGATTTTTTTGATGACGTTATTTCGGTGGTGATAACTCTATTTGTAATAAAGTGTTCTTAATTACCAATGTTGTTTTAATTATCTTAAATCATTAAAATGTAGCGAGTACAAAATCTGCGGTAGCACTTAAACACGAACTAAATATGTCCTCAGTTATACGTCAATATTATCCATTTTTAAACACTACTGACCGACAAAAAATAATTTAAGGAGCTGCCATATCTGGCAAGCTCCTTTTTTCATATTTTGGTTTTACGACAAACTAAAAATATGAGTGATAAAAATACAGAAAAGAAATTAGTCGGTCAGCCAATCTTCAAACAATTATTAGGTTTTATTCCAAGGAACAAATTTGAGATGCTTGTGAGCAAGCACCGGTCTGACCGCTATTACAAGACCTTTGATTCATGGACACAACTCATGACGATGCTGTTCGGAATATTCAGCCGATGTGATTCTA
>NZ_ATZA01000054.1 GCF_000427965.1 Olivibacter sitiensis DSM 17696 | reverse complement strand
CGCAGATCTCGCCCATAGAATCACATCGGCTGAATATTCCGAACAGCATCGTCATGAGTTGTGTCCATGAATCAAAGGTCTTGTAATAGCGGTCAGACCGGTGCTTGCTCACAAGCATCTCAAATTTGTTCCTTGGAATAAAACCTAATAATTGTTTGAAGATTGGCTGACCGACTAATTTCTTTTCTGTATTTTTATCACTCATATTTTTAGTTTGTCGTAAAACCAAAATATGAAAAAAGGAGCTTGCCAGATATGGCAGCTCCTTAAATTATTTTTTGTCGGTCAGTAGTGAAAAAATATGCAGGCATTTGGCGTATTGAGCTTTCTTGCCTGCATAGCATCTATGTACGGTATCTATATGGAGTGGGCCTTGGTTTCGGAATTGTTCTTTGCCCTAAGCCTCATCTTTTTTGCGGTCTCTCTCCTGCTGTCCCTCATAGAAATACAGCGGAGTACGCATGCACTGGAACTTCAGCTCGGGGACATGGAAGATGGTGAAAACAGTTCTATACTGAGTATGCTGAAAAAGAAGAGGGACTCATTGAAGAAATAAAACAGATCAGAAATGATAGCCTAGGCCAAAGGTCCACGCCCTATTGTACTGCTCATAGCGCGCACTGCCAGGTGCAATATCGGCCAGTCCCCAGGTATAGCCTGCATTGACGCTCACTCCCTTTTTAAAACGATAGCCAGTAGTAAAGTTCAATCCATAATCTATGCGCTGCTGGGTGCCATCGTCACCGAAACTGAAATCCGTTCTAGTACCTGAGTAACTGCTTTTAAAGCTATTGGTTCCAAAAAGTCCTATACCTCCATACGGTCCGGCGCCGAGAAAGAAATAACTCGAATCCCTTAAGGGCAATTTGGCTATGGCTTTCAAGGGAATTTGCAGCCAATAGCTATGCTGGGTCACCTTGTTCTTGCCAAATTCGGAATAGTCCAGTAGACTTCCTAACGATTGGAAATTCAGCCCGCCTTCGAGGGCAAAATACTTGCTTGGGCTGGCATGGACAAATCCGCCAACACCGACTCCCCAGGTTCTGGATACATCGCGGGATATACCGCTACTGATATTTTTTACCGAATAGGTGGGCGAACTAGCCTGAACATTTACTCCATAGGTGAGGTCCCAAGTCTGGGCACCTAGATACCGTAAATTTAGTAAGACAATAACAATGATAAAAAAGATTTTCTTCATAATGATTTGGATAAGGTCTTTAAAAAACTCATGGCCAAAACTAGCTTGAAGAAATGTTAATTAATTGAAAAAATAGTTAAATGATGCTAAATCAATTTGGGCTAAGCCAATTCTATGACTTCCAAATTCTTGATTTCGGCTCCATCAATATCGAAGCGCATCAGGGTCTTCACCTTATGCCAGCCTTGCAAGCCTGCTGCTCCGGGATTGAGGTGCAGGCAATGCAATTTCTTATCGTACATCACTTTCAATATATGACTATGCCCACAGATGAAAAGTTTGGGGGGATTTAATTGTATTTGTTGCCTGATACGCATATTGTACTTGCCCGGGTAACCTCCGATGTGTGTCATCCAGACATCTACCTGCTCACATTGGAAACGTAAATCTTCCGGGTACATTTTCCTGATATCTTGCCCATCAATATTACCGTAAACACCTTTCAACGGCTTGAAAGCGGCCAACTCTTCCGCCAGCACCAAGGTACCGAAATCGCCCGCATGCCATATTTCGTCGCACGCAGCAAAATGCTTGAACACAGCTGGAGCAAGGTATCCATGCGTATCGGAAATAAGGCCTATCTTGGTCATAATGGCAACATCTGTACAATTTCGCGGTACAATTTATCCGTTGGCAGACCCACTACATTGTTATAGCTACCTGCTATACGGTCAATACCTACAGCACCGATCCACTCTTGGATACCGTAGGCACCTGCCTTATCAAAAGGCTTATATTGATGGATATAATACCATATTTCATCTTCTGATAGCGAGTGGAAATATACGGTGGTTTTTTCGTGAAAAACCCTAAAATCGTTTACACTCGCCAGCGCGACACCCGTAATGACCTCATGACTACGTCCGCTGAGGGAGCATATCATCTGAAAAGCGTCTTGTTCATCTTTGGGTTTTCCGAGTATCCTGTTTTCCACACAGACAATCGTGTCAGCCGCAATGATGAGTTCCTCTTCTGTCGTCAGTTCAAAGGCATTGGCTTTTTTACAGGCAATATATTCAGCTACTTCCCCAGGTTCCAAATCCGTAGGATAAGACTCATCGACATCTTTGATAGCTACCCTGAAGGTCAACCCCATTTCCTTTAGCAGTGCCTGCCGCCTGGGAGATTTGGAGGCCAGTATAATATCGAGTGATGTAAATTTTTCGAGATTGATCATCGTTAATTGCTTTTTACGGAAGAGTCCTCCGTCCAGGTTCCTTGCAGTTTCATCACTTTTTCCACCACATCGCGTACAGCTCCCCTACCGCCTGCCACAGGGCTAATATACTGGCACAATCCTTTAATCTCTTCCACAGCATCGCAGGGACTCGTAGCCAAGCCCACTTGCTTCATCACCTCCATATCAGGTATATCGTCTCCCATATAAAGCACATCTTCCATGGTTAACCGTTTACTTTCCAACCAATCATTCAGCACCAGCTCCTTATCGCCCACGCCAATGAATACATCTTCGATCCCCAGGCCGTTGAGCCTTGCTTTCACCCCCTTGGATTTCCCTCCGGTGATTATGGCAATGGGGTACCTCCTTTTGATCGCTAGCTGTAGGGCATAACCGTCCCGCGTACTGAAAATGCGTAATTGGTCGCCCCCTTCGGTCACCAAAATATCGCCATTGGTCAATACGCCATCTACATCGAAGACAAAGGCTTTTACCTGCTTAAATTTACTGAACATACGCTAAAATCTATACTTCGGTTCCTTTCAGCTTGGGCCTCGATGTTTTCCGAACGGGCTCTTTCATTTTCAGTTCCTTATTTCTGCGGAATATGGACATGAAGAAACCTACCGTCATGATAATGGTACCACACCAGAAGAAATTGATATAAGGAAATTCGATGGCTTTCATAACGATCCATTTTTTCTCTGGCAAGGGCTTTTGATAAATCATCAGCTCCATACCTTCATTGGGGACCACTTTGGTAAACCTGAAACGCAATCCTTGGTCGTCGACACTGTGGCCAAAGTCAAATGTATTGCCATTCTTTATCAATAGCTTGGGCGATGCATCATACACTTCACCTTTGGCCGAATGCACTTCCAGGTTGAGAGAGAACAATAGATCGCCTTCTTCCAAGGGCATATTTTGTAAAGTGGCATTTCTATTAACGGCTTTGACAATGACAAAGCCATTGCGGTAGCGCAGGGTGTCGCCTATGCTTACCAATTCAGTCGATGGCTCTTCATAGTCTTCCAAAGGATCGTGCCCTTCGTGGACATGTTCATCCTCGTTGAACATATCCATGCTCAAACGTGCGGCAGAAGTAATGATAGTATAGATATCCCTAGTAAGGTAATGATGCGTACTGGGAGAAGATATCAGGTTCATCTTTTCGTTTACCTGCGCATTAGGGGTCAGTTGAAAACTCTCCGTCACCTTACCATTGGCATCTCTGCGTTCAAAATTGATCTTGTAGTAGATATTAGGTTTTTCCACACTGTCGCCTACATAGGTGATCGTATAATCGCCCATCTGCTTTGGCTCATCGATGTTGAGGAAAAGGTTTTCGCCAGCTTTCTCCGAAGTCTCTTCAAAGCCTTGAACGGGAATAGCACCGGTAGAATTGATAGAGACCACTTTGTTGGTTGCCGCCGCTACCAAGGCCCCTAATAACAATAACGCAAAGCCTATGTGAGCAACTGAGGATCCGGCCAATTTCCATTTTCCCTGTACGGCATCTCCCAAGACACGGGCATTGGCCACAAGTGCAAACATGGCCGCAAGGGTGAGCAGGATATACATGAAGTTGTGGTATACGTCGGTCACATAGACAAATACTGCCGTCAATATAGCCGCTACCACAAAGGATACGCCAAGACGTATATAGAATAGTTTGGTGTCAGTACGTCTATATTTCAGGAACTGGGCGACAGCCGAAAGGATAAGGACCAACACGGCAAAGGCCGCTTGCCATTTGTTATAATGCGCTATCGGGTCTACCGGCGGAGCCACCTTGGTGCCAAATACGGCATTGAATACGGGTATAGAAGTGCTTGCTATGATTTGTACGCAAGCAACCACCAATATCAGCGCGCCAATAAAAAGCCAAAACTCACGCGAGTATATATCCTCATCCTTTTTGCTCTTCGGCAGTTCCTTATAGCGCGAAATGAGGAAGTAAAGCATGATGGCCAGGAACAGCAGATTGAAAACGATCAGCTGCCAGAACATGCCCAAATCCGTGAAAGAATGCACGGAAGTCTCTCCCAAGATGCCACTGCGGGTCAGGAAAGAAGCATAGATAACCAATACAAAACTGATCAATACCAAAAACGTTGCTGCAAAATAAGAATGTCCGGAATTTTTATAGGCAATGATGACGTGTACAGCAGCAATGAGGGTAAACCAAGGAATGATAGAAGCATTCTCTACGGGATCCCATGCCCAAAACCCCCCAAAATTGAGCGCTTCATAAGCCCAAAAAGACCCCATAATGATACCAGCACCAAGGACCATCACGGCAAACAAAGACCAAGGCAATGCCGGCTTCAGCCATTCTTGGTATTTTCTTTGCCATAAACCAGCTATGGCATAGCCAAAGGGAATGACCATGGATGCAAAGCCCAAAAACAAGGTGGGCGGGTGAATGACCATCCAGTAATTCTGGAGCAAAGGGTTAAGGCCATTGCCATCTGCTATCATGGCCAAATAATTGGGATCGCTGAATATAGGAATCTGCAAGGCTTCCCTCAACAGAATGAAAGGAGAACTGCCTATCCTTTCGCCAAACACTTCTACACCTAAGAGCATGGACGCCAATACTACCTGGCACAGCATCACCGTGGTCATTACCGGCGATTCCCAATTTTTGCCACGGAACAGTACCACTACCGATAAAACGCTTTGCCAGAACATCCAAAGCCAAAAGCTTCCCTCCTGTCCTTCCCAAAAGCTGGAGACTATATAGTAGAACGGCAAGGCTCGCGAACTGTGCCCCCAAGCATAATGATACTCAAAAAGGTGATTGTATATGATATAATACAGGCTGGAACCAATGCCTACAACCGCTATTAGGTTGATCCAAAAAGCTATGCGTGCTATTTTTTGCCATGATTGTTCGTCTTTGTATTTGGTGGCATAGAAGTAACTGATGCACGACAACAATGCCGTACCAAAGGCCAAAACAACAAAGAACTGGCCTATACGGCCTGGCAAAAGGCTCTCGCCAATATATTGTATACTATCCATTAAAGTTTATTGAAAATAACAGGCAAGTTTTCCTTACCTTCCGTTTGCACTTATACTAGGAAACACTGGCCGCTTTTATTTCTACCTGATCCTCATTGTATTTCGATGGGCATTTCATCAATATCTTGGTAGCATGAAATTCTTTGCCCACCATTTTTCCCGTTAGCACGATTTGCTCAGAACGTTCAAAATCCTGCGGTTTTGAACCGTTGAAAACAACCTTGCATTCCGTACCTTCATTGTCTTTCATATAGAAAGCAAAATAGTTGGCGTTTTGCACCGGATCATAGTACAAGGTCTTTTCCTTATTCAGCTGCCCCACTACATGAATCTCCGCTTCTGTTTTGGTGGCATCAGTAAAGGAAGCATAAGTGCTGGAATCGGTATAAATACTTATGATCATGGCTATGGCCACGGCAATGATAATTATCCCTACGATTGAACTCTTCTTCATCAATATATCAAAATTGATTTAATCTGCTACAAAATTAAGAATAATAGAAAGAACAAGACAAGAATACAAGCACATAACGTTATTAAGAAATAATCTAAACAACGCTTCCGCTCACCGTTAGTTTGGGCTATATGCGCGTAAAATACTCGCGTCGTGCATGACGTTGAAGTCTACTTTTTCCATTATCCCTTCAATATTTCCTTCTTCGCTGTGCTGCCAAATATCCCAGGGCCTGTTGATATAATTGGGCGCTTCCTCTTGTTTATAATGGGCTATCCAAAGTGGATAGGCATCGAAATCACTACCCAAATAATCGCGATAGAAGGTAGTATAGGTATAGATAATGGGTCTGATGCCGTAATGATTGTGCAAACGATCCAGGCAAGCCATCAATCTGCTCCTTATGATTGCGGGCTTTTGCTTATGTTGATGTTCCACATCGACCACCGGCGGATAGCAGTTTTTTAGGCTGCCGACGGTCTCAATAAAAAGATCGGCTTGTTTCACGCCATCCTTATCGGGATGAAAATAGAGGTAAGCTCCCCTAGTGACAGGATATGAGCGTGCTTCCTTCCAATTCTCCTTGAATTTCTTATCTTTTCTTAACCCCATCGTAGCGCGCATAAAAACAAACGAAATACGAATTTGGCTATCTTGCGGCGCTAGCGCTTTTTTCCAATCAATGTCTCCCTGATATTGGGAGACGTCTATACCATGTATGCCAAACCCAGCTGGTATGGGAATACCAAAATGCCGCTCCTTGCCTAGGGGCCACCAAAGCCATATCAAGGAAACAAACACGACGAGGGTACAGCAGACAAATGCCCAAAGCATCTTCTTCTTACCCGAACTATCGGATTTTCCTCGTCTTTTCCGTGCCATAGTAAATTTGCTGAATCTCTTAAGGCACCTTAAACCTGATAGCTCCAAATAACCTCACGCCTCCAACAAAGCCCTAACGATACGATCTGCTCCTTGCATATCCTGTATTAGTTCTACATGCTTATAGCCCTTCTTGCGCAAAAGATCACAAACCTGCGTACCATAGTTTTTATTTATCTCAAAGTACAGTTTGCCGCCTGCCCTTAGATGGGAAAGGCCGAAAGACGCTATGGTTTCGTAAAAAAGCAAGGGAGCCTGCCCTTCCACAAAAAGTGCCATATGTGGCTCGTATTGCAGCACATTGGGATGCATAGCAACCTTTTCATCTGGAGTGATATAGGGTGGATTGCTCACAATGACATCGTAGCACTGCTCATTCATGAATACGGAATCCCATTCCAAGATATCCATCAGCATAAAGTTCACGGCCGCCTCATAACGATAGGCGTTTTTTTTGGCCACCTCTAGTGCTTCCCGTGAAATATCTACTCCCGACACTACCGCCTCGGGAAACTGGAGTTTCAGGCTAATGGGAATACAGCCGGAACCTGTTCCGATATCTATCATGCGCAGGGAACCACTTTGCCCCTTTGTATCGCGAATAATCAGGTCGACCAATTCTTCCGTTTCGGGCCTGGGAATGAGTACCGACTTATTCACCTCGTAAGGACGTCCCAAAAACCAAGCTTTTCCGACAACGTACTGCAGTGGCTCGTCTCTTTCAAGACGTTGTAGCGCTTCATGGAATTGTTGTTGGATATTCTCCTCCAGCACTTCGTTTTGCTTATTCAAATAGTCTATTTTGCTGTAACCAAGATAAGCTTCTGTCAACGCAAAAAATATATGGTCTATTTCTCCCTTGTCGTAATGTGCGCTTAGATTGATGTAGAAGTTATCTTTAATGTCTTTTAGCAATGCCATAATTGAAGGCAAACATAGTAAAAAGTTTTAAGTGGCAAGTTTTAAGTTCTAAGTTTATCGCGCATCTAAGTACAAGATACTATAATTAACATTCATGCTAATTTTTGCTATGTCTAAGAGGCATGTTATACGATTTCCAAAAAGCCATACTCATCTGTTTTATACAATCTCTCCAGTTCTAGTTGATGTTTAACCAACAATTTCTCTAGAAAAGCATTGCTTTGATTGCCCGTCCTCAATAAAACAACTTTCGGGGGAAATCCCTTTATATTGGCAAGGTTCAAGTAGTCATCGTCATTTGTTATTATGATCAAATCGTTAACTAATGCGTATTTCCAGATATCAATATCGGATGCAGGAATAGTAAGACCAATGAAATCAACGTGTAAACAGTCCTCAAAATATATTTTGAGCTTCTTTGTTAACCGCCAGGATAAATTGGCATCCAATAGCAGTTTCATGCTAAGCAGCTACGATTTTGATGAAAGATTCTCGGTTGGCGGCAAAAGCAAGTGCAGCAAAAATATGTTCCTGTTTTAACAACGGGTAGTCCTCAAGGATTTCAGCATTGCTCATACCAGAGGCTAGCCACTGAAGAATATCAACTACAGCAATACGTGTTCCTTTAATGCAAGGTTTCCCAAAACGGATATTGGGATCAATTGATATATAAGATGAGAATTGTTCCATAAGGTAAAGTTACGTAATACTGTCATTAATTTCCAATTAATTATTTCGCTACCTGCCCGAACAGACAAGCATCCCAAGGAGCAGATCGTATTATGTACTATTTTCATAGCTTTGCACCATGTCTGTACACGAAACTTACATGAGGCGCTGCATAGAACTGGCCATGCTGGGAGCAGGAAAAGTGAGTCCCAACCCCATGGTGGGAGCAGTCATTGTCCATAATGGGGAGATAGTCGGCGAGGGATGGCACCAAAAATATGGCGGACCTCATGCCGAAGTCAATGCCATACAGGAGGTGATAGATCGTCATGGCGCAAATGCCAAGGAGCTATTACAAAATGCTGCCATGTACGTCAGTCTGGAGCCCTGTGCCCATTTTGGTAAGACTCCTCCTTGTGCCGACCTGATTGTTCGCCATCAAATACCGGAAGTAATTATTGCCTGCAACGACCCCTTTCCAAATGTCAACGGAAGGGGCATCGCCAAATTGCAGGCGGCGGGCATCGACGTGACACAGGGAATACTGGAAAAAGAAGCTACCTTCATGAACCGTCGATTCTTTACACGTGTACAGAGGCATCGACCGTATATCATACTCAAATGGGCAGAAACTGCCGATGGCTATTTTGCCCCAAGTGAACCGAGTCAAAAATGGATCTCTGGTCCGCTCGCCAAGATCATGAGCCACAAATGGCGCAGTGAGGAAGATGCCATCTTAGTGGGTGCCGGTACGGCACAGACGGACAATCCCATGCTCAATGTACGGGAATATCCTGGTAGGAATCCTAAGCGCATAATCATAGATAAAAACCTCACATTAGCACCTCATTTGCACTTATTTGATAATCGCCAGGAGACCATTGTGTTTAATGCGCTGGAAACCGATTGGAAAGAAAATACAAAATATATCGCACTTGAAAATTTTGACCTATACCTGCCTCAAAACATCATGTACCAGCTATATCTTATGGATATACAATCTGTTATCATAGAAGGAGGAGTTAAAACATTGGAGCAGTTCATCACGGCCGGACTTTGGGATGAAGCACGAATATTTCGTTCGGATACTTTTTGGGGCAGGGGTAGAAAGGCACCGACGTTACCAACTATTCCAGCTGATTCAGAGCGCATAGGCAATGATATATTAAACCTTTACTTAAACACCGACTACTAACATGATATATGTACTTTTCAGTGTGCTTTGTAGCGTCAGTGTAGCTGTCTGCATCAAGATGGCCCGCTCAAGGCAGATCAATATCATCCAAATGATTGCTTGGAATTACCCCATGGCAATTGTATTGAGTCTACTGTTTTTCCTACCAGACTGGAGTTTGTTCAAGTGGTCCGAAATGCCATTTTCGCTCTATCTCGTGTTGGGTTTACTCCTGCCGTCCATGTTTTATATCATAGCACAATCACTCCATTACGCCGGCATTGTACGTACGGAGGTGGCGCAAAGACTGTCTCTCTTCATCCCGCTTGCAGCTTCTTTTCTGCTCTTCCGAGAACATCCCCAGCCCTCGATAATAGTGGGGATAATAGTGGGAATAATGGCTATGGCATGTTCCATTAAATGGAAAGGCGAATCTACCAACAAAGCCAAAAGCAATACCTGGTTTTTGCTTCCCTTAGTATTCTTGGGCATGGGAACAGTGGATATACTCTTCAAGCAGGTAGCTCAGTACCAACAGGTACCTTATACCCTATCCATATTAATTGTCTTTGTTATCGCTGCTCTACTATCACAAACTTATGTCGGCATCGGCATCGCACAAAAGAAGATGCCCATTTCGAAGAAATCGATCGGTTGGGGCTTCATGATGGGTCTTTTCAACTTTGGCAATATCATTTTCTACATGAAGGCCCATCGCGCGGTGGCCAACAATCCGTCCATTGTCTTTTCCAGTATGAACATTGGCGTCATAGCCGTGGGAGCAGTGGTAGGGCTAGTCTTGTTCAGGGAAAAACTCAGCTTCGTCAATGTGCTCGGGATTATCCTTGCAGTTGTTTCCGTATTGATCATTACCTTGTTTTGATTAGGAAACCTACTTTCTGTGCAAGCGATTATCATTTCAGTAAAAGTAGATTTTATCTATTTTAGTGCTTTTAAAATTACGTCGTCATAACCTTATCCAAATGGATCCATTTAAAATACTGGAATTTGTAGGAGTTGCCTTTTGGGTCACCTACCTGTTGTTGCTTATCAGGGAAAATATCTGGTGCTGGATATTTGGCATCATGGCCTCCATCATCACCATCATTATGTTTTACCACAGTAAGATATACATGGAAGCTGCTCTCAATGTGTATTATGTAGCGGCGGGCTGTTACGGTTGGTATTATTGGGCCAAAGCGAGAAGAAACCAAGCTGGTATGGTGAAACAAAAAGCGCCCGTGGTGCTTTGGTCATGGAAGATGCATTTGCTTACCTTTGTCGCTGCCGTCGTGGTAAGTCAGCTATTGGCCAGGATGATGCAGCAACATACCGATTCACCAAGACCTTATGTCGACGCTACCTTGGCTACTTTTAGCTTCTTGGCCACCTTGATGGAAACACGTAAAGTACTCACCTGCTGGATCTATTGGATCGTGGTGAATGTATGTCTAGTGGGGCTACAAATAGATCGCGAAATCTACCTGTATGCAGGCTTGTCGGCATTTTATGCCATCATGAGCGTGCCCGGTTTTCTAAGGTGGAGGAAAAGCTTCCTCAAGACTAAGGCATAGAGACTAGAGACTAAAGCTCGAAGCGCCGCACCTGTCAAACAGCTCTAGATTTTAGTATTTTTGCTTTGAGCTTTAAAGACCTTGATACTTAATACTAAAAAATGAATTTATTTGAAGATACTTACAAGACCATAGCCGCTCCAAGCGAGGGAATCTTTAAGGACAAAGGAAGCAAGTTTATCGCTTATGCTTACCCATTCCACCAGGAGGAAAGCCTCAAAGACATTCTCTTGGAAATAAAATCGGCCCATCCCAAGGCAAGACATCATTGCTATGCTTATAGGCTCACAACAGACAGGTCTGTTTTCCGCATAAATGATGATGGAGAACCATCTGGTACAGCAGGCAGACCTATTCTCAATGTATTGCTGAGCCAGGATCTCACCAATATATTGGTAATTGTAGTACGCTATTTTGGGGGTACGCTACTGGGAGTACCTGGCCTCATAAACGCCTATAAACAAGCAACAATAGAAGCGCTATCGGAGGCCGAAACGATAGAGAAAACGGTCAACGATTGTTACCGTATCCACTTCGATTACTTGCATATGAATGATGTCATGCGGATCATAAAGGAAGAAAACATCAACATCTCAAAGCAGGAATTTGACAATCAATGCATTATTGATATGGAAATCCGGCAGGGGGAAGTAAACCGAACAATGAGCAGGTTCGATAAAATAGATGGATTGAAAAAGACATATCTTTATACAAATTAGTAAAACAAAAGACACAAAGAGCTATCTCCTTGTGTCTTTCTCTTGGAATCAATAGCCCATCACTATTTATTCCATTCCAGTTGTTATACTGGCAAGCTCAAATCTGGTTCAAAGTCATCGTCATGCAAATGGGTAACCGCAGTGGCCTTTTCGTAATTCGTAGACTTCTTGGAAAAGAAATCGTGCTGTGTAGTTTCCACACTTAAACCATTTAAAACGATCGAATTGACATCCTTCACCTCATAGACAGGCTCAAATCCCAGATTCATCATAGCCTTATTGCCATTGTACCTGATATAGTCCTTCACATCTGCTGTCAAGCCTACATCGGTATACACCTCATCGGTATATTTCAGCTCATTTTCATAGAGCTCATCCATGATGGCCAATAGTTTTCGTTTACTGGCCTCTGGATCTTTCAGTTTTTTATACACTTCTTGTGCCAGCAAACCTACAAATACACCATGTATCGATTCATCGGCCACTATTTTCTTTATAATATCGGCACTGGCCACCATTTGTCCTTGTCCAGCCAACCATAATGGAATGAAGAAACCACTATAGAAAAGAAAAGTTTCCAAAAGCACGGACGAACCCAAGGCCAAAAACAGTTCTTCATTGGTCACCTTATTTTTGTCTAGCACCCGATATTGCTTATCAATGGTAGTAGCCTTAAACTGCAAAAACTTGTTGTTCTGCACCCAGTCAAACACGTCATTGATTTGGGAAGTACTGGCCACCGTAGTAAAGATAGTGGAATAGGATTTGGCATGGATAGCTTCCATCATACACATGAAAGACAACACCGCTTTGCTTTGCAGACCGGATATATGATCTAGCAATTTCGGCATTCCCGTGTGACTCTGTAAGGTGTCCAATAGCGTCAAACCGGAAAGTGCTTTCATATAGCATTCCTGCATTTCGGGGCTCAGGCTTTTCCAGCTATCTATATCTTTAGACGGAATATATTCCGTATCTATCCAAAACTGGCGGATGTTTTGTTCCCAAAACATACCCACATAATCATTTTCTGGCGTATTCCAGTTGACCGCTTTATATTGACTCATATTTATTAAGTATCAAGATATTTATAAGCTCAAAGCACAAAGCCTAAAGACTAAAGCGCCGATACGTGCTTTAGTCTTTCTAGCTTTAGTCTTTCAGCGCTTTTATTTTATACAGAACAAGAAATACATTCATCAATGGATGCTTTTCTTGTACGGGTATAATACAGCGACTTTAAGCCCATCTTATGGGCGTATATATAGTATTTTGCCAGGTCACGCGTAGTGTCCTTACTATTGGTATGCAATATAGTCGATATCCCTTGGTCTACATGGCGCTGGATAACGGATATGAGCCTTAGTACGTTCTTCTGATCCATATCATAGGCCGATTTGTAGAAGAAATAATTGTCGTTGTCGAGGTACGGCATAGGGTAATAGGTCGTACTATCGCCATATTCGCGCACTTCTATCGTATCTACTACGGGCATTACAGATGCCGTAGCATTCATGATATAGGAAGTCGATTGGTTGGGCGCTATGGCCATCCGATAGGCATGGTACATGCCATGTTGCATCACATCTTGCTTCAGTTTTTCCCATTCTACGGGGCTAGGAATTTCTACCCCTTCAAACAACTCTTTCACGCGGTCGGTCACTGGAAAAAACTCGTTGCTTATGTATTTATCAAAATAGGAACCATTGGCGTAATCCGACTTCTCAAACCCTTCAAATTGGATACCGCGTTCGCGCGAAATCTCCATAGAAGTTTCGATGGAATAATAATTGACCATCATGAAGAACACGTTGCAGAAATCAAGTGCCTCTTTGCTTTCGTACATGATGTAGTTCTTGGCCAAGAAACCGTGTAGGTTCATGGCTCCCAAGCCTACGCTATGTAGTTCGCGGTTGGCCTTCTGTATAGTGGGCACCATCTTGATATCGGAACGATCAGTTACCACTGTCAAGGCGCGCATAGCGGTCTTCACGACTTCTTTTATGCGCTTGTTTTCCATGGTAGTAGCTATATTGAGCGAGCCTAGGTTACAGGAAATACCATAGCGAATGGTGTCTTCCTTTTCATAGGTTTCAATATCGGAGACCTGAGACAGCTGCATAATCTCGGTACACAGGTTGGAGAACTTTACTGAGCCTATGCCGTTGAGCGCATGTCCCCTGTTCGCATTGTCCTTGAAAAACAGGTAGGGATAACCACTTTCTTTTTGCGTTTGCGCTATCTTGATGATCAGGTGACGAGCATTTACCTTGCGTTTCTTCACCTTGGGGTTGCTCACCAATTGCTCATACATGGCATCCATATCCATCTCGTCCAAATACTGGCCATATTCGCGGAATACGGTATGCGGGTAGAACAGGTAGCATACATCATCTTTTTCGGCGATTTCCATGAACTTGTCAGGGATAACAACACCAATGGAAAGTGACTTGATCCGTAATTTCTCATCGACATTGATTTTCTTACAGTCCAAAAATTCGTCGATATCGTTATGGAAAATGTTCAGGTACACGGCACCTGCCCCAGGACGCTGGCCAAGCTGGTTGGCATAGGAAAAGGTGTCTTCCAAAATTTTCATGACGGGCAGTACCCCGCTAGAACGCCCTTCTACTCCCTTGATAGCCTCTCCGCGCGCGCGTACCTTCGAAATATTAAAAGAGACCCCGCCGCCTATGGATGAAAGCTTCATGGCCTCATCAATGGCATAGCTTATACCGCTCAGGTTATCGCCTATTTCATCCAAGAAACAAGAGACCAATTCGCCCGAACGCAACTTACCCGCGTTGAGGAAAGTGGGAGTAGCCGGCTGGTACTCTTGATTGATCAATATCTCCGCATATTCCAGTGCTCGCTGCACATCGCCTGCTGCTAAGAACAAGGATACCGAAACCACGCGGTCTTCATAGCGTTCCAAGAACTTCTCCCCGCTGTCATCGCGCAAAGCATAACTTTGAAAGAACTTGAAGGCGCTCATGAACGACTGGAACCTGAATTTCTTGGCATATACAAAGTCGTATACCTCCTTCATTTCATCAAAGGTATACTGCTCATAGAAATTGACATAGTACTTATGTTCTATCAAGTAGTCAATCTTTTCCTTTAAAGTATAGAAAAAGACTGTATTCTTGTTTACATAGTCCAAAAAGTAGGAACGAACAGCCTCTTTATCCTTGTGCAGGCTAAATTCGTCATCCTTTTTGGTCATGATCTCATTATTGAGCAATATCCATTGTTTCGTAATCATGATGGTATTCGTTAATTTTATTTATCATTTCCTGAACTTCGCGGCCGTTACCTGAAAGTTCGAATTTCATTAATAGTGGTAGGCAGTACCGATCTGCAAGGGTATCCCCTGCTTTGCCAAAATTTGCCCCCCAATTGCGGTTACCGCTGACCGAAACAGTTTGCACATAATCGGCATTGTTGGACATGAAGGCGTCCGTCTTGGGCGGAACCTGTCCGAAGCCAGTAGTAAAAGTAATCAGGTGCCCCGGATGCATGGCCTTAGTATGTTCGTCTATCTTCGTGATATGCCATCCCGTTGCTTCCGCCAATTTGTGTACAAAACGATCTACATTGCCCGTCTTACTATCATAGTAAATCCACTCTTGCATGTCATCTTCATTATGTGTACAACAAAAAGAATTTACATGGCTATTAACAAGGACAGCTCTTCCGGTTTGAAGCCAACAATTCGGCTCACCTCTGCATCTTGATCCGTTACGATGACCGTTGGCACCGAACGCACTTTGTAGCGCATGGCCAATTCTGGGTTCTCAAAGGGATTTACCTTTTCATAAGCCACACCCTTGCTGTCCAAATATTCAGACACCATTGTGCAAGGAGCACAGTTTTCCTTTTCAAATTTGATAACTTTCCTCATGGTACTTATTTTTTTATTTTAGACAATGAGACAGCACCTTATTCCTTTATAACATGCCATCAAGCTTTGTATATTGCGTATATTTGCGAGGGCAAATCCTATTTTTTCCTTGGATTGCTGACAGGGTCCTGTCCTTTCCTCTTCACTACAAATTTGCGCCATAAAAAGCACAAAGCCTCGACTTAGTTATCAACAAAAGTGGAGTAATTAACATTTTGAGTGTAAAACATTTTTTGTACCTATTGAATTCCAATTGATTGGAAAGGGCAAAAAGCTTCGTTTCCGAATAATCAAGGCTGTTTTTTGGGAATTATCGCCTTGACGCGATTTATTATTACCAACAATTGTTGATAACTTATAAAATCCAGTGTGGATAATCGCAAAGACATCAAGGACAGCCGTTTAGTGGGGATATTTGAGTTGTGGGTTGTGGGTTGTGGGTTGTGGGTTACAGCTATCCTTAGTCTGAAGCTAAAGCAACGAGCGGTGGAGACTAAGGATGAGACCATGAAAACGGCAGTCTGGAGACTGCCCCATCATTCCCATTCCGTACGCCATCCACTCTCTACAGACCTACGGATAATTGTAAAACTAAGGAAAGAAGCGGCAGAGACTAAGAATAGTTGCAAACGCTATAGTAGCGATGCATCGCTTTAGTCACTAAACTTTCAGTTTTTCGCTCACAGGATGTCTTGATACTTTCAGCAATAAAAAACCTGATGCTCCTTTTCCAATGCTTCTAGCTTGACAGGCTCCTTGAAGATACCGTAGACAGCAGAGCCACTTCCACTCATGGAGGCATAGAGCGCACCGGCCTCATAAAGTGCGGCTTTTATACCCCTTATACTGGGATATACCTTAAAAATGCCTTCTTCAAAATCGTTGAAAATAACCTGTGCCCATTTTTCCACGGGCCTTTCGATCATTTCTTTCAAATTTCTCCCCTTTGCCTGGGGTTTTACCAAGCGATACGCTTCCGGAGTACTGATATGAACAACTGGCTTGACTAGCACGATATGGTAGCCATCTAAATTAAGCTGTATGGGAGTGAATTCATTGCCAATACCTTCGGCAAACACTGGTTCATTTTTGATGAAAAAACTACAATCTGCACCTAAACGGAGCGCATATTGCTGCATTTGGTCTATGGAAAGTCCCAACTGGAATTGCTCGTTCAAAAGTTTAATCATGTAGGCAGCGTCCGAAGACCCCCCTCCCAAGCCTGCTCCTATCGGGATTTGTTTATGCAAATGAATCTGTACCGGCTCCAATTTGAAATCTGAAGACAATAGCTGAAAGGCCTTGATGCATAGATTACTGTCATCGTTGTTCGGTATATCCAATCCGGTAACCTCCATGCTTAAGCGTTCGCTGGGAAGAATTTCCAGCACATCGTAAATTTTCAAGGGATAAAACACCGTTTCCAGATTATGATAGCCATCATTCCTTCTATTGAGCACTTGCAGACCGATATTGATCTTGGCATTGGCAAATTGAATCATGGCACAGAAATAAACATTAATAATAGTTTTTCCAAATAAAGCGCATCCATTTTTAAACAAAAAATAGGTCAAAAACGAACATCGACTGTCCGATTCCGAACAATCCAACAAAAAACAAAAACACTTAAATAACTAAACAACAACATTTTACAATATCGGCACAAAAGAAGTTTACCTGATAGCAGAAAAATAAATTATCCAAGGCATGCAACGTTTGTGGAAAAGGGAGCGTCTAAACAAAAAGCCTTGATACACAAGCGCCTTACGGGTGGAGATAAACATTGTAAACAAATTAAAACAAAATGAAACATCAATTGACATTATTTTTATTGTTCTTTCTAGGATGGAACATCACTACCTATGGACAGCACAATTATACGCTAAAAAACCTCAGTAGAGACAACATCACCTCATTATCCGTACAGACCTCTGGCGGGAGTATCTCCGTCGTTGGCGTGCCGCAGTCCGAAGCGCATATCGAAATGATCGTTCAGCCCAATGGCAATAAATACAAAAACCTCAGCAAAGAGGAAATAGACCAACTATTGGAAAAGGATTTTGATATAGTTACCGAACTGGGCGGCAAGCATTTGAACGTTTCGGCAAAACCCAAGAAAAAGACCAATTGGAACAGCCCAATTTCTATTTCATTTAAAGCTTACGTACCCAAAAACGTATCGAGCGAACTGAAAACCAGCGGCGGTAGCATTCGTTTGGAAAACCTGACAGGAAAACAAAATTTCGCCACTAGCGGCGGCTCTATCCGTATCAGCCTGGTAGATGGCGAGCTAAACGGCAGAACTTCCGGTGGGAGCATCCACATCAGCGATTCCAAGAATAGCGCCGTGCTCCTTACAAGTGGAGGAAGCATACAGGCAGAGAACCATGTAGGCAACCTTCGTTTAAGCACGTCGGGAGGCTCCATCAAACTAAGCAATTTGGACGGCTCCATTGAAGCTAAAACAAGTGGCGGCAGCATCACCGCTACGGACATCTCCGGAGACCTGTTGGCAAGCACCTCTGGCGGCAGTGTACGTGTCTCGAAAATGAGCGGCAACCTGGAGGCCAGCACCAGCGCCGGCGGCGTAGATGTCAGCATGATTCAGGTTGACAAATATATAAAGTTGAGCACCAGCGCTGGGGCCGTGAACTTAAACCTGCCTTCCGGAGCCAATAAGCTGGATCTCGACTTAAAAGGAAACCGGGTAAATATCCCAACGATAACCGGATTTAATGGAAGCAGCTCAAAATCCAGGGTTCAGGGAAGCACTAATGGTGGTGGAACGCTCATTTCTGCCAGCACATCCGTGGGAAGCGTAAATTTAAGCTTTAACTAAAAAAAATACGCTGAAAACTTCACCAAAGTTTGCCTGCACTATGGCCATAGCGCAGGCAAACTTTGGTGAAGTTCTATCTCTTCGAATTCCTATATCAAATCTTCTGGATCGTCGGCGCTGAAATCGGAGCTAAACAAGCTGGAAAACATATCGGCAAAACCGAAGCCTCCCTGAATGACATTCTTGCTCAGTTGCGAATACTCTGCCAAGCCGTTCAATACAAACTCCATCATCAACAGTTTCTCCTTTTCCGAATATTTAGGGTATTCTTTCTTCACAAAGGACTCCAGTCCAGGGACGTTCATCAGCGCCTTCTTGTAGCTTTTATCGTCAAGTTTATCCGTTAAGTCCACGTAGTTGCCTTCGCTAAACCAATCTATGATTTGCTGATATGGATTGCCATGTTTCGATTTTTTTGCTTTTTCAGGATCGGGAAAATAAGTGACAAACGTATTCTTGATAGCGCTGTTTATCAATTTGACAGCCACATGCATTGGACCCTCGAGCTCACCTTCATACACCAGCTCTATCTTGCCGGTAATGGCGGGTATCACACCGGACAAATCGGCCAAGCGCACATGGGTTTCATCCTCGCCATTGATGAGCATTCGCCGCTCTGCCGCGCTCACCAGGTTTTCAAATGCCGATATAGTGAGCCTGGCGGATACGCCAGACTTTTGATCGATGTACTCGCTCTTGCGTGCCTCAAAGGCAATCTCCTCCACCAGGTCGCATAGGAGAGCAGACACCTTAACGCGCTGGCGTTGATCTGCTGTCAGTCTGGCTTCTTGTGCCGTAATGGCCTTGGAGATCTCCACGGTTTTGGGATAATGCGTCAGTATCTGGCTCTCGATACGGTCTTTCAATGGGGTGACAATGGACCCTCTATTGGTGTAATCCTCTGGGTTGGCCGTAAAGACAAATTGAATGTCCAGGGGCAATCGCAGTTTGAATCCCCTTATCTGAATATCTTTTTCCTGCAGCATGTTGAAGAGGGCAACCTGTATCCTCGCCTGCAAATCGGGCAGCTCATTGATGACAAAGATGCTACGATGTGCCCTCGGTATCAGCCCAAAGTGAATAACCCGCTCATCATTATAGGTCAACTTGAGGGTAGCTGCCTTGATGGGATCTACATCCCCAACCAAATCGGCTACCGTGACATCCGGTGTCGCCAGCTTTTCGGTATAGCGCGCACTGCGATGCAACCAAGCTATGGGAGTAGCATCCCCCTTCAGATCTACGGCATGCCGGCCATACCAGGATATCGGTTGCAAGGGGTCATCAAAAATCTCGCTTCCCTCTATATAAGGAACATATTCATCCAATAAGTCCACCATCAAGCGCGCGATACGGGTCTTGGCCTGTCCACGTAGACCCAGCAATAAGATGTTGTGCCTGGACAATATAGCCGTCTGCAATTCGGGGATTACCGTCTCGTCATAGCCCATTATACCTTTGAAGCCTTCTGTCCCTTGCTGCAATTGCTTAATCAGGTTTTCGCGTATCTCTTCTTTTATGGACCTGCTTCTATATCCCGTTTTTTTGAGTTCTCCTAATGTGGTAATGTTGTTCATTTTAGTTGTGCGTTGTGCGTTGTTAGAAAAGTATCAAGACGCTATGAGGTGTAGGGCGGAAGGTTGTAAGGGGAAGCGCATTCCTTATACCTTATTACCCTAAACCTCCTACCTACCCCCTAAAGGTCTTCCTTCTGTTGCGAATATAATCTTCAAAGATATACTCGCCTAGGCCGTTCAGCGAGCTGTAAAAGGCCTTGCCTCCGTTTGTCTGTGTAAATTGCCGTACGAATGCCTGCAAATAAGGGTCGCGCGCTATCATGAATGTGGTGATCGGTATTTTCAACCGCTTGCATTGTGCGGCCATATTGAGGGTTTTATTAACCACCTTACGGTCCAGGCCCATGCTGTTTTTGTAGTAGCGTCCATTTTCCTTCAGGCAAGTTGGCTTGCCATCGGTAATCATGAAAATTTGTTTGTTATGTGTTTTTCGCCTTCTCAATATGTCCGTTGCCAGTTCCAACCCTGCAAAGGTATTGGTGTGGTATGGTCCCACTTGCAGGTAAGGTAGATCCTTCAGCGAAATAGGCCAGGCGTCATTGCCAAAAACCACGATATCCAGGGTATCCTTGGGGTACTTGGTACGTATCAGCTCCGCCAAGGCCATGGCCACTTTCTTTGCCGGAGTGATGCGATCCTCCCCGTACAGGATCATGCTATGGGAGATATCTATCATCAAAACGGTAGACGTCAGGGTTTTGTAGTCCTTTTCCTCCACTTCCAGGTCGCGCTCCGTCATCAGGAAATCATTGTCTATGCCATGATTGATCTGTGCATTGTGAATGGAGCTGGTCATATCGATTTGGTCAAGGCTGTCGCCATATTGATATTCCCGCCTATCGGCGTTCTTCTCCTCTCCTATGCCCGATTGCTGGCTATTATGGTTGCCCCTACCCGATTTTTTTAGCTTGCCAAAAATCTCGTCCAAGGCCGACTGCCTGATGGCCTGCTCCGATTTGGCAGTAATATTGAACTGCCCATCCCGTGGATTTTCCTTCAAGTATCCCTTGTCTTTCAGGTCCTCCAAGAAATCACCCATTCCATAGTCATCGTTGGTGATATTGTACTGCCTATCCAGTTCATTGAGCCATGCCAAGGCCTCTTCTACATCGCCCGACGTATAGGTCAATAGCTCTGTGAACAGTTTCAGCAATTCCTCAAAACCTCCAGATGGCAGCCCTTGAGGACGGAATGACGAAAAACGAAAGCCTCTCATGCTGTTGTTATTTGTTGTTGCGAAAGCTAAACTAAGAAAAAAAGTCCAACTCCAAGCCATGGCGCTTGTCATTTCAGTGTTAATACTATATTTTTGGTAAAAAGACAGAATAGCATGGAGAAGCCGCGATACACGTGTACCATTGCAGATGACGATCAGTTTGCTATTGATGGACTGACCAAGAACATCGGTCACTTGACTTCAATGGAATTGTTTTGTTTTTGCATCAGGCTCTTTGCTTCAGCTTCGCCAAGTACCTTGCCCTCTTGGTCCATGTAGGTGATCTTGACCTTGGAGACCCTTGATGTTGCCCTCATGAAGCCCTCGGTATCCTTCTCGAACTTCTACTCTAGGGAGTCGATTTCAACAGTTTCCACTTGCCTGATATGGTCATAGAATACGGGCGATGCATCCTTAACGAGAACTTTAAGCTCTTCCCATTTTTCTGCCAGGTCGGCATCCATACTAAAGATGGAGCTGTTGTCATTTCCACTTTTATGCTTAGAGTGCCTTCTAAACTAGCGATTAACTAGATACAAAAAATCAAGTTTCGCATGGCAGTAGCATCCGTCCATCAGGACACATAGTAATATGGGACATTTCATTTGGTCAATTCAAGGGGATTATTATCCCTTGCAAGAATTTTTTTAGCTTCCAACTCGTCTATAATCTTGCCGGAAACGTCCATGTAACGTACATTAATATAGGTATCGGGAGACATCTGCAACTGCGACCTCATCAAAGCGCCAGGATCTTTTAAATACTCCTGCCTTAAACGTATGATGGCTTTCTCCGATGTCTTTATGGCATCAGACGGCAGAACTAAATAGTTAACATCATTTTTCTTCTCGTCCCTATGGATTTCTCTAAAAAAAAGGCTACTTCGCCTTTTGTATCCTCTGCTTCTAGAATTAAACCGGGTAGTCCAGTAAGCTTCCAAGGACCATCCTGAAACGGTAAGTCCGGCGACCTCAACTACTATATGTTGTAGTCCATCCTTTTGGAAGTCTGTTCCATCAGGGCCAGTGATTACATAGCAGACTTGATTTGCTGGATCGCAAGTTGTCGAATTGGCCGCAGCATTCACTTTCTCAAAATACGCTAGTGCCATTACAGATAGCACTAAGCTAAATTTAAATAATTTACGTGCCATAACATATAATTTACCTTTGCGCCTACTCTATCCGATTTTCGGCTTCCCCTTTTTCGTGCTTTATACAGAGTTGATAGTATATATGCACCTGTTCTATAAACAAATGTGAATCAAACAAATCAACTTCCGAAATAACTTATGCGGAAACCCCATTTTTCTATGCGAAAACAGGTCGCCAGTTCCAATCGGGTATTCATGCAAGCAGAGCTTTTGGCTTAAGACTATCGCGGAACTGTTTTTCTCCAGTATCGGGACATGGCTGATGGCCGCAGGTAGCCGTGGTACAAAGCGATGAAGAGGGGGCGGTGCAGCAAAGGTAAAGCTGGCCTTGTAAAAACGGTGGATATATCAGAAAAGCAGAATTTATCCCTTGTCCCGGTTACAGGGCTTACTGGTTTTTAATACACCTGTATCAGTACATCGGCAGGAATGTTCAGCTTTTCTTTCAGCTTGCGTATCATTGAAAGGCTTAGCTTTCTTTTGCCGGACAAGATTTCCGATTTGCGGGAGCGGGCTCCGAGTATTTCGGAAAGGTCGGCTTCGGACATATTCATCTGCTCCAACCGGAAGCGTATCGCTTCCAGAGGACTGGGCTGCGCCACCGGGTAATGTTCATTTTCGTATTCTTTTACCAATATGGAAAGGATTTCCATCTCATCGGATTCTTTGGAATCTGGCTTTAAATCTTTTTGCAGGAGCACATAAACCCTCGTAAGGGCTTCTTCATATTGCTGCTCATTTTTTATCGGTCTTACCATAGCTCACTATTTTTGCATCTATTTTATCATATTGTTTGTGTGTACCGAACCAGACAACAAAAACAATCTTTAACCGGTACTCTATATCCACTATCAGCCGATAGGTATTTCCGTGTATATTGAAAACCACTCTTTTATCCGTAAGAACGGAAGCATTCCTGAATTGTGCTTTCAATTCGTTCGGGCTGCTCCATTCCGCAGTGTTTGCCTCCTCATACCAGGATAATAACGGCTGTTCAGCCTGCGGAAACGCCTCCCAATACGCTTTTAATGTTCTTACTGCTATTACCCGCATATGCAAACATACAAAAATGTTACCAAATTGGTTACGATAGTAAACTATTTTTTCTAAACCTTTTCGGTGCAGGGCTGTTTCTGCACCAAATGCCGTAAGTACGGGTTCTTCTTAATCCGTTCCATTTAGCTTACAACAACTACTAAAATAATCAATTTGGTTTGGATTTTCCTAAAAGCGCTGATTTATCATAGCGACTTGTGCAAATTTAGTCTCTCTTTTGATCCTACTGTTTACGGTTTAGATTATCAAAATAAAAATCCGCGTCTTACTCGCATTTCAAAAATTAAAATAGCCATCGAATACTGATTTTTAATTTCGTAAAAATTAAATTTTTAACCAATTTTATTTGTGTTTTTACAACAAAGTGCTGAAATTTGTATCATGAACAAAAGGGAAAGGTAGATAACTTTCGAGAACGGCAATCCGAAATGGTTCATGCTGAGTGCGGCCACAGCAACCACAGGGCGCAAGGGAAAATGGTTTCCCAGAGGTTTAGGACATCTTTTTGCTAGCGCTGGCAGGATGATGTACAAGGAGTTTATTTGTTCACCTTTTTAATTTGTAAAAGAAAATGGCTGTAAAGTACAAAGTAGTGGAAAGGGGCAATCCGCAAAGGCCGGATGACCCCAAAAAGTTCTATTCCAAACCCATCACCAGTGGTGAGGTGAATCTGGAGCAGTTGAGCGAGGACATCTCGGATGCCTCTACGCTGAACGTTATTGATGTTTCTGCCGTACTCACGGGGCTTATTCGCGCTATTCCGCGCCAAATATCCGACGGAAGAATCGTGCGCCTGGGCAACCTGGGTTCTTTTCGCCTTGGCTCCCGAAGCCAGGGTAGCGAAACGGCTGACGAAGTGAGTGGCCGTAACATCACCAGCAGGAAATTAATTTTCACTCCAGGAAAGTTGGTGCGCGAAAGGTTGGCCACCATTAGCTTTGAGCGGGAATAAAAGGAATTTATCCCAATCAATGAATCCCAAGGGCCTTGCGAGACGTCGCAAGGCCCTTTTTTATGGACAAAACCCAAGAACTGAGGCTCTCTTTTGGGAAAAAGAGAGCCTCAGTTCTTGAAAAGACAGCCTCACTTTCCAAAAAGAAAGCCACAGATTGAGATAAAGCAGTTTTTTGTTTAAAAGATGGACAAAATGCGTTGCTCACAAGACTTATACAAAAACAAAAGTCATATAAGTTAATAAACTTATAAAAATAAACAATATATATTAACTATAATAAGAATTTCTTTTCAAAAGATCTCACTCCCTGCAGCACCTTTTGGGCTATATGGTTGAAATACCGTTTCCTGTTGTAGCCCATCACCCAGTGTATAGCATAAGGAGAGCAGCTGACCGTTAACAAACTGCTTGAGCAAGGGAGACTGGACGGCTGGTCAGTCGGATATTGCCATGTCAACTCTAATCAGATAAATTACTGTAGCTCTACAATGTCAATCTCTTTGTTCATGAGCAATTGCAATGCTTGCTTAATTCTCGGCCTAATCTGATCCCAAAGTGACTGGTTACTACAATTCCCGATCTTTAGGTTAATCAGCTTTGGTGGCGCACCTAAGCGACTGATTAATTCGGGAAAATCTGCATCCTTAGAAATCAACACCACATTGTCATGACTTTTTGCTCGCTGATAAATAGTAAAATCGTCCAGAAAATGGAAATCGAGGGTGTAAGAAGATCTAACAGTGAGTTTCAGGTAGTCCCCCATCCATTTCGCGATGATAGGGGGGATATATTGGTATCCAACCAGATCTCCACATCAGGCTGCATAAATTACGGCCGTGTTTTTTATCTTCAAGGAAGCGTACAGCAGGGCAGCTAGAATATCCTCACGTTCCAAAACAGGGTGTTGTTCCAATATTTCGGTCTCCGTGAGGCCACTTGCCAATAATTCCAGATATCACTGACGGGGAACCGTAAGCCCCGTACCGTAGGTCTTCCTCCCATCAAGCCCGGCTTGATCGTAATGCGACTTAATAACTCTTGTTGTTTGACTTCCATAGCTATCACTTCTAATGATAACAAAGATAATCTTTTTGAGCAATGCTCAAAGGGTACAATCTAAATTGCCGCGATGTAGCGTTTCCGAAGCTGCAAGCTTCTATTTATGTCTGGTCCAAGTTAGGCTACCGCACCAGCTCACACCCAAACTTGAACCAGTACACGAAATTCAGGATCTTAACTACAAAGAAAACACCCTTTCATAAGCTCTCACTCCCTGCAGCACCTTTTGGGCTATATGGTTGAAATACCGCTTCCTGTTGTAGCCCATCACCCAATGGATGCCATTGACGGCATTGGTAAGAAAGAGCTCGTCGGCCTCGTGCAATATCAAGGGGTTTATCTGGGCCTCAATGACCTCCATGTCCAATTTTTGGCATACGTCAATAACCACGCGGCGCATCACGCCTGCCACGCAACCTTCGCTCATTGCGGGCGTGTACAGCTTGCGGTCGAAGTAGATGAATATATTGGAACTCAACGCCTCGCAAAGGAAATCCTCTTGATTGAGTATCAATATATCATCCAGTCCTGCTTTTTTCCTTTGAGCGCCCGCAAGTACATATAGCAGGGCATTATTCGTTTTCAAGTTGCTCAATGCATCTACATGCTTTTTATGCGCATGAAAGATGTCTATCAATAGTCCTGTTTTGTTGAGCGTATAATCTTCTTGTCCCAGTTGGCTAACTTCCAGCACAAAGCCAGCCTCATTCGTTTCGGGACTGTACAATCCCCCGCCCTCCCGGTATACCTGAAGCCTTACGCGGGCACTTCCGGTTAGTTTATTTTTTGCGAACAATTGTGCGACCCTATCCTGAATAAATTGCGTGTTCAGCAGACTTGGGTTTTCCAGTTGCAACAGCTGCATTCCCTTTGCCAATCTTTCCAAATGATAGGGCAAGAAATGTATCTGCCCCGCCTTAAAACGCATGGTCTCAAATACGCCGTCACCAAAACGAAAACTTCTGTTGCTTATGGAGACAGCAGGTTCCTTGGCACCGATTATTTGGCCATTTATATTTATATATTGATCGAGCATGATTTTATTGAGTATCAAGTATCAAGACGCTAGTATCAAGACCTATACTGCCTACACTTATTACCTTAAACCTAGACATTCTAGTCTTATGTCTTACGTCTTGTGTCTTACGTCTTAAAGGTTATCAGTATGCTTTACATAAGAACGCCACTTTTCCAAGCAAGCGGCAAAGTCTGCCGGCAGTTCCTGCTCAAAATAGCGTTCTTTTTTGCTGGTAGGGTGGATAAAGCCCAAGCTCTTTGCGTGCAGTGCCTGACGTGGCAGCAGCGCAAAACAATTATCTACGAACTGCTTGTATTTGGTAAAAACAGTGCCTTTCCATATTCTGTCTCCGCCATATAGCGCATCGTTAAACAAAGGATGGCCAATGGACAGCATATGCGTCCTAATCTGATGTGTACGCCCTGTCTCCAACTCACATTCCACCAATGTCACATAACCCAATCGTTCCAGCACCCTATAATGCGTCACCGACCATTTGCCTTGTTCTTCTGTATCATACATGGTCATCACCCTGCGGTCTTTGGTATGCCGCCCTATATAGCCGCTCACTGTGCCATCCTCTTCTATGTCTCCCCATACCAAGGCAATATACTTACGTGCAATGCTGTGGTCATAGAACTGCTTGGCCAAGTGGGTGATGGCCCATTCGTTCTTGGCGATAACCAATAGACCGCTTGTATCCTTGTCAATCCGGTGCACCAGTCCCGGTCTCCCCTCATTGCCCGGCATCTCGGGTAGCTGACTGAAATGATATACCAATGCATTAACCAAAGTTCCCGTATAATTATTCACTACCAAACGGATAAACTTAAAAACAGGCAATAAACTCACTTAACTTACTGATTATCAGTAAATATTTTCATTAGATAAAAAAGCCNCCCCCCCCTGTTTTTTAGAACAGTTCTACCTGTATACAAGGTGGTTTATTTCGTTTTTTCTGTTTGCTGTAAGTTCTCCTGCTGTTCTGCACCATCCAATATATCTCAAGATTACTGATTAAATGGATTCTTATCAGTGCAGCAATGGTGGAAAACGCCTTTTTGCTCTGGGATTTTACCCGGAGAACCTGCAACAGTAGCTG
>NZ_ATZA01000053.1 GCF_000427965.1 Olivibacter sitiensis DSM 17696 | reverse complement strand
TGGGCATAGGAGGCCTTGTAGACCCCTTTGGGATTACTGTTGCGCTTAACCTCCCGGCTGACTACCGATTTGTCCCTGCCGATGATAACGGCGATCTCCGAGATCTTCTTTCCGCTCGCTCTGTAAGCCTGGATTTCGTACCTTTGTTCCAGGGTTAAATGTGATTTTTCCATTCGCAATTCAAAAGTCGTTTTTTTCCCTTAAACATGCCAATTGGGGGTACCCCCAATTGGCATGTTTATTTCAACCTTTGTTGCATTTCTTAATTGAACTTACGAATGTTCTTTAGAGGTCGATTAGTATTAAGTCAAGTTCTTCCAATTTCGAAAACCCTTTGTCAGCAGTGACTAAAGGAACTCCGTAAACAAGAGAAGTAGAAGCGATTATTGTATCTGGAAGTTTTATCTTGTATTTTCTCTTTATTTGAATAGTTTGTTCCTTGATTTTTGCATCCCATTAATCCCAAAATAATCATTTACAAGTTGTTTCAGTTTAATTTCTTCAGATTTTATGACCCCACCAAAACCTAATAATTCAACTTCTGAAACGAAGGAAATCCCAAAACTATATTCCAAAAAGGTTCAATTATTTTGTTTCCTTCATGGACGTAAATCAAAAAGTTGGTATCCGCAATAAAATCAATCCTCATTTTCCCTTATTGCAATCTGATATTTTAATCCGTCGATATTTCGTTTCAATTTTCCGAAATGTTTGGACAAATTTCCCGCCTTTTTACTTTTCTTCAGTTTTTCAGCAAGAATTTTAGCGACATTTTTGGAATTATTTGCATCTATTACTACCGTCATTTTTTACAAAATCACTTAATCAAATTTACGATTTATTTGAATTCGGCTTTAAATGATATGATATTTCCTTAACGATCCCATAGCAGCTCGGGGATTGCTCATAAAGACGAACCAGGAAAAGAAATTTTGTCATGTACAACTAAAAAGTTGATAAAATCAAAAGGGAATATCAGGCAAGAAATCCTTAACGGAACAGCCAAATACTTTCGCCAATTCGTTGATATGGTTGAGGTTGTATTTTGCCCTATGTTTTGGGCTTTCAATATGTCCGATGAAGCCTACGGAAAGGCCAAGTTTCAATGCCAGTTCAGCCTGTGAAACGTTCCTTGCAGTGCGCATTTCGCGGACCTTATTGATAACATAAAGTTCAATATCAGATTTAAATCCTTCTGTTGCCATTTTCATGCAATAACGGAACAGAATTTTTCACTATCACCTATACATGTATATGTATTTATTTTATATTTGCTTTTGAAATAAAAATCAATCAACGTCTTAAAAAGTCATGAAAAATGAAGTTGCACGACCTATAGCCTTTTACGGTTTCCCGTATTTACCTACTATTTCAAAGCTTTATGTTTGCTGCAAATTGAACGAGTATACAAAGATGTTGGCTTTCACATTAAACAATCTTATTCAATAAAAATATAAACGTATGGAAAATTTAAATCAAGATAAGGATCAACCTAACGTTTACACACAAGAAGTACACAAGAAGCATGGCATACCCGCACTTATATCCTTTTTTATTCCTGGAGTAGGGCAAATGATTAAAGGGGATATTGGAAAAGGAATCTTAATATGGCTTTTTGGTCTTATTGGTTTTATTCTGATGTTCTATTGCTTTTATGAAAGTAACTCAGATGGAGGAAATGCATCCATGGCTTTTTTAGGTTTCTTATGCATCTTGGGCATGATGGCATTCTTCATCTGGAACGTGTATGATGCTTATAATTCGAATTAACTAAGAATCAACAGCCTAATTATTAATAATTTATTAAAATATAAAACAAAATTCATGAAAAAATTTTTCCTAGGTTCCATTGCATTGATCGTATTCGCCCTATCTATTATCCTGTTCCAATTGAGCTGCAAAAAGGAAGCTGAAACTGTCACATCCACGCAACAGCAGATAGGTAAGATACTTTACATCAAATCGGTAAGTTCCAGATATGAAATTTGGATAGCCAACTATGATGGCAGCAACCCAACAAGGATAAACTATGCTCTACCTGGGGATACGGGTGAAATCCACAATTTTGACTTTTATCCCCAATTGTCACCGGACGGGAAGACCGTTTTTATCTCCATATCAGGAGGCGGCAATGTAGAAGAAGGTATCTATTCCTGCAATGTGGATGGAACGAATATGAGGAAAGTGATGAATAGTGGATATCTGCGCAGCGTTTATTGAATAGCTTATTGTCAACAAAAGCAAATCATCCACCTAGCATCTAAGCATCTGCATATCAAAGCGTCATGAAAATAGATTACAGGCTTATCGTATTGGCAATAACTGTCCCCATGTTCGGATGTGGAAACGTCAACAGTCACAACCATTCACCCGCACCTACACTGGCGGAAAGTTCGGCACAGGACAGTACCGAAAAAGACACTTCAACAGAAGAAAGGATAGCTCTGATGAACGAACTGAAAAACAACGCAGATCAACTTGCCAAGAAAGAAAAATGTCATCCAATACCATTAAGATTTATGCCATGAACGCTTACTTTAAAGCCTTGAATTTGTTAGCTTATTAAACGATTTTCATTTTTTTCTTTGTTTTTTATCGAAAAATATCTTCATTTGAAAAAATATCAGCGAATTTGTCGTCAATTAAGGCGGCGTAAGGGGGAGAAAATATAGAAACACGACTACTTCAACTTTTTTAAATAAAAAAGACAAAAAAGTAGCTTACATGAGACTATACGAGAAGACGGACAAGGAGTTGATACACTCTTACTTGGCTGGTGACAATACTTCGATAGAGGTGTTGATAAACCGTTATAAATCGAAAATATACACATCTATATACCTTTTAGTAAAGGATACCCATCTGGCAGAAGATATTTTCCAAGATACCTTTATAAAGGTGATAAAAACGCTCAAATCTGGCAGTTACAACGAAGAAGGAAAGTTTTTACCCTGGGTGATACGCATCGCCAATAACTTGGTCATAGACTATTTCAGAAAAGAAAGAAGGACGCCCATCGTGGCCAACAACGACTCCTTCGACTACTTTGACATCGTATCTCTGGCTGATGAGAGCATGGAAGACAAGCTCGTAAAGGAACAATCCCACAGAGATCTGCGCAAACTCATCCAATTATTGCCCGACGACCAGAAGGAAGTACTCATCATGCGCCATTACGGTGAAATGAGCTTCAAGGAAATCGCAACGGTCACCGAGGTAAGCATCAATACCGCCCTGGGACGCATGCGTTATGCGCTTAACAATCTTCGGAAAATGATGGGCGATGTTGCCGAACTTTCGTTGAGGACTACGGGCTAAAGCGGCCCTTGTAATTCATTTATTGAATAAGACCGATCTCTCTAGAGTGGAATATAGCATCGATATTATGTTCGAAGAGATAAGTCTGCACGCCCATATCAGTTAACTGATCCATCAAAAGTTGGGTCGATTTGCCCTTTCTTTTTCTGACGTTACGGATGAATATGGCAAATACCCTGCCTGGAAACTCTTCAACGATAGCAGAATAGATCATGGGGTCGCGCTGGGAATTGTCACCAATAAGCACGAATTTTTGATGAGGAAAGACGCGCATAATACGTGCTATCCTATCTTTCTTGGATTCGTGCTTCGTGCGCCCGGTATTGAAAACTTCACGAAATCGCTTTAAATGGCTTAAAAGCAAAACGCCCGAGGGGAGCATGTTATGCTCAAATATCTTCATGATATTATCGTATAGGTTCCATTCGCTGCTAGACACATAAAAGAATGGGTTAGATGGTTGATCCTTCACCCCTCCGCTCGCCAATAGTTGATACCAAATAGCAGCCGAGCTAAATAGCCTTCGCTTATATGGATTCTTGGCCAACAACTCCCTCATCCTTTTCAGAATGGTAGTGGAATGAGAAACTAGCACGGTGTCGTCAATATCTGATATAAAAGCCATCTGTGTTATCTCAGGAATGAGAATATCACTGCGATCCGTAGCTAGTACTTTGTCTCCTTCTCCGAGCAATTCCACAAAAAGCGGATACATACCGCCTGCAAACGCTTGCGAAGAAGACCATTGGAACTTAAAAAAACCATCTTTCTCTGCTACGGTTTCAACCATTTGGCTATCAAAGTGCAGCCTAAGCCTGGCATAAGGAAAAGGTCTTACCATAAAAAGCTTCAACAAGTGAACCATATTGGCTAAACTGCTCTCGTATATATCCTTTTTACTTGTCGCCATCCATTCAAAAGCATGGCCATATGCCACCATATTATGCTGATGCCCGTATCCCCGATATAATTTAACACTATATTTATTTGACATATTTTCTTACAAACAGCACAAAAATGCACAAGTTTTGTTGCATTGGTAGTCAACACAATATTTTATTGCATGAGCCAACAGCCAGTATTATCCTTTTATTGCGTAATCAACCCCAATGCCGGGGCAAAAAAAACAAATTACAAATCCGAAATAAGCAGGTATTTTGCCACTACACCGCATCATATTGCCTTCTACGTATTGGAAAAAGGATGTTCTGTGGCGGAGATAAGGGACGAAATTGCAAAAAACAAGCCAGACAGAGTAATAGCGGTAGGGGGAGACGGCACCGTGAAACTCGTCGCCGAATGCCTTCTGCACAGCCCCATCCCTTTGGCAATAATACCTGCGGGCTCGGCCAATGGCATGGCAAGGGAATTCGACATACCGAACGATCTCACTATGGCCCTGGAGATCGCTCAATACGGTGCTCCCAGGCAGATCCATGCCGCAAATATCAACGGACAGCTCTGCGTTCACCTGGCCGACGTGGGCATGAATGCACATATCATAAAACGTTTTCAGGAAACCAATATTCGGGGCATGGCCGGCTACGCAAAAGCCGCTTGGCGTACATTTAAATCCAAGAAACGCATCAAATTCATCTTGTATGACAAAGGCATGATGCTAAAACGAAAGGCAGAAATGTTGGTCGTAGCAAATGGAACCACCTATGGCACTGGTGTCAGGATCAATCGAGACGGATCTCTTTTTGACAACAAAATAGAAATCATCCTTGTAAAAACCATTTCTTTGCTCGAATTGATAAAGATGCGTTTTTCCAAAAGGATTCCCTTCAACCCCTTTAAAACCGAAATCATCAAGACAAAAAAGGTTGAAATAAACTGCAATAGACCTTCCTACTTTCAAATTGATGGAGAATATATAGGGAAGATTTCCAAATTGAAGGTAGAGATCATAGAACATGCCATGTCCGTTATAAGCAAATAAAAAGTTGTAATAAATCGGAAAAACAAGATATTTGAAGAATCAAGGAAAAGGAAATCATATAGACATACACCAATATAGTAATAAATTATGCAAAAAAAATTAGAAATGCTAAAGAAACATACCTTTTTCGGACTTCTGTCCGTATCGCTTGCCGCTTTCCAGGGATGCGGCTCAGCCGAAAGCAAACAAGACATTGAGAATGGTAGGGACTCGGTAAAGCTCGACCCCGTAGAAACAGCGGCCCCCAATAGCGACTACAAGCCAGCATTTGAAGGACAAACACGTATAAGCGGCATTAAGACGAATACTGCCTATGACGTACAGATTCTGAGCAAGGAACTGAAAAGGCCATGGGGCATTATTACGTTGCCCGACGGTCGCCTACTTATCACCCAAAAGGAAGAGGGCAATATGCTAATTGCTACCAAAGACGGTATCCTGAGCGAACCTATCACCGGCCTGCCGGAAGTAGACTCTCGGGCACAGGGCGGTCTGCTGGATGTAGCACTAGATCCCGATTTCCCTTCCAACAGGATGATCTATTGGACCTATTCGGGCAAGACGGGTGGTAAAAACCTGACTGCTGTGGCCAAAGGAAAGCTTTCTGAAGACGAGAAAACCGTCCAACAAGTAAAAGTCATCTATGAAGCGACTCCAGCTTATGATGGCCGCCTGCACTATGGCTCTCGCATTCTCTTCGATAAAGATGGCTACATTATCTTCAGTACGGGAGAACGCTCGGACCTGGAAACAAGACCTCAAGCTCAAGACCTCAACTCCGCCCTAGGGAAAATAATACGCATCACCAAAGATGGCCAACCGGCACCGGGCAATCCATTTGAAGGTAGCGCGGACAAAAGGCCCGAGATCTACTCATACGGGCACCGCAACGTTCAGGGATTGGCATTCCACCCCGTAACTGGCGATCTATGGGAAACAGAATTTGGCCCAAGAGGCGGCGACGAGGTGAACCTAATCCAACCGGGCAAAAACTACGGCTGGCCCATCATCACCTACGGAATAGAATATAGCGGCAGCAAGGTGGGTGATGCCATACAACAAAAAGAGGGGTTGGAACAACCTATCTATTATTACGATCCTGTGATTTCGCCAAGCGGCATCACCTTTTATAAGGCCAATACTATTCCGGAATGGCAGAACAATTTATTTATTGCTGCTCTCAGTGGCACCCATATAGCACGTCTCCTTATCGAAGACAATAAGGTAGTAGGAGAAGAAAGGCTGCTTGCAGACCAAGGACAACGCTTTAGAGACATAGTAGACACACCTGATGGTGCACTCTATGCAGTCACAGACATGGGATGGCTTTACTTGATAAAAAAGAAAGATTGAGTCCGCAAACAAACCGATAAGAGATACTGGAAAATTTATTTTCCGATTTGCTTCTGAAAACTTCACCAAAGCTGCTTGCATAGCCATAGCGCAGGCAACCTTTGGTGAAGTCCTTACACCTTCAACGTGGAGAGGTTATTTTGTCAAGGTTACTAAACTGCCATCCCCATCTACTATAGGATATAGAATATAGGGGTACAAAGAAAAAAACTATGAAAAGAAGAAATTTCATCAAAAGCACTGCAGCGGGAGCGTCGGCTATGCTCCTAACAGGCACATCCAACATGGTAAATGCTGCCCCTGCCCAATCAGAAGAAATAACACATTATGTGCTGTTTTGGCTCAAGGAAGGCTTGAGCGAACAAGAAATCACCGATTTCGCCTCTTTTTTCGAACTGCTAAGAGAAATTCCCGTGGTACAATCGTTGCGGTATGGAAGGCCGGCAAAGACAAACCAAAGGGAAGTAGTAGACAACTCATTCACATACAACCTTTTAGCTACATTCAAAAACCTAGCGGACATCAACGTATATGAAACGCATCCAATTCATCTAGATGCTATACAGAAATATAGCCACTACTGGTATAAAGTGGTAGTACATGATTCCTGCTTATAAGCGACAGCGCTTTGCATTTTTCAAACTCCACATTGCAAATTGAGTAAAAACCATTACCTTTGTCCTTTGTGAAAAATGAAGGTTCTTGCTTCATCCCATTATCGTGTAAGCCCGAAATATACTTCGGCAAACCCCTTATTTTCGTTCAATTCAAACTCGCTGGCCGTCAAGGCCTTTCTTTTTATCCAGAAAACTTGACAGTCTTACGAGACAGCAAAACAATAAGTATAAATAAACAATGAGTAACTTCACCAAATTACCTGCTGTATTACTTTTGGCAGACGGCACCGTTTACTACGGCAAGGCAGCTGGGAAAATCGGTACGACTACTGGCGAGATCTGTTTCAACACAGGTATGACAGGCTATCAGGAAATTTTCACGGATCCGTCCTATTATGGCCAAATCATGGTCACCACCAATGCCCACATAGGCAACTATGGCGTATCTGAAGAAGATACGGAATCAAACACCATCCAGATAGCCGGATTGGTATGTAAAAATTACAGCGTGCCTTATAGCCGCAAACTGGCAAATGAATCTATCCAAGACTATTTCCAGGAAGACAATTTGGTCGGCATAAGCGATGTAGATACCCGATCGCTCGTGCGCCATATACGCCACAAGGGAGCGATGAATGCCATCATCTCCTCAGAGATTCTCGACATCGATGTGTTGAAGGAAAAACTGAAAGAAGTCCCCTCGATGGATGGGCTCGAACTTTCGTCTAAGGTATCGACCAATACGGCCTACTATTTTGGAGATGAAAATGCCAAATACCGCGTGGCTGTGCTGGATTTGGGAGTTAAGAAAAACATTCTGCGCAATTTTCATGCAAGAAACATCTATGCAAAGGTATTCCCGGCAAAAACCAGCTTTACGGAAATGGAAGCTTGGACCCCAGATGGCTACTTCATATCCAATGGCCCTGGCGATCCAGCTGCAATGCCATATGCTATCGACACGGTAAAAGAAATTATCGCGGCAGACAAGCCCTTGTTCGGCATTTGCCTAGGGCATCAGCTCTTGGCATTGGCCAATGGTGTGCGCACAAAAAAGATGTTCAACGGACATAGAGGCATTAATCACCCCGTAAAAAACATTATCAACAATAGCTGTGAGATCACCAGCCAAAACCACGGATTTGGCGTGGTGGCAGAAGACATAGAAAATGCCGACAACATTGAGATCACGCACGTAAACCTGAATGACAAATCCATAGAAGGTATCAGGGTGAAAGGTAAAAAAGCATTTTCCGTCCAATATCACCCCGAATCCTCTCCAGGTCCTCACGATTCTCGGTACTTGTTCGACAATTTCGTGGACATGCTAACGGTATAATCTGCTAGATTTTTAGGGAAAAAGAATATATTTGAACAAATATATTGTAACAAATAAACACATACGGAAAGTCCGTATTAAATTGAATCAAAGAAATGAGTTTAATTATTGATGTGAAAGCGCGCCAAATACTTGATTCGCGCGGAAATCCAACAGTAGAAGTTGACGTAACCACCGAAAATGGTTTTGTAGGTCGTGCGGCTGTTCCATCCGGAGCATCCACCGGCATATACGAAGCCGTAGAATTGCGTGATGGTGATAAATCAAAATATCTAGGTAAAGGCGTTTTAAAAGCAGTTGAAAACGTAAACACTAAAATAGCCAATGCCATAGAAGGCCTGGATGTCTTTGAGCAAAATGCCATTGACAAAATCATGATTGAGCTTGATGGTACCGAAAACAAGAGCAACTTAGGTGCGAATGCTATCCTTGGCGTTTCTTTGGCTGTAGCCAAGGCCGCAGCACAAGAAAGCCGCCAGCCCTTATATCGTTATATAGGCGGTGTCAACGCCAACACCCTGCCCATCCCGATGATGAACATCATCAATGGCGGTTCTCACTCAGATGCGCCCATTGCGTTCCAAGAGTTTATGATTATGCCCGTGGGCGCTACATCTTTCTCGGAAGCTTTACGGTGGGGATCTGAAGTATTCCATCACCTGAAATCTATACTGCATGATAGAGGCCTTTCTACCGCAGTAGGTGATGAAGGTGGTTTCGCTCCTACTTTCGAAGGCACTGAAGATGCAATAGAAACAATCTTAAAAGCCATCGAAAAAGCAGGTTACAAACCAGCTGAAGATATCTGCCTAGCGCTAGACTGTGCTTCATCGGAATTCTTCAAAGACGGCAAATACGATTATACAAAATTCGAAGGGGAAAGCGGAGCTATACGTACCAGTGCTGAACAAGCCGAGTACCTAGCCCAGTTGACAGAAAAGTATCCCATCATTTCCATCGAAGACGGAATGGCTGAGGATGACTGGGATGGCTGGAAACTACTGACGGACAAAATTGGCGATAAGATACAATTGGTAGGCGACGATTTGTTCGTCACTAACGTAAAGCGCCTACAAACCGGTATAGATAACCATACCGCCAATTCCATCCTCGTAAAGGTAAACCAGATAGGATCTTTGTCAGAAACGATAGATGCCGTCACATTGGCGCAAACAAACGGCTATACTTCCGTAATGTCGCATCGTTCTGGAGAAACTGAAGACAATACCATTGCTGATTTAGCGGTAGCATTGAACTGCGGACAGATAAAGACCGGTTCAGCCTCTCGCTCAGACCGCATGGCCAAGTACAACCAGTTGCTTCGCATAGAAGAAGAACTGGGCAACAATGCCAAATTCTTGGGCAAGAGCTTTAAGTTTGCGAAGAAATAAAACATTGCTCATTTATCACAAAAAGGCGTATTGATAAAGTAAGATTTATCAGTGCGCCTTTTTTATGATAGCTTTATTTTGCGGCAAACATGGTTTTCCTCAATTTTTGTTAGCTTTGTTGGAAGTATTCACATTGTTTCGAATGGAACTTAGACATGATGAAAATAACCATCAAAAAGTTTCATCCGACCATTGAAAACAAAAGGCAAAAAAGATGAAAAAAGCTTTCAATATCGTCAAGAACAAATTTGTCATTGCTGGCCTGGCATTTATAGTATGGATGCTCTTTTTCGACAGAAACGACTTGGCCACCCTGTTTGACTACGGAAAAGAACTCAATGAGCTCAAGAAAGAAAAAAACTTCTATATAACCGAGAACGAAAGAGTTGGCAATGAATTAAAGGCTTTGACAAGCGACAAAAAGAAACTACAGCAGTTTGCCAGGGAAAAATACATGATGAAAAAGGACAACGAAGATATATTTATCCTCATAGAAGAACGTGAAAAAAAATAGTTGTCCAGAATTGAACAACTATTTCTCCTAAAAAATCTGGCTATAGCATGCCTCCGCATACCGACAGTACTTGACCATTGATGTACGATGCCATGTCGGAAGCTAAAAATATACAAGCATTGGCTACATCTTCCGTTTCCCCAGCGCGTTTCAATGGGATATTAGCTTCCCAACCTGCCACGACTTTTGGATCCAGCACTTCCGTCATTTCCGTGCGTATAAAGCCTGGTGCGATGACATTTGTACGAATATTTCTGGAACCCAATTCTTTTGCTACAGACTTGCTAAAACCTATTATACCAGCTTTAGAAGCAGCATAGTTCGCCTGCCCGGCATTACCCTGCACGCCCACTACCGAACTCATATTGATAAACACACCTTTTCTTGCCTTCATCATAATTTTGGATGCTGCCTTGGTAACGTTGAAAACCGACTTTAGATTGACATCTATAACGTCGTCCCAATTCTGCTCGGTCATGCGCATCAGCAAGCCATCTTTGGTGATGCCAGCATTGTTCACCACAATATCAATACCTCCAAAATCCGCTACAACGGCATTTATCAGCTGCTCTGCCTCATCAAATTTTGACGCGTCCGATCGATAGCCCTTCACCTTTGTGCCATAGACAGACAACTCTCCCACCAGCGCTTCTCCCTTTTCTACAGACGACAGGTATGTAAACGCGACATTGGCACCCGCCTCGGCAAATTTTTCGGCAATCTTTCTGCCTATTCCTTTAGACGCACCTGTAATAAGCGCATTCTTACCTTCTAATAACTTCATTTAATTTTTTTATTTCAACATGAGTACAAGGGCTTACATGCAAGCCCCTAGTATCGGTAATTTATAATGGCCGCTAAAATAAGACATAATTGGTAGAAAACCGAACCAAAATTTGACCCTGGCATCAACTTATACCTTGGAAGGCGCCAGGCGTAATGCCTTCATGTTTCTTAAAAATACGGGAGAAATAATTTATACTATTGAAACCAGCAGCATAACAGGCCTCCTTAATCGAGCCAGACGGAGAAGCCAGGTATTTCTTGGCGACCCGTATTCTTTCCCTTATGATAAACTCCATGGGACTAATCCCCAATTCGTTCTTAAAGGCCCGAAAGAAGCCTGGCTTGCTCATACAAGCTTTTTTGCATAGATCTTCCACCTTTATCGGCTGAGACAGGTTGTTTCGTATATAGGCGACTACGTCTGACAGTTGCGTTGCACCAGCCTTTGCTTCCTCAATACAGGTCAAATTCTGATATTGCATAATCCTTATTAAAAGTTCTTGAATGGCAATTTCGGCCAGAGCATCTTTGAACGGTTGGTTACCTACATTGATCTGAATAAGTTTCTCCACCAAACTCATAATCTCCTTATTGTTTTGGAAATGAAAGTTTTCTTTCAACTGCAGATTCCACAAAAGCTGTCCGTCAACTCTCGGATAGCGCTCATTGAGAAAGTTAACAACGTTGATAATTTGTTGCTTTTCTATTGCCAATGCCGTACATTGGGTAGGATTATCTTGCTTTGCTTCCGGAAAATCTATCAACATGGTCGTATTGGCCGGCACGATCACCGTTTCTCCCGGCAAATAATTGAATCCCTCGCCTCCGTACAAATACATGATCTTCTTGCCCCGCACCATATTGGTAATCACCAAATCGTTAAAACGCAGCGCTATATTTTTCGCATATTGATAGGTTTCAAACACATTCAATTCACATTGATCCAATGTAAAAGCTCTTCTATTCTCCACCATAGTCTTAAGCTCTTTGGAGCTGCTTAATCTCAGTGAATTGCCCTTTACCTGCTTTTGGTTCCAAGATTTCATAAAACATCATAGTTTAAACATACAATTTCAACACAATAAACCCTGCCTTGTTTAGAAGAATCGCGATTGATTGCAGCACAATTTGGTTATAGCAATTCCAAACATAAGAAAAAGGCAGTGTTCTCGCAAATGATGCCCGCCACCAAGCATCATACTAATTTCATTTTTTGCAGGTGCTTAGCCCTCCCAAAGGCAAAAACCAACCCCGCATCACAATTGTTTAATAGTTTGATACGATAGTGCAATAAACAAATGACCTCATTAGATAAGTTTGTGCTATTGCTAACTAAATTTTTGTTAACCTTATAAATAGATTATAAACATGAGTATCTTATCAAAGCCAACATTTAAGGAAAAATACGACAATTATATTGGTGGTAAATTCGTCGCACCGGTAAACGGCAAATATTTCGAAAACACTTCACCTATTGACGGCAAGCTGATAGCAAAGGCCGCGCGTTCGAGCAAAGAGGACGTAGAGCTAGCATTGGATGCAGCCCACGAGGCCTTTAAGACTTGGAGCAAAACATCTCCCACAGAACGTAGCAATATACTGCTCAAAATTGCCCAACGTATTGAGGACAACCTTGAATACCTAGCCATCGTCGAAACCATCGATAATGGCAAAGCGGTAAGGGAAACGCTCAACGCAGACCTACCTTTGTGCGTAGATCACTTCCGCTACTTTGCAGGAGCTATCAGGGCAGATGAAGGTGCCATATCGGAACATGACGAGCATACTGTCAGTATTGCCCTTCATGAACCTATTGGTGTAGTGGGGCAAATTATACCTTGGAATTTCCCACTCTTGATGGGCGTATGGAAAATTGCACCTGCACTTGCCGCCGGATGCTGTACCGTGGTTAAGCCCGCCGAACAAACGCCTGTATCCATCATGGTTTTAATGGAGCTAATAGGCGACCTTATCCCTCCTGGTGTACTCAATGTAGTAAATGGCTATGGCATAGAAGTAGGCAAGCCTTTGGCATCTTCTCCACGCATTTCTAAAGTAGCCTTTACTGGTAGTACTACCTCTGGAAGGCTGATCATGCAGTATGCTGCGGAAAACATTATCCCATCCACAATGGAACTAGGTGGAAAGTCGCCAAATATCTTTTTCAAATCAGTAGCAGATCAGGATGACGACTTTTTCGACAAGGCCATTGAGGGAGCTGTACTTTTCGCACTCAACCAAGGCGAGATATGTACTTGCCCATCCCGCATATTGGTTCAGGAAGACATTTATGATACATTCATAGAGAAAGTGATCGAACGTACCAAAGCAATCAAAATCGGTCATCCACTGGATACAAATACGATGATGGGTGCACAGGCCTCGAATGAACAATATGAAAAAATCAAATCCTATTTGGAAATAGGAAAAAATGAAGGAGCCGAAGTACTTGTAGGCGGTGATGTCAACAAGCTGGAAGGTGATCTTGATACGGGCTATTATATCCAACCAACCATCTTCAAGGGCAACAACAAAATGCGTATTTTCCAGGAAGAAATTTTTGGCCCCGTAGTATGCGTTACCACTTTCAAGACGGTAGAAGAAGCCATAGAAATAGCAAACGACACGCTGTATGGCCTAGGCGCTGGTGTGTGGACGAGAGACGCCCACGAGCTATACCAAGTTCCTCGCGCCATTCAGGCAGGACGCGTTTGGGTAAACAACTACCATGCATACCCGGCACACGCACCTTTCGGAGGGTACAAGAAATCTGGTTTTGGCAGAGAAAATCACAAGATGATGCTCGATCACTACCGCCAAACCAAAAACATGCTGATATCGTATAGCAAACAGAAGCTTGGATTCTTCTAGGATAGAACATTTTTTTAACCAAATTGGCCTTGAGTCAATATAAAACCGATCAATTATGCTACCAAAAAAGATGAAGGCAGCTGTTGTCCATGATTTTGGGCAAAAGCTCCAAATTGAAGAGCTAAATGTCAAAGAGCCTAAAGATGGCGAGATCCTCGTCAAAGTAGTCACAAGCGGTGTTTGTCATACCGACCTACATGCCATAGATGGCGACTGGCCCGTAAAACCTAAAATGCCCCTCGTTCCAGGCCACGAAGCGCTGGGATATGTTGTGGCATTGGGCAAAGGTGTAAAGCATATAAAGGAAGGCGACGTAGTGGGAGTTCCTTGGCTCTACAGTGCCTGCGGGCATTGTGATCACTGCTTGACAGGATGGGAAACACTCTGCGAAGAACAACAAAATGGCGGTTACAGCGTTGATGGAGGCTTTGCCGAGTATGTCATTGCCAATGCGTCATATGTAGGCCACTTGCCTAGCAAGGGATTTGATTTCAGGGCCATGGCACCCATACTATGCGCAGGTGTCACGGTGTACAAAGGTTTGAAGATGACCGAGGCTAAACCTGGGCAGTGGGTAGCTATCTCCGGTATTGGCGGATTGGGGCATCTGGCTGTTCAGTACGCAAAGGCAATGGGACTAAATGTTGCCGCCATAGATGTAGCAGACGACAAACTGGCATTAGCCAAAAAGCTTGGAGCGGATCTGACGGTAAATGCAAAAGAGCAAGATCCAGCGGAATTTCTGAAAAAAGAAACAGGAGGTATGCATGGCGTATTGGTTACAGCCGTGTCCAGTACAGCATTTGGCCAAGCAATGAAAGCCCTGCGAAGGGGTGGTACTATTGCACTGAATGGATTACCAACTGGCAGCATGGACTTACCAATATTTGACACTGTGCTTAACGGTATTACCGTAAGAGGCTCTATTGTGGGTACCCGCCAAGACCTACAAGAAGCAATAGATTTTGCTGTCGAAGGCAAAGTGGCGGCCACCGTCACTGGAGCCAAACTCGAAGATGTCAATGAAGTATTTGACAAGATGAAGAAAGGCAAGATAGACGGAAGAATGGTATTGGAAATATCAGAACCGGTATAAATAAGAACCCCCACAATCAATTCATAATTAGCTATGGCTGGCATTCCATGTCAGCTGTAGCTTTTTTACTTAAATACCCACAATCTCATGAGTGTAAAAAGAATATTGGTGACAGCGGAAGCAAGCAAGGTAATTCAAAGATTGAAAGATGAATATGGCGAACTCATTTTCCATCAAAGTGGTGGCTGCTGTGAGGGCTCATACCCACATTGCTTTCAAAAGGGCGAATTTCGAATAGGCGATAGCGATGTTTGCCTGGGCGAAATCGATGGATGTAAATTTTATATGGCAAGAGATCAATTTGAATACTGGAAACATACGCAACTTACCCTCGACACCACCTCCGGTAGGGGAGCAAGCTTTTCCCTGGAGACCACGCTCGATGTGAGTTTCTTTATCAGATCAAGAATATTCACGGAAGAAGAACTTAAAGCGCTAGAACCTACCTGTTAGGTCACAATCGCAAGATCTATTCCAATCCGTCCAGTACGGGAGTAGGTTTCATATGCTCGTCAACTGCCACAAAGGTAAACGTCCCCGTGATCGCTAACTGACGACTATCCTCATACATCTGCTCCACGTAGATCTTTACCCCTATCTGAAGGCTTGTTCTGCCCACTCTAATGATAGATCCCACACACTCGATAATTGTCCCAGCGGGAATGGGAACCGTGAAATCTATCTTATCGGTCGAAACCGTAACCAATCTCTTTCTGGAAAACCGGGTCCCGGCTATAAAGGAAACTTCATCCATCAAAGCCATAGCCGTTCCTCCGAAAAGCGTATCATGATGGTTGGTTGTATTGGGAAATACGGTTTTGAATATTCTCGTCTCAGCAGCTTTAATTCTATCCTCTAAAGTCATTCTCTATTTTTTACACAGGGTATTGGGAAATCGGAATTCCTGCCGCATATCTCTCAAACAGCTAGCACACAAGCAATTGTCATAACATTCGCTGATATACTCGATCTCATCAACGGACAAATGGACGGTAGAACACTGGCATTTAGCATATGCATTTGCCTTGCACTCTATCTGTTGTCCACAACGACCGCAATGAACTATTTCATGCTTCCTGATAATCGATTTCGTCAACACCGCGCCAAAACTACTTAAAATTGATATAGCAAACAATTCCTAAAGAGATGACGAATAGGAGGGAATAGCGTGATCGTGGTTAGGCCTCGTCTATATCTATTCCTATTCGTTTCAATAGCATGGAAGCATTGAATATACGGCATGGCCCTTCCTTAAGCTTATAGTCAAATAACATTTCTCCGTGCTTTACCTGAATGTCAAAATGATAATTTTTCAGATAAGCGGGAAAGACGTCCTCCAAATTGGACAGCTGAAGATCATGTGTGGCTACCATACCCACCCCTCCCAGCTTAATAAATCGTTCGATAACCGCTTTTGACCCCAAGTACTTGTCTACCGAATTGGTGCCACGAAGCATCTCGTCTACCAAGAAATATACATTATCATGCGCGGCTACCTCCTCCAAGATCATATGGAGTCTATCCAATTCGGCCTTAAAGGTAGAAGTGCTTTCATTTAGGTTATCCTTTATCCGCATATAGCTTACGGGCCTCCACATAGATACGTCCATTGACCGTGCACATACCGGTCCCCCGGTTTGCGCCAGCACGATGTTGACACCAATGGTACGCAAAAAGGTGCTCTTGCCCGCCATATTGGATCCTGTTATCAAAGCTATCTGATGCGTATCCTTGCAGTAATCATTCGCCACAACCTTATCCCCCGATATAAGTGGATGCTTCATCTCCCCTACCTTCAAGATTCTTTCTTCCACGGGATACAAAACCGGAAAATTCCAAGACGGATGATTGACGGAAAGTACAGCCAGGCTGATGAGCGCCTCCAGCTCTCCAAAATTGGAAAAAGCAGTTTGTATATGCATGCTTTGTGCCTTTCTCCAATCAATCAATGCAAAAGCCTGGCGAAGGTCCCATATAAAAAAAGCATTCAGAAAGGTAGCGACCAGAATATTCATGCGATAGTCCAACTTCTCCAGCAGTTTTCCCAATTCGCCGATGGCGAGCGAAACTGAGCGATTGCCCGAAACAAAATCTTTCCTGAGCTTCACTCCCAATTTCGATTGCCAGTCCTTCATTTCTATCATCAGGAAGACATAGGAAAAATGTTGCAAACCATCGCTGATTTTTGATAAACCTTGCGATAATTTGCTTACACGTCCTGCATAACCCATAGCGATTATTAGATGTATCACGGCGAGCCATATCACACCCCTTCCGAATGAGGCAGAGTAGACGGAAAGAATCAAAAGAACACCCATGATATAAGGTGCCAAACGTACATATAAACGCAAGAACTTAGAGCCAAGATCATATATGGATTTGGATAAGTTGTCCAAAATCAACTTGCCGTACGATTTATTGTCCTTGAGCTGAAACAACAATTTCGCTTGTATATCCCGATACCATGATGGATCCTGCGCTAGTTCCCGCACCAATTCCTGCCTCTGCCTTACCGCATCTATGGGACTGTTGGCAGCCATCCAGCTAGACAACACTTCATTTCCCTCAGGGCTTGCACAACGATTAACATAGGCATATAGGGATTGCTTACCGAAAATATCCAAATCCAAAGCATACGGGTGATGATCGTCTGCATCATCTTCTCCATTGGAATATATGTTGTCTTGTCCATTTTTGATTCCCAGCTCGTTTTCACGAACTACCTTGTAATTGATCCAATTTTTTCTGACCTTTTCTAACTTGCTCTGGACAGAGACGAGATAGGTAAAGGAAAGCAATGCCAATATCGTGGCAAGGATGGTAAGCCAAGGAGACGCTGCCTGCACCGTATTGAAAAGCACTACTGCCGCCAAAACTATCAACAGCAGACGAGATATGCTCACCCTATTGATCTTTTTGTCAAGCGCCGTGACTTTGGCAGCTGCCAGATCATATTCTTTTTGATAAATCTCTTTTGCACTGTCTATTTCTGCCATTTCGCTAAGCTAAATCAAAAAAATGATTCCCACAAAAAAGGTCTTAAACACTCGCTTAAGACCTTTTTTATATCGACAAACAGTTCTAACGAACGAACTAAAATTTATAAGTAATTCCTGCTCCAAAAATCTGCTTCACCTGCAGGCCAGGGCTCATACGTCCATCTGATTTCTCCAAAATGGTATTGTCGTCATATATCATCTGCACACCGGCATTGACAGATATAAAACGGTTCACTTTCATGAATAGGTTTAACGTATAATCTATGTCCACGTTTTGAGGATCTTCCAAGTAGTTGGAATACAAGCGGAGAATATTTTCCAAACTAACGTTTTCCATGAGGTCCACCTTGTAGTAGGCATCAAAGTAAGCACCAAATTCAAAACGTGTATTTTTTCCCGGATCTACACCGAACGCACCTATATTGGACAATGAATCGTCAAGAACGAAAACGAAGCGAGGTGAGGCAGGAGATAGGTTGAACCTGAAATTATCCGATTCTTTATAAGCAAAACCAGGACCAAAACTGAGATAAGCAGGTGCAAAAAAGCTGGATATCAAGGTACGGTCATTATCCGTATAATTAAACCCATCGGTAAATTGCGTATTAAAATTGGCAAAGAACGTGTATAACCATTTTTCTGAAGCTTTGTAGCCCAATAAACTGTTTAGCACCAAACGATCGTCATTCTTCCTCCATCCAGTCTCGGAAAGTTTACTTATACCATAACCAGCTATCACCTTATTGTCCCAAACCCACTTGTCTTTTGCATAGTTAAAATCATAGTTTAGTACTAGGTTGCCCGCTATCGAATTAATACCTCCAGCGGCCCAATTGGTAAAAGAACTCTGATTGATCAAAAACGTGTTTTCACCACTTATTTTCCACAAAGTGTCTTGAGCTGTAGCCTCTTGTCCTTTTACCGAAGAAAAAACGCCCAAGGCCAACATCAAAACAAAATAGATTTTTTTCATAGCAAGAATTGTTTTAGTTAAAATTTAAAACTAAAATAGAAATTATTTTTTTTATAAATCGAGGCAAAGTTACCAATTCTGAGAAAACTACGATAGCTTTGGCTTGAAAAAAATAAAAAAACTACCTTGCGACAATGAAAATCACTCTATTATGCATTGGAAAAACAGATGAATCCTTCGTTGAAACCGGAGTTCAAAAATACATCAAACGCATCAAGCATTATATTGGTTTTTCTTTACAAGTAATTCCCGACATAAAGAACTCGAAAAACCTTAACCAAGCACAGCAAAAAAACAAGGAGGCTGAACTGATATTAAAGCAAATTGGCAATTCCGATTTTGTAGTATTATTAGATGAAAAAGGGAAAGAGCTACGATCAGTTGAATTTGCAGATTATCTCAATAAGCATCTTATAGGGAGCACTCAACACCTTGTTGCCGTTATAGGTGGGCCTTATGGCTTTGACGACAAACTGTATCAACGGGCAAATGCCAAATTATCTCTTTCAAAAATGACATTTAGTCACCAGATGATCAGATTATTTTTTGTCGAGCAGACTTATAGGGCTTTCAGCATATTAAAAGGAGAGCCTTATCATCACGAATAAACAGTGCTTATGAAAATGGTTCACTTTTTGCATCTATATTAACAAGTACAAGAGTGAAGGAAATCCATTTTAAAACTATACAAACATGAAATTGCCAAAGACAAGGAACTATAAGTTCAAAAGCGAAAGCAAAGCAAGCGAAGGCACCAATTTCTGGATCTTCATAGTCATAGGCTTGGTCATAGCTGCTGCAATCCTGTTTCTTCTTTAAAATACGGAAGCTCCTTTGCGGTAAAACAAAGGAGCTTCCGATTTATTGTCATTTATAACTACCTTCTCTAATTGGATTCCCCAGACTCTGGATTTTCTACAGCTGGCGCATCCTCGTCAAAAAAAGGATATTCCTTAATAATATTATACCAATTAATCAATTTCTTAATGTCCGAAATATAGACCCTCTCGGCATCATGGTCTGGTTCTATTTCCAAGAAATACTTCCTCAGCTTATCGCTTCCTTCCTTTGCATTTACGACCTCACCATGTTTCTTCATCTTTTCGAAGATATCGGCCAGCTTAATGTCCTCATGCTCGCCAAAGATGGTGATATCTTCCAGTGAGGCCATCCTCGCAGTAGCGATATTTACAATGGTCTTCGTCTTCTTGTCATCAAGACTTTCCAGTATGAAGCCTGTCTTATTTTGACCTATTAATTTAAACAAGCCCGGCTTGCCCGTAACGGAAACTATTCCTCTCAAATTCATATATAAAACCTATTTTATTGATCCTCATCAATAATTTCCACACTCAATATTTTATCCCCTTGCTTAATGCTGTCCACTACATCCACATTCTCTATGACCTTACCAAAACAAGTATGATGGCCGTCGAGATGAGCGGTATTGTTACGGCTGTGGCATATAAAAAACTGCGAACCACCGGTATTTCTACCACGATGAGCCATACTCAACACCCCCCTGTCATGGTATTGATTATCACCGTCAAGCTCGCAATCTATTGTATAACCTGGCCCACCAGCTCCCGTTCCGGTAGGATCACCTCCCTGAATGACAAAATCTGGAATAACACGATGGAATATCGTCCCATCATAAAAACCAGATTTAGAAAGTTTTATAAAATTGGCAACGTGCCCAGGTGCGTCTTTATCATAAAACTGGACCGTCATGTCCCCCTTTTCTGTTTTTATAATCGCTTTGCTCATAATTCTATTTTTTCTTCAAAGGGGCAAAGGTAATCATTCCATTCTTTTAATCGTAGAAATTCCACTTTACACCAAAACGCAAACTTCTGTCGAGCATGGGATATCTTCTTACGGTATAATACCCATTGGACAACAGGCCCTGATTGGCATAATCATAGCGCAGGAAAAAATTTGTTTTCTTTAGGGTAGCCGTCAACCAAACATCTACAACGGGATAAGTGGAAAACTGTATGGGATCAAAGCCGGATGGGTAGCTCGGCAAATAGAATTGGCTTAAATTGATAGCATACGAAGGAGCCACATAGGGAGTATTGAAACGAACGTCAAAGCCCAGGTTGAAATTGATAACCTTAGCCAATAAATTGTTATGGTAAAAACTGTGCCACGTATACAGTTCCGGGGTTTGCAGGACTTCATGAAAATCTGATTTCTGATACACGATATAGTTATCAAAATGCCATCGCTTGCCGATATTGATTTTTTTCGATAAAGTCACCTTCAACACGTTAATGGGAGAAGTCATCTGCGCGGGAACTATGGTATTGCTCAGCCTAGCATCAAAATTGGGATTGTCTACCTCCCTAAAGTAAGTGTAGTTATTCACTAAAAAATACTCCGCCTTTGCAAGGAATTTAAATCGTTCATTCTCATAAGCGGCTGCAAGATTAGTAACCTTCGTCTTATCTAGGGCAGTTTCACCCCATTCTCCCCATTGATGGTAAGTGTAATCCACATAATCATAAACCATTGCAGGTGACTGATTTTGAAGATAGGCACTGAATATCAATCGGCCCAACCGTTCATTATACTGAAAGGTAGAGGTAGCCTCATACAAGAAATCGCCAAAATTTCTTCCAGCCATAATCTGATTCAAGCCTAAGTTCAAGGCCACTTTGTCACTGAACTTATAGCCCAACCCGGCTTTCAGGGTAATATTCTGAAAAGTGTTCCTATGTTCTAACCGAGTAGTATCTGGCGTACTTTGCCTCAAAAACATCAATTCATGCCGCATGGCCAAATCCAGCTTAATTTCGTTCCTTAAAAAGGAAACGGACCTGCCCCGCAAAGAAAAGCTGTAACCAAAATCATTCGCTATCGTATATAAACGGGTAGAATCTTGCGTTAAGACCGATTCTCCCAAAGGGAACACACCATAGGTATCCGCTTCATTTTTATAAAATTGATACTTCTTATAGCTCGCTTTAAAAGCATGAAAAACCGTTTGAGTAGGTAAAACCACTTGCTCTTCGGTTCCTCTATTTAATGTGTCAATACGTCCCATATAAAGGCTTTGCCTGAAAAACAAGGCATTATCTGTCCACGTATTTCTTGGCCTCGCTTCCCTCTGTCCATTCAGTTTCACCGGTGTAGATGATGCGTCACTTGCTTCCGGATTGTTAAAATAGTCGTCATCAAGTATAGACCCGTTCTCCGTAGCCACCAATTTATTGAACACCAAGTTAGCGAATAGGTTGTACCTAAGATTTGGAGACTCATACCAACTATATAAGACAGGTTTAATGTCGTTATACCTTTGATTGGCATAAAATCCCCTGGCCAATGACACATCAAAACTTGCTCCTATATTCCAGTGGGGATTTATATTCTGTGACACATGGGCACGGAACACCTGATCGCCCGTCACATAGTTTAGCTCAGAATAGGGCGCTCTTGCTCGATAATACCGAATGGAATCACTCTGCATCAAATAACGTTCAAGACTGGTGAACCCCGTACGAAATCCTATTTCCTTGCTTGGTTGAAACAACATATCCCGTGTAGCCAAACCATAATTGCCTAAGTTCATCGTAGGATTACGAGGATAATATTGAGGATTGTAGTACTGAATACCTGTCAGTGTTGTATCTAGCGGAATGGTTCGGGTGCCATTTTGCATCAGATCCAAGGTAGTAAACCTGATGTACTTGGCAGTGTAAACCACTGAGTCTGAACGAGCCTCCTCAGCCCTTCTTAGGGAATCCAGCTCTCCTCCCCACTCCTCCTCTTGGGCATATCCCAAATGGAAACCGAAAAAAAGGAAAACAAAGGCAAAGACAAACCGCCACAAAACTTTCATTAGCGCAAAGCTATCAATTCTTTCAAAATTAACGTCATGTTCGGCTCCGCAGCAGCAGCAACCGCCACTATTTCTTCCAAGGAGACGGGTTGCAGGTCTTCATGAAAACCTTCGTCCGTCACCACTGAAACTGCAAAAACGGGCAATCCCATATGATTCGCAACAATCACTTCCGGCACTGTGCTCATACCTACTACGTCGCCACCTATCAGGCGCATATATCGGTATTCTGCCCTAGTCTCCAAGCTCGGCCCCGGCGCCGATACATAAACGCCTTTATGTACCCTAATCTTATGCCGCTTGGCAATTTCATAGGCCTGCGAAAGCAGTTTCTTATTATACGGCTCACTCATATCAGGAAATCTCGGTCCAAATTGCTCATTGTTGCTCCCTCGCAATGGACTATCGGGCAACAAATTGATATGGTCTTCAATGAACATGAGGTCCCCCTTTTTGATCTCGTGGTTAAGGGAGCCTGCCGCATTGGACACAAAAAGCTTACTAATCCCCAGCAACTTCATGATGCGAACCGGAAAAGTAATCTCTTGCATGGAATAGCCCTCATAATAGTGCAATCTCCCTTGCATCGCTACCACCTTCCGTCCGTTCAAGCTACCGAATATCAGCTTGCCAGAATGAAATTCTACGGTAGATACCGGAAAGTTCGGAATATGAGCATACATCAGCTGATGCACTACCTCGATTTCCTTTGCCAAACCACCAAGGCCAGTACCCAATATAATGCCCACCTCTGGTTCAAAGTCGTCTATCCTTGCCTTTATGTGGCTCAATGTTTCTCCATAAGACTGATACATATATTTTCTCTAATTAGTTTAACTTATTATTCATAAATCCTTTTACAAAGTCAATGACCATGTCATCAAAATTAATTCCATCTGAACCTAAGAACCTCTGTTCTATAGGCAAATAAAAAAATAATAAAGCATCGTCACCCATTTCATGTTCCCGCAGTTTTACGGCATCCTTCTCCGTAGTCAATATAATTTTACGTTCGGCATCCATGCGCTTGAACTCTTCCATTATATGCCGTATATCCCTATTTGTATAATAATGATGATCTGCGAAAGCCAGGTGTCTCACATTAATTCCCATGCCATGCAAATAATCAACCAATGGCTGCGGCTGCGCGATGCCCGTCACCAGCAGTATATTAGTCAGGTCTTTCAGGTCGGGTGTAGGAACATGGGGAGCAGCCCAAACGGGCTGAACAACCCCGTACCACAGACACGAAAAAAAAACAGGTATAGGCCTTGGCAAGGCAAGCGCAGCTTTCAGCTTCTTTTTATCCACTTCCTGCAAGGAAAGCGGACATTTGGTAACAACGATGATATCGGCAAATTCGCGCCTAGCGTACAAATCCCGATAATCGCCAGCTGGCAATACCCACTTGGGCTGACATACCGAGTGATAATTGAAGAGTAGAATCTGCAAGCCCCCTTGCAATGCCCTATGTTGGAAAGCATCATCCAACAATACCACGCCATGCGATGCACGAAGTCGCTCTACTCCCATCACCCTATTTTCACAGACCGCGACACTTACCGTCGGGAATTTTCGCTTCATCTGCAACGGCTCGTCACCTACATCTCCAGGCGCACTATCTGCTGCGACAAAGTGAAATCCCTTCGTACGCCTGCCATAACCGCGGCTCAAAATGGCTACGCTCGATTGCTTGGACAGCAACCTCGCCAAGTATTCGGTCATCGGCGATTTACCTGCTCCTCCTACGATTAAATTTCCGATTACTATTACCGGAAAGTCAAACTTGACAGACTTCAAGAATCTCTTGTCGTATAAAAAATGCCTAATGTACAAGACCAGTGCATAAAGCAAGGAAAATGGCAGTAGCAAGAGCCTCAAAAATTTCATCATCCCAAAGGTAAGAAAAGCCAACAGAAATATGGAAGCCAATTATGTTGCAATAGCGCATGGCATTACCTAAATTTGCGTCACTAGAATTCAAATTTCAAAAACATTATGTCTAAAGGCTTTTTTAACGTTCCTGTACCCAGCAATGAGCCCGTATATTCGTACGCTCCAGGCACGCAAGAACGTACACTACTGAAACAAGCAATACAAGTCGCTCGCGAACAGGAATTGGATGTACCGATGTTTATCGGTGGTAAGGAGATAAGAACTAACAATCTTGGCGAACTGCGTCCGCCCCATGATCATCAACATTTATTGGGCAAGTACCATATCGGCAGCAAAAAACATGTGGAAGAGGCCATTAATGCCGCACTTGCTGCCAAAGGAGATTGGGAAAGGCTTGCATGGCAAGAAAGGGCAGCCATATTTCTTAAGGCAGCCGATCTTATATCAGTAAAATACCGCTATCAGCTCAATGCCGCCACCATGCTTGGCCAATCTAAGAACGCCTTTCAGGCCGAAATAGACTCGGCATGTGAATTGACGGACTTCCTGCGTTTCAACGTGAAATACATGACCGAAATATACAGCCAGCAGCCACCCATATCGCCAGAAGGAGTGTGGAACAAAGTGGAACAAAGGGCATTGGAAGGTTTCGTATTTGCTTTAACTCCTTTCAATTTTACGGCGATTGCTGGCAACCTACCCAGTTCTGCCGCTATGATGGGCAACGTAGTAGTTTGGAAACCTTCCAACACGCAGATATATTCCGCTCAACTGATCATGAGGATACTTCAGGAGGCAGGCTTGCCCGATGGAGTGATTAACTTGATTTATGTATCTGGCCCTGATGCGGGTGAAGTCATTTTCAATCACCGCGATTTTGCCGGCATTCACTTCACGGGCTCTACAGCCGTCTTCCAAGATATATGGAAAACGATTGGCAATAACATTCATAAATACAAATCGTATCCCCGCATTGTGGGCGAAACGGGAGGAAAAGATTTCATTTTGGTGCACCCATCGGCAGACGCAAAGGTAGCCAATACCGCAATCGTCAGGGGAGCTTTCGAATATCAAGGACAAAAATGTTCTGCCGCCTCACGTGTATATATCCCAAGCTCGTTGTGGCCAACACTTAAGGAAACCATATCGGCAGATATCGCCTCTTTCAAAGTTGGTCCAACAGAAGATTTCAGCAATTTTGTCAATGCCGTTATTGATGAAAAGTCGTTCGATAAACTGGCGCGTTATATCGATCAGGCCAAGGAGGACGCCGATGCCGAAATAATCGCTGGTGGCACCTACGATAAAAGTACTGGATACTTCATCCAACCTACGGTTATCCTTGCCAAAAAAGCAGACTACATCACCATGAAAGAAGAGCTCTTCGGCCCAGTTCTTACTATATTTGTTTACGAAGATGAGGACTGGCTTAAAACCTTAGAACTGGTAGATTCGACCTCCATCTATGCACTCACGGGCTCCATTATAGCTCAAGACAGATACGCCATTGCCGAGGCAACGGAAGCTTTGGCAAACGCAGCGGGGAATTTCTATGTCAATGACAAATGTACTGGAGCGGTAGTAGGACAACAGCCCTTTGGAGGAGCAAGAGGATCTGGCACTAACGACAAGGCGGGTTCTATGATCAACTTGTTGAGATGGGTGAGCCCTAGAACTATAAAGGAAACTTTTGTTCCTGCAATCGACTACCGCTATCCCTTTCTTAAAGAAGAAAATTAAGCTTTCGAAAAAAAGAGGAAAGGGGCCCAGATATCGGCCCCTTTTCCTTTCTATTCTATATAAGTAATTTTAAACGGATGTGGTCAGATCAAATACATCATCCAACTTCGAGGTCGAGGTAGTGGTCACTCCAAGATCCTTTAGATAGCCACTTTCAAGATCAATGACGATAGCATGGATAGCTAAATCGTCCCTTTGTTTCCAGGCATTCTGTATTATGGTAGTTTTGCTGAGGTTAGCGGCTTGCTCTATGGCATTCAGTTCCACCATTCTCTTATCCTTCGCCACCTGATCGCCTATACCGTCTATTTCACCCTTATGCAAACGGTACACATCCTTGATATGCCGCAGCCAATTGTCAATTAGACCATATTGCTTTCCCGTCAATGCCGCGGCAACGCCACCACAACCATAATGGCCCGCAACGATAACATGTTTCACTTTCAATACATTGACGGCATAGTCCAATACACTAAGCATATTCATGTCAGAATGGACGCACATATTGGCAATATTTCTATGCACAAATATATCACCTGGTTTGGTACCTGTCACTTCATTTGCCGGAACCCGGCTATCGGAGCAGCCAATCCACAACACTTCCGGTGTTTGTCCTTTTGCTAGGTTTACAAAAAAGTTGGGGTCTTCGTGTACAATCTTATCTACCCATTGGCTATTATTGACAAACAATTTGTCATAACTAGTCCTTAACTCGGTATTCATTTCTTCTTTACCCATATTAAATATCATTTAAAATTCCATCTATACAAACGAAAATCTCGCTACCTTAACAGGTCTAATATACACCGTACAAGTTAAAACAATATAAGAAACACCGATAAATTGCCGTCTAAAAACTTATATTTGCGCTCTATAGTACATTTCTATCTCTCTCAAATTCTTGATGCATAGATTTATTTCATTATAATATAAAACGCAAATGCTACCAAAAGAAGGAGAAGACTGTATATCTTAGATTTAATGACAGAAAAAACATAAAACACAATATGAAACAAAAAGCGCACAATATTATCTATCTAATATTTCTCTTTTTATTTTTCCCAACGATATGCTTTTCCCAGAAAATGATTTATGTCTATTGCCCTTCAGATATAGAAATACCAGCAAATGACGGTAAACTATCTGGGAGCAAAATTAATCTTGTTATAAATGATATACGAAACTTACCAGAGAATAGTAAAGTGGAATGTGATTCCGAAGAGATAAAAAGAATACTCGCAGAGTCCATAATCAACTCCTTTCCTTCGTCCATCATCAACTATGTCAACGAAGCCCCAGAGCTACGTGAAGGACATTATACAGTCACTGTAAATATAACGGCCTATCACTCTGCCTCAGGTACGGCAGCAACAGAGGCAATTGGATCTTCAGGCGACGATTTTTCGTGGGGCGCATTGCCGGCAAACAGATGGAACTCAGTAGCCGGATACCATGTAATCATAGAAAGCACGGATGGGAATACAGTTAAAAAGCAATCTAGGAACATCGCCAATGTAGTTTCCCGTCCCAATATAGGCGGATCTTTGACTTCTAAAAAAGCGCTAAGCGAAGCCTATACAGAAGCAAGAAGAGAACTACTATTTTTTATAGAAAGCACACTTACATCGAAATAAAACAGACTATCAATCATCATAATATCAAGAATGTATAGCCAAATGGATTAAGATGAAAACCTTAAAGAAATATTATATAATACCGGCAGAACCAGAAGAAGTTTATTTAGCGCTTACTACAGAAAATACCATTAGGCTATGGACGGGTGATGAGGTTACGATGGTAGCGGAGCCAGGCAGTGAATTTTCCATGTGGGATGGCAGCATTATGGGAAAAAACATCGAATTTGAATACGGACATATGATTACGCAACAGTGGTACTTTGGAAACCAAGAGGAAGCATCTATTGTGACCATCAAATTGCATCCCCATAAAAAAGGAACTTCTTTGGAGCTCCATCACACCAACATTCCTGAAGCAGATTTTGAAGATATAAAAGAAGGTTGGGAAGACACCTACATGGCCTCTCTAATTGAATTCTATCAATAATAATTCTTCTTTTTTCAGCTTAATTTTAAAGGCTTAATCAAACAAAGACTAGACATTCCTCTCCCTTAATAAACTTCCAACCTACAAATTTATCTGATAGAAATAGGCAAAAAAAATCCCCCGAGCATTAAATGCCCGGGGGATCTATCTGTATAATAAGGTTTGGCGCCGACCTACTCTCCCACATGTTACTGCAGTACCATCGGCTCTGGCGGGCTTAACTTCTCTGTTCGGGATGGGAAGAGGTGGACCCCGCCGATATAGGCACCTGAAATAGGGTTTGACGGNTATCGGAAGAGAAAACATGACAACAAGAGGGCACGGCGGCAAAAGGCGGCCCTGCGTGCCGGAAAGCTTCGGGCTATTAGTACCGCTCGGCTGTGGTGTCGCCACCTGTACACCTGCGGCCTATCGACCCCGTAGTCTTCGG
>NZ_ATZA01000006.1 GCF_000427965.1 Olivibacter sitiensis DSM 17696 | reverse complement strand
AAAAAGGCGTTTTCCACCATTGCTGCACTGATAAGAATCCATTTAATCAGTAATCTTGAGATATATTGGATGGTGCAGAACAGCAGGAGAACTTACAGCAAACAGAAAAAACGAAATAAACCACCTTGTATACAGGTAGAACTGTTCTAAAAAACAGGGGGGGGNGGCTTTTTTATCTAATGAAAATATTTACTGATAATCAGTAAGTTAAGTGAGTTTATTGCCTGTTTTTAAGTTTATCCGTTTGGTAGTGTAAAAAAATAAATAGAATCTCAACACGAAAAAGACTTACTGATTAATCGCTCCTTGTGAACCTCGCCTTAATAGGTTCGTTATCAGAATTATTTATCTTTGTGCCAAAACTCATTGTTTTGACAACAGATACAAATTACATACAACTTCTTGCACCCACGCACTGGAAAGACTATGAGCTCATTGATTGCGGTGATTTCGAAAAGTTAGAGCGCTTTGGCCAGCTTATACTGATAAGGCCCGAGCCGCAAGCCGTATGGCCCAAGGCGCTAAGCGAGCAAGAGTGGACAAAACGGCACGATATCCGCTTCAAAGGCCGATCGGCTACTTCCGGCGACTGGATTCGGAAAAACCCTAAAGCACCAGACCGATGGCATATACAATACAAAAATGACGAAGTAGCTATCAAATTCCGCCTTGCGCTCACCTCTTTCAAGCATGTGGGCATTTTTCCCGAGCAGGCCGTGAATTGGGACTACATCACTTCCACAATCAAGTCTTTCAGCAATCCAAAACCCCGAGTCCTCAATCTATTTGCCTATACGGGCGGTGCGTCTTTGGCGGCTTGCGCCGCTGGAGCGGATACGACACACGTCGATTCCATCAAGCAGGTGGTAACCTGGGCCAATGAAAACCAAGAGCTTTCCGGCCTGTCCAATATCAGATGGGTAGTGGAAGACGCCCTTAAATTCGTAAAGCGCGAGCTGAAGAGAGGCAATACATACAACGGGATCATACTGGATCCTCCTGCCTATGGGCACGGGCCAAAAGGGGAGAAATGGAAGCTGGAAGACCACATCGGTGAAATGATGCGCGACGTGGTGCAATTGCTAGATCCAGAAGAACATTTCCTTATTCTGAACACCTATTCTTTGGGATTCTCGTCCGTTATCGTAGAGAACCTGATACGCTCTTCTTTCCCACAGGTGAAAAACTTGGAAATCGGAGAGCTGTGCCTCCGGGCAAGCGAAGGATCCAAATTGCCCTTGGGTGTTTTTGGAAAATTCAGGAAGATAAGGTAAGTGTCCCTTGTAAAGACGAAAAAAAACAATGGTACTATGGAAGAAAACAACACACCAACAAAAAAGCAGGCTATCATTAAATGGCTGAAAAGAATAGGCTTCTGGGGTTTCATTTTCTTCTTATTGAAAGGGCTGTTGTGGTTGGCACTTGGCTATTGGGTATTGAAATAAGCACCACGCTATGAGCAATTTTCTCCCTTCCGATTTACTGCAGAAACTCTCTTCCTTGTTCAGTGAGGCTGAGCTGAGCGCTTTTGTCCAAAGTCACGAAAGCAACGAACAGGTAACCTCCATACGCATCAATCCAAAAAAATTTGATGCCGCAAGCCTAGCATACGAGCAGGTGCCTTGGTGCGATACCGGATACTATCTAGCAGATCGCCCCATATTCACCCTAGACCCGCTTTTCCATGCCGGTGCATATTATGTACAGGAAGCCTCTTCCATGTTTATTGCCCACCTGTTGCAGCAGCTCGGACTCACAAAAGAGGGCATCAAGGCACTGGATCTCTGTGCCGCACCAGGAGGAAAAAGCACCTTGCTGAACAGTTATCTGCATTCATCCAGCCTATTGGTATCCAACGAAATCATCAAATCGAGGGTGGGCATGCTGGCAGACAATCTTACGAAATGGGGCAATCCCAATATCGTGGTCAGCAACAATGACCCATCTGCGTTCGCTCGGCTGCCCGCTTTCTTCGACCTCCTGTTGGTGGACGCCCCTTGCTCGGGTTCCGGTATGTTCAGAAAGGACAAGAAGAGCAGGGAAGAATGGTCGCCAGCCAATGTGCAACTTTGCAGCATGAGGCAAAAGCGCATATTGGCCGATAGCCTATCCACCCTATCGGAAAACGGATGGCTCTTTTATTCCACCTGTTCCTATTCCAACGAGGAAAACGAGGAGATTTGCGATTGGCTGGTAGACGAATATGCAATGGAGCCCGTTGCCGTCGATATCCCATCAACATGGGGTATCGTAGAAACCCTTTCTGTCAAGCACCGTGCACCCGGCTATCGTTTCTATCCACACCGATTGTCGGGGGAGGGCTTTTTCATTGCTGTACTTAGAAAAACTAGTCCCGAGCAAACGTTGAAAATAAAAAAGGGCAAAAACACAAAGCCTCCCATTGATCTGGCCCTATTATCTGCTTGGGTAGACGACCCAACAGACCTGCATTTTTTTGCGCTAGGAGATGATATTCTTTTCCTGCCCGACGAACATACGACCAGTCTTCAGCTATTGCAACAACAGCTCTATCTCAAAAAGGCGGGAACCCGTGCCGGCACACCTATCAAAAAGCAATTTGTACCGCATCACGAACTAGCCATGAGCAACAGGATCAATCCCGATATCCCAAAAACCGACCTCACCCTAAAACAAGCACTGGAGTACCTGCGCAAGAATGATGTGGGCATAGTCTCGGGAGAACGTGCTTGGATGCTAGCTTCCTACTTAAACCATCCCTTGGGATGGCTCAAACTGTTGGGAAATCGAGCGAATAATTATTACCCAAAAGAGCTGAGAATAGTAAATCTTTGATAATTTCGCTCAATTGATACTAGAACGAGGATGGAAAGCAAAAAAGGAAGATTCACATTAAAGGATATAGCCCAAGCACTGGGGGTCTCCACATCTACCGTATCAAAGGCCCTGAACGACAGTTATGAAATCGGTGCACATACCAAGGCAAGCATCAAGGAATTTGCCAAACAAGTGGGGTATTCGCCCGATACCATTGCCCAGAGCCTGAAGATGGGGAAAAGCAACACCATCGGCGTCATCGTCTGTTCGCTGGACAATATTTTTATGGCACAAATGCTGGATAGCATACAGCATACTTGCCACCAGAACGGCTATAGTGCACTCATCATGCCCAACGACGAATCGTACGAGACGGAAAAGCAACATACCGACCTTTTGATTTCCAGAGGGGTGGATGGATTGCTGGTATCGACATCACTCGCCACGACGGAAACCGCCCACCTTTCCCAACTCCTCTCCAAGAACATACCGGTGGTATTGTTTGATAGGTTGTTGGAAGACCTTCCGGTTTGCAAGGTAAGTACGGACAACTGCAAAGGGGCCTATATGGCCACCGCTCACCTCATCGACAAAGGCTACAAAAGAATAGCCTTGCTTCAATATGCAGATACCCATCTCAACATCCATAAAGAGCGCCTTGAAGGCTATCGGCAGGCACTGGATCATCATCATATTGCCTTCCATGAAGATTATGTGAAGCACTGCCGTGGAAATGACAAAGAAACACTGCAAGATAGCATCGCAGCAGCATTGAAAGAACTAATGAGTTTCAAAACACCGCCCGACGCCATCTTCGCCACCACAGATCGTCTCACCCTATTGAGTTTACGTGCCATACGCCAAATGAGTCTCTCCATTCCACAAGACCTGGCGCTGATAGGCTTCAGCAATACCGAGCTAGCAGATGATCTTAGTCCCAGCCTAAGCACCATCGTACAGCCAGCCAGGGAAATAGCCGCAACCGCTACCAATTTGTTGATTGAGCTGATCAAGGACAAAAACAGCTCCGAAAAAACCGTCCATCAAACCATTCTGCTGGAACCCCAGATCATTGCCCGTGATTCTACAAAGACCAAAGGGTTGTGAGTTGCGAGTTGTCCGTTGTGAGCTTGTCAAGGGTTCACATGGCTGACTGCCGAAAGCTGATAACCGAAAGACAACGGCTAATAATCCCCCGTAACACCCAACTCCAAGCCCCTCAGCTCGGCCAAGCCCCTTAGCCGGCCTATGGCCGAATAGCCCGGATTGGACTGCTTGTGCAAATCATCCAGCATTTGATGCCCATGATCTGGACGAAAGGGAATCGGTTCCGCCCGCTTGGCATTTTCTTCGCATAGCACCTTCATCACCTCATACATGTTCACGTCCCCACCAAGATGGTCGGCCTCATAGAAATTGCCCATAGCGTCCTTCTTCACGTTGCGCAGATGCGCAAAGTATATCCTATCCTTCACTGCCTTTAAGATCTCCACCACATCATTGTCCTTGCCTGCTCCCAAGGAGCCGGTGCAGAAACATACGCCATTGAAGGCCTGGTCCACCCCTTTCAAGATAGCCAAAAAATCCGCTTTTGTACTGGCTATTCGTGGCAGTCCCAAGATGGGGTATGGTGGATCATCGGGATGTATGGTCATCTTTATCCCACTAGCCGTACAAACGTCGGCAATGGAACTGAGGAAAAAGGCCAGATTGTCCCTCAGGCCGTCAAAACCTATTGCCTTATAAATCTCGATGCTCCTACTGAGATGCTCTAGGGTAATATCCGCTTCGGTAGGGATACCCATAAGCACCACTTGACTCAGTGCGTCCAAGTCCGACTCGGTCATCTGCGCATACCGTGCTTCTGCCTGTTGCAGCACTTCGGTAGCGTAGTCTGCTTCGGCACCTTCTCTTTTTAGCAAAAAAATATCAAACACGGCCAAATCCACCCAATCAAAGTAGAGTGCCTTGGAACCATCCGTCATTTCCATATCCAACTGGGTGCGTGTCCAGTCCAGAACGGGCATAAAATTGTAGCAAACGGTGGTGATACCGCAAGCTGCCAGATTTCCCAAAGTTTTTCGATAGTTTTCCAGGTAGTGCTCTGCCTCCGGTGCACGGGTCTTGATGGCCTCATGCACGGGCACGCTCTCGACCACCGTCCAGCTCAGCCCTTCGGCCTCGATGAGTCGCTTTCTTTCCTCTATATCTGCTATGGGCCATACCTCTCCATGTGGTATGTAATGCAAGGCCGTAACGATATTGCTGGCTCCTGCCTGTTTCACATCTTGCAAGGTGACTGGGTCATTTGGCCCGTACCAACGCCAACTTTGTAATAATTTCATGTTAAAATCAAAAGTAAAAATAAAAAACTTGCCTGCCGTAGGCATGGTAAAAAAGCCTAAACCCCACAGTAGGCATTGAAGCCTCCGTCAACCAAGATGCTGGTACCGTTCACGAATTTCGAAGCATCGCTCAACAGGTACACCAAGGTCCCCGTCAACTCATCCGGTTCGCCTAATCTTCCAAATGGCGTACCCGACACAAACCTGTTGCCCCTATCGGTCAATGAGCCATCGGGATTGGTCACCAGCGCCCTATTCTGCTCGGTAAGGAATACCCCTGGCGCTATGGCATTCACGCGCAAGCCATCGCCATAGCGTTGGGAAAGCTCCACGGCCATCCACTTGGTAAAGCCCTCAATGGCCCATTTGGCCATGGTATAGCCCAGCACCCGTGTGATGGGCCGATAAGCCGCTAGGGATGATATATTGACGATAGATCCCTTGCCTTGCTCGGCGATGACCTTACCAAAGACAAAGGTAGGAATGACGGTACCAAACAGGTTGAGATCTACGGCCTTTCTCATGGCTTCCATGGACACGTCGTCAAACAGGTTTTGATCTGGCGTGATGACTGCACCGGCTATATTACCCCCAGCGGCATTGACCAAGCCATCGATTCGGCCGTATTGAGCTACTATTTTATCCCGTGCCTGAACGACCTGCGCCTCATCTACCACATCCGTAAGCACCGCCATAGATTCACCTCCCTTCTGGGCTATTTCTGTAGAAAGGGCCTCTGCCCGCTCCGCATTCCTCCCCAATATGACCACTTTGGCTCCAGCCTCGGCCGCTGCCAGGGCAAAGCCCCTACCGAGTACCCCTGTAGCACCAGTAATGACCACTACTTTATCTGTCAATAAAAAATTGCTCATAAGCTTGTTTATAATTTATCTTGCCGGAATTGATCCCGAACGGCCAATTTTAGCAAATAGATTCTTCATTTTTAAGCTTCTCCGTAAAAGAATTTACGAGAACGATTTCGTAATTTACTCTATTAACAAAGAGCCTTATCATCCGAAATTTGCTTATTTTCGTCAAAACTTTTATGACCTGCTATGCAAGCTACCGCCAACGATTCGATCGCTGTTTTTGGAGAACTACTCCTAAGGGCTAGCTCCCAAAGTACCGATTGGATCAATCGACCCAATGCCGTATCATTTTATACCGGTGGTTCTGAGGCCAATGTGGCCGCCACGCTTGGCCAATTGAGCCTGCCCTGCAAATATATCTCCAGCATACCGGACAATCAATTGGCACAGGAGGCCTTACATCATCTCGAACGACTTGGTGTAGATACTTCTGCCACGACAATTCAGGGCGACCGGCTAGGGCTTTATTTCCTACTATCGGCCAATGGGCTAAGCAAAGGCGAAGTAGTCTATGACCGCAAATATTCTTCCTTCTATCAGATGAAACCCGGTACCATCAACTGGGAGGAGAAACTGAAAGGGTGCACCTGGTTCCATTGGACGGCTATCAGTCCGGCATTGAGCGCTGATATCGCAATGGTGTGTCTGGAAGCCTTACAAGCCGCAAAAAAATTAGGTCTGACCATTTCGGTAGACCTCAACTACCGCAATAGGCTATGGAACTATGGCAAAGCAGCTCATGAGGTCATGCCCGAATTGGTCAGCTACTGCGATGTGGTCATGGGCAACATATGGGCCTCTAACGTGATGCTGGGTACCGACATAGATGCTTCCCTGCACCGGCATACCGAGCAAGAGGTGTACATAGCCCACGCCAATGCCACCGCAAGGGAGTTGCTCGCCCGATTCGACCATTGCAAACACATCGCCTTTACTTATCGGTTCATGGATAGTCCACAACATAATTTATTATATGGTACATACCACACGGCCGAGGGCAATTACGTCTCTGCCATACACGAAACGCAGCACGTAGTAGACCGAATAGGCAGTGGTGATGCCTTCATGGGAGGGCTCATCTATGCCTTGGTAAACCAGATGGAACCGCAACGGGTAATAGAAGTGGCCACTTCGGCAGGATTCAACAAGTTGTTCGTCGTTGGCGATTTCGGCGACGGAAAAATATAAAAGCGCATGAAAACATTAGACGCAGCATTACAGCATATCTTAACATACCCCATCCTCCCCGTATTTTATCATGATGATGCATCCATTTGCCTGGAGACGATCAAGGCCTGCTATGCAGGTGGCATCAGGGTATTTGAATTTGTCAACAGAGGAGCGAAGGCAAAAGACAACTTTGCCCACCTTGTCCAACAACGAGATGAGCATTTCCCGGAAATGCTACTGGGCATTGGAACCATCAAAAGCAAAGAAGAAGCGGAGAATTTCCTCACATTGGGCGCTGATTTTATCGTCAGTCCCATTACTGATGCCAAAATAGCACAAGTGACCATCCAAAAGGATATTCTATGGATACCGGGCTGTATGACGCCCACGGAAATCAGCATAGCTGAGAAGACAGGAGCACCATTGGCCAAGCTCTTTCCCGGAAACCTATTGGGCACGGATTTCCTGAAAGCCATCAAACCTTTGTTTCCCCATATGCGATTTATGCCCACCGGAGGCGTCAGTCCTACTGCCGAAAGCATCGACGCGTGGTTTGATGCGGGCGTAAGTGCCGTTGGCATGGGGTCAAAACTATTTGAAAAGCCCGCAGATGCCGAAGGCTATCAATGGCTGGTAGACAAAGCGAAGGCCTTGACAAATATAGTATATAAAAAGGCCTAAGGGGCCTTTACGCCAAAACCAGCGACAGTTCTGGAAGCTTGGAGCTTCCGGTGTCAGCAAGGCGATAAATTGAATACACCCGACAAACTTTGAAAACCCCATCGATATACGTAACTTTATCAAAAGTTAGCTTTTGCAGACTAGGCGAAGACCAATTATATTTAATAAGGCTAGTGTTCTGGCAGTAAATTTCTTCCACATGAGGTGGTTTATCCGAAAATGCTTGTTGTTCCTATGTTTAGTGGGAAATACCCAACACCTTTGGGCAAACGACTCTTTGGTCAGATTTATCCACATCAATTCTAGCAAAGGACTGGCTCAAAGTCCCGTTACGGCTATGCTGCAAGATCATAGGGGTTTTGTGTGGGTAGGTAACTGGAAGGGCCTAAGCCGGTATGACGGCTATGAATTCAAGCATTTCCTGTATAACGAACAGCAAGAGTACGGCATTAGCAATGGCCGTATCAATGTCATTTTTGAAGACAGCAAAAAAAGGCTGTGGGTAGGCACGGCCAATGGCCTCAATCTATATGACAGCCAAAAGGAGCAATTCAGTTATTTTGGTGCCTATACGCTCAAAGGTGGCCTCAACTACATTTCCAATATCGTAGAAGATGCCGATGGACAGATATGGGTGGCTACTTTTGGCGGACTCTGCAAAGTGGACCTGGAGCAAAAAAAACTACACATTACCGCCTATTATGGACAGGTCGTCCACTCCTTGCTGCCACTGCCCAATAGTACCTTATGGGTGGGCACGCAGCATGGCGCTCGGTTGTACCATATCAAACAAAAAAAGGAGCTCCCACTGCCGCAGGCAATGACCACTCATGCCGTATTCAACAAATCCAAAATTCTGATCATAAAAAAGGATACGAAGGGTCGCGTTTGGTTTGGCTCAGAAGAGTCTGGAGTGTTCCTCTATGATCCGCCAAAGGAGCAACTCACGCACTATGCATTCACCTCGCTCCCTTCCAACTGGATTAAAGGCATATTACCCAGGCAAAATGGGCAGGTCTGGATTGCTACACGCAACGGCCTAAGTGCTTTTGACCCCCAACAACAACGATTCAAGACTTACACCCATAAGGTAGACGATCCTTACTCACTGGCAGACAACAGCGTCTGGAGCCTCATGGAAGACAACCAACAGCGTATTTGGGCAGGCACGTTTAGTGGAAAACTAAGTATATATAGTCCCATCAATGCCAATTTCACCAACATGGGACAAAGTCCAACGCCCAATAAGGGTTTAAGCAATACTGTGGCACACTACTTGGTGGCTGAATCGCCCGATATCATATGGATAGGAACATTTGGCGGTGGCGTGAATCGTTGGGATAGGTCCAATAACAAAATCACGCACTTCAACCTAAACAGCGACCCCGCCGATCAAGCCAGCAACCATATCAAGAGCATGGCTATGGATGCCGAAAACAAGTTATGGATAGGCACATTGAAAGGACTATACAGCTTCCATGTCAAAACCTTCCAAAAGCAGTACCATCCACTGACTGGCAAGGAGGGCAAGCTAAGCGCAAGCCTTATCAACACCATTTTCATACAGGGTAAAACCATTTGGGCTGGCTCCAATGGCGGTGGTATTTATCAGATCGTTCCCAATGAAGGGCATACGCTGTACAGTCAGGACGGAACAGATGGCGCGCTCAGCGACAACTTTGTCAATGCGATACTTCCCGATGGCGATAGCGGCTTATGGATAGGAACACAAATGGGGTTGAACTACCTGGATATAACGAAAAAAAAGATAACCAAGATTTTCACAAAGGATACCAAGCCTCACAACCTAAGCAACCACGACATCCTTTGCCTATTCAGGGATAGCCAAGAACGCATTTGGGTGGGTACGGAGAGAGGTTCCCTGTTCTACTTTGATGAAGCGAAAGGCCATTTTCACCAGATAGGAGAGGAATTGGGCCTCACGGACAACGTAGTACGCAATATACTGGAAGACAAGCAAAAAAACCTATGGATCAGCACTGATAACGGTATTTTTAAGGTCGCATTCCATCGTTTTGTTCCCCCGTTCAAAAAAGAGGATTTAAGCATCACACATTATACTTCCAATCAGGGACTACCGGGCAACATGTTCATGTCCAATTCCGGTCTGGTACTACCCGACAATAGCGTACTCTTTGGCAGTATGGATGGGCTCACCAGTTTCTCTCCCCAGCACCTTTATATAGATAGTCTAGCGCCGAAAATGGCGTTTACCGATTTCCTCGTCAAAAATTTGCCCCTAGCTATAGAAAATGGCGAACAGGGTACCCTAAAACAATCGATCACAGAAAGTAACACCATCGAGCTGCAGCACGATCAGGGCTTTTTCAGCATAAAATATGCAGCGCTCAACTATATCAATGCAGAAAATAATAGCTACGCCTATAGACTGGAAGGGTTACATGATGATACATGGCACTATGTGGGCAATCAACGCATAGCCAATTATACCAATCTCAACCCAGGCAAATACACCTTCTATGTGAAGGCGGCAAACAGCGACGGATTTTGGAACCAACCTTTGAAGTTGCATATCGTCATCCATCCACCCATATGGGCTACTTGGTGGGCCTATATGCTATATGCTATAGTCGTTCTGTTCATAGTGACGTCCATTCTCTTATTCATCCGAAGTAAAGAGCTGTTGAAACGAGACCTGTACCATGAACAATTGAAGATGGATTTCTTCACAAAAATCTCCCATGAAATACGAACGCCGGTTACGCTCATCACCGCTCCACTGGAAAGGCTTATGAGCAAAGAACGCGACAATGCGCCGTTGCTGCTCCAGCTCAGCCAAATCAAGGCACAGGGAGATAGGCTAAAAAAACTGGTAACGGAGCTATTGGATTTCAGGAAAATAGAAAGTGGAAACCTCCAATTGTACTTCACCCATAGCAATGCGGTCAGATTGGTCAATAACATTTTTGATGAGTTTGTCCATGTGGCCGAGCAAAAGCAGATCACCTATCATTTTGAACACGCACTGGAAAATGACAGCATCTATATCGATGCGGACCAAATGGAAAAAGTCATTATCAATCTACTATCCAATGCCTTCAAATTCACGCCCGACAAAGGGGCTATCACCGTATCGGTAGCCAATGCCAGTCCAGCCGAGCAACAAAATGGAATCAGCATAGCTATCAAAAACACCGGGCCCGAAATACCCAAGGCTTACCACCAACGTATTTTCGACCCTTTCGTCCAGGTAAAAGATCATTCAGACTATCGCGGGGGAACAGGTATCGGTCTAGCACTAGCCAAGCAAATAGTGGAAAAACACGGGGGACAAATCAGCTTAAATAGTTCAAATGGATCCACGACCTTTTTAGTCTTTCTACCCATCAATGCCCATCAATCCCTCAATGAACGGAATGTACTCCCAGCAAATATAGCCCTATCGCTTATCGACAAGACGGTGATTGTACCGGAAAAGACTACTACTAACCATAGTACAACGGAAAGACCCTACCGTATACTCATTGTGGAAGATAACGACTATATGGGAGGTCTTTTACTGGAGATTTTTTCCGAAAGCTATCAGGTAGCCCTTTGCAAGGACGGCGATGAGGCGTGGGAAAATATACTAGAGACATTTCCAGATCTCATCATCAGCGATGTCATGATGCCCAAGGTATCGGGTATCGAGCTATGCCAACAGGTGAAACAAGATGAACGAACCAATCATATCCCAATCATCTTACTTACGGCAAGAGCCGCCGAAGAACATCAAATAGAAGGGGTGGCCTATGGCGCAGACCATTATATCACCAAACCGTTCAACCCACAATTGCTGGAATTACACGTTCACAACACCATCGCTGCCAAGAGAACGCTCAGGGAGAAGTTTGCCAAAATCATCACCTTACAACCCCACGACATAGAGATTACTTCTCCACAAGAGCAATTGCTCAGTAAGTTGATGGACAAAATACAGGAAAACATGGAGAACCCTCAGTTTGGGGTTCCCGAACTGGCAGACGCCATAGGCATAAGCAAAACCGTGCTCTACAGCAAGGTGCAGGCAATCACCCAGCTCTCGGTGGCCAATTTCGTCAAATCCGTTCGTCTGCAGAGGGCGGCAATAATGCTCAAGGAAAGTGAAATGAACATTTCGGAAATAGCTTTTGCCATTGGGTTCACCGACCGCAAATATTTCAGCAAGGAATTCAAAAAGCAATTCAACCTCACTCCATCGGAGTACCAAAATCAGCAGATAAGTGCGATATAATTAAGTATTTCGGTCGATATTACCCCCAAATACGGTCAAAATACTCCCCCTTGAAAGCAAATTAAGCCTCACATTTGCTTCAACCCATTTAACCATTTTAAAATTATGATGTTCAAAAACAGACCCAGTTTATGGGGCATAGCGCTCCTGTTTCTATTAGCTCTCCATCACGCTGCGGCCTATGCACAAATCCCCGTAAAAGGAACGGTAAAGGATAGTGATGGAAATACCCTGCCCGGTGTAAGCGTCACCTTAAAAGGCACTAACGTGAAGACCAGTACCAATACAGAAGGCGTATTTCAATTAGATGTGCCCAATGCCGAAGCCACACTCGTGTTTTCCTATGTCGGATTCAGAACCTACGAGACGCAGGTAGCTGGTCGACAGCAAATAGAGATAACCCTTTCCCCAGATCAAACCAGCTTGGACGAAGTAGTAGTGGTGGGATACGGTACACAACGAAGAACTGACGTTACTGGGGCCGTTGCCTCTTTCAGCGCCGAAAGGCTACAGATCCAAGAGATGCCCCAGACCACTATCACCCAATCGCTCCAAGGCAGGATTCCGGGACTGTCTATCACCACCACGTCCTCCAATGCGGAAGGCAACAGCAACAACATACAGGTGCGTGGGCGCAATTCCATCACGGCGGGCAATGCGCCCTTGATCGTATTGGACGGCATCCCTTACTCCGATCAATTGTCGGAAATCAATCCGAACGACATCGCATCCATTGAAGTTTTGAAAGATGCTTCTTCGGCAGCTATCTACGGCTCTCGTGGTGCCAATGGCGTCATCCTGGTAACCACCAAGAAGGGTAACACCGGCAAGGCAACAATTGCCTATAACGGCTTTTATGGTATAGATGAGATTGCGCATCTGCCCGATATGATGGACGCCACCACATTCTACGAAACCAAGGTGGGCCGATATGGCGAAGGATCACTAACGAGAACAGAGATCGAATCGCACGAGCAAGGCATCAATACGGATTGGGTAGACCTCGCCACGCAGGTAGGCCAGCGTCAACAGCACAATATATCCGTCTCCGGAGGCAGCGAAGAAACCAGGTACTTTATATCTGGAGCTTTCAACAATACCAAGGGCATTGCCATCAATGACGAGTTCAAGCGTACTAACCTGAGGGTGAATCTCGACACCAAGATCAGACCTTGGCTGACCATCGGTACCAACACCCAGTTTGGGATGACCACACGAGATAAGATGTCGGCCAGCTTTTCGGGTGCCTTCGACATGAACCCCATGGCCCTGCCCTATGAGGATGATGGCGTCACAAGAAGGATATTCCCTTGGGTAGAAGATGCCTTTTTTTCCAACCCACTTCAGGGGCTTGATGTTTTACAAGAAGATGCCACGCGTTCCATTATATCCAACAACTTTCTGCAGGTAGACATCCCATATGTCCCCGGCCTATCCTACAAACTCAACACGGGATATACCTATCGGTACAGGGCCGTGGAGACCTACTATGGCAGGAATACAAGAAACGGGTTACAACAAGGTGGCGTATCCGAAATAGACAATTGGGCCAATGAAGATTGGCTCATAGAAAACATCGTCAATTACGACCGCACATTTGGCGACCACCACCTCTCCCTTACGGGACTCTATAGTGCCCAACAAAGGGTCAACAAAAATCACGACCTGGATGCCAATGGCTTCCCCAGTGATATCATGACCAATTACCAGAATATCCTTGCCACCGTTTGGCTGCCATCCGATCAGTACAATGAAATGAAGTACATCTCCCAAATGGCCAGGCTGAACTACAGCTATTTGGGCAAATACCTGTTGACCCTTACCGCTCGTAGGGACGGCTATTCCGCTTTTGGCGACCTGACCAAATTCGGTATATTCCCTTCCGTAGCCGTAGGCTGGAACATAGATCAAGAAAACTTCATATCGGATGTGGCATGGATCAATGCGTTGAAATTGCGTTTGTCCTATGGCAAAAACGGCAATCAGGCCATCAACCCATACTCCACCCTACCCAACTTGGCCACTCAGCCCTACCTCACTACGGACAAGCAGACTGCCATTGGCTTTTATCCCAATAGCTTGGGAGATCCCTCATTGGGCTGGGAAACGACCAATCAAGCCAATTTCGGACTGGACTTTGCCATACTGAACAATAGATTGACCGGAACGGTCGATTACTATATCGCCAATACACACGACCTATTGCTCAGCAAACTTATTTCCCCTGTCAACGGTGTTCGCAGCATTACCCAGAATATTGGACAGACCAGAAACACGGGCATAGACTTTGTCATTTCCGGTACGCCCATCAGCAATGACAATTTCAGCTGGACCACGGATTTTAACCTGACGCATTACCGGAACAAGATAGTCGATGTGGGACTATACGATGCAAACGGCAATCCCGTGGATGACCTGGGCAATCGGTGGTTCATCGGCCAACCCATCAGCGTCAACTTCAGCTACATCTTTGATGGCATATGGCAACAGGGTGACGACATCACCAACTCCGCCCAACCCGATGCAAGGCCTGGTGACGTCAGGGTAAGGGACGTAAACCAGGACGGCACCATCAGTCCGGACGACCGGCAAATCATAGGTTCTACCGTTCCTTCATTTGCCGCAGGCTGGAATAACACGTTTAAGTATAAAAATTTCACCCTTAGCTTGATGTTGCGTACGGTACAAGGTGTCACCAAATTTAACGAGATGATGAATACCTTCTTTGACGGACGCACAAGGACACTCAACAGGAATTTTTGGACACCCGAAAACCCACACAATGAATTTCCCGCCAATAGGGATGACAACAACCCTTTTGGCGTTATCTACTTTGGCAAGCAAAACGATGCCAGCTTCATCCGGCTCAATGAAGTCGCCTTTGCTTACCGGTTTCCTTCATCATTCTTGGAGAGGGCCAAGATGAGCAATCTAGAATTGTTTGTAAACGCCAAGAACTTGGCTACCGTCACCTCGTGGGTCGGTCTCGATCCCGAGCTGAATGACCAAAGGGCCATTCCATTGACTAGGACCTATTTATTGGGATTACGTTTCGGATTTTAACTACTTGAGATAATGAACCCAGTATCTGACTACAAAAAAACATTAGAGTATATGAAAACTAAAATATATATCACATTAATGGCCGCCAGTTTACTATGGACTGGATGCAACGAACACGACTTTCTAAAAGAAAGACCTAGAGATGCTATCTATGCAGAAAATCTATTCGTAGACTACAATGGCTTTCGCATGGCCGTCAATGCCCTTTTGGATTTTCCCAGGCAAGAGCGGGCAGATATGATTCAATCGGCAGAAATAGGTTGCGTGTGGAAAATAGGCGTGGACAATGGTTGGGCCAATACCGAACTGTCATGGACAAGAGGACTCAGCAGGTATTCGGTAGACCTCAACTCGGAGATGCAACTCATCAGCCGCGACACCGAAGGTAGAGATGGTATTTTCCTCATTTTGTATCGTGCCATCAGCTCGGCCAACATGATCGTCACGCGTTCGGAAAATCCAGATGTAGACTGGCAAGGGGGCAATGACGAGGAAAGCCTCTACAACAAAAATCTAATATTAGCCCATGCCAGACTCATTAGGGCTTGGGCTTACAGGCACCTGGCCTATACTTTTGGGGCAGTACCGCTCAGCACGGAGGAGATCAATGGTTTGAATTACCGAAACGACTGGGACCGCAACTCCGTAGAAGAAGTGCAAAACCAAATTATTGAGGACCTCTCTTTCGCTGCCGAACACCTACCAGAAAGTTCTACAGACGTACTGGTGCTCCCCAGGGTAGTGGCCCAACATTACCTGACGGACATTTACTTATGGAGAAATGAGCTGGAAAATGCTGAAAGGGAAGCGGAGAAAGTTATCAACAACAGCAACTATGCCCTCATCACATCACGCTATGGCGTTAACAGCAACCAGCCCGGAGTAGCCTTCATGGATCAGTTTCACCAAGGCAATGTGCTGCCTTCGCAAGGCAATACAGAAGCACTTTGGGTATTTCCCAACTCGGACATCATTGACTTCATAGGTGCAAGGGCCAATTCTATGCGTCGCTCATGGACGGTCAACTACAGTGCCTATGCGCCGTACACGCCAGAAAACGGCGGAAGAGGCATCGGTCGGCTGGGCATTACCGCCTGGGGGCTGAGCATCTACGAGGATCAAGACGATCGCTTTAGCGAATATAGCATCCGAAAAAGCTTTACGGGCTATAATGGCGAAAGCATCCCAACAGAGATGGCCCCATCTCAAATGAACATCAACAACAACCGGTGGGCGGGAACCAGAAAATGGGACTGGACCTATACGGATCCGTCGCTATGGAATGCCACACACTCATTCAACGACCAGCCTTACCTACGCCTAGCCGATACCTACCTGCTATTGGCCGAGGTAAAAATGAAACTGGGCAAAATGGAAGAAGCCGCCCATTGGATAAACCAGGTGCGCCAGCGTTCGAACGCCACGCCAATCACCGCTAGCGAGGTCACCTTGGATTTCATACTGGACGAGCGCTCACGCGAGCTCATTACCGAAGAGCATAGACGTGAAACGCTCGTAAGGACGGGCACCTTGGTAGAACGTGCCAGAAGGTACAATCCCATAGCGATAAACATTCAGGACTTCCATGTCCTATTGCCCATCCCCCGTTATGTCATAGATGCCAATACGGGTAAACCGATGGCACAAAATCCAGGGTACAACTAGTGAAAAAAGTAAAAAGCAAGGCATAACAACACCAACAACACTTATATATGACAAGCGCAAACAGGTATATGGCATGTTGCATCGTGATTTGGTTCATGATGCAGCATGTATATGCACAGACAAAGCTGATACAGCACATTAAGGCCAGAACACACCTCTCGCTCAATGGAAGGTGGAATTATATCATCGATCCCTATGAGATGGGTTTCTATGATTACCGCCGCGAGCCATTTGAAAATTCGGCATCGGGCACAGGGGGCTTCTATGATAACAAAAAAGCCGTAGACAATGAGCTCGTAGAATACGATTTCGACCTGTCCCCTACACTGAATGTTCCTGCCGACTGGAATTCGCAGTCGGACCAATTGACATTTTATGAAGGAACAATATGGTATCGCAATAAGTTCAACGCCTCTCCTCAAGCGGGGAAAAAATACCTGCTCTACTTTGGCGCGGCCAACTATGAGGCCCATGTGTACCTCAACGGAAAGAAAGTGGGGATGCATAAGGGAGGCTTCACCCCTTTCCACTTCGATGTGACGGATAAACTACAAGAAGGTGAGAATTTCGTAGTAGTGAAAGTGGACAACACCAGAAAGAAAGATGAAATACCCACCATCAATACAGACTGGTGGAACTATGGCGGGCTTACGCGCGATGTCCTCTTGGCGGAACTGCCCAGTTCCTATATCCAAGACTATAAAATCCAACTGGCCAAGGACGACCCGCAATGGATAGAAGGCTATGTGCAAATGAGCGATAGCACGAGCAACCAATCTATCGAAATCAATATAACCGATGCCGGCATCAAAACTAGCCTAAAGACCGATGCCCATGGTCGGGTCAACTTTCGTTGGCCGGCGAAAAAACTAACGCTCTGGAGTCCTGAAAACCCGCACTTATATGACGTCACCCTCATCGCACATGGTGAGGAGCTACAAGACCGCATTGGTTTTCGTACCATAGCCGTGCAGGGACATGATATCCTTCTTAATGGCAAATCGATCTTTTTCAGGGGCATTTCCATACATGACGAGAATCCCTTGATACCAGGCAGGCTACGAGGTGAAGGTGATATGCGCATGATGCTGCAATGGGCCAAAGAACTCGGCTGCAACTATGTGCGCTTGGCCCACTACCCGCATAACGAGTCCATGTTGCGCTTGGCCGATGAAATGGGGCTGCTCGTATGGGCAGAAGTACCTGTCTATTGGACTATTTCTTGGACCAATCCCCAGACCTTTCAAAATGCGTCGCAGCAATTGGGTGACCTTATCACAAGGGACAAGAACAGGGCCAGTGTCGCCGTATGGTCCATAGGCAATGAGACGCCATTGAGCGACGAGCGACTCGATTTCATGACCAAGTTGGCCAAGCAGGTTCGTCAACAGGATAGTACCAGACTTGTAGCCGCTGCACTAGAAGTGCACCGAGAGGGGAAAACGGTGATCGTAAACGACGTGTTGGCCAATGCACTGGATTTGGCTAGCTTCAACGAATATGGCGGCTGGTACTGGGGAGGCGATCCTTCAGAGCTAGCTTCCTACAGCTTTGATATTGCCTTTGACAAGCCCGTGGTCATCACCGAATTCGGCGGTGACGCCCTAGGAGGTTTCCATGCAGATGAGCATACGCGCTGGTCGGAAGAGTACCAAGAAGCACTCTATAAACATCAATTGGCAATGCTCCAAAAGATCGACAAGCTTCGTGGGATGACACCCTGGATATTGACCGACTTTCGATCGCCTAGACGTCAACATCCCCATTTCCAAGATTTCTGGAACAGAAAAGGATTGCTATCCGAAACTGGCAAGAAGAAAAAAGCTTTCTACGTGCTACAAGATTTCTATCGGCAGGTGAAGACAAAATATGAATAGAACTACTAACCCCTAAAAAACCTTGACATGAAAATTTTCACTTCGTTCATCATCGGCCTATTGGTTTTTGACTGCAACAAGCAGCCCATTGCCGATAATAACCCCGAGCCAGAAGAAGAGCAGACAGCGGATACCAGCCTCCGCAACCTTTCTCCTTTCCCTTTTGGGGCTGCAGTAAACATAAATCTATTGAAAAACAGACCAGCCTACCGCAATTTGGTCATTGAGGAATTCAATAGCGTGACGGCAGAAAATGCCATGAAAATACGTTTCATACACCCGCAGCAAAACACCTATGATTGGGCCGATGCCGATTACCTGGTCGATTTTGCCGAAGAGCACGACATGAGGGTGCATGGGCACAATCTCGTTTGGCACCAGAACCTGCCCGACTGGATTACCAGCTTTCAGGGCGACTCGGCCGCTTGGGAAAACATCATGAAAACGCATATCCAGACCGTTGTTACCCGCTACAAGGGCAGAGTAGCATCTTGGGATGTCGTCAATGAAGCACTGGACAATGACGGGCATGGTCTTAGAGAATCTCTTTGGCTTAGCAACCTTGGACCCGACTACATTGCGCGCGCCTTTGAATATGCGCATGAGGCCGACCCAGATGCCTTACTTTTCTACAACGATTATGGCAATGAATTTGGCCCCACCAAACGCAATGCCATCGTAGATCTGGTAACGGGACTCAAAAACAGGAACATACCCATCCACGGCATCGGCATGCAAATGCATACGCGATTCAACCGCGAAGACAACTTTCACGAAGCAGCCATCACCAGCGCGGCAGCCACTGGATTGATGGTACACATCTCCGAACTGGACATTGCCGTCAACCCAAACAACGACCCCAACCTGACTTATACTCCCGCCATACAAAGTCAGCAGGCGCAAAAATATTTTCATATAGCGCGCACATTTCACAACATTGCCGACACCTTACGCCATGGCATCACCACATGGAACGTGTCGGATGCCGATACTTGGATTACCGGTCGCTATGAACGGCCCGACTGGCCATTACCTTTTGACGAAAACTATCAGAGAAAGACGGCCTATTATCGTATATTAGAAGCCGTAAATCCCTAACAGAAAATCTTCATGAAAGTCCATATTAGCATTTGCCTGATAGTCCTGCTTTGGCTTGATTTTGTTCCCTCGTTTGCCCAACAGAAATCGATCTACCACAAGGGGTGGATAGATTTCAACAAAAATGGCCAAAAGGATATTTATGAAGACCCAGATGCTCCCATTGCCAAAAGGGTAGCAGACCTCTTAGCGCAAATGAACATCGAGGAAAAGACTGCACAGTTGGTCACCCTGTACGGATATGGACGCGTACTGAAAGACGAAATGCCTACTGCGAGCTGGAAACAGGCCATTTGGAAAGACGGCATAGCCAATATAGATGAGCACCTCAACAGCCTGCGAAATCATCCCACTGCAAAGACCGAATATTCATACCCCTATAGTAAGCATGCAGAGGCCATCAATACCACGCAACGTTGGTTCATCGAAGAGACACGATTGGGCATTCCCGTCGATTTTACCAATGAAGGAATACATGGGCTTTGCCACGACAGAGCCACTCCGCTCCCAGCCCCTATAGGACTGGGAAGCACTTGGAATAAGCAGCTCATTCGCCAAGCTGGAGAAACGGTAGGTCGAGAAGCAAAGGCATTGGGATATACCAATGTCTATGCGCCTATACTCGACCCTGCCCGTGACCAACGCTGGGGACGAGTAGTGGAATGCTATGGGGAGGATCCCTTCCTTATAGCGGAAATGGGCAAACAAATGGTATTAGGCATCCAAAGTCAGGGAGTAGCTTCTACCTTGAAACATTTTGCAGCCTACAGTATGCCCAAGGGAGGACGCGATGGCCATGCCAGGACGGATCCGCATATCGCTCCCAGGGAATTGCACCAGATACACCTCTATCCCTTTAGGCGCGTAGTACAGGAAGCCAAACCCCTCGGCGTGATGAGCAGTTACAACGATTGGGATGGCGTACCTGTTTCGGGCAGCTATTATTTCCTTACCGAACTTCTTCGCCAGCAATATGGCTTTGATGGATATGTCGTATCCGATAGTGAAGCCGTGGAATACCTGTTTTCCAAGCACCATGTGGCTGCCGATTACAAAGAGGCGGTGAAACAAGTGCTGGAAGCTGGCCTCAACGTACGCACCAATTTCACCGAACCCGAAGAGTTCGTGAATCCGTTACGTGAACTAATTGAAGAAGGGAAAATTGCGCAGAAGACCATAGACCAACGCGTAGCCGAGGTACTGAGCGTCAAGTTCCGGTTGGGCCTTTTTGACCACCCTTTTATCGAAAATCCCAAGGAAAGCGACAAGCTTGTACATACAAAGGCAGATCAAGACCTTTCCATGCAGCTCAACAGGGAATCGATGGTATTGCTGAAAAACGAGGGGCAACTCCTGCCGCTCGCACTTGGGGTGCACAAAAACATCTTGGTCACCGGCCCACTGGCTACGGAAACCAACTATGCCATTAGCAGATACGGGCCTTCCAACCACGAGGTCACTACCGTACTAGACGGCATCAAGCAGTACGTGGGAGGTAAAGGCACGGTATCTTATGCCAAAGGATGCGATATCGTGGATGCTACATGGCCAGAGAGCGAGATCATCCCTACTCCCTTGACCAAGGAGGAACAGCAAGACATCGAAAAAGCCGTTGAAGCGGCCAAACAATCGGATATCATCATCGCTGTAGTGGGCGAGGATGAACGCCGGGTGGGCGAAAGCTTATCGCGCACGGGACTCAATCTACCTGGTAGGCAATTGAACTTATTACAGGCCTTGCAGGCCACGGGCAAGCCCATCGTGATGGTACTCATCAATGGCCAACCACTGACCATCAATTGGGAAAACCGGTATATTCCCGCCATACTGGAAGCTTGGTTTCCTGGTCCGCAATCGGGTCAGGTCATTGCCGAAACGCTTTTTGGAGATAACAACCCAGGAGGCAGGCTCTCCGTCACTTTCCCCAAAACTACGGGACAATTGGAACTCAATTTCCCCTTTAAACCAGCCTCTCATGCCGGACAACCGGGCGATGGCCCGAACGGTTATGGCCATACCAGTGTGTACGGTGCACTGTATCCATTTGGTTACGGTCTCAGCTACACGCAGTTTTCCTACAGCGACCTGCATATTACGCCAGACAAGGCCTTTGGAACGGAAAACATAGCCGTATCTTGCAAAATCACCAATACGGGCAAATACGCGGGAGACGAAGTCGTACAATTGTATGTCAAAGACCTGGTGAGTTCCGTCACCACCTACGAATCTGTTTTGAGGGGCTTTGAACGTGTTCACCTCCTGCCCAGGGAAAGCAAAGAGGTACATTTCACCTTGCAACCAGACGATCTGGCCATATTGGACAAGAACATGAACTGGACGGTGGAACCCGACCAGTTCAAGATCCTAGTAGGAAGTTCATCAGAAGACCTACGGCTAGAGGGTATGCTGGAAATCAAATAAAAGCAACGCCCGTGTTATTTTGCAAGCAGGGCGGCAGCGCACCAAAGGTATGGTGCCTGCCCATGAAGATCTCCCGGATTGCGTGGACGGTCGTGGTAGTGCTGCTTATCGTTCTTTTTGCCAGTCCCAATGCAGACTTCTGTCACGTTGTTGCGAGAGTCGATGTACGGAATCATCGCCAACCAGGCTTTGCGAGCTGCTGGAGCATATTCTGTGACATCCAGCCATCCTTCTTGCACGCCAACGATAAAAGCATAAGCAAACATGGCTGTTCCTGATGTTTCCGCCCAAAAGCTCGGCTCATCGATCAACTGGTTCCACATGCCACTCGGTTGCTGATAATCTTTCAGGCTATTCATCATTTTCAAGTAACCTTCCCTAATACGTGGACGGTCTTTGTGGTCTTCGGGCAGTAAACGCAACAGATTGGGCATGCCTACCGCCATCCAGCCGTCTCCCCGTCCCCAATAGTATGGAACATCTGGCGCATGGTAGAAAAGCCCGTTCGGACGTTGCAACTCATCCAGATAGAGCACCATTTCTTTTGCCGCCCTATCAATATATCTACAGTCTCCAGTCACTTTATATGCCTCGCCCTGCACTACGGTAATCATGTACATATCGTCAATCCACAAGCGTGTCTGCCAGGAAAAGCCCTTGTCAGCCCAGGCTTTTTCTTCGGCCTTGGCATTCTGCGGCACTTCCCATTGTGTATCGGCATATTCCAACCCCATTTTTTTGTAGCGTTCGTCTTTTGTCACTTGGTACAGTTTCAGGGCGAGGCTCCCAAACATATTGTAGTCCACATGGTTCATAGGAGGCAACAAGGCACGCTCATATGTAAAAAACGGCTCGAACTTATCCTGCAGAAGCTTGATAAGCTTGCGGTCATTGGTCTTCACGGCATAGTCCAAAGCACCGATCCAGGTACATACCTCGGCATAATGTATATATTGACCAGCATAGAGATCATGCCTGCCATTCACAAAGTGATAAGCGATAAGTTTACCAACTTCCCCTGGCACATATCCCTTTGGGAAGTCTGTCAATTCTTTATGCTGGGCAAACAGGAGCCGAACAGGAAAAAGGAATAATAAGATGACTGCTTTCTTACACATAATTACATTTTTTTAATTTAAATCACTCTTTACACTCGAACTTCAATCTGATGCGCTACTCTCATCTGCCACGGCATCTTCCCAATTATCCCATTTGGGCGTAGTGGGATCATAGCCATCATAGCCATAGTTTTGGCTGAGCCGTCCTCTCATGTTAGCGGTAATTGCCGAGTTTGGAATAGGCCAGTACATATTCTTTTTGTCCATGGTGTAGTTGGGGTTGCTATTGCCGGGAGCGTCTATCTGAATAGGCCCTTTGTTATACATGCTGTAGTGTACAATACGTTGATACCAATAGCTTCCACCAGCGGCATCTGTGCCGCTTTGCTTGTCAAAGTTGGCCAAGTTGTACGTATTGCCCCATTCGTCGGGTCTACCACTACGGGCCAGGCACAACGATACGCGTTTTAGCTCCACATTGCGCCATTCTTCCCAATACAATTCGCGTGCACGTTCGTTCATAATGTCACCGATGGTAACGGCGCCTTCATATAATTGGCTGCATTGTGCCCGCTGCCTCACGGCATTTAGGTCATCCTTAATAGTAGGGTCACCAGGGTTTATATAGTATTTGGCTTCTGCCCTTAGGAGGTATGCTTCCGCTAAACGGTAAAGATACCAGTCCGCATGGCCTCCATTTGTGGCTCCACGGTGTCCGTCAGACCCGACGATATTTGCTTCAGCGACAGGATCATCCAAAAAGAATTTGTAATGGGGCACGTCAAACCAGCGGCGAATGGTATCACTGCACAACAGGGTACCATTGTCGGGATTGAAAAGCGTGAGGGGTTCGCCAAATTCCGTTGATGCCCTATTATTTACCCGGTAGTCTTCCATGCGTATCCAGTTGCCCGTTTCGGAGCTATGGCGCAGGTCGGTTTCGTCCAAAACGCCGTTAACATACCAAAGACCGGTCATGTGAAAGCGCGTGGGGCGAAAAGTCGCAATACCGCGTCCGAAAGCCCGCATGTAGTCGTATTGTGGGTTGTAGTCCGCCGTATTGCGTCTGATATTTAGCAGGGCCTGTCTACCATCCTTAGCCTGTAACCTATTGTCGAAAACAAAGGGATACAAAATACGCATGGTCAGCATTTTAACGAATGACTCCGCCTCGGCTCCGCGATTGGGCATACCCATGATGAGTTCCCTATTTGCTGCGATCAGCTTGTTTTCGGAGCGGTGCATGTCCCAGATCACGTTGCGGGTGATGGGCCAGGTCTGCGGCTCGCCACCATCATTAAATGTGCCGAAAGTATTTTCCATGAGGGCGTATCCAGACTGATCGATCAGGATATCGGTTTGCTCCTTGGCTTTGGCGTACTCTCCAATGGCCAAATAACATTTTGCCAGCAACATCCGGCAAGCACCCTTATTGACCATACCGATTACGCCAATCTGACTCTGATTGGGCACCCACTCTACTGCGAATTCCATATCTTGGGTTATCATTTGCAGAATGGCATCGCGCTCGGTGGTGCGGTAGTTTTGCTTAGGCACCTCCAATAATTTAGTCACAAGCGGGACATCGCCGTATTGGAATACCAAGGCGAGGTATCTAAAAGCACGGTGAAAGTAAGCCCTACCTTTAAACATATTTTTCGTGGCTTCGTCCAATTCCTCTACATCGTCTACATAATGAAGAACGGTATTGGCATACATGACACCTTTGTATGTTTCGTCCCAAAAATACCATAGGCTATTGGTTCTATCCAAGTTGTTTTGGGGACCACTATCATCACTGGTAGGTGTAAGCATATTGGCCACATCGGCGAGCATGTTGCGCTTGTCAGTCGCTGCGGCTACCATCAGCTCGGAAAAGATATATTCCGTACCCAAGGAGAGCATTTCATTGTGGTCTGTCATCCAATACAATTTGAGGTGACGGTCACAAATGGCCAGGGCGGCCTCCAGACCAGATTTGGTATTAAACGTGGTATTGGGTTCGTAGAACGATAGCGGATCGGGGTTCAGAAAATCCCGCGAACAGCCGCTTCCCAATAAGGTGCCCCCCATAAGTAGGGCAAATAATATACGAGTTAATTGTTGTGTTATCTTCTTCATCTCTATCGTTTTTAATCGACTAAAAAGTTAAATTCAAACCCATGGTAAAGGTGCGTGATGCCCACGAGCCAGTTTCGGGATCACCATATATCCATTCCTGCGCCCAAGTGGCCGTGTTACGTACGGCAGCAAACACTTTGACCTGACTTAGATTGTACATGGATGTCCATCGCCGAGGCAGGGTATATCCTGCGGAAATATTATCCAGCCGAATGAAAGAACGGTTATACAATTTTTGGGCTCCAGCAGCGCCAATAGGCCCCGAAGCCTCGATACGTCCGAATTTATCGGTCGGGTTATCGGGAGTCCAATATTCCTTTGCCGGTAGATTGGCCAATGCGTATTGCATACGTCCGCCATCGTCATCGTTGTTCAGGTAATTACCCGATAAGCTTTTATGCCCCATATAGGAGTAAATCTGGAAGGAGAAGGTCAGGTCTTTCCATAGGACAAACTCGTTGCGCAAAGACCAATGATAGGGCGCGACCGTTTCGCCCAGAAATTCTTTATCCCGATCATTGTAGACATGCGTTACAGAGCCATCTGCATTGACCACGTCGTCTGCCGTATAATTGTTGGCTACCTTGGGATCGCCGGGTTTTTGACCGTACCTTGCCGCTTCTTCGATCTCATCTGTCTGCCAGATTCCAGTAACTCGGTAATTCCAGATGGTATTGATCGATTGACCTATAAACCAGCCATTTGTAAGATCGTCTCTTTCTCTACGACCGGTCACATTCCCGTCCGCATCCACAATGTCTTCGTAGTCAAAGTACAAGTGTTTGATTCGGTTCCTATTGTATGAAAATCCAACGATGGTAGACCACCGGAAATTTTCCTTTTCCACATTAAGTGTATTTAGCGCAACTTCTATCCCGCTGTTATCCACACGCCCTAGATTGGTGGTTATCGAACTGAATCCCGAGAAGCCCGGCAAACGTTGACCCATGATCATATCGTGAGTCTTCATATTGTAATATTCGAGCGTACCGGATATGCGGTCGTTGAGGAAGCCGAAATCCAATCCAAAATTCCAAGCAGCGGTTTTTTCCCACTGCAGGTTCGGATTAGCCAATCGGTCCATCATCAGATAGCGATATTGCAGCATCTGGCCAGAGGCATCAATGTAGCCTTGCATCCTTCCCGCTCCGCGATAGAGGTTGGCAAGCGCCAAATAAGGTGACCCCAGGGAGCGGTTACCGTTTCGACCGTAGGATACACGTAATTTACCGGAACTCATGACATGATTCCAATTTTTAAAGAAACCTTCGTTGGAGAAAGTCCATGCAGCTCCTAGAGATGGAAATGTAGCGTAGGGATTAGATGCCCCAAAGGCCGAATAGCCGTCCCTCCGGATGGTTCCTGTCAGCATGTAGCGCTCATCGTAGTTGTAGAACAAACGTGCCATAAGGGCATCGGCTGTTTGATTCGTATCGTCACTGGAATAGTTACTTTCCTCTTTATTGCCAAAACCTACGCCATGAAAACCCAAGGCATCTGAAGGTAGGATATTTCGCGCTTCGATACGCTCTTGCCAGGACCGCAGTTGCTCGGCTTCCTGTACCAGCGTCACGTTGAAACGATGCTTCTCTGCAAACGTGTGATCCCAAGTAACGGTATTGTTCAATGACCAGTCAAAACGTTTGGCCTGCTCGCGGTTGGCTCCGCGGGTTTTGGGATCAGATCCCGGTAAATCTGCCGACATGAAATAGCGATCGTAGAAAAATTGATAGCGAGGCGACGCGTTAAAGGAGTAGGTGATATTGAAAGGCAACTTGACCTTCGCCTGCAAGATCGTGTTGAATATCGTGTAACCTTTGTCTAATTCCAAAAATTGCCTTTGAAAATCGTAGTTGTAGCCTCTTTGGCTAAATTCGGAGCTCAATGGAAATTGTATGGGATTGCCCATCCCATCGTCATAGTCGGCATAGGGACTGTTGCGCATCATCTGATCCATATCGATGTCTACATTGCCATCAGAACGGTCCTGGAAATTGACATTGGCCCCGATTTCGAACCAGTCGGTAACGTTGGAGTTCACCTTCATATTGGCGCGTACCGCCCGGTAGTTATCGCTTACAACAGTACCTTCGTTTTTCAGGTAGCCCATGGAGAAATAGTAGTTCGTGCGCTCGCTTGCACCGCTGACACTGGCATTATAGTCTTGATCCAGTCCCGTTCGAAAGGTGCGATCGGTCCAATCCTCTACTTTACCGTTGAGAAAATTTTGCAGGGCATTACCCGTAAAACCTAACCGCCTTGCCCAAATGCTTAAATCGGACTCCCCCGTTTCATTGGTGCTGTATGCGCGCCAACTATCGAGCGAGATGTTTGCCGGTAACTGATCGGGTCGCATAAAAAAGCCTGGTTGATTGGCAAACACACCAGTCTGGTAAGCCTCGTATGCACCAGTTTCTGGATTGACACCATAGGTGTTCTTAGTCAGCCAATCCACACGGTGTTGCATATATTCATCCGTGTTCCACCTTCTGCGAAAATCAGCTGGACCGGTAGCGCCCAAATTGGCCGTCATATTGACAACCGGCTTGCCCGGTTTACCCCGTTTGGTCGAAATAATAATCACGCCATTGGCAGCTCTCGACCCATAAACGGCTGCGGCAGAAGCATCTTTCAATACGTCGATCTGATCGATGTCGTCGGGGTTGATCTCGGATAGCTCCCCATAAAAGAACATACCATCCAGAACGATCAATGGGCTATTATGATTACCATCTGTATATACGGAACGCTGTCCGCGTATCTGCAAAGTCCCACCTCCTTTTGCCGACGAATTAAAGCCAACATTCAGGCCCGGCGTTCCCCGCAAAATGTCCTGTACGGTTCGTGGATTTTCGTTTGCTATTCTGTCCGGGCGGACTTGGATGACGGAACCAGTAAGATCTTTTTTCTGCATGGTACCGTAGCCAACTACTACCACTTCATCCAAGCCCTGAATATCCACTTCTAGTGTAACATTGATGGATGTTCGGTTTTGTACCTGAACCTCCTGTGTGCTGTATCCCGTAGATGAGAATATCAGGGTAGCAGAGCCATCGGACACCTCAATCGTGTAGATACCGTCGCCATTTGTGGTAGTCCCCGAATTAGCCCCCTTGATCGTTACGCTTACCCCAGCAAGCGGGCTTCCTTGTTCGGTGCTGACCGTTCCTGAAATCCTCACTCCTTGGGCTTGTGCCCACGAAGCGTCTGCAATCATCAGGCTTGCCAGGGCCAAGGCAAAAGCTTGTATAAGTTTGTTCATCATGAATTTTGATTTATTGGTAAAAAAACAAGGTTTTAATTTGTACTTCGGTTTATATTAATAAGGCCTTCATGGGCACTTCTCCACAGGAATAATTTACTAATATGCTGTGGACAGGTTGTTTCAAGATGGCACACAAAGCCACACGCTGTGCAGATTTCCTGTTTTGCACGGCGGTATCGATCCTATTCATTTAATCAATTGGGCTTTTTAGCTTATAATTGGTGAAGAGGACAATTGCCTCAATGCTATGAAAAAGCGAATTGGTGAGAATAGATTACACCATAAAGTAAAATAAAACAATCTGTTGTTCCGTCTATCTTATGTCATCGTCATACTCCTTTCTTGCGTCATGTCCATATGTGTCTTTGATGTTCTAAAAGAATGTGCCGTTCCAATTAACGAATGGTTAGTACTGCTCAAAATTCAATAGCCGATAACGAAACGGCGACACCATATTTTTTTTATTATTAGCTCTTAATAATTCTATTTATCCTTATACCTTTCGGTCTTGGATCGGGATAGTAGCCTATATATTTTGAATGTTTTTGTTGTGCCGATGCTGTCTTTTAATCGGAATTAGTTTATAAATGGTTATCACATCATTCAATAGTCAAATTTCATCAATGTGTTCATAAAAAAAATACCTATTCGTCTCAATAAATTGTTAATTCGTATCAACGTTAAGGACAAACCGAGGGCAGGATGCACTTATAAGCCATTAGTCTGAGAATGTGTTGGTTTTGTTTTTTTTCGAAACAATCTGTGGTCATTGATTAGAGAAACCTAGCCCAAATCGCTCGGCGTAAAAGATTTTTCGTTATAGCGACCCAACACACTATTGCTATTGCCTGCCCGCCACGTACTCTTTGGGGCTCATACCGAATCGTTTCTGGAAATTTCTGGTAAAATGTGAGGGGGTACTGAATCCAAGCTTATGGGCAATCTCATAGATCCTGTATTCGCCTTCCAATAGGAGCTGTGCTGCGCATTTCAACCGCGTGACATTGATCAGCTCGTTGGGCGACAGATCCGAGAGCACCTTGATCTTGCGGTAGAGCGTAGGCCGGCTCATGTACATGTGCTCCGCCAACATATCAACGCACAAAGATGGTTCGGAAATGTTTTCGAGGATCAATCTGTTTAGCTTTTTTAAGAAAACTTGGTCGGACTTGTTGTGTGCGATACTATCCAGAGGGGCAGAAGGTGTGTTTTGGTAATGCTCATGCACATGCTTCCTATTGCGCAGCAAGCTGGCAATCTGTGCCTGCAGAAAGTGCGGAGAGAAAGGTTTTTCGATGTAGGCGTCGGCACCGTACTCCAGGCCCTCAATTTTTGATTGCAGGCTGTTCTTGGCTGTAAGCATGATGAAAGGAATATGGCTGAAGTATATATCTTCCTTGATTTTGGTGCAAAATTCGTAACCGTCCATTACGGGCATCATAACGTCACTAACAATCAGGTCTACATCATTTACCTGCAAATAGTCTAATGCCTCTTTTCCGTTCGAGGTTTGTATGATCTCATACTGTTCTTCCAAATCGTCCGCAATAAAGTCGAGGATCTCCTGATGGTCATCTGCCAAAAGAATCGTCGATTTCTCGGAAAAAAAATCAGTCTTCATAAGATCTATAATGGTATTTCTAAAACAAATATATTCAAATTTTCTGAGTTGTCAACGTACAGGAGTGAACCTCCATGCAATGTTGCAAAAGAATGGGCCAAGGCCAGGCCCAGTCCCGACCCCTTGATTCTAAAATGCGAAGAGGCCCGTTGAAAGGGTTTGAATATCTGTTGGATATCTTCTTCGGTAAGTCGGACACCATCGTTTTTTACTTCAACGCGGAAGGTCTGATTGCCCAGATCTTCCTTTAGGGTCACCTGCACCGTTTGGTCGGCATATTTAATTGCATTGGACAAGAGGTTGGTCAGTATCTTGTAGATGGTCTCGATATCTATATCCGCTTCTACTTCGTCCAGATCCGTCTGGAGAATGAGTTTTTTACTTTCTATCAGCGGCGAGAACTCTTGAAGGCATAATTGTAGCAGTTTGCTGATTCTATGTGGCTGGAGCCGTAGCGAAAATTGATTGCTCTCGATTTTTCTAAAGTCCAGAAGGTTGTCCGTCAGCGTAAGCAGCTTTTCCGTGTTTTGATGGATAGTATGCAACCATTTGTCCGTTTTTTCTTTTGGGGCTCCATGGATGATCCTTTCCAAAGGGCCTTTTATCAGCGTCAGAGGTGTCTTGATGTCATGGGTAATGCGCATGAAAAAATCCATCTTGGCCTTATAAAGTTCCTGTTCTTTATGGCTTTTGATGATTTCAAGCCGTCTTCTATTCTTCTCTTTGATGCGGCGATCATATAGATATACAACATAGCATATTATACATAGTGCCAAGAACAAGTACGTAGCGTACGCCGGCGTGCTGGCCCACAGCGGCGGTTTAATACGGATATGGAGTGACCTGCTTTGCGAAATAGGGGTGCCATTGGCATCAGCGGCCATGACCTGAAAGGTGTAATTCCCTGGAGGGACTTTGGTAAAATGAGCTTTCCCGTTGCTTCGCAAAAAAGTCCATGCGGTATCAAGGCCAAGCAGCCTGTAAAGATAGGAGGTAGACTTGGCTGCCACAAAATTCAATGCGGCAAAATCGATGCTGATCGTCGATTCATCGTGGTTCAATACGATTTGATCCGTATAGATGACAGATTGTTGGAGATGTCCATCCGTGCCTCCAATTGTCAATTCGCGTTGATGGGTTTGTATACCGGTGATGTAGATAGGCGTTTCCGGGTTGGTCTTATAACGGTCGGTCATGAGTTGCGGATTGAAACGGATCAGGCCGCGAGACGAACCGAAGTAAAGATAGCCTTGAGTATCCTTAAAGGCCGAATTATAGTTGAACTGTAGGCCTAAAAGCCCCAATTCCGTGTCGAACACTTCGATGCTATACCTGCGGGTGTTCATTTTGACCAATCCACGTGAGGTGCTGATCCAGAGATTTTGGTCATCGTCTTCCTCAAAGCCAAGGATCAGGTTGCTGGGAAGGCCGTCCTCCTTAGTGATCCTGCGAAATTTATTCGTTTTTTCGTTCCATATGGCTATCCCGTTTTCGGTTGCGATCCATATTTCACCTTTTGAATTCTGGAATACACGATTGACGCGGTTACTATTGAGCGATTGTTTGTCCTGGGCCTCATGCGCAAAACGAAGGAGGTCACCAGTCTGGGGAGAAAGCCTGATGGCGCCGTCCCGCCAAGTCGATAGCCAGATGTTTCCTACCCTATCTTCGTAAATCGAGGTGTAGAAGATATGTTTTTGTAGATGTGCTATGGGCTGAAAGCGGTCTTGTCCGGGAAAAAACTCGTATGCCCCGCGTGAAGTGGCCAAAAGGATACGGCCGGCGCGCGTACGGTAAATTGAGAACACGAAATTATCACCAAGGGCACCATTGGTGTTTCTGACATCGAAGTGTTTAACCACCCTGTGGGTACGGATATCGATGACGTCCATACCCTGATGGAACGTACCGACAAAAAGGCTGTCTCCACTGACAGCCATACCATGTATATTACTGTGCGCCAAATGGTTGCTTTGACCCAACGTCTCAAAGCTATTTTCGCGCGGATTCCAGAACGTAAGCCCTTGGTCTTCTGTACCTATCCAGAGATTGTGGTGGCGGTCTTCAACCATTTCACGGATGACATATCCGCGGATCGAATTGGGCTTAGATCGTGGGAATATCTTCTCAAAATAGGTGTGTTGCGGATGATAATAATGCACCCCGCCAAAATATGTGCCAATCCAAATACCCTCTTGATGATCCTTGGAGATGGTATAGATCGCATTGTCTGTTATGCTCCAGGGATTGTCTTTTTCATGTCGTAAGAGGCGGTAGTCCTTTGTCTGTGTGTCATAAATAAATAGCCCCCCTTCTGAGGCGATCCAAATAGACCTGTCGTCTACCTCCATCACATCGCGTATGTACAAGGGTACATGGGGAAGCGGATTGGCAATAATCTGGTCGATATGTTGCAGCTTGGCTTCGTACTTGAACAATCCTTCTTTTGACGTCCCTATCCAAATATCATTGTTATGATCTACGTACAGTTTTTTGATCTCCATAGTAATGGAGGAGTCGATCGGGAGGGGGTGGACGATATTTTTTGTCAGGCAAATCAAGTTGTTACGCGCGCCGACCCAAACGTCCCCATCCCTATCAAAGCAAAAATGCGACACGTGGTACCAATCGCTGTTGGTTTTCTTTTGAAGCTGCTTACTGCCCGTATCATAATAAAAAAGTTCGTGGTTAGCAATAAGCCATATGTTGCCCGAGGCATCTTCTTCAATTTGGAGAATCTCCCGGTCATAGAGACCTTCCAAGGTCGTAAAGCGTTCTTTTCTAGGATCGAATATATAGACGCCTTGATCGGTACCTATCCAGATCTGGTTGTCCTTGCTGACTGCAATACTATGGATGAAGTTACTGCCTAACCCATGGTCGCTTTCAGTATCAGCATAGAAATGCCTGAAATTGTATCCGTCGAACCGATTGAGTCCATCACGGGTTCCGAACCACATAAAACCATTTTTGTCTTGTGCACTGCAGAGCACGGAATTGTTGGAAAGACCATTTTCAACTTGATAATGGTTGAAATAGTATGTCTGCGCGACCGCCCGATGCGTCCTAAAGCACAGAAATGTGAAGTATAAGACACCTGCTGTTTGTAACAAAAACCTCGTGATTCTCATAGCTGATACGATTTGGGTTTATTTTGAATAAAAACGACAATTTTTTGCAAGTAATAATCTCCATCTTTGTTCTTACCGATTAGTGGAGAAAAACCTGTTATGCTAATTTTAGCTTTTGCGTCGGTTCATAATCAGCATCAGGTACAATTATAAACAAAACGCAGAATATTCAAAATGTTCACCAAAGATATAGCGATGATTCATACCCATAGTACAAGCAGTTCCTGTTTTTTAATTATTAAGATAGCTGATGAATAGATGGTTTTTTTTAGTAATATGGTTAGGATTTAGTCTATTTGGCTGTTCAGGTGAACGGGCTGAGCTTTCCCACAATCCCTTAGATGTGGCCTTTGGTGACCCTTTCATTTTGTACGACGAGGATACCGATCGTTACTATATGTACGGTACAGGTGGAATCGAAAACGGATTTATGGCCTATGTTTCGGACGATCTGAGGAAATGGGAGCCTCAAGGTACAGTGTACACGTCCAAGCAAGAGAAAGCTTGGGGAACGAAAGATTTTTGGGCGCCTGAAGTGTACAAAAGGGAAGGAAAATACTATATGTTCTACAGTGCGCATTGGAAAGAAAATCCCAACAATGAACTGGAGAACTACCGGATTGGTGTTGCAGTCTCCGATAGTCCTACAGGCCCGTTTATTGACATGACTGGAACGCCCCTTTTTGACCCAGGTTATCCGATTATCGATGCAAATGTGTATTTTGGCGAGGATGACAAACTGTACTTATACTATTCCAGGTGTTGCTACAAAAATCCGGTGGAATCCGAAATAGCAGACTGGGCACGCAAGAAAGGGCTATACGACGAGATCGAAGAAAGTTGGGTCTATGGCGTAGAGTTGGCCAGCGATTTTTCGTCCGTTATCGGTGAGCCGCAGTTGCTCCTTCGTCCACCTCTATCTATGGACGACAAGCAGGCCGAATGGGAAAGCCGGTCGGTTACCTCGGGAGAGGTCAACAGGCGATGGACAGAGGGATCGTATCTCTTTAAGCACGATGGGTTGTATTACATGATGTACTCGGCCAACCATTTTGCCGGCGAGAACTATGCCGTTGGCTATGCCACATCGAGCGACCCATTAGGTCCGTTTGAGAAGTCCGTCGCTAATCCCGTCTTGCAAAAAAACAAACACGAAGGTGGCGTCGTTTCGGGTACCGGGCATAACAGCATATTGAAAGACAGAGACGGAAAGGTGTGGTGTGTTTACCATGCACGAACCGACCGAACAGGCAATGAAAGGATGGTCTTTTTGGACAAGATGGAAATTCTGCCCAATGGCCAACTGGTTATACATGGCCCTACGGTCAAACCTCAATAGCGATAAGGTAAGCGGGCATGCCCCATTCGCCGGAGAAAAACAAGACCAAAAAGAAAAATACAACAATAAAATTAAAAGTAGACAGTTAATCTGATACATATAACCATTAAAAACCAATACAAAAAGAACGCAAATTGTCGAGAATTCAAAAAAACGGATTATTTCATGAATAGAAAAGATTTCCTGAAAGCTTCTACTTTTCTTGCCGTTTCCACGGTCTGTTCGCGTGCCAACGCATTTGCGTCGGTAGATGCAAAGATCCGGGTAGGCCTCATAGGCGTAAACGGCATGGGATGGTCTGATTTGAACGCTTTGCTAAAGGATGATAGGGTCGTCTGTACCGCATTATGCGATGTCGACGAAAACGTTCTTCAAAAACGTCTGGACGAATTAGTCCAAAGAGGCATCAACGCCAAATCGTACATCGACTATAAAGCGATGCTCCATGACGACGTGGTCGATGCGGTCATTGTCGCGACACCGGATCATTGGCATTGCCTCCAGATGATCGATGCCGTGAGTGCCGGGAAGCACCTCTATGTGGAGAAACCGATAGGGAATTCCATCCGCGAATGTGAAGCGATGGTAGCGGCCGTACGTCGTCATAACAGCATCGTGCAGGTGGGGCAGTGGCAACGCAGCCAGCAGCATTTTCGAGATGCCATAGATTTTGTTCATTCGGGAAAACTGGGCAAAGTACGGCTCGTCAAAGCCTGGTCTTATGTAGATTGGAAAAAAAACATCGTACAAAAGCCAGACGAGGCGATTCCCGCCGGCGTACATTACGACAAGTGGCTAGGACCCGCACCGACCAGACCATTTAATAGAAACCGTTTCCATTTTGAGTTCAGGTGGTTTTGGGATTATGCCGGAGGACTGATGACCGACTGGGGCGTGCACTTGTTGGATTATGCCATGCTTGGAATGAAAGCCACCGTTCCGAGATCGGTCATGGCTACTGGAGGGAACTTTGCCAATCCGGATGGCGCGGCCGAGACTCCTGACACGATGACGGCAGTATATGAATTTGACGATTTCTATATTCAGTGGGAACACGCCATTGAAATAGGCCAAGGGCCTTATGGCAGAAATCACGGCATTGCCTTTATCGGCAATAACGGAACACTCGTGTTGAACAGAAGCGGTTGGGAGGTCATTCCCGAAAAGGATCAGATGGAGGCTATCCCACTGCAACCGGCAACCGACAACGGATTAGAAAGGCACATGCAAAACTTCGTGGACGCGATACGCCAAAAAGATGGCGGCCTACTGAACGCGCCGATCGAAGCAGGGGCCCGTATCGCAATCCTTTCACAGATGGGAAACATCGCATACAGGACAGGAAAGAAGTTGTTTTGGGATAACGCCGGCAGGAAATTCACCGACAAGAAAGCAAACAGCTACTTGATGGCGGCTTACCATAACGGGTATAAGATGCCGAAGGCCTGAGCAAGACGGCTGCTGATTTTGGATGTGGATAGACGGTCTAAGCCCACAGACGGTTTTTTTGGCTTCGAGATGATTAAAGAGAATAGATATAGACATAAATCCCAAAAATAAACCCAATGATGAACACAAGAAAAACATTGACCTTTTTTTACAAAGTGTTTCCTGCATGTGGTATGCTGCTGTTATGCTTGTTACACGGTGCGCAAGCCCAGACTTCCAACAGCAAAAAAGGCTGGAAAGACCTATTCGACGGCAAGACGTTGGCAGGCTGGAAAGTCGTAGGAGGAAATGCACCTTATACCGTAGAGGGCGATGCCATTGTAGGCACGATGACGAAGGGCACGCCCAATTCGTTCCTGGTGACGGAACAGGAGTACGGCGACTTCATCCTGGAGCTCGAAGTGAAACTGGAAGGCGACCAGACCAATTCGGGCATACAGACCAGGAGCCACTTCGATGCTTCGGCCAACGGTGGGAAAGGCGTGCTATACGGGCGGCAGATCGAGATCGATCCCACGGCACGTGCCTGGACCGGCGGTGTGTACGACGAGGCACGCAGGGGCTGGCTTTACCCATTGGATCTGAACGAAAAAGCAAAAAGCGCTTACAAAGCAGGCGAATATAACCACGTTCGTATCGAAGCCATCGGAGACGAATTGCGCAGTTGGATAAACGGCGTGCCCACGGCTTTCGTGATCGATACGGTAGACGCTAGCGGGATTATCGGCCTGCAGGTACACAGCGTCTCCGATGCCTTGCAGGGAAAGAAAGTGTATTTCAAAAATATACGTATACAGACCGAGGGGCTCAAATCCAAGGCTTTCCCCAAAGACACATACATTGTCAACCTCAAGCCCAACGACTTAAGCACGGTGGAAAAGAACGCGGGATATGCCCTACTATTCGATGGGCAGCATATGGAACAGTGGCGAAGCGTCCACAGTGATGACTTTCCCGCCAAAGGCTGGAAAGTCAGTGACGGCAAGATCACCGTATTGAAGTCGGACGGAGGAGAGTCCACCAATGGCGGGGACATCATCACCCGTGATCAGTATGCTGTTTTCGATCTGTCGTTTGAGTTCAAGCTGACGCCCGGTGCTAATAGCGGCGTAAAATATTTTGTGACGCTGAAGGAGAAGACAGTAGGATCGGCCATCGGCCTGGAATTTCAGGTACTGGACGATGCGCTACACCCCGATGCCAAGATGGGACGGGACGGCAACCGTACATTGGGTTCGCTGTACGACCTGATTACATCCAACAGGGACGAGCGGGCGCGCCGTCCAATAGGGGAATGGAACAGGGGGCGCATTGTCGTCACTGCAGACAACAAAGTCACCCATTACCTCAACGGCATCAAAATGCTTAGTTATGAGCGCGGCTCCAAAGAATTCCGTGACTTGGTCGCACTCAGCAAATACAAGGATTGGGACAATTTTGGCGAAGCAAAAACAGGCCATATCCTCTTGCAAGACCATGGTGACGAGGTCTCTTTCCGAAGCATCAAGGTCAAGAAGACAAAATAGTTTATCCTTCACCCTATACAGAACCATATGAACTATATGAACCATTATTTATCACGCCGCAGTTTCATTGCCAAGACGGCAATGGCCGGAGGAGCGATGTTATTGTCGAACAGTGTGCTAGGCAAGGTGAGCCTGGCAAAGCCGAACGAACGGGTAAACCTTGCCTGCGTGGGCATCGGCAACCGTGCAGCAGAGATTATCAAAGAACTGTACAAGACCGGGCTATGCAACATCGTTGCCCTGTGCGATGTAGATATGGGTGCAAAGCAGACCCTAGAAATCCAAAAAATGTTTCCCGATGTGCCGCGTTTTCAGGATTTTCGGAAGCTGTTCGACACGATGGGCAACCAGATCGATGCCGTGTCCATAGCCACCCCGGATTTTGCCCATTTTGCGGTGGCCATGATGGCGATGGACCTCGGCAAGCATGTGTACGTCGAAAAACCACTGGCTCGAACTTTTTTTGAGAACGAGCTCTTGATGCAAAAGGCAAGGAAATTCCCGACGGTGGTGACGCAGATGGGAAACCAAGGGCATTCCGAGGCCAACTATTTTCAGTTCAAGTCCTGGCATGAAGCCGGAATCATAAAAAACGTGACACGCATCGATGCGCATATGAACCTGGCTAGGAGGTGGCACGGCTGGGATCCCAATATCAAGAATTTTCCTCCACAGGAACCGACTCCGGCGACGTTGGATTGGGAAATATGGCAAATGCAGACGTGGGGGCACAACTACAACAAGGATTTCGTGAATGGACAATGGCGCTGCTGGTTCGACTTCGGCATGGGCGCATTGGGCGATTGGGGAGCACATATACTCGATACTGCGCACGAATTTTTAGCCCTGGGCTTGCCGACCAAAGTCGAGGCCTTATTTCTGGAAGGCCACAATTCCTTTTTCTTCCCGATGTCTTCGACATTGAAGTTCCACTTCCCTAAGCGTAGAAGCATGCCAGCAGTAGAGATCAATTGGTACGACGGACTGGACAACCTACCGCCAATCCCGAACGGATATGGCGTCTCGGGACTCGATCCCAATATTCCCCCACCGAGTACCGGCGAGATTGAACCGGCAAAACTCAATCCCGGAAAGATCATCTACTCGAAAAACCTCACCTTCAAGGGCGGTTCGCACGGTAGCACCTTGCAGATCATTCCCGAGGACAAAGCAGAGGATATGGCAGGGAAGCTTCCCGAAGTGCCAACCTCCCCGTCCAACCATTTCGAAAACTTCCTCAAAGCTTGCAAAGGCGAGGAAAAAACGAGGTCCCCATTTGAAATTTCGGCACCTCTGAGCCAGGTCTTTTGTCTGGGCGTCATCGCGCAGCGACTAAATGCTCGGTTCGATTTCGATCCTGTGAAAAAGGAAGTGGTCAACAACAGCTTTGCAAATGCCCTCTTGGTGGGACCGCCACCCGTCAAAGGTTGGGAACAGTTCTACAAAGTGTAGTCAGTGTTTTTTCTGCTATTGCACAGGAAAAATATATTTGTCACCTTTATGGCTATGAAAGCGCTCATTGTGGTAGACATGCAATACGATTTTCTCCCTGGCGGGGCACTGGCCGTAAATGAAGGTGATGCCATTATCCCTATCATCAACGACCTGATGGCTCATTATGATCTGGTAGTAGCCACCCAAGACTGGCATCCGCAGGAGCACGAAAGCTTTGCCTCCAATCATGTTGGAGGCAAAGTATTTGATCAAATTGAACTAAATGGCCTGCCACAAACGCTATGGCCAGACCACTGCATACAGGGAACAAAAGGAGCCGATCTATCCGATCAGCTTGACCAAAGACCCATCGCTGCCCTATTCCGCAAAGGCATGGACAAAACAATAGACAGCTACAGTGGATTCTTCGACAATGGACATGTAAAGAATACGGGACTGGGGTCATACCTGCAAGGGATGGCAGTAGAAGAAGTGCACGTCTGTGGTTTGGCGGCCGATTATTGCGTGTATTATACGGCACAAGATGCGCTTCAGCTAGGTTTCAAAGCAGCCATCGTACAAAACGCCACGAAACCGATCGATTCAACCAATTTTGAGATTTTGAAAGATCAATTTATCGCAGAAGGTGGCAGCATAATAATCGGCCACTCATTCGGGTAATAACAGGAAGCTAGTAATCACCAAAAGCACCATAATAGGCCGCACCAATAAGTGCTGCCTTGCTGTTCAATATCACCTTAATAGGTATTTCCTGCAACAGTTCCGTCATTCGCTCATTTTGGATAAATTGCTCGCGAAATAGCTCCTTACGCAAAAGCGGGTATATCCTTGGCGGTATGCCGCCGCCCAGCAAAAGTCCTCCAGTGGCCTTTAACTTCAATGCCAGACTGGTAGCCTCACGTGCCATATAGCTTACAAACAGGTCCATGGCCAGTATGCAGGTCGCATCCAACTCCCGCATGGCTGTATGCGTGACCACTGCAGTAGGATTGCTCTCATTTTTGAAGTTCTCTTTGAGCCAAGCAGGTTCCTTGTATCCCTTAGCATCGCGAAGAAAGCTGTATATCCGGAAGATGCCCGGGCCAGATACCACATACTCCCAATTCACGATGCCTGTGCTTTGCTTGAGATAGGCTTGAAGTTCTTGGTCAATATCGGTTCTGGGAGCAAAATCACTATGCCCACCCTCCGTGGCAAAAGGTCGGAATGCACTACCATCCCAAAACATGCCCGCCTCTCCCAATCCGGTGCCTGGAGCCAATATGGCCATATTTCCCTGTACTAATTGTTCCTTGTCAAATATGGTAGCGATATCTTCTTCATGGAGTCCCGCCAAACCATAGGCCGTAGCTTCCAAATCGTTTATGATAACCACATTGCCAATTCCCAAATCTTGTTGCAGCAGTTCGCCGTCCAACTCCCAGTCCAAATTCGTTAGTTTCACCTTGTTGTCCAGAACAGGGCCAGCAACACCTATGGACAGAATGGTAGGCTGTTGTAATATCTCTTGAGCCAGTAAGAACTTCTTCACAATTTCATTAAACGTAGCGTGCGCCTTTGATGGGAAGGTAGCTTCGCGCAGCAAAGAAAGCGCGGATCCGTTCATCTTAAACAAACCTAGGCTGGTTTTCGTGCCCCCTATATCGGCGGCCAGCACAATCATATCCTTGTTTGAATTTTTATCCTTATTGGGCAAGTATAATGAATAGGACATCGCTATTTAATTTGACGTGAAAAACTCCGTTAATAAATAAAAGTGACGTAAATATAAAATTTTAATTTGTCTTCCTATAATTCCATATAGCCCAACCGTTCAGTACGATGGCAAAACAGATAAGGTACAGAAATTCATATTTCACATCATCAAAGCCGCTCCCTTTTAAGATGATCATTCGGTCTACACGAATAAAATGGGTCACAGGGGTCAAATTGGAAATAACCTTGGACCATGGGGGCATGCTATCCGTAGACGTAAAAAAGCCGCTCATGAGGATAAAAATCATCATGAAAAAGAAAGCAATGAACATAGCCTGCACCTGATTTTCACTGTACGTGGAAACCAACAGACCGAATCCCAAAACCGCGACCATATACACCGCAGCGAAGCTATAAAGCAAAAGCAGGCTCCCCTGAGCCACAATGCCGTATACCAACCATGAGATCAATAACCCAAGTGTGAAAACCACCATACCGATGATCCAAAATGGAATAAGCTTGCCCAAAATAAATTGCCATTTCTGGATGGGGGTTACGTTGATTTGCTCTATGGTACCCACTTCTTTTTCCCTGACAATATTGAGCGCGGTCATGAAACCGCCTATTAAGGTGAGCAATAAAACCAATACCGCTGGCACCACATTGTACCTATACTCGGCCCGCGGATTGAACCAATTGGCATAGGTGATATCAATCTGATCCTGCGGTGATGATGCAGCGATGATTGCCTTTTGGTTAATCTCCAAATTGGCATTGAAATCGGCTATGACTGTATTTAAATAATTCCCGCCTATCCCTGCCTTTGCTGCATTGACAGCATCTACCGAAATAGCTACTTTTTCATGTCCTTCTCGCACCAAGTTGCGTTCAAAACCCAGTGGAATTTCGAGCACGAGATCGGCCCTTTCCTTCTCCAGATAGAATAATGCCCCCAGAAAGGAATCCTCCATACTTACTATCCTGAAAAACCCAGAGGCACCAATCTTGGAAATCAGTTGTTGGGAATAGCTACTATGGTCATGGTCTACCACGGCCAGCTGCACATGCTTAACCTCAAAGTTCATCGCAAGTGGCAAGACAATGAGCTGCATGGTAGGCATTACCAGCATCATGGCCAGAATGGTCTTATCACGAAATATCTGCCTAAATTCTTTCTGCAAAATAAATCTCAACACTTTCATTGCAATCTGATTTTAAAGTTCTTAAGCGCGATGAACAACAGGGAAATAGCCATCCCAAACAACACCAATGTCTCCTTCCAGACGGACTGGAAGCCGAGCCCTTTGAGCATGACGGATTTGACGATGAGGAAATACCATCGGGAAGGAACAATATTGGAGATGACCTGAAAAGGCTTGGGCATATTTTCCAATGGCATGATAAATCCCGTGAAAATAATGGTGGGCAACATCATCGCCATCAGGCAAATCAGCAAAGCCGTTTGCTGTGAAGCGGTCACATTGGAAATCAACAGTCCCAGCGATAAACAGGTAATGATGAAAAGCGTACTTTCGAGAAACAGGAGCAGTATACTACCCTTTATCGCGATATCCAACAAGAAAACCGTGAGGAGCAATATCAAGGTAAAATTGGCAATAGACAGGAGCAAATAAGGTACTGCTTTGGCTATTAGCACCATGATAGGTTTGAAGGGCGATACCAATAGAACCTCCATCGTTCCCATTTCTTTTTCTTTCACGACAGATACAGAAGTCAAGGCGGTGCAGACAATCATCAATATCAAAGCCATCACTCCCGGGATAAAATTGAGGGAACCATTGCCCTCCTCATTGTAGAGCATGCGCATCTCGGGCACTATGGTATAAGGCATGATGCTTGGTGTAGCGAATACTTGTTTTTGGAAATCGCCAATGATCCTACTCAGGTAGTTGACAATCGTCTTTGCAACATTAGGATCGGAACCATCGGCAATAATCTGTACCTGTGCACTTCCTCCATGTTTCAGGTCGTCCGAAAAGTTTGCTGGGATAATCAGCGCGCTTTTGGTATTGCCTTTTTTTAGCTTGGCTTCAATAGCCGTATAGGCCATTCCGGGGTCTTCTTCTACGATGAAATAAGCAGAAGCCCTTATTTTATCGGTCAGTTGGCCCGACAGTGCATCCTGTGCCTTATCGACAATCAGCAACTCCACATTTTTCACCTCATTGTTAAGCGCAAAGCCAAACAGCACGATCTGTACTACCGGTAGGCCAAACATAATGAGCAACGTGCGCTTATCACGGAATACGTGGTAAAATTCCTTTCTGATAAATATGAATAATTGTTTCATGCGTATGCAATTTAGTCACCAGTACGCTTAGCGCCCATGGCCAATCGATAAAATACCCCGTCCATGTCATCGGCACCATATGTTTCCTTTAGCTTGTTTGGGGTATCAAGTGCCTCCACGCGACCGTCAACCATGACCGATACCCGATCGCAGTATTCGGCCTCGTCCATGTAATGCGTCGTAACGAAAACGGTAATCCCGGACGATGCCGCCTCATAGATCATATCCCAAAACTGCCTGCGTGTCAGCGGGTCTACACCGCCAGTAGGCTCGTCAAGAAACACGATCTTTGGCCGATGGAAAATAGCGGTCGAAAATGCCAGTTTCTGCTTCCAGCCCAATGGCAAATCGGACACTAGTTTCTTTGCCTCCCGCTCCAGTCCCAAATCCTTTACTAGCAAATCGCTTCTTTCCTTTATTTCCTTTCTGGAAACGCCATAGACCCCTCCAAAAAATTCGATGTTCTCCAACACGGTGAGGTTCTCATATAAAGAGAACTTTTGGCTCATGTAACCGATATGACGCTTGATATCTTCTTGTTGCCTATACACATCAAATCCTGCTACGATGGCCTCCCCAGAAGTGGGATAAGACAATCCACATAAGATGCGCATGGCCGTTGTCTTACCAGCTCCATTAGCACCCAAAAAACCAAAGATCTCACCTTTTGCCACCTCGAAGGATATCTGGTTCACTGCATAGAAGTCACCAAATTGTTTGGTCAAATCTTTGCATATAATTACTTTTTCTGCCATGTCCGTGTTTCTATGGTTCGACTATTCCTCCTCGTTCATCAATCGAATGAAGCTATCTTCAATGCTTGGTTCTATCAATTTTACTAGCACCTGCTCATGACCCTTGCGCTCTGCCACATGCCGTAACCAGTCCTCTCCATCCACCTTGTCGCTCTTCAGCGTAACGTGAAGAAACTCGCCAAAGGCATAGCAACTTTGCACCTCTGCCAATTGTCTCAGGTCTATGAGCAAAGCGTACACGTTTTTTGACTTGACGGCATAGAGCTTGGCAGGAAAATCCTTGACGATATTGTCGGGTGTATTGACCGACATCAGCCTGCCCTGCTGCATGAGGGCTATACGCTCACATAGCTTGGCCTCATCCATATAGGGCGTAGACACCAATATGGTGATTCCCTGCTGTTTCAGCCTTTTCAGCATATCCCAGAATTCCTTTCTCGATACCACATCCACACCTGTAGTTGGCTCATCCAAAAGCAGTACCTCGGGCTTATGGATCAGTGCGCAGCAAAGCGCCAATTTTTGTTTCATTCCTCCCGAAAGCTTTCCGGCCCGTCTGTCCTTAAAAGGCTTTATCTGATCATAGATATCCTGGATAAGCTCGTAGTTTTGCGCCATGCTAGTACCGAAGACATTGGCGAAGAAATCCAGGTTTTCCTGTATGGTCAAATCCTGATACAGCGAAAACTTACCGGGCATATAGCCTACCCTGTTACGAATCTCCCGAAAGTCCTTCACCAAATCATATCCGGCCACATTGGCTGTCCCCCCATTTGCGAGCAATAGGGTCGTCAAAATCCGGAAAATAGAAGTCTTTCCCGCCCCGTCCGGCCCAATGAGCCCAAAAAGTTCTCCTTGCTTCACTTGCAGCGATACGTCGTCTACCGCCAAAACCTTCCCTTTATCATAGGTCTTGGTAATATGATTTAGGCTAACGGCTATCTTTTCCATCATTTTGCATCATTTTCACCCCATAGTACCTCACCGTACATGCCTATCTTGAGATAACCGTCGTTCTTCACCCGCACCTTAATGGCGTACACCAAATTGGCCCTTTCCTTTTTGGTCTGAATTGTTTTTGGCGTAAACTCGGCCTTGTCCGATATCCAAGCAATAGTCCCTGTATAGTTTTTATAGGCCTTGTCTCCTTGGTCAATGCGCACGGTAACTTGTTGTCCCAATTTAATACTGGACAACTCATCACCGGTAGTATAGGCACGCAAGCTTAAGGTATCGGTATTGGCTATTTTATAGAGCGGTTTACCCATCGTGGCCATCTCTCCCTTGAAGGCATACTTGCTTAGCACAGTGCCGTTTACTGGATTTATGATACGACCGCGATCCATCTGTTCCTGAAACTGTTTAGCGGTCACTTCCAAAGGTGTTCGTTCGCTCAACACCCCACGGTTATAGGTCTCCGTGTTGGATTCGTAGAGGTTTATCTGTTCCTTGGTAGCCACTATTTCCTTCTCCAACTGCTCGATACCTGCATCTGCGTCATCGAGCTGCTTGCTGGTGGCCGCATCGGCCTTTACCAGATTTTCCGTACGGAAACGTTCTCTTTGCTGCTGCGCCAGCAATGCCTGCTGCACGGCCAATTGCTTTCGCACTACCGCTACCTGTGCGTCTGACGTGTTGGTTTTTTCTCGCAGTGCTGCTATGGTAGCCTCTGCCTGTTGTTTTTGGAGACTGGGGATGGTCACATCTATCTGTCCAAGGGTATCTCCCGCCTTGAGCACATCGCCCTCATTCAATGCAAAGCGCAAGAGTTCGCCACTTTGCTGGGCAGAGACGATGACTTCATCGGCTTCGAAACTGCCCGATGCATTGTAATCGATCTTTGTGGAGCAAGCAGACAAACATTGGCCCGCTAGCCATACTAGAAATAAGTATCTTTTCATATGTATATAATTTGTTTTTTAATGTCCATTCGCCAGTTGGCGGATTCATTTACTTGTCATCAGTGATTACCGGAAATATTTTGTTGCTTATATTGTGCCTGTAGGAGCTGTACGGTGTGCAATATGCGTGTCTGCCTGGCCAAATGCTCGGCATTGAGCTGCGAGATATAATCGTGCGTAGTGGCCACACCGTTTTCCAATTGGGCCAATGCTGCTTTCCTAACGGATTCACGCAAGGCGATAGCTTCCTCATCGCGCTGCAGCAATAAGTGGTATTTGGCGATATCGCTATCTTGCTGCTTCAGTTGCATCTTCGTGTTGAGTACAAAAGTCTCCAGATCTGCATCAATATTCTTTCGACTGATATCCAAATTATTTCGAGTGTTCTTCAAGGTATAGAGGCTGCCCAGGTTCCATGTGAGCCGAAGCCCGCCCACATACCACGATCCAAAATCGTTACTGATGATATTTAACGTGGGGCGTCCATATGCGCCTTGAAAGAAAGCACTGATGCGCGGTAAATATTCGCCCCGTAACTTCTTTTCCTCCACGTCCAGTAGGCTTTTCTGCAATTGGTATAGCTTGACTTCCGGCCTGTTAATCTCATGGGCTCCCGCTGGCATATCGGGCATAACAAGTACTGTCTCTTTGTCCCACTCCTTGCCGACCAATAGGCCCAGCATCTGCATATAAGCCTTGCGATTGGCATCCAACTCGATGGAAGCCATTTCCACATTGACCAATTCGGCTTTCAATTCGTCTACGTTGCTTCTAAAGGCCGTACCATATTTCAAGGCTGCATCCATTTTTTGCTTGCCACTTTCGATATTTCCCTTTCTGATCTCATTTTGCTTCAGCTGTTCTTCCAACATGATGATCGCGAAAAACAGCTGATCGATCCGTTCTTTCACTACGTGGAAAGACACTTCCAGTCCTTGTCTTTGAAGAGAATCATTGGCCTTGATGTAGGCTCGCTGATTGGAGACCGCACCGGCATCATAGATGTTTTGCGACACTTCTGCCTGCAAGCGGTATTGATCTTTGCTGAGTTGTGGCAAGGGTGTACCTTCCGGTAGAAAGGAGCCCATTACATTGGAAAAATTGACCGTTTCCGACTGATAGCTTGCCTGCCCGTTGATGCCCAACTGCGGAAGGTAAAGCTTGCCGGCATTGGCCAATGAATAAGCACTGCTCTTGCCTATCAAATCGAGCTTACGGATAAGGGGGTAGTTTTCCCGGGCCCAAGCATAGCATTCGTCCAAGGAAATAGCCATTTGCTGCGCCGATAGGCCGCAAGGCCATAAGGATAACCCCCACATCAGGAACAATATTTGAGGAATCTTTCTCATAAAAAATATTCAATTGATTTAATCATTTGATTAATTATAGTTCAAAAAAAATCTAAGTCCTATTCTTTTAACATATCGGCAATCCACATAGGAACAAGCTTCTTTCTTTCATCCATCATAGCCTTAAAAGCAACCATGTCGACAACTCCTGCCCTTTGCAGGATGGGATTGGCGATAAAAGGAAACAACAGCATGCCCAACATATTCAACAAAAAATGCACCGGAGAGACATCCTTCTTTTTCTCTCTTATCTGACGTACCAAGACAGAATGCTCGAGCAGCTCTTTAACTGGCAACTGGGCAAAGGGACCTTCATTACCGGTTCTCAGCTCATTGAGCACAAAAATGGGAAGATCCGGATTCTTAAACAGCATATTGATATAGTTTTGTGCCAATAGTTGCAATTTTGTTTCTAGATCAGTAGACTCGTCCCTAATTATCGGAATCAAAACGCCGAACAACTGCTGTATCTTTTCGGACATGACCATTTGGAACAGCTTCTCCTTGCTTCGGAAATAGTAGTGCAGCATGGCCATATTGATGCCCGATTCTTCTGCTATGTCCCTGGTGGTAGCTGCTGCATAGCCTTTTTGGGTAAATACTTTGCTGGCCGCTTCCTTAATCTTTTCCTCCGTAGACACATCCAGTTCTGCCTTTTTCTTTCTGCCCATATGAGTTATACAAAAAAACTTGACTGCAAAGAAAGGCAATTATTTTTATTAATCAAACGATTAATAAAAATAATTGCCCCATTTGTAATGGTAAGGTAAACAAAAAAATGTTTGCATATATTTTCCGAACCACCATACTGACTATTTCACCTTAATAGTCAGTCCCGTATGCTCTTCTGCTAGCTGGAACAAAAGGAACTTATTGAAAAAGAACAAGTAGCGTTTTAGGAATGATATCGTTATTATTGCAATATAAGTAGTGGTAGGGATTGGTCCGTGCATTGAATTTTACGATAAATCATGTCTATTGGTAGAGTTATTACCCTTTTATTTTTCTTAGCATGTATAGCGGTATTCGTGCCGGTAGAAGCGCAAGAACCTGGAAAAGGTTGGCTTTGGCGTTATGTCAACTCCATTATCAACGATACCACTGCTGCAGACAAAGCCAATTTTACGGTTTATCCCACGTTTGCATCGGCACCAGAAACGGGAATAGAGCTCGGAGCTTCTATTCTGAAACTGTTCTATGCCAAGGACGACACGCTCAACCGCTTGAGTGAGTTGCAGGCTTTCACTTTTTTCACCTTTAAGGCCCAGTACGGCCTTGTCTTGGAAAATGCTATATACGGGGATAAAGACAAGTGGTTTTTTCTGGGTGAAACCAAAATACAGCAATTTCCACTTTCTTATTATGGCATAGGTCCCAATACATCAGGCCACAACCCTGCATTGGTAGATGCTTTCCAGGTCTCATTTAGGCAACGGGTGCTAAGGAAAGTGAAGAAAAACTTCTTCCTAGGCCCTGAAGTGGATTACCAATTGTTGTCGGGTGTGCAGTTTGAACAGCCACAAGAGGGCATGCCTCATGCTGTGCCACGTGGAGGCCACGGAACACAAAATCTAGGTCTCGGGATGGGTTTAGTATACGACGACCGCCACAATGTGCTTAATGTACGAAAGGGCAAGTTTGGAGAAATAGCCTATCTGGGCTATCTCAAGGGCTTTGGCAGCGATTTTGGTTTTGGCGGGGTAAACGTCGATTTCCGTTCCTACCACCCCATTGGCAAGAGCAACGTATTAGCCTGGCAAGTAAAAGGTCAATTCCTCAACGGAGAGGTACCTTTCAACCAATTGGCCTTGCTGGGTGGTGATCGGCTGATGCGGGGCTATTACCTGGGACGTTTCCGTGATAAGCACCTGATATCGGCACAGGTTGAATATAGGATATTGCCCTTTGCCTTCAGCAAGCGGTTGGGGGCCGCTGTATTTGCTTCTGCTGGCACGGTAGCTCCGCAGTTCAACGAATTTCAGATGCGCCATATGAGAGTAGCCGGGGGCCTTGGCCTGCGCTATTTGCTATTCCCAAAAAAGGACATCTACATTCGCTTCGATGTGGGCTTCACTAAAGAAGGGGCTAACTTGTATATCTTCAATGGCGAAGCTTTCTAAACTAACATGAGGCCTTTGTCTATCGGGGCACAAGACAGCTTGCCGTTTTATCATCCGCCAATCCTTTCATTTGCCGCAATAAAAATTAATCGTTAATTTTATGCATTTGAAATAAAGTATATGTCGCATGAACACGATTATCAATAGACCCCATATTTCAAGACCAGGCAAAGTAGATGTGGTTATGGCCATAGCCGCCTTAATTTTCTTTGTCTATTGCATCCTGAGCAATAGCGCTCTGATTCCCACGGCCTTGGCCTATGTCGGCATTGCTTTCGTCCTTCTGGCCAGTACCGCGAGGTTCCTTCTAGGCAAGAAACGGAACAAAGACAAGGACATATTGTAGCTCTTCAGACGGAAAGATTTCTTCCAATGGCAAAACACAAGGAAACCGACGACGTCAATTTAGCGCATATCCTAAAATATGGACGCCATAAGGTTAGCTTTCAGGACTTGCACCCCGTTATCTATCAAGGTGTCATGCTATTGCTCCTAGGCTTCGTGAATTATGGCGTCGTCCGCGATTCCAAACATAGCCAAGCTTGGCTAGCTTTTTTCATCATTGTATTCATGGCCGTTATGGCCAAGCTTATCTATGACCTCCATAAAAGATTATCTTTCTTTGGCATCACCACGCACTATGCAAAAGCCAGTAATGAGAAAATCATTCGCGACACTTTTTCCCATTTTCGCCTGCCCACCTACCAGTCTCCAAATCAACCCATACTGTATACGCAATACCAGAACAATCGCCGCTGGAACAACCCAATCAGTGTTTATGCCATCCCTTTGGATGGCGAAATCATCATCAATTTCCGAAATAGGAACTTTTGGCAGGTATTCAATTTTTCAACCAAAAACGAAGACCGCATCATCAGCCTCATGGAGTATCTAGGACAAGGAAAGTAAAAGTGCAACATCTTGCGTCCCTACAGACTGGGCACGGGTTTCTTTTTCTTCTTGAGAGGTTTGGCCTGCGCCCTGTTTTTTTCCTCCACCTGCCTTTCCAAATATTCAATCACTTTGGAGGCAATGTCTTTTTCCGTTGCCTTTTCTATTCCTTCCAAACCGGGAGAAGAGTTGACCTCCAATACCAAGGGGCCACGATCCGACTGCAACATATCCACACCACATACCGTGAGTCCCAATTCAGCCGCCGCCCTTAATGCCGTCTCTTTTTCTTCTTTGCTCAACTTAATGATTTCGGCGGAGCCACCACGGTGCAGGTTGGAACGAAACTCACCTTCCTTGGCCACGCGCTTCATCGCTCCAACCACCTTACCCCCTACCACAAAGGCCCGGATATCACAGCCCTTGGACTCTTTAATATACTCCTGGATCAGGATATTTTTTCCCATGCCGTAAAATGCCTCGATAACCGAACTAGCGGCTTTCTTGGTTTCCGCCAACACGACCCCGATGCCCTGCGTTCCTTCCAGCACTTTGATGACCAAAGGTACGCCCCCCACCATGGTCACCAGATCGTCCACATCGCTCGTATGCCGCGCAAAACCCGTTATGGGCAAACCTATACCTGCCCCCGAAAGGATCTGCATGCAGCGTAGCTTGTCGCGCGAGCGCGTAATGGCTTGGCTGGGATTGGCAGAAACCACCCCCATCAACTCAAATTGACGCACAATGGCCGAGCCATAAAAGGTAACCGAAGCTCCAATGCGTGGTATAATGGCATCAATATCGGACACATCATGTCCTTTATAATGTATACTCGGCTTTCCTTGACGAATGCCTACATAACACTGTCTGTGATCCAGCACGAAACATTGATGCCCACGCTGCTGTGCCGCCTCCACCAACCGACGGGTAGAATAAAGATTTTTATTGGTAGATAATACCGCTATTTTCATTCGAATAATTTATTTTTTTTAGCAATGAAACTTACCTGCTTACCGCAGGCGGACATAAGTTGTTCTTTATTCATCGCTTTCCGTAAGCGGCAACTTATGCAGGTTTCATATGGAAAAGAATGACCTATCTATGAGATGCAAAATACATGCCCGTATCTCCATTAAGGATCGCAAATACGATAAAGCCAAGTAAAATTGGGCTTATATAATTGGTTTTACAATAGATCTCCTATTATTATTTCGTTAACTATTTTCTTTAGAGATATGCTTTTTGGAAAGATTGGATCTGGAAACATCTACCAAGAATTTTCCCCTGATAAAGTTTCGACCTATCAGCATGGGATATTCCATTTTGGACCTATCGCGTAGCGAAAGCTCCATCTCATATTCCTGTTCAAATAATTTTACTTGTATGGTTACTACAAATCGACATTCTTCCTGACCGAAAGAGTTCTTGATCGTCATTTGCTTTTTACAGGGTAGGATAAAGCTGTCTTGCTTATTCGTCGGAGTGTGCTCATGACCAAAAGGCACAAAACGAACATAGTGCGCCCCTTTGTCCCTAAAATCTTCTATATGGACGCAATGCAGGACAGAGGTCTTGGCGCCTGTATCTACTTTGGCCTGTACTTCTGGTACGTTTAAGGTCACCAGCTCCAGGGTTTCTTTCCAGCCAATGGTCTTCAATTAATGGTTCTTGAATGGTTAATGATTAATTTATGGATCAAAACAAGCGCCGCATTGCTGCCTGACTCAGTCTAATATATGTCCCCTGATATCTAAAGACTAATTACTAATGATACACAAAAGTTCCATAAGGCGATTCGATAGTCACCTGCTTTTTTTCTGCCGCCTCTACCCTGCCTACTATTCGGGCATCTATATCGAAAGACCTGGAAATGGCGATGATATCGTCGGCCAGTTCCTCGGGCACATACAGTTCCATGCGATGCCCCATATTGAATACCTTGTACATTTCCTGCCAATCTGTTCCAGATTCCTGTTGAATGAGCTTAAACAAGGGGGGAATCGGAAAGAGGTCGTCCTTAATAACATGCAGCCCATCTATAAAATGCAACACCTTGGTTTGTGCTCCGCCGCTACAGTGCACCATCCCGTGAATACGGGAACGATATTTATCCAATACTTGTTTAATGACAGGTGCGTAGGTACGTGTGGGCGATAGCACCAGCTTGCCTGCATCTATCTCCTCGCCTGTTTCTACTTTCACTTTGTCAGTCAATGCCTTGCTACCAGCAAAAACCAGTTCATAAGGCACAGCAGGGTCATAGCTTTCGGGATAGTGCTCAGCAAGTACCTTATTAAACACATCGTGTCGGGCAGATGTCAGTCCATTGGAGCCCATGCCGCCATTGTATTCCTTTTCGTAGCTTGCCCGCCCGTAGGAAGACAAACCAACAATCACATCACCCGCTACTATACGGTCATTGCTTAGAACATCACTCCGCTTCATACGGCATGTGACGGTACTATCTACTATGATGGTACGTACCAAATCACCTACATCGGCCGTTTCGCCACCCGTGGAGTAGATACCGATGCCCAAATTACGCAAATCGGCCAATATCTCCTCCGTACCGTTTATGATCTCGGAGATGACTTCTCCCGGAATGAGGTTCTTGTTTCTGCCAATGGTGGAGCTCAACAGGATATTGTCCAAAGCGCCCACGCAAAGCAGGTCATCGATGTTCATGATGATAGCATCCTGGGCAATCCCTTTCCAAACGGAGATATCGCCGGTTTCCTTCCAGTACAAATAAGCTAGGGAAGATTTGGTGCCAGCTCCATCGGCATGCATAATGTTGCACCAAGCCTCATCGCCCCCCAATATATCGGGAATAACTTTACAAAATGCCTGTGGAAAAATCCCCTTATCGATATTTTTGATAGCATTGTGCACATCTTCCTTGCCAGCGGATACTCCGCGCTGATTGTATTTGAAATCCGACATCTTGGCGCAAACTTAGATAAAATTGCTCTTGTATGCAATTGTTAATAGTTAGTTGTTAGTGGTTAATGATCAATGGCTAATAGCTAAATGAATTTTAACAAGAGCAGAACCCAGCCTGCTACCAAGAAGAGTCCGCCAATGGGCGTAACAGGCCCTAGAAAACGAAGATTGATTTTCCAATAATCTTTAAAGGAAAGAAAATAAATACTAAAGGAGAAAAGTGCCGTGCCGATGATAACGCACCATGCGACCTTGTCGTAATTGCCGCTATCTGTGTGGGCCAGCAGTCCAATGACCAGCAGTAAAAGGGCGTGGTACATTTGATAACGTACTCCCGTCTCGAAACTGGACAATCGCTCCTCAGAAAGGATTTTCTTAAAGGCATGCGCTCCAAACGCCCCCAGCATAACGGCACTGGCGCCATAAAAAGCCCCGATAACTAAGATGGTTTCTTTCATTTGCCCAAAATAAGAATAAAAGATTAGAGACTCAAGACCAAAGCTCAAAGATTAAAAAACAAAAAATCCCCCAGCTACTGAGGGCTAGGGGACTTCGTGTTCAACCTTTATAAAAGTGTTATGTAGCAGATTTTGCTGTTCAGCGCACGAACAACAACTCGCGCAATTTAGGCAAAGGCCATTTGCTGTCGTCTACGATCTGCTCCACCTTGTTAATATGATAGCGAATTTTGTCAAAATAGGGCTTCACTTTTTCATCGTATGCGATGGCTTTCTCGCGTGTATCCTCCAGTATATTGGCTTTCTTGCGTTCTTGGCGCATGGCCTCCGCATTTTCCAGTATTTCGTTCACATGCCTAGAGATACGTTCAATGAGGTCGATTTGTGCATTGTAGGCCGTGCCTTTCAAACCTAAGTCTTTTAGGCCTTTCACATTCTCTATCAGCTGGTTCTGATAGGTAAATGCTGCCGGAGCAATGACACTATTCACCAACTCTCCGTATACACGTGCCTCAATCTGGATTTTCTTGTAATAGTTTTCCAAGAGAATTTCATGGCGTGCTTCACCTTCGCGCTTGCTCATGATGCCTAGCTCGGCAAACATATCCTCGGTTTTTTCGGAAACATATACATCCAAAGCCTTAGGCGTAGTCTTAATGTTGGAAAGACCGCGTTTAGCTGCTTCCTCTTCCCACTCTTGGCTGTAGCCATTGCCTTCAAAACGGATGGCCTTGGACTCTTTAATATATTTGCGCACGACATTTAGAAGCGCCAAATCTTTCTTAGTCCCTTTTTTGATTTGCTTGTCTACCTCTGTCTTAAACTTGATCAACTGCTCGGCTACGATGGCATTGAGCACGGTCATGGGGCTAGCCGAGTTGGCAGAAGAACCTACCGCACGGAACTCAAACTTATTGCCGGTAAAGGCAAATGGCGAGGTACGGTTACGGTCTGTATTGTCCAACTGCAGGGTAGGAATCTTGGGGATACCATGCCACAATTGTGTTTCTGCCTTCACCTTTTTGGCCACTCTTGCCGTTTCTATTTCATCTAACACGTCATTCAACTGGCTTCCCAAGAAAATGGAGATGATAGCTGGCGGCGCCTCGTTGGCACCAAGACGATGGTCATTGCTCGCAGTAGCAATAGATGCACGCAGCAAATCCGCGTGCTCGTATACGGCACGGATGGTATTGACGAAGAATGTCAAGAACATCAAATTGTTTTTGGGCGTTTTCCCCGGAGACAAAAGGTTGACTCCCGTGTTGGTAATCAATGACCAGTTGTTGTGCTTACCTGAACCATTGATGTCGGCATAAGGCTTTTCGTGCAGTAGCACCTTGAAGTTGTGACGCAGCGCTACCTGCTCCATGAGGTTCATCAACAATTGGTTATGATCTATGGCCAAGTTGATTTCCTCAAACATAGGTGCACATTCAAATTGCGAGGGGGCTACCTCGTTGTGACGGGTCTTCAAGGGAATGCCCAGCTTTAATGCTTCCACTTCCAGATCAGACATAAAGGCTAATACACGCTCCGGAATGGCGCCAAAATAATGATCTTCCAGTTGTTGTCCCTTGGCGGCCATATGACCGAAGAGGGTACGACCCGTGATCTGAAGATCTGGACGAGCATTGTACAATGCCAGATCTACCAAGAAGTACTCTTGCTCGATACCCAATGACGCAAAGACCTTGGTAATGCTCTTATCAAAATAATTGGCCACATCTACCGCTGCCTTGTCCAGGGCGTTCAGTGTCTTCAACAGTGGTGCCTTGTAGTCAAGCGCCTCCCCTGTATAGGAAAGGAAAACCGTAGGAATACACAGGGTTTTGCCGGCTCCCGTCTCATAGAGGAAAGCAGGAGAAGAAGGATCCCACCCCGTGTAACCTCTAGCTTCAAACGTGTTCCTGATACCTCCATTAGGGAAACTAGAAGCATCTGGTTCTTGTTGCACTAAAGCTCCGGCAGTAAATTTTTCTATTGCAACCCCGTCTGCCCCCGGCTCGAAGAAAGCATCGTGCTTTTCCGCCGTAGCACCGGTCAATGGCTGAAACCAATGGGTATAGTGGGTAGCACCGTTACTGATAGCCCAACTTTTCATGGCCTGTGACACGTGTTCGGCAAGATCCAAATCAATGGCCTCACCAGCATCAATCACATCCAACAATTCTTGATAAACGTTTTTGGGCATGTAGTCCTTCATCTTTGCGATAGTAAATACATTTTTCGCGAAAAAAGAGGACGCTTTTTCTACTGCAAATTCTTGAGCAGCTGTTTTTGGGCGAGAAATAGCAGCTTTCACTGCACTAAATCTAAGGTTTGACATGTTTAGTCCTGATTTTATTACTTTAAGACGTTGTTTTTCGATATTTGGGTAAAAATGCTGATATTATTTCAAATAATCACAATTTTTTAAAAAAAACTCCTTTTGAGAAACAAAAGTCTGATGGCTGTCAAGAGCTAGAAACGAAAGATTACCAAGGCCAAGGGAAAGGCCAAAAGAATGGAGGGCAAAAGAGTTATAAATCTCGATAAACAAGAAGTTCTTCTTCGTTATGAACTATGCGATAGACTCAAAATGTTTCACGTTCTTGGTGACGATTTCGGGCGTCCAATGGATATGTAATGTACGTTCTTCGCTGCGTATGGGGCAATGCGCTACGCCACAGTAATGACAGCAGGCAGGCACGCAGGGATCAGCATGGATAAACAGTTCGGTATGCACGTTGATCTCTTTGTTCATGAGCTCGCCTATTTTCGAAATCTCCTCATGCACCGTGTTCAGGTCGTAGTAATTGGGCAAGGTGACATGGCAGTCTATGTGCAGATCGTGCCCATAGCGCTGGACTCGCAAATTATGGACGTCTATCCAGCATTCGGCCTTGTACTTATTCAACACATCCACCACTTGGCCTATTAATTCGATATCGGACTCGTCCATAAGCCCGCCAATGGACTTGCGCAACAATTTGTAGCCGCTAAAGAGTATATACCCTCCCAGTCCCAGCGACAATAGCACGTCAATGAAATGGAAGCCGGTCACATATAGCAATAATAGACCGAGCAATAAACCACCAGTACTATAGGCATCGGTTTGGAGATGCTTGCCATCGGCATGGATAGTAATGGACTGCAAGACTTTAGATCGCTTGACCATATAACCACCCAACAGGAAATTGACCAAGCCCGTGAAAGCAATGATACCCATCCCTTCTAGCAGACTCTGCAGTTCTTCGGGATAGAAGATGTTGTAGATAGCCTTACCCAAGATAAGCAATCCAGCTATGGCTATGAGCCCGCCCTCGAGAAATACGGAAAAAAACTCCACTTTGCCATGCCCATAGGGATGGTTTTCGTCCCTAGGTCTTGAGGAAAGATACACGCTATAGAAGGCAAAACTACTAGCCACCACGTTGACGATGCTCTCCATGGCGTCCGTAAGAATGGCATTGGAACGCGTGAGCAGGTAGGCACCAAACTTGGCCAGCATGAGCACTATTCCCGTAATCAGGGAATAGGTAATGATTTTCCTTTCTTCGTTCACTGCACTAAATCTTGGTGGTCAAAGATAGGTATTATTTAAGATACAAGATGTGAGATATGAGACGTGAGATATGAGACTCAATCCTTTCTAACAGCAAATGACTAATCAACTACCACCGCGTCGACTATCGGTTTGGCTATTCCTTCCATCACCACATACGCTTCTTCGTTGGGATGGACACCGTCGTCGCCATAATGGGCTTTAAGTGCACCAGACTCATCCCGTAATTCTGAATTGTAATCTATATAAGCCAATTTATTGGCCTTGGCATAGGCTGCAATCTCTTCGTTGAGCGCATCGATCTTTTGAGGCGCATCCTTTATGCTTTCGTTCCACTTGAAGCCAGCGGCAGGCAGTACAGAAGAAAGGATCACCTTGATATTGTTGGCCTGAGCTATGGCGACCATCGCCTTGATATTATCAAACGTGAAGATGGGATCATAGCTCCCCGTGTTTTCAGCTATATCATTGGTTCCCACATTAATAACAACTGCCACTGGTCGGAGTGCTACCACATCCTGCTGAAAACGCAGGAGCAATTGAGGGCTTGTTTGCCCTCCTATCCCCCTACCAATGTAGTTATTGGAAGAGAAAAACCCTGGACGCATCCGCGCCCACCCTTGTGTGATGGAATTGCCAATAAATACCACACGCTTTTCATGCTTTTTTGGCGCAGGCAATAGCGCATTATCCTTCGCGTAAAACTTGAGATTGACCATGTCGTTTAGCTTCTGACCATATGCGCCAAAGGACAGAAAAAGGCCTATTAGGCTGAGGCCGCCAATTAATATATGGATTTTTTTCATTTTTCTAGGAATTTATAATTCGTCGGCATTTTTTTATTGGGTTGAAGGTATTAAATAAAATCCAAAAGATAAGCAGGTATGATTAAAATTTTATTTAGGTTTGCAAGTATTTACAGTAATACAAGCAATTAGAAAGATCAACGATTATAATGAGTACAGCAGAACTATCAGTACTGTCAGACAGGATAAACGACCTATCTGAGTCGGCTACCTTAAAAATGACCAAATTGGGCCGGGAATTGGCAGCACAAGGTGCCGATATCATTAGCCTAAGCGTGGGAGAGCCTGATTTCAACACTCCTGACCACATTAAAGAGGCGGCAAAAAAGGCCCTTGACGAAAACTATACCAGGTACTCCCCAGTACCGGGCTATCCGGAATTGCGGAAAGCCATCGTGAAGAAGTTGAAGGAAGAGAATAACCTAGACTATGATATATCGCAGATTGTGGTATCTACCGGGGCCAAACAATCACTGTCTAATGCCATATTGTGCACTATCAACCCAGGCGATGAAGTGATTATTCCCACTCCTTATTGGGTCTCCTATTCCGAGATGGTAAAGTTGGCAGGTGGAATCTCCGTATTTATCAACTCGGGTATCGAAAGCGATTTCAAAATCAGCCCCGAGGAACTGGAGGCTGCCATCACCCCTCGCACCAAATTGTTCATGTTTTCTACTCCTTGCAATCCCACGGGAACAGTATATAGCAAGGACGAGCTCGCTGCATTGGCTGAGGTTTTCGAAAAATACCCCGAGATATATATCATTTCTGATGAGATTTACGAACATATCAACTTCGTGGGCAAGCATGAATCCATTGCCCAATTTGATTCGATAAAGGACCGCGTAATACTGATCAATGGTTTCTCCAAGTCCTATGCCATGACGGGATGGCGATTGGGTTATTTGGCCGCCAGCAAGGAAATTGCCGCAGCCAATGATAAACTACAGGGCCAAACAACTTCTGGAACCTGCTCTATAGCCCAACGTGCTGGTATAGCTGCTTATGAAGGCGGCTTGGAAAGCGTTAATAAGATGAAAGAAGCCTTTGCCCGTCGCAGGCAATTGGTCTATGATGCCCTTAGCGAAATCGATGGCGTAAAAGCCAATCTGCCAGAGGGTGCCTTTTATTTCTTTCCTGATGTGAGCAGCTTTTTCGGCAAGAAAGACAGCCAAGGCAACACCATTGAAAACTCTTCAGACCTGGCACTTTACCTCCTCAACGAGGCATATGTGGCTACAGTAGGTGGAGACTCCTTTGGTAATAACGACTGTATCAGGCTATCCTACGCAGCCTCAGATGAAAAATTAAAAGAAGCGCTGAGAAGAATCAAGCTGGCGCTGGAAAAGTTGGCATAGCCGTATTAGAATTATTCGTCCTTAACGAAATACAGCATGGAAGTCCCACTTAAGAATCTAAAAGTGGGACTTTTCTTTCTCTCAAACTATTGGCATTTCAATCGAAAAACAACAATTTACACATCTTGTACTTTCTGCACATAGGTTTTCAGGAACACCAATGAAAGCAAGGCTCCGGTAAATGCCATAGCTACCCCTACCAATACTGGTGTATCGTAGTGATAGCCCCATATAATGGGCAGCCCACCGAGGTATGCGCCCATCGTATTGCCCAAGTTGAAACTAGCCTGTCCTGCTGCTGCGGCCATTGTCTCTGCGCCTTTTGCCGTACGGATGAGCATCATCTGTATGGGAGAGCCATTGGTGAACGAGACCATCCCCGTGACGAAAGCCATCACATAAGCCGTCCAACCAATGGGAGCGGTAAAATGAACCACCAATAGGCACAGTGCCATGGAGCTGAAACTGGCGATGGCCGCCTTAGTGGGCGAAATGCTATCGGCTAGCCTGCCTCCAATGAGGTTGCCAAACACCATGCCGAAGCCCACGAGTACCATGATGAGCGATACCTTGTCGGCCGGTACATGCGACACCTCCGTGACCAAAGGGGCAATATAGCTAATCCAGGCAAACATGCCTCCGGTGCCGATGGAGATAATGGCCACCAAGAGCCAGGCCGGCCAGGTCTTGAAAAAGGACAGCTGGTAAAAAATATTCCCCTTCTGGTTGACCCCCATTTTGGGCATCCAGAAGTAAAGAGCCAGCAAAGTCACTAGTCCCAGGAAACTGATAGCGCCATAGGTAATACGCCAGGAAAAGTGGTGACCTATATAGGTACCCAAAGGAACGCCCACCAGGTTGGCCAAGGTCATGCCCGTGAACATGATGGAAATCGCCTGCGCCTCCTTGCCTGGCTTTGCCAGCCTCGCTGCGACCACTGATCCCACGCCAAAGAAAGCGCCATGCGGAAGACCTGCAGCAAACCTTGAGATCTGCAAGGTGACGTAGCTGGGGGCAATGGCAAAGAGCCCGTTGAACACAAAAAACAGCAGCATTAAGAACAGTAGCACGTTTTTGGGCTGATATTTGCCCGTAAACAGCACCAATATGGGCGCCCCCACTACCACACCAAGGGCATAGAGCGCTATGAGGTGGGCCGCTGTGGGAATGCTTACCTGTAAATCGCGCGCGACATCCGGGAGCACTCCCATCATCGTAAATTCGGTCATGCCAATTGCCAATCCACCAAAGGCAAGGGCTATCAATCCTTTGTTCATTCTGCGTGCGAATTTCAGGAATTCTTTTCGATAGGCTGCTATCCACGCACAATTTATTATATAAATTTATCTAAAATTTACAGTGCGGCCGTATCAATAGCGGTAGATGGCCGCAACACCCGTCTGCGAAGGCATCTTGCCTTTGGGAATGACCATGCTTTGTCCGCCATAGCTGCGTACGAGATCTGCCAGATCGTCCAACAGGTCGTCTACGCCCGCATCGCCGCCTTGCTTGTAGACCACATCGGCACTCTTGGCGTCTATACTGCCCGGGATGATGCGGTTTTCCTCTACCAGAAGCGTGGCTACTCTTCCTGCTATAGCCTCTTTGGCCACCTGCTCTATTAGGTCAGAGCCAAGCCCCTGGGCCACGTTTGCCTCATAGCCAGCTACTGCTTCGTCGAGCCGCTTATCGTACTCAGGCTCAAAAAGTTGCCAAGCCCTGTTCCTTAATTCGTCCAGATCCAGGGAAGCGGCATTGCCTTTAATACCTTCTGGCAGCAATTGCTTGTTGTGACTTACACTTCTAAAAAGATTTTGGTGCTCGGGCAGCGAAGCCAAGATGAGTGGCAGGCCCGACGGCTTGGAGTAATGTTCTAATATAGCCCTATCTACTGCCCTAAAGAAACGTTCGGCGTCCTTTTGGGCCTCTTCACTCTTGTCCATATAGCCGTGCACGACATTGCCGGTAGACTGGTTGGCCGCCTTATTGGATCCGTTGCCGGTTGCAAAGGCCGTATTGAAGTGGTCGTCCGTAAGTTCTTCGCCCAGTGCCTCCTGCATCGTTTTGGGCACTTCGGCATTTAACTCCACCGGGTCTATGTGGTAGCGATTGCCCTCATAGAGCTGTACGCCATTGAGTCCTAGCACCAATACTTCGTAGCGATCGGCCGACTGCACGTACTTCTGTAGGGGTTTGGTGTGCAAGCTGTCGGCTACGATGGCCAACTCGGCCACCGGACGCTGCAGTCGATACACCCGGAACAGCTTTGGAGTAGCCAATATGGCCAAGCCCTCTAATGCGTGGTTCCAAAAATCCTTGTCGGTGGCTAGGGCGTCGAACTGAGCAAAAAGCGGTGCCGTAGCAACTTCTTCATATGTTCCTTGTGCTAGTTCTTTTAGTTGCTTTACTAGATTGCGGTACCTAATGGGGTCTTGCTCGCTATCGGGATGCGTGCGATGGGTAGGCATATAGAGTGATAAGCCGGGTGCTTGCTGTTTTTCCAATAATTCGGGAAGGTACTTGTCAGTGAAAATAGTTGCCATAATAAAAAATGTATTTAATTTAATTGGTTCAACATTTAATCGGTTTAACCATCCTTTTCATGCCCTAAGTGGGGATGTATGTGGACGACTTCCTATTATTCTAACAAGGTGGCACCGCAATTGTTGGCGTTAATATGTCGCCATATTGATGTGTGTAAGGCCATGATCAATAGAAAAAGTAAAAATTTATTATTTTTCAAAAAATATCAATCCACACTTTTCTATTTATCTATAATTATCACTATGAATTAAATATTGACTTTTTTTTGAAAAAAAAATAACAAAAAACCATTAAAAAAATATAAACCATATAAAAAATTAAACATAAATTAGAAAACAACTTGCCCTTTAACTTTTTTTAACATATATTCGCTGCTATAGACAAAAAAACAGTTAACACAGACAGGATTTTGCTTCTTTTTGGTAGATTTTTCACAAAAAACTGACATTGCCAAACAAATCAGTAAAAAATCAACCAAAAAATCACAAAAAAAACACACAACAAGAAGCAAAGAACCTATTTTTATTGGTACGGGGATATTATTGTTCTATCTACTTAATAACTCAAACACACATGAAAAAAAACTACACTTCCACTATTATTCCGCCTTTTTGATTTAGTTTAATTTTTGATTAGGCTTTCTATTAAATCCTGAAAAGCCAGTGATTGTTGCTGCGTGCCTATTCCAGTTGGGCACGAGATTGGGATCTTATTTTTTATCATTTTTTAATTCTAACACACATGAAAGAGAAATTACTTTATCTTTTCTTGTTCTGTTATATGTTGATTTCAACTGTAACAGCACAGGAAAAAACAATTGCAGGAAAAGTCACGGGAGGGGACGGTCTCCCAATCCCTGGCGTCAGTGTTGCCATCAGGGGTGCTGAGGTAGCTACCCAAACCGACTATAACGGGAACTATAAAATCACGGCCAGTACGGGAAATGTATTGGTTTTTTCCTTTATTGGTATGCAAACGACGGAGATGAAAGTGGGTGAAAATGCCATAATAGACGTCCAGTTAAAGGAAGATGCACAAGCATTAGGTGAAGTGGTGGTAACGGCCCTTGGACTGGAGGAAAATGAAAAGAGTCTGACTTATGCCACGCAAACTATTGGCTCCAGTACCCTGAACATCTCCAATGAAGGTAACTTGAAGACCGCTTTGGCTGGTAAAGTGGCGGGTATTCAGGTAGCTCGCAGGCAGGATCCAAACTGGGCAATTCCGGTGCTGTTTATCTAAGGGGAGCCTTGTCACTTACGGGTAAGGAGGAGGCTATCTACGTGGTAGATGGGATCGTAACCAATGCAGACGCAGTAGATCCGGAGAATGTAGAGAGCATAAGTGTATTGAAAGGCCCCAATGCTTCGGCCCTGTATGGTATGCAGGCCAGTTCTGGGGTCATTATGATAACTACCAAGAAAGGTAAAAGGGGAAGGGCGGTAGTTAATTTCCTGTCAGCAGCTACTTTTGATAAGGTAGCCTATCTTCCCAAATACCAGAATGAGTACGGACAGGGATATGACGGAGAGGAGGAATGGGCTACATGGGAGCAATCTGCCGATGCGCCTTCTTATTTTGCTCCTATGAATGGAGGTAGATATATAGTAACCCCATATGCGGATGAAAGTTGGGGCCCAAGGTTTGATGGGGGCGAGTATTATCCTTGGTATGCTTGGTTCCCGGGTACAGATGAGGTCGCCAATCCGTATTATGGACAATCGGCCAGATACGTGGCTCAGCCAAACAATATCAAGGATTACTTTGAGACTGGCACCAGTTTCAAGAACAGTGTAGACATTTCGGGGGGTGGAGAGAAATACAATGCCAGAGTGGGCTATGTCAACCTTAGCCAGAAAGGTCTTTTACCTAGCAGTGACTACCAAAAACATAATTTCACGGGATCTTTCAACTTGGATTTGGACGAAAAGTTCTCAGTCAGTTCCAATATTAACTGGGCTATGACCGAGACCAATGGAAATTTTGACGATGGCTATGGCAATAATACCACTGGTTCTTTCAATGGTTGGTTTGGACGTGACTTGGAGATGTCCAAACTCAGGGAACTGAAGGACTTAACCACGCCGGATGGCTATTACACGTCATGGAACTGGTGGGGTCCAGATGCTTATTCTGCCTATGGAGGTGATTATCAAAAGCCCGTTTTCTGGAATAATCCCTATAAGCATGCGGAGACCGAAACCCTCATTAGGAACTACAACAGGTTTGTCGGTAACATTAACCTCGACTATGAAATCACCAAATTCCTTTCTTCCAAGCTGGAGTTGCAACGTAGTAGCTTCACCTACGACTATGCTCATTACATTCCTTACGAACTGGAATATAGCTCTGCTCCGAGCTTGTATACCGATTTTGTGAATTCATTTGACATATCGGACATTCAACAATTTGAGCATACCGTGAGACCCAGCATCAACTTACATACCGATATTGTTCAGGACAAATTGAAATTGAATGCTACTCTGGGCTACGTGTACAGGAATTATCAATACAAAGGGTTAGAAGTTGATATGGCAGATAGCGGTAATCCCGGCGCTGGTGAAAGCGTGGGCTTGGTTATCCCTGATCTGTACAACTACAGCAATTCAAGGCAAAATATAGTGCCAACTAGGCGCGACAACCAGTTCAAAACCAATTCTTTCTATTCGCGTATCAACCTATCGTATAAAGATTATCTGATTTTCAATACCGATATTCGAAACGATTGGGATAGCAGATATGACATAATTGGCGCCAACAACTCAAACTCATTTTTGTATGGTTCGGCAGGGCTTAATTTTATCTTTTCAAAAGCTTTCCAGATGCCTGAATTCATGAATTTTGGTAAGGTTTGGGTAAACTATGCGCAGACGGGAACCGAGATCAGTATAAATAATCCGTATTTAATTAATCCTTCTTATTCGCTGTGGTCTGGATATAGCTACCAGAGTTATCCCTTGATGTACTCTCCTTTGAGCGGATCGGCCGCCAATATCGCTCCTGCTACCTCCAGTTCACTGGAAATAGGCACAGACTTGGAGTTCTTGGATAGACGCGTGCGCCTGAACCTGACCTATTATAACGAAGACCGAAAGGACGAGATATTGGATAGCGAAGTGCCTTCATCATCGGGCATGACAGGCTATTTGGCCAATGCTGGATTGGTGAATAGGCAAGGATTGGAAGTAGTGCTTGGATTGACACCTGTAAAAACCAGAGACTTTACTTGGGATATTAACTGGAATATTGCCTTTAACAAATCTAAAGTAAAGGAATTGGCAGAGGGTACAGACTCGTATCAAATAGGCGTTTCCACGTTTTCCGTGGCCTACCTCATGAATCAAAAAGACAAAGATTGGGGGCAACTGGTGGGCAATGCCATCAGAAGGGCCGAGGACGGAACCCCCATTCTCAATGCATCTGGAACTTATCAGCTGGATAACAGCGTGTCTTTTGGCAGTGTACTGCCCGACTTTGTCGGTGGTGTGGTGAATAACTTTAATTACAAAGGTCTATCCTTGTCGGGCACCATCTCTTTCCAAAAGGGCGGCAAGTTCTTTTCACTTTCCGAGATGTGGGGTACATATTCGGGCTTATTGGATAATACGGTTGGAACGAATGATAACGGCGAATATGTACGTACGCCAGTCGGTGATGGAGGTGGGGTGCACGTAGTAGGTGTCAATGAAGCTGGTGGTGTCGTAGACACTTACGTGGAGGCGGCGACTTATTATGGTCAATTCTACGGTATGGCGGAACCCTTTATCCATCGTGCTAGCTACATTAAACTGGCAGACATGAACCTTTCCTACAGTTTGCCGAAAAGATATATTGGAAAAGCCTTGAGCGGAGTAAGTGTAGGCGTTTTTGCCAGAAATCTGGCACTGCTTTCCGTGTCAGGAGACAATCATCATCGTTGGGATCCTTCTGAAATGTCCCAATTGTACGGTGAAAACGGACAGCTGCCGGGGACGAGAAGTTTTGGATTCAATCTACGGGTGTCTTTTTAATTTAACCAACTAAAGAATAGAGAAATGAAAAGAATATTGTTTTCTTTAATAGCCATATCCTCACTCTTGTTCATGACCACATGTGATCGAGTCGATTATGGGGATCTAAATCAAAATCCCAATGCGGGCAATGAGGCAAATGTCGATGCCTTATTCAGGCATGCTATTGCCCGTTATTTCAGCCAATCCGGTGGTAGTTACCTCACAGCCCCGATAGTGCTAAGTCAATATGAGTCGGAAACCGTTTACACCGATGTGCAGACCTATACGGTTTATGCCGGCAGCTGGTCTGTTGCTTATGCCTATGTTTTGTCTAATCTGAAAGAGATTACCTTGGTGGAGGAAGACATACGTGGCGGAACGGAGAACATAGCGGCAATGGCGGAAATTTTAAGCGTGTTTGTATGGAAACGCCTTACTGATTCCTACGGGGATATACCTTATTCGGAAGCGCTTCAGAAGGCGGAGAATGTAACCCCGGCTTACGATGCTCAAGAGACGATATACAAGGATTTGATTGCAAGAGCAAAAGCAGCAAGAGACCAGCTGGGGACAGAAGGTGCTTTTGCGCCAGACGAAACTATAGATATATTGTATGGCGGTGACCTAGATAAATGGCATAAGTTGGCCAATTCGTTAATCATGGCCATTTCGCTTCAAATGTCAAATAAGATTCCAAGCACCTCAGGTGAAGCGGCTACAGCTTTCCAAGAAGCTTTGGCTAGCGGACCAATTGCCGAAAATGGCGACAACTTGGTTTTTGTACCAGACCCCACGGGTAACGTAGTCAATCCGTTTAGTGGCTTGAGGCCGGCAGACTATGCACTTTCTCAAGAATTTGTGGATGCTTTAAAAGGCGTTACTACAGGTTTGAGTCCCACTTCAAACAGTGTCTATGACAATAGGATACAGCGTATAGCCAATAATGTAGCACTTTCCGGATTGCCTTATGGACACATTTCTTATTCCAGCACCAGTGGTTGGGCTCAAATTAATACGGCTATCACGGCAGCGTCGACCAGTCTCCATTTTTTTACTTCGGCTTATACTTACCTGCTTAGGGCCGAGGCGGCTGCAATTGGGTGGACTACCGAGGATGCCGCTGCTATGTTGAGATCTGGAATAGAACATTCATACGAACAATGGAATGTGGGCGGTGCCGACTCCTATGCTGGTGCTCGGGTATCTGATATCTCTACCTATGGATTGGAGCGAGTCATCGGTGAGGAAAAATGGGTGGCGCTTTTCCCAGAAGGAGTTACGGCATGGGCGGAGCAAAGAAGAACAGGATATCCGGCATTGTTGCCTGCTCCTGACGCCGTAAACGGAGGGGTTCTCCCGTCTAGGTTTATGTATCCCTCGGAAGAATCGACTAGCAATACGGCAAATTGGGAAAGAGCCTTGTCTGGGCTAAGCCCAGCTACGGATGCAAACACTTCCAAACCATGGTTCATGAACTAATTGGTTAGCGTATAGACATCACGTCCAAATCTCTTTTAGTAGTTTTTGAGTGTTTTGGTGTGTGTATGGTTTGAAATTCGTGGATGGATTTTAAACTTTAATCCCGATTGCCTCGGCAATCGGGATTTTTTATGTTACACAGTACAGCTCTCACCAAGCACAAAATTGTTAACAGGAATTCTAGCCAATACTTTTCTTGTAAATTGGATTGGACTTATTTGGAAATGGCCGGCCTATTAGCCCAAGTGTGGCTGGGCAAAGTTAGAACAAATCCTACTTATAATCAGTACTGCTCTTCCTGACTAGGAAAGCCGCCCGATTTCACATCCTTCACATATTGCTGCACAGCACCTTCTATTTGCTCTGCTAGATTGAGGTACTGCCGCAAGAACTTGGGCCTGAATCCTTTATTCATGCCCAGCATATCCTGTCCAACCAACACTTGGCCATCGCATTGACCGCCCGCGCCAATGCCAATGGTCGGAATACGCAGTTTGTCTGTCACCTCTCCGGCCAATTTGGCGGGAATTTTCTCCAGGACTATCGCAAAGCAGCCTGCATCTTGCAATACTTGTGCGTCGCTCGTGAGCTTATGTGCCTCATGCACACTCTTGGCACGCAGTCCATAACCTCCAAAAGCATGTACAGATTGTGGCGTAAGTCCTAAGTGACCAATAACGGGAATGCCAGCATTAACGATGCGCTCTATGCTTTCCCGTATCTCTACTCCTCCCTCTATTTTCACAGCATGCGCACCAGACTCTTTCAGGATGCGAATGGAGGACGTAAGCGCTTCAAATGGATTGCCTTGGTAACTGCCAAAAGGAAGATCAACCACTACCATCGCCCTTTTTGCAGCACGCACCACTGCAGTGGCATGGTAAATCATCTCATTAAGCGTAATGGGCAAGGTAGTGTCATAACCAGCCATGACATTGGCGGCAGAGTCACCCACCAAAATCATATCCACACCAGCCGCATCAAGTAGCGTAGCCATGGTGTAATCGTATGCCGTCAGCATGGAGATCTTTTCTCCTGCGACCTTCATCTCCAAGATGCTATTGACCGTAATCTTTTTATCTTCTCTATGTACAGACATGAAGCAAACCTAAGGATTTTTAACCTATCATCAATAATATAAACCCCAAAAAATCGTACTATTTCCTATCTTTGCCCATTATGCTATCCATTACCGAAGAGAACTACTTAAAAGCCCTGTTGCACATCACTACCGAAAAGGACGGTCAGCAGGAAGCCGGTACCAACTTGATAGCCGCACAGCTACAGGTACGACCAGCGACCGCTACGGATATGCTCAAAAAGCTAAAGGAAAAGGAATTGGTGGAATATGAGCGCTATGGCAAGGTAACATTGACCGAGAAGGGTAGGAAACTGGCCACAGAGGTAGTACGCAAACATCGGCTGTGGGAGACTTTCCTTTATGACAAACTCGGCTTTAGCTGGGACGAAGTGCATGAAGTGGCCGAACAATTGGAACATGTCAAGTCAGACAAGTTGATAGAACGTTTGGATAAGTTTTTGGGCTATCCCAGCTTTGACCCACATGGTGACATCATCCCCAAGGTAAACGGACAAATAGTTCCAAGTGGAAGAAAATCGCTCAGCCAAGCCGCTGTTGCAAACACTTATAAGGTAAAAGGCGTTCAAGACAATAGTCCCACTTTCCTCCAATATGTAGCCAAGTTGGGTATTGGTATCAACACCTCCATCAAACTGTTAGAACGATTCGATTTTGACGGGTCCGTGGCCATCGAGGTAGAAGGGGTACGCACGAGTCTATCACAAAAAGTGGCAGACAATATTTACATCATATAAAGCAAAACAAATATGGCGAGCAATAACGTCAATATACGCAATAAAAGGGCATCTTTCGAATACCATCTGCTGGACAGGTACACGGCCGGATTACAGTTGCTAGGCACCGAAATTAAATCTATTCGTGAATCGAAAGCCAATATCAATGATTCATTCTGCGCTTTCCTAAATGGAGAACTATACATCCGCAACATGCACATTGCCGAGTATTCTCATGGTTCGTTCTACAACCATGAGGCCAAGCGCGACCGCAAATTGCTCCTCACCAAAAAGGAGCTGGACAAACTGCGAGTCAAAGGCGAGGAAAAAGGATTTACCATTGTACCTTTAAGGATATTCATCGGTGAACGTGGCTTTGCCAAGGTAGAAATTGCTCTAGCCCAGGGCAAAAGGGAATTTGACAAACGGGAAAGCATCAAGGAAAGAGATACAAAAAGGGAGATGGCACGTATTATGAGGTAGTAGGGACGTATGGCATACGTCCCTACTACCAGGCCTGATCGCCCACCAATGGCACAAACCTGAAGGTATCCAGTTCGATCTTTTCAAATTCATTATCTCCTGTACGGATGACGGTAACCATTTTCTGCTCCTTGGCGTCTCCTACCGGTATGACCAATATACCACCGATGGTCAATTGCCTGAGCATGATTTCGGGGACAAATGGAGCCCCCGCCGTGACAATAATTTTTTCGTATGGCGCATGTTCGGGAATACCCCTTGAGCCATCGCCAAGAAAGAAATGCGGTGTATAGCCCATATATGGCAGCACTTGGATAGTACGCTTATAAAGATTTTCCTGACGCTCTATCGTATATACCTCTGCCCCTAGCTCCATAAGGACACAAGTTTGATAACCAGAGCCGGTACCTATTTCCAGCACTTTATCTCCCTTGCCAATATGAAGCAATTCGGTTTGGTAAGCTACGGTATAGGGTTGTGAAATGGTTTGTCCATCGCCAATGGGAAAAGCAATGTCTTTATAGGCCTGATTCCAGAAAGTTTTATCAAAAAAGAAATGGCGTGGCACTTTACCAATAGCCGCCAGTACTGCTTCTTCCTCGATTCCTCGTTTTCGAAGATGAGCCACCAGTTGCTTACGTGCACCTTTCTCTCGATAGTTATCTACAAATTCATAAGCCATAGCTCATCAAAAATAATACAGAAAATTCTATTTTTAGCATAAATAAGCCCCAATAACATTAAACTCCTTAATGCAAGCAAATTATTTTTCAAACAAATCACAACAAAAGCTCCTTAATTGTTTAGATTAGCAGCGTATCAATTAACCACTGTTATTTTTTTACCATGAAAAAGACACTACTTTTCGTTTTTGTCTTGTCGTATACACTGGGTAGTTATGCGCAAGTGAGGAGAATTGACACATTGACATTTGAAAACACCTATTTACCTAGACAACAACAATCTACAAGCCCCTCAGATTTTATGTATTCCATTGCTGTTCGCGCCTTTGCGCTGGAACAATTCCCTCAATTGCTGAATCAACCCGTTCCAGGTGACCTCTTTGCATCTTATCTGAATGGACTAATGTTCAAATTCAACGACAATCAATTCAGCTATCGCCTTTACGCTAGCTATTTTGACAAAAAGAATGTCAATTTGGATAATGTGGACAACGACCTCAGCAAAAGGGCCAACGGCCACCTCAAAAATTTGGCTTTGAAGATCGGGTTCGAAAAAAACCTAACCTATACCAAATTGCAGCCATATTTTGGTTTCGACATTGGATATATGAGACAGCATTTCGACGGCAATACCCAACTGATGCTAGCGGGTGCGCCTGACTCAAATGACTTCGAAGAGAACACCATAGACAGAAAAAACACGGCACTACTAAGTGGTTTCATTGGCATAAAACTCAATATTACCTCGCAATTCACCTTGCTTGCCGAAGCAAATGCAAACACGACGTACAGTTTTCAGAAAACAGACGTTAGCAGCGAGAACAGTGAAGGATTTCAATTTCAACAAAAACAGAAAGAAAAATGGGAATATTTCTTCAGCCCTATAGGCCAAATTGGCATCCAATTCAATTTTGGTTCTATCAATTGATACATTAGGCCAACAGGAAATCCTCAAAAAAAGCCATCGGTTTTTAATTCCTTAATCAATAAGGATCCACATCCACCTGCACATAAGCCCCTTTATTGGCCTTATCCTGCTCAAAAACAACGAGGCACTGCTTGAGTGCTTCCTTCACTTTGGCAATGCTGATGCCATCTCGCTCAATCTTGATGATGATGGTGCTGAGATAGTAGTTCCTAATACGTGAAACAAGGGGTACTTCGGGTCCCAATATGCGTTTAGCACCTATACTTTGCTGCAACAAGCTCGCCAGCCTGGCCGCACACCCAAACACTTGTTGCTGGTCCTTATGTTTCACGTTGAGTTCTATGAGCCTATAAAAAGGCGGATAGGCATAATGCTTGCGCTCGGCAATTTCCGTCATGAACATACCTTCATAGTCATGTGCTTTCACCTGTTCCAGTACACGATGGTGCACCGCATAGGCCTGAACCACCACTTTTCCCGGCTGTTCTCGTCTTCCGGCCCGACCACTGACCTGGCTCAATAGCGAAAAACTCCGTTCAAAGGCCCTAAAGTCTGGGTAGTTGATCAAACTATCGGCATTGATGATGCCGATGACGCTCACCTTGCCAAAGTCGAGGCCTTTGGCCACCATCTGGGTACCTACCAAGATCTGGAATCGCTGTTCATCAAAGTCATTGAGGATACGCTCAAAACTATCTTTCCCGCGTGCCGCATCTACATCCAAGCGCGCAATGCGTACATCGGGCATCAACATGCTCAATTCTTCCTCGATGCGCTCCGTACCAAAGCCCTTATTTTCGATATGTGTGGAACCACAGGCAGGACATACCTGTATGGGCTCCTCCCTAAATCCGCAATAATGGCAATGTAGTTTCCCTGTACTTTTATGATAGGTGAGGCTTACGTCACAGTTCACGCATTTGGGTGTATAGCCGCAGGTCTGGCAAATGAGCATAGGCGTATAGCCGCGGCGATTTTGAAAAAGTATCACCTGCTCCTTGCGTTCCAGCGCCTGCCCTATTTCTTGGAGCAAGACACTGGTAAAATAGCCCTGCAATAATTTACGCTTGCTCTCATCGCCTATGCTCACCACCTCAATTTCGGGCAGCACAGCCTTTCCGTAACGCTCTGACAACACCACCAGTCCATATTTGCCAGACTTGGCATTATAGTAACTTTCAATGGCGGGCGTGGCCGATCCTAGTAGGACTTTTGCTCGATGAAGCCCCCCTAGGTAGACTGCCGTGTCCCGAGCATGGTAGCGTGGCGCGGGGTCAAACTGCTTGTACGAATTTTCATGTTCCTCGTCTACGATAATGAGCCCCAAATCCCGAAATGGCAAAAACACGCCCGATCGGGCGGCAAGTATCACGCTGTACTCGCCATTCAATACCTTCTGCCATACCTCGGCACGTTCATTATCATTAAAACGGGAATGGTACACACCCACCTGATGTCCAAAATATTTGCGGAGACGTTGCACTATCTGGGCCGTCAGCGCTATTTCCGGCAACAAGTACAGCACGGTATTGCCTTTTGCCAATTGCTCTTGAATAAGCCTAATATAAAGTTGGGTTTTTCCCGATGCAGTCACCCCATGCAACAAGACCACGTCTTTCTGCCCAAAAGATTTCCTTAACTGTTCCAAGGCAAGCTCCTGCCCTTCGCTCAGTACAAAGTTATCCTCCTCTCCGTCTACTTCCGCCAATCGGCTCACCACTTTCTCCTCCGCGACGAAGATTTCTTTATCTATCAAGGAACGAATGGCAGAATCGCCACACCCACTGGCTTCCTGTAAATCATTTTTGGTGATTTCCGCCCCCTTGCGCGCCAGCTGTACATAGGCCAATAGGGCATCCAGCTGTTTTGGAGCACGGTTCAATTGCTCAAAAAGCGCTTTCCTGTTTTCTGGATCATCGTAGACCGCATTCAATTTCAGAAAAGTTTTTTTGCGTGGTTTATAGCGCTCTTGCAGTTCTTCGCTTACGCGGATGAAACCCAGGGATAAAAGCCTTTTTATGAGCGGGAAAACCGTCTTTTGTCCCAGCAATTTAGTCACATCGCTCACTTTCAGCTCCCCGGCAACGTCCAAGGCATCCATGACCAGAAACTCCTTGTCATTGAGCTCGGACCGCTCAATTTCTTCACGCCCAGTAGCCGAGATCTTAGTTTCACTGGCTAGCTTCAAGGCGGCAGGCAAAGCAGCCTGCATCACCTCTCCCAAATGGCAGAGGTAATAATCGGCAATCCATTGCCATAGAACAATCTGATTTTCGTTTACAATGGGCTGATCGTCCAGCACATCGAGTATGTATTTAGCTTCATAGAGTCGAGGTGCTTCTTCCGTAATATGATGCACGATGGCCGAATAAATCTTGGCCCGGCCGAACTGCACCACCACCCTTTTCCCTTTCTGCACCGCATCTTCCAAATCCTTGGGCACACGGTAAGTATAGGTTTTAGAAATAGACAATGGCAATATCACCTCTACAAAGCGTGTCTTTCGATGTTGATATTTGTCTGCAGACTGGAGATCGAGCATCAAGTCTTTTTATTTATTTCGTAAAGCTGCAAAGAAAAGGCATATCCACCCAACTATAAAGGAGACCCCTCCCAATGGGGTAATGGGGCCCAAAATATGGGCAAAGCCAATGCCTGTAAGTGTTCGCGTAGAAAGCAGGTAAAGAGATCCGGAAAAGAAAACGATCCCCAAAACAAATGCTATATAGGCCCCATTGATGATGGATATCCGTGCCCTCGAAAAGGTAGACAGAAACAGCAATGCCAATGTATGGTACATCTGGTAATTGACCGCCGTATGCCAATTTTCCACGCTGCGCGCACTGATCTTCCCCTCGAGCCCATGTGCACCAAATGCGCCCAAAATCACTGCCCAAGCACCAAAAAATGCAGCAGTCAATATGATTCTTTTATTCATTCCCTTAGATCAATAATGCTGCTAATTTAACAAACATGTTAGATTTTCTCTTGCTGCCGCCCTATTTTTTTAACTTTGTAAATAGAGCCATGAAGAAACTCATCATCGTCACCAGCATATTATTCATAGCAGTCATTGCCGCTGCTGTATTCTATTTCTCCAATATTCATAAAGACAATCGGGATCAAGGTAAGCTCCTCAACCACATTCCTGAGGACGCCCTCTTTATTAGCTCGTTTCAAAATGACAAGTCTTTTTTTGATATTTTCTCCGATTATGAGGCCGTCAACAGCCTATTGGGCAAGGAAAACGAGAATCGTCTATCCTATCTTTATGAGCACTTCCTGCAAAGTGACGCCTTCGGGGAGCTACTGGCAAGGCAACGCATTTACCTCTCCTTCCACCCCCAGAGTGGAGATAGCCTTGACTGGCTTATCAGCATCCCCTTTGCTCAAAAAACCAGCACAAAAGAGGCCACCAGCCTTTTGACGAAGATAGAAAACATAAGCCTATCGGACGTAGATAGTATTCCTAATTGTTTTAATGTTACGTTGAAAAATTTCGGCGGTGATCTGTACATCGGTTTTAGGCAAGATGCCGCTGTACTTAGTTTTTCTAAAGAGTTGGTTGTTGCATCGCTGGATGAAAATGCGGCGCACCTTTCTCCGCACCTAGTCGAAAAGATACAGACCAACCGACAAAAGGCCGCAAGCAATCTCTTGACCTTATACCTCAATCAAGGGCAATTGTTGCCAACTATACAGCAGATGATGAGCCGCAAAACAGGCAATGTACTCAATATCCTAAAAGGGTGGAAGGGCATGACCAGCCTGAACCTGAACTACAAGAGTGATGCCATCATGTTCAGTGGCCCCAGCGATCTGGATAGTGCCAGGAACATGTATTTGGGCTTGTTTGCCCAGCAGCAAGCGGTGCCACAAACCATTAAGCGGGCAGCCCCTGAAAACACCGCTTCATTTGTTTCCTTTGCACTTTCGGACTACACACTTTTTCATGCTGGGCTGGTGCAACTACTAAAAAACAGAAAACAATTGGACGGCATGAACCAGCAGTTTGCGCATATCCGTACCAACCAAAAGGTGGATATCGACTCCACGTTCATCCCGCTCTGGGATAATGAATTTGCCTACCTTGAGCTAAATACCCGAGAGCAAATAGGCATCTTGAAGATCAAGGACAGAGCTACATTCGATTCCATTATACCTCACCTTAGCACATCGCTACAGGATAGCATCTACCGAATGGATAATTCCAACTTGCTCTACTACAGCTTCGGCGATCCTTTGGTAGATTTTCAAAGGCCTTATTTTATCGTTTTGGACGACTATTATATCTGCGCCAATACCCAGAGTACACTTCAACACTACCGTCAAAATTATAGGCAGCATAAGCTGCTGGGCACCATGGCAGAGTACATCGAGTTTGACAACATGCAGGCGCATAAGGCCAATATATCGTTTTTCCTTCACAATGCCAATGCCGGCAACAACCTCCGACGCAACCTCAAATCCAACGTTTTCAAGCGTTATGATAACGAAGATGACTACGGATTCAAGCGTTTCTACGGCCTGTCCATACAACTATCAGGCTATAATGGCGCCTTTTTCACAAATCTGTATGCCAAGTATATCCCATCCGATCAACAAGCAAAAAAAACAGTATGGGACTTCAACGTCAATGGTCCACTAAGCGTACCGCCTGCCGTACTGCAATACAATGACACAAGCAAGTTCATACTCGCACAAACGGACAACGGACAACTATACGCCCTGAATAACAATGGAAAACAGCTCTGGAGAGCCACCCTGAGTGGTCCCGCCCTTGGCCAAATCCAACAATTGGCAGACCGCTCCATCGTATTGACCACCAAGGAAAAACTATACCGTTTTTGGGCAGACGGGAAGCCATTGCCCGGGTTCCCCGTAGAACTTAAGCCAGCAGCCAGCTATGGAGCCACTATTGTGGAACAGGGCGAGGAACTAAGGATCTATATTCCTGCGGGAGAACATATACTGGCATACGATGGAAAAGGGCAAACCTTGGATGGTTGGCGCGACAAAACCGTTAGCGGAAATATACTTTTCGACCTCAAAACGGCAACGCTCGCCGATGTCAAATACGTCATTGCAATGACCGATATTGGCAAGGCCTATTTCTTTAACTTCAATGGAGGCCTAGTAGGTTTAAACGAGGACGCTACCGGGGCACACTTCAACAATCGCTTCGGCCTGGAATTGGTGGACAATGATCCTTCGCGGTCACGTGTCATTACCAGCGACACCTCAGGGAACATCAAAAGTTTCTTTTTTGACAACAAACAATTGCGCAAACGCATCGCCTCTTGGGGCAGCACCCATTTCTTCGATGCTCAGAACATTGCTGGCGACAGCATTCCTGAATTTGTGGTACTAGACCGGCGACATCTCTACGTGTACAACAATGCCGACAGCTCTCTGATATACGACCATAGCTTCAACCAGGACATAACGGACAGGCCACAGTTTTTTGCTCAGAACAATAAACGCCAACTCGTAGGCATTGCCTCCGGCAGTGAGAGATTGCTGTATCTTTTTGAGGAAGACGGTAGCCCGGTAAAAGGGTTTCCCGTCAATGGGCTGCCCAATTTTTACTTTGGCAGGTTGAAGAACGACGGCGGTCGCTACCTCCTTTGCGCCACGAACGAACGCACCCTATCTGCCTATCGGTTTTAAAAATACAGGGCCGAGGTACGCTTGATTTCCTTGAGCACAAAGGTACTGTTGCTCACGCCGATATTTTCGATCTTGGAAAGCTTGTGCCGTACGAAATCGTGATAGGCCTCTAGGCTTTCCACATTGATCTTCAAAAGGAAATCAACCTGTCCCGCCATATGGCAACATTCCTGCACTTCCTCAAATTGCTGGATCTCCCGTTCAAAATTCTCAATAAATGCCTCATTGTGGTACCGCATGGAAACCTGGCAAAAAGTGGTAATGGGTCTCTTCAATAGTTTTTGATCGAGTATGGCCACATACTTCTTGATATAGCCCTGTTGCTCTAGCTTACGTATACGTTCATAGACCGGTGAAATGGAAAGATTCAGTTGGGAGGCAATTTCTTTGGTCGTTTTTTTCGCATCTTGCTGCAGGACGCGCAATATGGCACGATCGGTTTCATCCAGCGCATTTAAATTTTCCATAAAATTTTTTGTAACACTAAAATTGGCACAACACAAAAAGAAAATAAAATCTTAAAAAAATCAAATAAGCATAATTTTTACTGATTAAGCAAATATTATAAATCAATAAATCTTTATTAATTATTTTTGATCGAAATAAAAACTTCAGACAACAATACAATAAAAAAACACAATATACTCACCATGAGAACAGAAAATATTTTGGTTATCGGTGCCAACGGGCAAATCGGATCTGCCCTAACAGGATATCTTTCCAATATCTACGGAGCAGACCATATCATCGCCTCCGATCTTAGACCAAAAGAAAATCACGACGGCGTTTTTGAAGTACTGGACGTCACGGATGCCAAAAGGCTGGATGAACTCGTAAAAAAACACCATGTCACCCAGATATATCACCTGGCTGCCATTCTATCTGCCAGAGGGGAGGCCGATCCATTGAACACTTGGCAACTCAACACGCAAACCTATTTCAATGTATTGGAAGTAGCGCGCGCCAACGGTATCAAAAAGATTTTTTTTCCAAGCTCCATTGCCGTATTTGGCGATCATGTAGACAGGAATTTAGCACCCCAACATGCAGTGCTCTATCCCACCACCGTATACGGTATCAGCAAGGCCGCGTCAGAGAACTGGAGCAATTACTATTACAAACGCTACGGCATGGATATCCGCTCCGTTCGCTACCCGGGCATCATCAGTTACCAAAGTTTGCCAGGAGGCGGCACTACGGATTATGCGGTAGATATTTTCCACAAGGCGGTTAAGGGCGAAACGTTTACCTGCTTCTTGTCAGAAGACACCTATCTGCCCATGATTTACATGGATGATGCCTTGCGGGGAACCGTGGAGCTCATGGAAGCACCTGCCGATAACCTAAGCATACGCACTTCGTACAATCTTTCCGGCATCAGCTTCTCCCCTTCCGAGCTCACAGCCTCTATCAGGAAATGGCATCCAGATTTTGAAATCATCTACCAACCCGATTTCAGGCAGTCGATTGCGGATTCTTGGCCCAAGGCTATTGACGGCAGCACAGCAAAACAAGATTGGGGTTGGCAACCACGATTTGACATAGATGCCATGACTAAAGAAATGCTGGAGAAGCTAGGCGAGAAATACCGCAGGAGTATTTTAGAAATATAGACCTTAGATTAAAATGCATATCGCATATCGCATATCGCATATCGCATATCGCATATCTTATAATTAATTTTCAACCATGTACAATATCAAAGAACAACTTCAACAAGAACTGGAAGAAATAAAAGAAGCAGGGCTTTATAAAAGCGAACGTATTATCACTACGCCCCAAGCTGCCACCATCAATACCACGGCTGGCAAGGAAGTCCTTAATTTCTGCGCAAATAATTACCTTGGACTATCTTCCCATCCAGAGGTCATCAAGGCCGGCATTGAAGCCATAGAAACACACGGATTTGGCATGTCGTCGGTACGCTTCATCTGCGGCACCCAAGACATTCACAAAGAGCTGGAGAGAAAAACCGCCGAATTTCTCGGCATGGAAGACTGCATTTTATACGCCGCTGCATTTGATGCCAATGGCGGTGTTTTCGAACCCCTGTTTGGTGCCGACGATGCTATCATATCCGATGAGCTCAATCACGCCTCCATCATAGATGGCGTGCGCCTATGTAAGGCCAAGCGCTTTCGTTACAAAAACAACGACATGGCCGACCTGGAAGAGCAATTGAAGGCAGCCAAAGGTAGCCGCAGAGTGATTATCGTCACAGACGGTGTGTTTTCCATGGACGGCACCATTGCCCAGCTGGACAAAATATGTGATTTGGCCGAGCAATATGGTGCCCTGGTGATGGTGGATGAAAGCCATGCCACGGGCTTCGTCGGCAGGACCGGACGCGGCTCACAGGAGTATTGCAATGTCATAGGCCGTATAGATATCATTACTGGCACCTATGGCAAGGCATTGGGTGGCGCTTCTGGTGGCTTCACGGCAGCCAAAAAGGAAATCGTGGAAATATTGCGCCAGCGTTCAAGGCCTTACCTGTTTTCCAACACCGTGGCACCGGCCATCGTGGGAGCTTCCATCAGGGTCTTGGATCTGCTGAGTAGTTCCACCGCCCTGCGCGACAAACTGGAAGAAAACACCACCTATTTCCGCGAGCAAATGACGGCCGCAGGATTTGACATCGTCCCAGGTGTGCACCCCATAGTACCCATCATGCTCTATGATGCCAAATTGGCACAGGAATTTGCAGCCAAGTTATTGGATGAGGGCATTTACGTTATCGGTTTCTTCTATCCCGTAGTACCCAAGGACAAGGCCCGCATCCGAGTGCAGATTTCTGCTGGGCACGAGCGCCAGCACCTCGACAAGGCGATTGCCGCCTTTACCAAAGTAGGCCGCGAACTAGGTGCCATTCAATAGTACCGCTTTAGCAATGAAAAAGGCATATAGAACGAACAACGTTTGTTTTGTATGCCTTTTTTTGTCTTTTCTTCCTTTTCTGGGGCGTCCCCTGCAACTACTAGCATAGATATTCTCTATCTTTGTTATTTGCAGCATCAACATGATAGTAGAATACAGTCAGCTCATTGATCAGGCATCCGCCTGGGTTAAGGATTTTGTGCAGAACCACCCATCGCCGACCTTGGTTTACCACAACCAAGAGCATACCTTGGATGTAGTAAAAACCGTTCAACAAATTGCCGCTCACTACCCACTCAACGAGCGGGAATTGGCCATTGTAACTCTTGCCGCACAATTCCATGATATTGGTTACTTCAATGGCTATAAGGAAAACCACGAACTGAGGAGCGCGCAGCTTGCGGAAGATTTTTTAAAGCAACATACCGACGACAATGAATTAACAGAAGCGGTAAAAGGATGCATCCTCTCCACAAAAATGCCCCAGAGCCCCAGAAATCTCTTAGAAGAGATCGTCTGCGACGCAGACCTATTTCACTTGGGCTGTGATGATTTCCCAAGTAAGAACAAGCTTATGCGCAAGGAGGCAGAACTCAACCTCGATGGCGCACTGGACAAATCCCAATGGAGAAAGCATACTATTGCTTTGTTGGAAACACATCACTACCATACAGACTATTGCCAACATTTGTTGAATGAAAAGAAAGCGCAAAACCTAGCCAACCTAAAGAAAAAAGCCCTTATAGAGTCCCTAGACGAGGAGAAGAAAAAGAAAAACGAAGATCTGAAAAGACCAGACAGGGGCATAGAGACCATGTTCAGGACCACGTCGACAAACAATCAGCGCTTGAGTGATATGGCAGACAACAAGGCCAATATACTCATCACGGTCAATTCCATCATCCTTTCTGCCGTTATCTCCTTGTTGCTCCGTCATTTGGACGACAGCGACAACCTGACCATCCCTACCTTTTTGCTTTTGGGCATTTGCCTTACTACTATAGTCATTGCCATATTGGCCACTAGGCCCAAAATCCCATCTGGGGAATTTACCGCAGAAGAAGTGAAAAACAAAAGTGTCAACCTGCTTTTTTTTGGCAATTTCTACAAAATGCCTTTTGACAAGTACACAGCAGGTATGCAACAAGTGATGGAAGACCGCGAATTCCTATACGGCACACTTACCAAGGACGTTTACTCCCAGGGAGTAGTATTGGGTAGAAAATACCGCTTGCTGCGTCTGGCCTATAGCATATTCATGTTTGGCCTCATCGCGGCGATTTTAGCTTATGTTGTAGCCATTATCATGAACGATTAACTCTTAACAGACGATGACCTTACGCTCCTTTTTTAGAGAAACAGGCATATTCATAAGTAGATACGGCTTAGCTGTATGCCTTTTAACAGGCATGGAGGCTTGCGCACAAAAGAAACACGAGCCATACGACAGCCCGGAGGTATTTGATCTAAACCGGCCAACTACTTCGATACAGCTTCACAAAAAGCTAAGGGAGGTATCGGGCATATGCTTCTACCCTCAAAAAGACGACACTTTATATGCCCAACAGGATGAAGACGGCATTCTCTTTTCTATTGACCCGATAAGCAAGGGAACTCGGGAAGCCAAATTCGGAAAAAAGGGCGATTACGAAGACCTTACTATTTGCAAGGACAATTTTATAGTGCTTCGCAGCGACGGCACCCTATTCTCTTTTCCCTTTGCATCAAAGAATTCCCAGGAAATCACCGAGGTAAAGACATGGAAGAACCTATTGCCCAAAGGTGAGTATGAAAGTATCGCAACCGATCCAGCAACTCATCTGATATACACCCTTTGCAAAACCTGCAGCGCCGATAGGAAGGCAAAACAGACATCGGGGCATATCTTTCAGATGACAGACGACAATCAGCTCGTATCCTCAGGCAGTTTTGCTGTCGACAATGATCACCCTATGCTAAAAAATGCCTTGAAAGGCAAAGTGCTAAGACCCTCAGCCTTGGCAAAAAACAGCCATACCAATGAATGGTACATCCTTTCATCCATAGACAAACTGCTGGTAGTTACCGACAAAAACTGGAATATAAAGGCCCTCTACAAATTAGATTCCAATCTCTTCCCGCAACCAGAAGGCATTGCCTTCGACAGTAAAGGCAACCTCTACATCAGCAATGAAGCTTATGGAAAGAACAAGACGGGTACCATTTTAAAATTTGACTTACGGTAGCATGAAGCAATGTCGTCCCATATGGTTTTACGTAACACTTTTGTTCATTGGCATTTTTAGCTGCCCAGCCATCTTATTGGCCCAAACGGCTATCAAGCACCGAGCAATTTTCATCGGGCCAACGGGAGGTGATACGGCATTGCAAGAGAAGATCATATCGAAAGTCGAAGATATGCTCATAGCCAAAAGCAGCACTGTTTTTTATTTAGGCAGCCAAAAGGTAACAGAAAAAAAACAAGGATATCAGGCATTAAGTCGGCTTTTCAAACCATTTGAGAACAAAGAGACATCCGTCTTCATGCTAAGCGGCGAGAGAGATTGGGGAAACCAACCCAGTTGGCACGAATTGCAAACGCTGGAAGATTATCTAAAAGCCAATGCAGATAGCACATGGGTACACTTGATTCCAAAGAATGGCTGTCCAGACCCACAACTTTTCCAGCTTGATAGCAACTTGGTGGCCCTGTCGTTCGATAGCAATTGGCTTATCCAACCGACGGATATGAACAATGACGACGACGATTGCGACTGCGACACCAAGCAGGACGTCTTGGACAAAATCGAGGAACTGCTCTATCTCAACAGAAAGAAGACCATCTTGTTGGTCACTCACCATCCCGTTGCCTCGTATGGGCACCGTGGCGGCTATTACACATGGAAAGATCATCTTTTTCCACTGACCAACCTCAATAAAAACCTCTATATTCCGCTCCCAATTATTGGCTCTTTATATCCCCTTGGTCGATCCACCCTATTTTCCAGCGAACAAGATTTGCGCCAACCCCAATATAGCAGATGGATTGATGCCATGGAAGACATCATGGATCAACAGCACAACATCTACCTTTTCTCCAGTCACGAAAAGGGACAACAACTCATACAAACAGAAGACGGCAATATCCAAAGCATCACAGGAGCAAACAAATCTGCCAATTTGCTGCGCGGAAAGCGCGCCGTCTATAGTTCGGGGCGGCCAGGTTTCGTCGTTTATGACTACCTAGAGGACCAAAGCACACGGATCACGTTCTACTCCTTTCTCTCCAAAGAAAACGAATTCGTAAAAAGCTATGCCTATCACAATCCTTATACGCCAGACACCATTCAAGATACCATCCAAAATCTTTATGCCGATGTGGATAGCGTACTAACCGTCGCCAATGAAGCGTACGATAAAGTTGGCAAAACGCACCGGAAATTGTTCGGAGAAAACTATCGGAAAGAATGGGCACAAGCTACCACGGTCCCCATCATTCGGGCATCGCAATTTGCCGGTGGTCTCAGCCCCATTAAAAGAGGAGGGGGCATGCAAACCAAATCCTTGCGATTGGAAGACAAAACGGGCAAGCAATGGGTGATGCGGAGCGTCAACAAAAGTACAGACGCGTTGCTCCCAGATGAGCTCCTGCACACCTTTGCCCAAAACTTTTTAGATGATGCCAACAGTGCCCAGCATCCCTACGCAGCACTCATGGTGCCGCCTTTGGCCGATGCCGTAGAAGTGCCGCATACCAACCCCATCATTGGTATAGTGGCGCCAGATCCTGCCCTTGGCGGCTATAATGCTGTTTTTTCCAATATGCTCTGCCTGGTGGAAGAACGAGAGCCTCTGGGCAAGTCGGACAATACCGTAAAAATGCTCAAGAAGCTTCACAATGATAACGACGACGTCTATAAAGCGAAGAATTTCCTCCGCGCAAGGATGCTCGACCTATTAATTGGCGACTGGGATAGGCACGAGGATCAATGGAGGTGGAAAGACACCAATGAGAAAGGCGACAAAGATTATCTAGGTGTACCAAGAGACCGAGACCAAGCCTTCCGCATGACTGACGGCTTTTTCCCAAAAATAGTATCCCAGCCTTGGATATTGCCTACCATGCAAGCATTTGACTCCCAAATCAAAAGTCCCAAATACTCGCTCATCAAATCCGATTTCCTAAACGCACACTACAAAAGTCAATTTTCGCACCAAGAGTGGATGGACTTAGCTCGGGAATTTGTATCCGATATGACAGACAGCGTGCTCCACGAAAGCGTGATGAGACTGCCAAAAGCCATCTACGAATTGAGGTACGAGGAACTGTTCCAAAAACTAAAGGAAAGACGGGACAATATCCCACAGGCCATGGACAACTACTATCGATTCATCCACGAAATAGTCGATATCCGCTTGAGCAACAAACATGAACTAGTTCATATCACGGATGGCGACAGTGGTTCAGTAAAGTTAGTAGTCCGAAAAATAAACAAGGCCGATGAAGTAAAGAGAAAGTTGATGGACGCTACTTATTCACCCACCTTGACCAAGGAAATACGCATCTATCTGTCCAACGGTGACGATAGTGTTTTCGTAGATATCAAGCATTCTCCCATCAAGATCAGAATTGTCGGTGGCACAGGAAATAAGCAGTTTCAAGTGGAAAACGCAAACAAACCAATCAGGGTTTACGACAAGCCGAACACAACCAGCTACATTGGGCGAACAGAAAAACTGAAAATCCGAAGTTCTTCTGACACCTTGAACACACGCTATGTAGAAACTAATCTCTACAATGTATGGTATCCATTAGCCACATTGGGCTACAATGCAGACGATGGCCTCCTCATAGGTGGTGGATTTAGATACAGCCAGCAAAAAGGGTTTAGGAAGATACCTTTTACACACACGCAACAGCTCACCGTGGCAGGTTCCCTCAGAAATGGTGCTTTCCGGATCAATTACCTTGGCCATTGGAAAGACGCCATCGGGCGAGCGGACTTCTTGCTTAAAGCTAGCGCACTAGCCCCCAACACGCAGAACTTTTTCGGTTTGGGAAGCGCTTCCGAATACAACAAGGATTTTCCCATGAGCTATTACCGTGCCCGTTTCCATCTATACGATTTGACGCCATCCTTCCTTTGGGAGATGCGGGATAAAACCAGCTTGACACTGGGCCCTACCCTACAATATTATCATTTTTCACCCAGCCAAAACGCCGGTAGGCTGATCACGCAGCCGCAGGCACTCTATACGTACGATAGCCTTACGGTGAGCAAGAACAAGGCCTTTGCCGGCCTTGTGGCCGATTTCGTGAAAGACAAAAGGGACAACACACTCATCCCCACCTCAGGGGGATATATACACACCAACGTAAGTGCCTATACCGGATTGAACGCGTATTCTAAATCTTATGTCAAGATTAGCGCCGACCTCGCACTCTTTGTGCCCATTCTAAGAAATTCTATTACTTTTGCCAATCGTATAGGCGGGGCGGCTATCCTTGGCAAGGAAACCTTCTATCAATCCCTTTTCCTAGGTGGCCATGGCAACCTCTGGGGCTATAGGCAATTTCGATTTGCTGGAGAGCAATTGTTTTACAACAATGCGGAGGCAAGGATGAGATTGGCAGATATAGGCAGTTATTTACTGCCGGGACAACTGGGCATCACGGCCTTTTACGACGTGGGCAAGGTGTGGAGCAGCGATCGCGATGACGAAAAAATGAAGCATGCCTTAGGTGGCGGCCTGTATTATGCTCCTGCAAAGATTGCCGTGATACAAGTGGTGGCGGGCCGTTCGCAAGAAGGGTGGTATCCCTACCTAACCATGGGATTCCGCTTCTAAGAATTTGAACTATGGAGACGAAACTGTTACAGCTATTCCCTCAGGAGAATGGTTTGGAAAACGGGCCTGAAATACGCCTTTCCATTCGCCCCTTTTTGAAAAGGCTGGAGGAGTTGCGTTCAAGCAGCTCAGCAAGCAAACAAAAAATATTCGATTTTATACTCGATAGATTCCGAAAGGCCGAAGAGCGATTTGGGCCATTGAGCATAGATAATGTTGACAAGTTCAAGGAAGAGTTTTCCTATGCTTCCAATCTTTTTATTTCTCCACTGCAAGACGAAAGCAAAACTTTTTGGGCTTTGGCATTCCCTATTTATCCCAATATATTCTTTGGCACGGAAACCTTTTACGCTCGCATCAATACCGAACTGACCAATCAGGAGGGAACAGACTATCTCAAAAAGAAAGAAGCCAAGGTATTGCCTCAAATGTACTCCCTGATATTGGAACGGCTCTATGGGATTCCAGCCATCGAATTTGAGAACTTTATCTATTCGTGTCCCGACGACTGCACATCATTGCCCTTATTTTTTGAAGTAAAGATAGATAACACATTTGTCGAAGTTTCCCCAAATGGAGACTTGCCACCCTTGAATTTCAAACAAATCAGGCAGAACAATCTTCAAGAAGTGGATTGGCGGCAGCTGCAAGAATTGCTACCCATAGAAAAGTTCAGGTTTGAGGGCTTTTCCATCATCAGTCTGGTCGACGTAGGTGTTGAGCATACCGTGGAGACCATCAAGGATCTCATCCTGGACAGCCATTCGTCTACGGATACGCGAGACTACCATGAGATGGAAAACGCTCTGCACATCCTCAGTGGGCGAAAAGAACTACACATCAAGCTTTTGCCATTGTTAAAAATCAATGGAAGTCCCATTTACGACCAAGAACTTGTAGCAGGCAGCGTCATCTTCGACAAGCTTCCTCTCGGCTTGGGAGCACAACAGGGGCATGAATTAATCAACAGGTATCTACAGACGCCTGTCAATATCTTACATGAAGTTGAGGGCTTAAATACCGAGCCAATGCCTTTACTAAAGGTCAACTTGCCCAACTTGGATATCAAATCATACGTTTGTGTCCCTCTCTACCATTACAAGCAAGTAGTGGGATTGCTGGAAATATACAGTATGGACGACTATATAGACCGTTCCCAACTTGCTCGATTCAGACCTGTTTTATCGCTATTGGCGCAATTCCTATATGACAAGACACAGCTTTTCAACAATCAGATAGAAAGCATCATCAAGGAAAAATTCACGTCCCTAAAACCCGCAGTAGAATGGAAATTCATGGAGGAAGCATGGAACTACCTCAAACAATCTAGAATAGAAGGAGCCAAACCCACCATTCGCCCTATCCTTTTCAAGGATGTCTACCCTTTATATGGCGCCATTGATATCCGCAACTCTACCATAGAACGCAATGCCGCCTATATTAACGACCTCAGGCTTCAATTGGAACTGCTCATAGAGACGCTTCACAAGCTAAACGACTTGTTAAATATTGCCATCATTGATGAGATAACATACAACTGTGAGATTTGGTTGCAACAATTGGCCACAGAGCCGATAGACAACATCAGGCATAGGCTGAAGCACTTCATCGAGGTGGAGACCCAGCGAAGTCTGGATGTATTCAAAACCATCATTCCAAAGGCAGGAGAAATCATAGCCCATTACGAAAAAGAGACACACCCTGAAACGGGGGCTTGCTTTGCACAAAGGCGGGCATTGGAGTCATCCATAGAAATGGTCAATGCCGCCATCAATGGCTATCTGGATCTCTTCAACAACGAGGTGCAGCAATCCTATCCTTGCTATTTTGAAAAGTTCAGGACAGATGGTGTTGAATACGATATTTACATAGGCCAGTCCATATGCCCCAATAAGCATTTCGATCACCTCTACCTAAAAAACATCAGGCTATGGCAATTGAGCGCTATGGCTGCCATAACCAAACTGACTAGCAAGATCGTCCCGAATATGCCTCGTGCATTGGAAACCACCCAACTGATCTTTGTCAACTCGTCAGCCATAGATATCAGTTTCCGTATGGACGAAAGGCGCTTTGATGTAGAGGGGGCGTACAACATACGGTATCAAATTGTGAAAAAGCGGATTGACAAAATCCGACTGAAAGATTCGGAAGAAAGACTGACGCAACCTGATAAAATCGCCATCGTATTCCTAAACGAAGAGGACATGAACGAATACGGATCATATATATCCTATCTTCAAGGGAAAAAGATACTGAAAGATGATCTCGAAAAAGTAGAACTCGAAGAGTTACAAGGAATAAGCGGACTCAAGGCCTTAAGGGTTGGCGTGGAGTTGTAGACACGTCCGTTAAAATGTTCCCCTCAAGGCAATTCCTTGCAAGGCTGGGCTCAACTGCCAGGTAATCGGGTTTTTCTTTTTACCAAAGATGTGATCTTGATGGTTTGAATCCATCCTATTGATAACAGCTCTCGTACAAAAATAGGAAATAGCCGTACCAAAAACCATATCAGACATCCAGTGCGCATCCGTATGCAATCTGCCTACAAAGGTGGTGGCTCCTGTTGCATACAATAAGCCTTTCAGCCAAGGATTGTGGGCACGATGGCCAAGCACCAAGGCACTCACCATGGCTATCTGTATGTGCCCGGAAGGGAAAGAGTGGTAAGCTGGAGACTCGGAAAAAGGATCAAACGCCCAAGGTCCTACTTCCGTACCGGGCCTTGCCCTACCCACGGCTGTTTTCATCAAGGTCTGTAGGGCACCGCTGGTCAGATAGGCAGCACCCAATATCAGCCCTGTTTCCTTTGCCCACTCGTTCTTGAAGATTACCCCAGTGAGGTAGAAGCCACCCGTCATGATAAATGCAGCATACGGCTTGCCATAATGGAATCCAACACGCTCTATACCGTTCCATACCCTGCCCTCCTGATCCCGCATCAGGGAGCGAACAGGTTTATCCAACAGGGTAGACAATGCCGTGCCGGCCACCACGCCGCCTACGTTCACCCAATCTTTACCCTTCCAATGCACAGGAGATATAACGGTATGCGCCACGCCGTCTACGAACCGAGCCGCATCAACCAAACCACCCTGTGGATAGACCTTGTTGCTATCAGTTTGCAAGGTGTCGGAAGATTGCGACCATGAATGGGGAATATTGAACAACAAGAAGAACACAAACAAGGGTATTATATAGTATTTCATCACGGGTCGGTAAATTCAAATTGTCGCAAATATAAACATAAGTGCAAAACTCCTATCATAAGCCACCAAAATCCATACATCACACAGGCTATCTCAATGGCACAATGGTGTTCTTGGTCTTTCGACGCAATTAAATTGCCAGCCTCTAAAAATGACTTTCAATAACAGATAAATAATCTAAAAATTATCCAGCCCCATCGTTTTACCTTATCTTTGACGCTTAATCCATATGCAGCACATGATAAAGCAAGCTCTTGAAAATCTGAAAATCAATGCCCTTAACGACATGCAGCAGTCGGCTATCGATGCTGCCGAAAAAAACGACATCATCCTGCTTTCGCCAACGGGCTCTGGCAAAACATTGGGTTTCCTTCTGCCACTGCTGCACTTGCTTGATCCAAGCGTACCGACCGTTCAGGCCATGATACTGGTACCTTCGAGAGAGCTTGCCCTTCAAATAGAGCAGGTATTCAGAAGCATGGGCAGTGGTTTCAAGGTCAATTGTTGCTATGGAGGCCATCCGTTGAAGATTGAGATGAACAACCTATCGCAGCCGCCAGCGGTCCTGATCGGTACACCGGGCCGCATTGCTCACCACCTACGTCGCGGAAGCTTTGACACGTCTACGATCAACATCTTAATATTGGACGAATTTGACAAGGCGCTCGAATTTGGTTTTCAGGAGGACATGGCCTATATCATCAGGCAGCTGCCCCACATCAAAAAACGCATGCTCACATCGGCCACCCAAATGGATGAGATCCCTGCCTTTACAGGCATCTCCAAGCCCATAATACTGGATTATTTGACGCATACCGCATCGATACCCAACCTGAAACAAAAGGCGGTAATCGCTAGGGCTGCCGATAAACTGGATGCGCTGTTTGCCCTGATCTGCAAAATAAGCGACAAGCCTACACTGGTTTTTTGCAATCACCGCGAAGCAGTAGAACGCATCAGTGACCTCCTGTGGGACAGAAACCTGGCACATGATATTTTTCACGGGGGTATGGAGCAGGACGATCGCGAACGGGCATTGCTTAAGTTCCGAAACGGCAGCCACAGGATACTGATTACGACCGACCTAGCTTCTCGCGGCCTGGACATCCCGGAAATCGAGCATGTCGTGCACTACCAGCTCCCCCATACCGAAGAGGCCTTCTTGCATCGCAATGGGCGTACCGCGAGGATGCACGCCGAGGGCACCTCTTACCTATTTCTGGAACCGGACAAGAAACCAGAATACCTGAACGAACTACCGGAAATAGAGGAGCTAACAGAAAGGCCTACTTTGCCTGCACCGTCGCCGTGGACTACCCTTTATATTGCGGCAGGTAAAAAAGAAAAAATAAACAAGGTGGACATTGTGGGGCTATTGCTGAAAAAGGGCGGATTGGCCAAGGAAGAGTTGGGGCTTATAGAGGTCTTGGATCACTCATCCTATGCAGCCGTTCAACGCGATAAGGTGGAATCAATCCTGCATGCATTGAAGAACGAAAAAATAAAGGGCAAGAAAATCAAAATTGAAGTTTCCAGATAACAAAACACCATACCATGAGCAATAATGATATCATGAAAAAGCTACGGGTAGCTTTAAAGTTAACGGATGACGATATCGTAAAGATATTGGCATTAGTTGATTTTCGGGTAACTAAAACGGAACTGAGCGCCATCTTCCGCAAAGAAGACCACCCCAACTTCAAACCCTGTGGCGACCAGATACTCCGCAATTTCCTGAACGGATTGATCATTTACAAGAGGGGACCAAAATCAGACAAGACCGTAAAGTGATTTTCCTTTTGTCCCCAGAAGATCTACTTTGCGCTCTACCTCGATAGGCATCTCCAAAGGGGGCGCATGGTGGGGCTTTATTCTGGCATCAATAATAACAGGGCCACGACAGCCCCAATGCTTGAACTCCGTAAAGCTATCTATGCCATAGATGTCATGCGAGGGATTGCTCCTGGTAAAGGCAACCCAAACCAAGTTGTTCTCGTTTTCCGCAGCAAATGCGGCATCATCAGCCACGATGATGAGCCCTATGCCAAAAAAATCTACACCGGCAGCGGCCTTTGAAAACGCCTCCATATGCGCCTGCTCCGTAACATAATCGACAAAAGCGCTACCCTCCACGACCAATATGCCCGGCATGGCCAATTTGAAACGATCAAAAGGCCGTGGCAAGGCAAAACCAGCTGGCAATTCCGTCCACAGATCGCGCACCTTATCTCCTGCAGCAGCAAAGACAACCTTAGAACCCGCATTGAGTCCATCGCCACTGTAGTCCAGGGTATCAATAGTCGTCTTGGTATGGAAATGCAAATCCCTAGTAGGGTCGAAACGCTCGAAAATGTGCCTGAAAAAGGCAGGAATATCATGGATATCCAAACTCGGATTATCCTCATAGGCCGATATAAAGAGGTATTTGGCAAGACTGAGCTGGTTCTTACCCAAGATCTGATTGGCTATAGTTAGTATTTCCTGTGGTCTCTGTGTCTTCAGATAAGGTGTGTACCTTTCCGATCCAATGGCAAAGAGCAAGGGATGTACCCCCGCGGCATCCACGGCATGTACGGCATGCACGCCATTGATTTCCTTGGGCATGGCCTTGCCCGTTATCTCGTGAATCAAAGCGCCAAAACTGGTATCCTCTTGCGGTGGCCTGCCCACTACGGTGAACGACCAAATAGGGTTTTTGCGATGATATACCCGATGGACCTTCATCAAGGGAAATGGATGCACCAGGCTGTAGTAGCCAATGTGATCGCCGAAGGGTCCCTCGGGTTTGTTATCTTCGGGGTACACCGTGCCTGTTATCACAAAATCGGCGTCCGCAGAAACGGCAAATCCCTCATCGTCATAAAAATAGCGGAAGCGCCTATTGCCCAACGCGCCGGCAAAGGTCATCTCCGAAAGCCCTTCGGGCAAGGGCATCACGGCAGAAAGTGGATGCGAAGGTGGGCCACCAACGAAAATACTCACCTTGAGCGGCTTTCCCAAGGCATTGGCTTTGCCCTGATGTATGCCTATCCCCCGGTGTAATTGATAATGAAGCCCCACCTCCTTGTCTTGCGCATATTCATTTCCCGAGAGCTGAATGCGATACATACCCAAATTAGCGTTCATGATACCGGGCTTGGTCACATCTTCGGTGTACACCTGAGGCATGGTGACAAATGGCCCTCCATCCATGGGCCAATTGACGATCTGGGGTAAATCACTGATTTTGGCTCTGCCGAAATGGATAGGCGCAGATTTTCCTACCTTCATGGGAAGCGCCGATAAGGCTTGCATGGAAGCGCCGGCATACTTAAAGGGGTTTTTAAGCGCCTGCATGGGATCCATCTTCACGTCGACCAGCATCTTTACCTGATCGAGCGAATCGCGAAACATGAATTTAGCCCGATCCAAGGTACCGAAAAGGTTGGAAACAGCGGGAAACTTACTCCCTTTGATATTTTCGAACAGCAGTGCAGGTCCTTGTTGAGCATACACCCGAAGATGAATAGCTGCCATTTCCAAATAAGGATCTACCTCTTCCTTCACGCGCACCAAATGCCCATGTTTTTCCAAATCGGCCACGCATTCGGCCAAGCTTTTATATCCCATGAGGGCGTAAAAGTAAAAATTCAAAAGTGAAAACTAAAACCGATACAGCAGCCCTCTTCATGCAACGCTAGGCGATGGTCACCTCTGACGCAAGGTATACATCCTGCACGGCATTCAAAAGTGCTATACCCTCTTGCATAGGCCGCTGAAAAGCCTTACGTCCCAAAATCAGTCCCGTGCCACCGGCCCTTTTGTTAATGACGGCACTGCGCACCGCATCGGCCAGATCCGTAGCTCCTTTTGATTCACCCCCAGAATTGATCAACCCAGCACGTCCCATATAGCCATTGGCTACCTGATAACGACAGAGGTCGATCGGGTGGTCACTGCTCAGCTCACTGTACATCCTAGGATCGCTCTTGGCAAAATTGATCGCCGTAAATCCACCGTTGCTCTCAGGAAGTTTCTGTTTCAGGATATCGGCCTGTATGGTTGCCCCTATGTGGTTGGCCTGTGCAGTCACATCGGCCGCTGTCTCATAGTTCACCCCGTCTTTCTTAAAGGCATTGTTCCGCGTATAGCACCACAATATGGTTACCATACCCAATTCATGCGCCCTCTCGAAGGCTTCTGCCACCTCTACGATCTGCCTGCTGGATTCCTCGGATCCAAAATAGATGGTAGCTCCCACCGCTACGGCCCCTAGATTCCAGGCATCCTCGACGGATCCAAACATGATCTGGTTGTATTTCGTAGGATAGGTAAGCAATTCGTTGTGATTTATCTTGACGACAAAAGGAATCTTATGAGCATACTTTCTGGACATCATGGCTAAGTTGCCAAACGTAGTTGCTACGGCATTGCAGCCTCCTTCTATAGCCAATTTGATGATGTTTTCAGGGTCGAAATAGGCGGGGTTAGCAGCAAAAGAAGCACCAGCGGTATGCTCTATTCCCTGATCAACCGGCAAGATGGAAATATAGCCCGTGCCTGCCAAACGGCCATGATTACGAATAGATTCCAATGAACGTAGTACATGGGCATTCCTGTTGGACTGCGCAAATACTTGATCGATAAAATCGGGCGATGGCAAGTGCAGTGCTGACTTGTCAATAGTCTTACATTCATGCTGCAAAAGCTCATCTGCCTTTGCTCCCAGCAATTCGCGAATATGTTGATAGCTCATATTTTGTTATTTTGATTTGGAATGATATAAAGATAACCCCACAGCTTGAAAATAGTTGGCAAAAAAAGGAAAAAGACATGGCGATGATGGAAACGCACAGAAACAGGAATAATACAGTGCGATAAAACCATTCTTCTTAGATTTGTCATTGCACAAAATATTTCATTACCTTAGTTTTCTAATCAGTCCTTGACAAGCATATGGATGAAATACGAAGGCGTTTCAGCGAAATATCACAGAAGTATGACCAGCAGCGGGCTTACCTAATACCTTGCTATAACGATTTTTATAGCATAGCATTGCCCCTCCTCAAAGAGCGAAAAGCTGGCGAAAGCCTACTGGATATCGGAGCAGGTACCGGTTTGTTTTCTTACCATATTTACCAGGCCAATCCAAAATTGCGTTTCACTCTGCTGGACATCTCGCCGGAGATGTTGGAAGTGGCAAAAGAACGCTTCGCTGGACTAGGTAATTTTCAATACCTGGAAACGGATTACAGCAATAAAAAATTACCTGGAAAATACGACATTATCGTATCTGCCCTTTCCATCCATCACTTGGAAAACGACGAGAAAGCCAAGCTATATGAGCGGATATACGAAGCGCTTAACCCTGACGGATTGTTCATCAATGCCGACCAGGTGAAAGGCCGTACCGATGCATTGGACAATTTCTACAAAGAGTCTTGGAAAAAAGCGGTCATTGAGTCGGGTCTCGATCAAGAGGCTATTAGGAATGCTTTCAAAAGGACTGAACTAGATCGCTTTGCTCCGCTCACCTGGCAACTCAATGAACTGCAAAAGGTGGGCTTCACCGAAGTGGACTGTATTTATCGTTACCACAATTTCGTGGTGATGATAGGAATGAAAAAGTAAAAAAGAACCAACAACCATTCAAATAGGAGTTCATGAAAAGGAAATACGTAGTCAATAATACCATCTATATAGTCACTTTGCTATTTCTGGTTATTACCTGTACCAATGTAGAGAAACGGAAAAGCAGAAAGGAAAAGGCCGACTCCCTAAAGCAAAGTTCCCTGCTGGAGTGGGATAAGACCATACCTGGAAGCTTTAGCAACCAAAAAACACTTAAATTTGACAGTCTGGCGTTAGATCAATTCCTTTCTACCTACCCCCTGTTTAGCAGCTACAGCTCTTCCATGAAGCAATTCTACAGCAAGAGGCAATATACCTATGCCTGGTACGACCAAGAAGGATTGATTGAGCAAGCGGACAACCTTGCCGATAGGATGCTCCATCTAAGAGATGAAGGACTGGAAAAGGATATACCTTACCGCGAGGCGCTCGATTCGCTCCTGCACAATTATGGACATCTGGGAGATGATACGCTTACGGATCTCGAACTGATGCTGACGGCACAGTATTTCGTATTTGCCCATATGGCCTGGGAAGGCATGGATGCCGATGCCAGCAAAAAGAACGAATGGTTCGTGACCAGAAAAAAGGTTTCTTATGAAGACTATCTGGATAGCTTATTGCAAAAACCGCTCGATAGTGACGACATGGCCATAGAACCCGTCTATCGGCAATATGAAAAATTGCGGCACTACCTCTTGCAGTACCGCAAACTGGAAAACAGGGAGTGGCCGCAATTGGCCTTAGACAAAAAATCCATTAAGCCTAGAGATTCGTCCACACTACTGCCCCAACTACGGGAAAGACTATTCCTGTTGGGCGATTATAAGGATACTGTCCGCCAAAGCACCTACTACGACAGTATCTTCGTAAAGGCTGTACATCTCTTTCAACAACGGCATGGTTTGGCTGATGATGGCAGCATAGGTCCTGGTACATTGACTGAACTGAATATCTCTCCAAAGGCTCGTCTCAGGCAAATCATGGTCAATATGGAACGCTGCCGTTGGCTACCCGTTGATCTTTCTACGGATTACCTCGCAGTGAATATCCCTGAATTCAAACTTCACGTATACAGAGATGGCCAGCTCGATTGGGACTGCAATGTGGTGGTAGGACAGGCAGTGCACAAAACCGTCATCTTCTCCAATCAGGTGAAATATGTGGTCTTTAGCCCCTATTGGAATGTGCCTCCCAGTATCGTGCGGAACGAGGTGGTTCCCGGGATGAAGAAAAACAGCAATTACATCGCGCGCCATAATATGGAAATAACGGGCAACAGCGGTGGCCTACCTGTAGTAAGGCAAAAGCCCGGCCCCAACAATTCCCTCGGATTGGTCAAGTTTTTATTTCCCAATAGCTACAACATCTATCTGCACGATACGCCCGCCAAGTCGTTATTCAGCCAGGATAGTAGGGCATTCAGTCATGGCTGCATACGCGTGAGCGAGCCGGAGAAGCTGGCCAATTTCTTGCTGAGAAGGGACTCGACATGGACACCGGAAGCCATCCGTGCCACCATGCACGCCGGAAAGGAAAAATATGTCACTTTGAACCCTACCCTGCCTGTTTTTATTGCCTATTTCACGGCCTTTATTGACAAAAACGGTCGCCTCAATTTCAGGAAAGACATCTACAAACGCGACGAACGTCTGGCCAACATGCTGTTGGACAGCGAAAAACAAGGCAATTAATGCTAAGCAATTCGCAAGTATTAATGACTAAAGGGATAGGCTGGCCATCTTGATGGTTTTCTCCTTATCGTCAGACCAAGCGAAGATTAGCCTATTGCCCGATTTGGTTACTTGGGGGAAACCGCTTTTTCTAGTTTCCGATGATGAGGCAATTGTCACTGATGGTTCTTTCGTACCATCGCGATGTACCTTATATACCTGGGTAAATGTCGTTAGTCGAATTTCATATTCTGTATACGTACGGCATTCAATATGGCTAATAAAGCAACCCCCACATCGGCAAAGACCGCTCCCCACATGGTGGCCATTCCACTAGCACCCAGAAGCAATACCAACAACTTTACGCCAAAAGCCAATACTATATTTTGATAAACGATGGCCTTTGTAGCTTTTCCAATTTTGATGGAAGTCGCCACTTTTTCAAACCGATCATCCTGAATAACCACATCGGCCGTTTCTATGGCCACATCGCTCCCCATGGCCCCCATGGCTATCCCAACATCGCTGATGGCCAAGACAGGTGCATCGTTGATACCATCGCCCACAAAAGCAATCACCCTATGTTTGTCTTTTTTCAGCGCCTCTATGTTTTCCACTTTTTGTTCGGGCAGCAAATTCCCAAATGCACGGTCTAGCTTTAAATAAAGGGCTGTTTTTTGCACAATGCCGTCGCTATCTCCGCTCAATAGAACCAACTCTTTCACGCCCTCTTTGCGCAAGGCCAGCAATCCACCCACTATATCTTCCTTGAGCTCATCGGCCAAACGCACGAAACCAACATATTCCTTGTCCAAGGCAAGCAATACTACTGTATCAACCTCCATATTCAATTGTTCTGGATAGGCAATACCGTATCGCTCTAGCAGTTTGGCATTGCCAGCAAGCGCCCACCTCCCATTCACCAATGCCTCTATGCCATGCCCTGCTATCTCCTTCACTTCCTCTACCTCAAAAACATGCTCTGCCGATCCAGTGTAATTTAGTATCGCCTTTGCTATTGGATGATTTGATTGCCTTTCCAAATGTTGGAGATAAGCCATAAACTCCACTTTATCAAGTACCGTTTCCATATAGTTTACGGCAAATGTTCCCTTTGTGATAGTTCCAGTTTTATCCATCACCACGGTGTTTACTTTGGTCAGGCTCTCCAGAAAATTGGCTCCCTTGAAAAGAATGCCATTTCTAGAGGCCGCACCTATGCCCCCGAAAAATCCGAGGGGAATGGATATCACTAATGCACATGGACACGATATGACCAGAAAAACCAGGCCCCTGTATAGCCAATCATGGAAATTATAGCTGGCAACAAAAAAATAGGGTATACAAACTACCAATAGCGCCAAAAAAAACACGATTGGGGTGTAGATTTTGGCAAAGCGACGAATAAGCAGCTCGGTTTTTGCTTTGCGACTTGAAGCATGCTGCACCATATCCAAGATACGCGCTATGGAGCTGTCAGCGTAAAGCTTTTCAGTTTTAAGTTCTATAACCCTATCCAATACAACCATTCCAGCAAGCACCCCCTCTCCCCGCCTATAAACCTTGGGCCTACCTTCACCCGTTATGGCCGCCGTATCGAGCTGAGCTTGCTCTGATAGGATGATGCCATCCAATGGCACACGTTCTCCTACTTTTACCTGTAGCAATTCGCCCACCTGTACTTCTTCGGGATTTACTTGTATGAAGCCTGCTCCCCTCTTTACCGTGGCACGTTTGGGGCGTATATCCAATAACGCCTTTATGTTGCTTCTGGCACGTGTAACTGCCGCTGATTGAAAAAGTTCGCCCAATGCGTAAAAGAGCATAACCGCGACCCCTTCCGGATATTCGCCAATATAGAACGCTCCAAACGTCGCCAATACCATTAGGGTAAATTCATTGAAAAAATCCAAATGCCTGATCGTTGCCCAAGCGTCTCGAACGACTGGCCAAGCTACGGGCATATAGGCAAGGGCATACCAGACAAAACGTACGTAGCCTCTGAATATCGGAAATTCGACAACATAATCGAGCAATAGGCCTATACCCAATAAAACAAAACTAATGCTTGCCGGCAAATAGGCTTTCCACCCTAAACCACTGGTATCGTGATTATGGTCGTGGTCGTGCCCTTCCATCGAACTATGGCTTCCTCCATGTTGGTGAACGTGTGTATGTACTTCATCGCTGCAACAAGCACATGTTGGTTTCTTTACTTTGGCAGGCACTAGATTTTCCATATCGATCCCGATTGCTGATATTGACAAAGGTAAGGAGATAAGGATGCAATGCGATTGCAAAGTTTAGTTCACATGTGAACATTGCTCGCAAAGCCCCTTAATGACAAGGCTTATTTCTTCCACCTGAAAATTGTTCGGGGTTTTCATTTGGCTTAGGTGATAATCCTTGAGGCAAAAGGTAGATTGACATTTATTGCAGTGAAAGTGTGCATGCAGATCTTGTGGAGCACAGTCGCAACTAGCCTCACAGAGCGCATATTTAAGTGCTCCCGTTCCGTCTTCAATGCGATGCACCAATTTATGCTTCTCAAAGGTTTTGAGGGTGCGATACAATGTTACGCGGTCTGCTCTTTCAAAATGGCCTTCCAAGTCATTCAAGCTCAATGCCGACTCGCTCTTGCTCAGCTCATCCAAGACCAACAGGCGCATGGCCGTTGGATGGATTTTTCTAGAAAGCAATATTTCCTCTAAATTGTCTTGCATGGCCCACCTCTCTTTTGGAGATAAGCAAATTTAGTGATTTATGAATTCAATTCCAATGCCCAAAACGGAACGCAGGTTCAACACTATTGCTCGTACCCAAAACTCTTCAAGTAATTCTTTTTGCTTCGCCAGTCTGGAATCACTTTTACGAACAGTTCCAAGAATACCTTTTTCTGGAGAAACTCTTCCATATCCTGCCGGGCATAGGTCCCCACTTTCTTGATCATGGCACCAGCCTTACCAATAATGATGTTCTTTTGCGAGTCGCGCTCAACAATGATTTCAGCACTGATCTTTATAATGTTCTCTTCCTCTTTAAAAGAAGTCACCACGACCTCCGTACTATATGGAATTTCCTTCTCATAAAGCTTGAAGATCTTTTCCCGTATCATTTCCGAAACAAAAAAACGTTCGGTTTTATCGGTCAACTCATCCTTGGCATAGAATGGCGGGTGAATAGGCAGATTTTCCAATACGAAGTCCATTATGCCATGTATATTATGGCCATGGAGGGCCGAAATGGCAAATATGGCCTGTGGCTGAAGCTTTTCCTGCCAGTAGGCAATTTTTTCCTTCACCTCTTGCTCATTGGATTTATCGATCTTATTGATAAGCACTACAATTGGTGAATTGGTCTTACGCAAGCGTTCGAGCACGTCTTCTTCATCATACCGCTCATGAATATCGGTCACAAACAAGATGACATCTGCATCTACCAACGATCCGTTAACAAAGCTCATCATGGATTCCTGGAGACTATAGACGGGTTTTATTACCCCTGGAGTATCAGAAAAGATAATCTGGTAGTCTTCGGCATTAACGATACCCAAAATACGGTGTCTTGTAGTTTGTGCCTTAGGCGTCACGATTGACATCTTCTCCCCTACTAATGAGTTCATTAGAGTAGACTTACCCGCATTGGGTTTCCCTACTATACTCACGAATCCTGCTTTGTGCTCCATTTTTTTCATTTTTTATTTGCACAGCAAAGAAACAAAATATATCTTTGCACTCCAATCAAACGAAAAACAAATATTTGTTTTCATGCTTTAAGAAGCATTTTTTAAAAACAAATTTTGTGTAGATTGGTTAAATATTTGAAATAGAGCAATAAGATTATCAAAGATATATTGCGGGGTGGAGCAGTTGGTAGCTCGTCGGGCTCATAACCCGAAGGTCACACGTTCGAGTCGTGTCCCCGCTACTAAAGGCCAGTGGGTTTCCGCTGGCCTTTCTTTTTTCAACCTGATTTCACCATGGACAAGACATTTACCGTATACGTCCTGTACTCCGAGAAACACGACAAGATATATATCGGCTTCACCTCCAACCTCCCAGAAAGGCTCAGATCGCACAACGAGCTCGGAAAAAAGGGATGGACAGTCAGGTTCAGGCCGTGGGAGGTCGTACACATGGAGATCTTCAGAACAAAACAGGAGGCCATGAAAAGGGAGAAACAACTCAAGTCCGGGGCCGGACGGCGGTTCATAAGGGACATCGTCAACCGGAACGATAACGGATAGACCGGTACGCCCGCTGGGCCGCACGTTCGAGTCGGTTGGGTTTGAAATATCCAGTGCAAGTGGAACTCTGGCAGCTCGTCGGGCCCATATCCGCCAAAGGCGGACACACGTTCGAGTCGTGTCCCCGCTACTAAAGGCCGGTGGGTTTCCGCTGGCCTTTCTTTTTTCAACCTGATTTCACCATGGACAAGACATTTACCGTATACGTCCTGTACTCCGAGAAACACGACAAGATATATATCGGCTTCACCTCCAACCTCCCAGAAAGGCTCAGATCGCACAACGAGCTAGCTTGCTAACTTTTTAAATCTTTTACCTTGCAAATCAAACATTTTGTATTATAATTGCAAGGATGGTAAAACGTAAAGCAGAAGCAGAAATCTTAGAGTTGCTGGATGAATATCCAGCTGTTGGGTTATTGGGGCCAAGGCAAGTAGGCAAGACAACCTTGGCGGAAACGATTGCCGCATCCGTCAATCCCAAACCGATCTATCTCGATTTGGAAAGCCCTTCTGACCACGCCAAACTGAAAGAGCCGGAGGATTATTTTGAGTTGCACACGGGCAAACTCATTGTTCTTGACGAAATCCAGCGCGTTCCTGAACTGTTTGCCGTGCTTCGTGGGGTCATCGACCGCAGACGCAGACAGGGATACCGCACAGGGCAATTCCTGATTTTAGGCTCCGCTTCGCTTGACTTGCTAAAACAATCCTCGGAGTCCTTGGCGGGACGTATCGCATACAAGGAATTATCGGGGATTACCGTTACTGAAATACCCGAAAAAACGCAAAGTGCCAGAGACTCGCTATGGCTAAGGGGCGGCTTCCCCGACAGCTATTTGGCAAAAAACGACGCGGCGAGCCTTCGTTGGCGCACCAACTTCATCAACACCTATTTGGAACGTGACGTGCCTCAATTCGGGCCAAGGATACCTGCCACCACCTTGCGGAGGTTATGGACAATGCTTGCCCATAGCCAGGGCCGCCAACTGAATATTGCACAGCTTGGCGCAAATTTGGATGTCGCTGCCCCAACAGCCAAGCGTTATATCGAATTGCTGGAAGATTTATTGCTTATCCGTACATTGAGGCCGTGGTCAGGCAATGTGGGGAAACGTTTGGTCAAATCGCCTAAGGTCTATATACGTGATAGCGGCATTACACATGCGCTGTTGAGCCTGACTACCTTGGATGACGTACTTGGCCATCCCATTGTCGGTGCAAGCTGGGAAGGTTTTGCAATAGAGAATTTATTGTCCTGCTTGCACGTAGGCATGACACCGTGGTTTTACCGCACCGCCGCCGGAGCAGAGATAGACCTTGTGATCGAGAAAAACAGGAAACAGTTGATAGCGATTGAAATCAAGCGTTCACTATCGCCTACGCCATCAAAAGGCTTCTATCTGGGCTGCGAAGATATAGGAGCCACGCAACGGTTTATCGTCTATCCCGGCAACGAACGTTTTCCTATCGCCAAGAATGTTGATGCTATTCCGTTAACGGAACTCATGTCAGTATTGGACACAAAAAGCGTAGGCTAACCAATCGCGTGAAATCCAGTATTATGATGATTTCCAAGAATATTCCGTTTGATTCCCCTTGAAATAAAGATTTTCGGGCTATTCGAGGAGGTTCTTTGCATTTAAAACAGCTTTATAGTGGCTAAAAAGGTCGACACTTGTAGCATTGCCCCTACTAAGTTTACCTAAGCCCATGAGCACTACTTTTACCGTATACGCGCTCTACTCCGAAAAACACGACAAGATATACATTGGGTTTACATCCAACCTTGCCGAAAGGCTCAAATCACATACTTATCATACTTGACATATAGCGTTATCTCCAAGCATCTTTCCCAACTAAAGGCTTTATACGTATCTTGCACGTGAAAGGGAGAGACAACAATGCCTATTAAAAAACCTGTCATAACTTTATTTTCAGCAATAACGGCATTACTATGTCTCCTCTCCTTTGGCATAGATCCATACATCGAACGATTGAAGGAACAGTTGCGGGCCTATATATTGGAGCATCCATTCATCAATCTCTATCTCCATCTGGACAAGGACATCTATATGGCGGGCGAGACCGTGTGGTTCAAGGCCTATCTCCCCTCTACTTCTATTATCGATAGCGAAGTGCTTTTCATAAGATTGCTAAATGAACGGAAACAGATCGTTGCAGAAAAGGAACTCCCTATTTACGACGTGCGATCGCACGGTGAAATAACACTACCTAACGACCTCTTTCCTGGCACATACACTTTATACGCATTTAGCGATAGGATGATCAATTTTGGCACTAGGGATATTTTTCATCGAGAGATAAAAGTCTCTGCAGATCCCGGCAATATGCTTCGCGTATCCGCTCATGTTGTCGATACCTCGGCCCTAAAACCCGGAAGCGATGTGAAGATTCGCTTTCGAGCAGAAAGCAGGGGTGCTCCTGCAAAAAATGTCAAAGGCAATTACAGGTTGCTCACTACCAGAAGTGAGGTAATCCAAGAAGACAAAATCTCCACAAATGCAGATGGAAATGCAGAAATAGCTTTCAAATATCCACCGATAGCGAATACGGAAACCATGCGGCTTGAGGCCATCTTTAACAAGAGCAACGCGGATGCAGAAGTAAATCTTTTATTACCTCCCTTACAGAAAGAAATCTCGCTGAACGTTTTTGCAGGTAATGGAGATATCATTGTAGATACACCATGCAAATTAGTACTGGAAACTACCGACCAAAACGGGAGCCCGATATCGACCAAAATTGCACTCCTCTCCAGAGCAAAAATCATTCGTAGTGTCATAACGGACAAAAATGGACTTGCTGCTTTTGATTTTTTACCGCGGGAAATAGACGGTTACAGTTTCCAAATACAGAACGATTTGCATAGAAAAACAGAGAAATTCCCCCTTCCGATAAAGAGACAGGGCTGGACAATGAAGCTGAAAAACCTTGAAAATGAAAGGAAGGCTATCGTGTACAATAAAGGGATGCACGAAAAAGCTACACTGGTATTGAGATCAGCAACGGATATCTTATGGGACCGTACCATAAACATAAAAAATGGAGATTCCATATTGTTGACGTTACCTGAAATCGATAGTGCAAAGCAAGTCTTAGGTCTATCGCTATTTGACCATCGTGATAGTCTCCATATCGAAAAACTGTTCCTAAGCCGCGATAAGGAAAACTACCATGTAGAGATAAGCTTTGAAAAAAAAGACTTTGGAACTGGCCAAAAAGTAAAGAGCTATATTCATATCGCGGATGCCGCTGGCAGACCTGTGGTATGCAATCTTTCAGTTTCTGTCGCATCTACCAGAACCATAGATGACAAAATCCACACGAACATCGTCCAGTCGGAAGAAAAGCTCATTTCCCTACTTTATCAAGAGCCAAAACAGCTCTATAGCCGATCAGACAGTCCTGACGACTTGCTTCTAGCCGCACAATGGAGATTAGCAAACTGGCAGGACGTTCTAAAGTATGAACCAAAGGGAGCTCTCAAGCTTATGAAAAACACTGGCGGTGTTTTGGGCATGGTAAAACCCAAACGGAAGAAGACAGCAATGCCTCAAGAAATGCATCTATTTGCAGCATCGGGGTATGTTGCCATACCCATAGAGCAAAATGGCCTTTTCAGCATTCACCCAAGCTATTTGCTGGCAAGGGAAGGACAAGAAAACCATTTGCTTACCGATGAAAAGTTTAGAGAAAAATACGGTGTTACACTTATCGAACCCTTGGACGGCTTTGACGATCAAGTCATTGGTATATTATCCTCGGACAAACACCTGTCTTATATGACAGCTACCGCTCCTCCGGAAAGATTACCTTTGATAACGGGTGTGATAAATCTCAAAGCAGTAGAGATTACGGCAAAGGTATCCGGCCTAGACTCGCTCACCTATCAAAAATTGCTAAGACAGTACCCCCGCAACTGTGCGGACTACGTGTGCGAATACAATATTTTGAATTGCCGCAACCACCGCACTGGCTCTCGACCGGTAATAGGTGCAACATATACCTACAATGGAAGATCACACCGCTATACCGAATGTCTCACTGCCCCGCCGGCAGAAGACAACAGTATTGCCTTAAAAAACATCAGCATACCCGAAGAGTTCCCTCAAGCGGACTCCACTACAACACCTGAAATGCTTTCTACGCTGTACTGGAATCCAAACCTCAACACCAATAAACAAGGAGACGCTGCTTTCGAATTCTTCACATCGGCACTAAAAGGCGATTTTATCCTAATCATTCAAGGAGTAGAAATCCATTCGTTGAAGCCGTTGTACGGACGGTCGGGATTTGCCGTTAGGTAAACGCCAAGAATAGATGCCCAGTCCAAACTCATACGCTCACCGTCGCCAATAATCCCATATGACTCCCAGTAATCAAAACGATTTCAAAATATCGATATCGTACATCGGTATTTTGAAATATAAAAAATTATCATTCTATTTGCTACGAACAATTATAACCTGCTTAACATGGCAGCAATTCGTGCTATAGACCCTTTACTAATCAGAAGACTCTGTGCAGGAGACGAGCGCGCTTTTCGGGAGATATACTTATTACTCCATGAAAAGATCTATCGCTTTGCCTTTACTTTTGTGAAAGACGAAGAACTAAGCAAGGAGATTACGCAAGAAGTTTTCCTACAACTGTGGCTTAGCAGAGATAAGCTCTCAGAAGACCTACCATTATATCCCTATCTTTTTACCCATGCCAGAAGGCTCACCATTGACATGTTCAGAAAAGACGCCGTAGTGAGGAAGTTCAGGCATGACTTAGTTGCCCGTATAGATCACTTATCCAATGACACCGAAAACACTGTATTTTGCAATGAGCTAAATCGAATTACCGAAGACGCGGTAAGCAGCTTACCTAAGCAACAACAAGTTGTTTTTAGGATGAGCAGAATGCAGGGACTTTCATACGAAGAGATAGCCAAAGAACTCCATATCTCAAAAAACACGGTTAAATACCATTTAATGTGTGCCTTGAAAACGTTAAAATCGCACTTTGTCAAGCATGATATCATGTATCTTTTGCTCTTACTTGCTTTATTGTCTTAATTTTTTTTATTTCTTCCTACCCATCCTTGCTTTTAATTCGTTTACAGCATATATAAACCGAATTAAGTTCGTATTAATATTTTTCTGTAATGACAAAGGAACGGCTTCGCAATCTGCTTATCTCTTATTGGGATGGTAGTATCTCCCTCAAAACGTTTGAGGAACTGGTACAATATCTCCAGCAACATCACGACGACAAGGAACTGGAAGAGGTCATGAAGGAAGTAGCGGAACTGACCGAATCATTGCAAACTGAGGAAGTACCCACACAAGCCATGTATGACAATATCATTCGTGATGTTCGCTACAGAGAAAGTACTATTCCAAGATCAATAAAACCTAGGGCATTGAAAAAATTCCTATTGCCTACCGCAATTGCAGCCTCAATTGCCTTATTGATGCTCTTCTATTTCTATCCTTCTAAGCAAGCAGCAATAGACATCCAAGGTGAAAAAACATATGTCGAGCAGTCAAATAAAAAGCATCAGGTAGTTCCGGGAAGAAAGCAGGCCACATTAACCCTAGCAGATGGCCGTATTATCACCGTAGACAGCCTACAGTACCAAGCAATCACTACACAAGACGGCATAAGGCTTAGCTTAGAAAATGGCCAACTGGTTTACGATGTGGACGACAAGCGAGCCTATGCCGCCACAAATACCATCAGTACGCCACAAGGTGGAGAGTACGAAATCACTTTGCCAGATGGAACAAGAGTTTGGCTCAATGCAGCTTCTTCCATCACCTATCCTATCGTATTTAAAGATGGTGTAAGAGAAGTATCCATAAATGGTGAAGTATATTTTGAGGTGGCAAAGAATAAGGATAAGGCCTTTGTGGTAAAAGCGGGAGATACACATATAAAAGTGCTAGGTACTCATTTCAACATTAGTGCCTATAAGGATGACTTTAGTATAAAGACAACCCTAATAGAGGGCAGTGTGCAAGTAGAGAAAGGCAACCTGGCAAGGATACTGAAACCGGGTCAACAAGCAGAAACATCTGATCGCTGGAACAATATTAAGGTCAATGACGTGGATATGGAAGAAGTGTTGGCTTGGAAAAATGGCTATTTCCTATTCAACAACGAAAATATCGTGAGTGCCATGAAGAAAATAAGCAGATGGTACAATGTCGATGTCGTCTATGAAAGTGACCTATCCAACAAGGGACTGGATGGAACCATTTCAAAAATGGAAGATATTCATCAATTGCTGAAGGCACTGGAACTTACAGGAGCTGCAAAATTCGAATTAGAAGAAAGGAGGATCATGATAAAAGAGTAAAACAATTCATTAAACGTTCATCATCAATAGTCTATACAAAAAGGAATCATTAGGAGCGGTGGTGCGCTCCCAATGACCATGGCCTTTTTGCGGCTATTCAGTTTATCAATTATCTTTTGGACCAATATTTAATAAACCTAATTTCAAATGTATAAAAAAATAATTGAAATGCCATTCGCGACATTGCGTCGTGATGTAGTCAGATTATTCCTTATTATGAAGCTAACCCTACTCCTTCTCGTAATGAGCATTCATTTGGCCACTGCAACAAGCTATGGCCAGAAGATCAATCTTGATCGAAGGCAGGTACCGCTGAAAGAGGCATTCCGGGAAATTCGCAAACAAAGTGGCTTTAATATCCTAATTAATGCGGAATTGCTCAAATCGACACGTCCTGTAGACCTAAGCTTAAAAGATGCTTCCATAACCGAAGCATTGAACAAATGCCTCGAAGGTCAGCATCTAAGTTATGAGATCATATCAAACAATGTTATCATAAAAAAGGTCATCAGTGAAATCGTATCCAGACAGGACCGCTTAGTGAAGGGCATTGTACAAGATGTCAATAACCAGCCCATAAGAGGTGCCTCCATTACGCTGAAAGAGAACCCACAACGAGCAACCAAAACAAATGAAAGAGGAGAGTTTTCCTTGATGGTACCCTCGGTGGCTACGCTAACGATTAGTTTTATTGGCTTTTCGAGACAAGAACTGCCCCTTACCAACGAGTCGGAGGTTATCATTACCCTTAATGAAGAAGAAGCCAAATTAGATGAGGTAGTGGTCGTGGGTTATGGTACCCAGAAGAAAAGTAGTGTAACTGCGGCAGTAAGTACCGTATCGGGGGAAACGCTAAAGAAAGTGGGGCCAGTGGCCAATGTATCCAATGCACTCGGGGGTAATGTTTCCGGGCTTATCACTCGGCAAACCACGGGTGAACCGGGAGCCGATGCATCTGCCGTATTGCTTCGTGGCAACGCCCCTCTAGTACTAGTAGATGGGGTAGAGCGCAATTGGAATCGTATCAATATGCAGGATATTGAAACAATATCTATCCTCAAAGATGCTTCGGCTGTGGCACCCTATGGATTGAGAGGCGCAAACGGGGTAATTCTGGTCACGACAAAAAGAGGTAAATCGGGCACTATGGTCCTCAATTATTCAGGAGAATACGGGATACAAGAACCGACAAACACACCAGAATTTATGAATGCCTATGATGGCTTGTCTCTGAGAAATCAGGCTCTTATCATGGACGGCAGGCCCAATGAAGTGATTGCAGACGATGTACTGGAGCTTTACAGACAGGGTACGGACAGATATCCAAACACCGACTGGGTGTCCGCTTATCTCCGTTCATCACGCACGCAAAATCATAATCTCTCCCTCAATGGAGGTTCCGAGAACATCAAGGCTTTTGTTTCTATGGGCTATTTCTATCAGGGAAGCATGTACGGCGACAATCAAGATTTGAATCGCTATAACGTGCGATCCAATCTGGACATCAATGCGACACCTACGACGCAATTATCAGTAGATATCAGCTTGATTGGTGACGAAAAAAAATCCAATTTATTGAACTCCAACGACATCATGCTCAATGTATATCGTCTTCGGGCAACAGACCCCGATGTATTCAGCAATGGACTGCCTGCATTTCAGACATCCATTGGTGGAAGTATGTGGAACCTGGTGCACGGAGGAGGTGATAAATCGGACAAGAACAACAACCAAAGCCTGGTACTAAGCTTGAAGCAGGAAATACCGTTCATTCCCGGACTATCTGTCAGGGGTTTTTATAATTATGACCGTCAAGCTTGGGATAATAAATATTGGACCGAGCCGGTCATCTCTTATAATTACAATGATGCCACAGGCGAATATATAGAGGACAATGCCTGGCTAAGGTCAAAACCCAACCTATCGCAAGGAAACCGAACCTTTACCTATCAAACCGCCCAAGGGTTTATCAACTATGCCAAAAACTTCAATAAGCACAATGTGACAGCGATAGCAGTTTATGAACGTAGGTGGGGAATAAGAAATGAATATACGGCCAGTCGAAGGGAGTACGATTTTACGATCCCCGAACTGGATATGGGCAGTCCGAACAAAGAATTTCAAGCCAATAGTGGCACGTCATACAGCACGGCCCAAGATGGATTTATCTTTCGGGCAAATTACGATTTCGACCAAAAATACCTATTCGAGTTTGCCAGCAGGTACGACAGGAGCTATAAATATGCGCCCGACCGCAGGTCGGCACTTTTCCCTTCCGCTTCCATAGGTTGGCGTCCGTCCGCAGAGTCTTTCTTTCAGGTACCATCCATTGATGACCTAAAAATAAGAGCATCTTACGGTAAATCGGGCAATCCCGTGGGTGGTGATTTCGCATTCATCCAACAGTACCTGATTCGAAACAGTGCAATATGGGGCACCAACCCCATCCAGGAACAAGGTGTTTATGAGGGCGTGGAACCCAATACCAGACTGACCTGGGAGACGGTATGGAAAGCCAACGTCGCTCTTAACCTCACCATGTGGAAAGGATGGCTTGATGTAGAACTTGATGCTTACCGGGACCTACGTGGAGATATGATCTTGGCACCCGATGCCGTCGTTCCCGAAGAATATGGCATTGGTCTGGCCGACGAGAATGCGGGCAAGAACGAACGGTATGGGTTTGAAACGACATTGAGTAGCCAAGGAGCTATTGGCAATCTGCAGATGAGACACACGGCCATATTCAGTTTCACAAGGGACAAAAGGCTAGAAATAAGGGAGGCAGCAGGAACCTATAACATACCACGTTTTCGCCAAACTGGCTTGCCGACCGGACAGTTGAGAGGATACAAGTCCGCAGGTCTGTTCCAAGACCAGGACGATATAGACAACTGGGCTTTTCAAAATGCCTCGACCCTACCTGGCGACATCAAATATGTGGATATCAACGGCGATGGCAAGATCAACTCGGAAGACCAGGTGGTCATCGGAAAAACACGGGTTCCCGAGATTATGTGGGGATATACATTGGGTCTGGATTACAAACGCTTTGACCTGAACGTTTTCATCCAAGGCACAGGAAATAGTTCCTACTATTTAGGACAGGACAATCAGGGCTCGGCCGATCGTGGAGTACGCTTTCCGTTTGATAACGACAAACCACGTGCAGACCATATCAATTCCTGGACATTGGACAATCCTGATCCCAATGCCCAATACCCTCGGTTGTCCTATACCAAAAGAACGCACAACTATGAACTTTCGGATTTTTGGGTGGTCAATTCTTCCTTTGTGCGGTTGAAGTCCGTCCAACTTGGCTATACCTTTGATCCGGAGCTGAGCCAAAAAGCATTCATAAAGAATCTGCGCTTATATGTCAATTTGTACAATCCGTTGATCATTTATTCCAAGTTACCTCGCGATTTTGATGTGGAGACACAGGGATACAATTCCTATCCGCAACAGTTTATCACATCATTCGGATTAAATGCAACCTTTTAAAAAAAACGTCATGTATAGAATATTTTTAAATATAAGTATTTGTTTCATTGTATTACTTGTTTCTTGTAGTGACGACTTCCTCAATGTCGATCCTCGGTCTTCCGTCACAGACGACGCCGTATGGTCATCAGGGGCAGGCACCAAGCAATTTATCAACGATGTCTATCAACAAACACTGGATGGTCCCCTGTACCGCTACACCGCCATAGACAATTATCAATTTGATTACATGTTCACGGACGACGGTGCCATAAACAATACTGGCTGGAACGAATTCAGCTTCACGGCATCTAACGTACATGCCCAAATCAGGCGGTGGAACCCTTGTTATACCAATATTCGAAAAGCAAATCTAGGAATCGAGCGGCTAAGCGAATCTACCGTTATCTCCGAGGCAGAGAAAGAGCGGTATCTTGGCGACCTCTATTTCCTGCGTGGCTTGCTGTACTTTGAGCTTTTCCGTTTCTACGGAGGCGTACCCATCATTACCAAGCCGCTGGACAGGAACGAAGATGAGATAGCCTATAGCCGCAATACGGAAAAAGAGGTGCTTGATTTTATCGTTAGCGATTTTCAGACCGCAGCAGATAAATTACCCTTGACAGTAGTTAACGAAGAATATGGACGTGCTACCAAAGGTGCTGCAATTGGGATGAAAGCAGTGGCCTACCTCCATGGAGCTGGTACGGTAGATGCCAGTTACTATGCAGCAGCGGCCGAAACAGCCAATATATTGATAAACGGCGATTTGGCGGGCAGGTACGGCCTGTTTGGCAAAGACGAAACAACTATCGAAAGAAAACGGGAAGCCTTCATCAATTTGTTTCTAGAACCGTACGAAGGCAATGCAGAAGTCATCTTTGACGTGCAGTACGCCTATCCATACAGAACTCAAGGTGGATATCAAACCATCGCCGCCCCCGGCGTACCAGGCCCTGGCCATGCTTATGGCTGGGGTTTTTCTGCCCCTTCGCAAAACCTCGTGGATGCCTTCGAGATGCAGGATGGTTCCAAATTTGACTGGAACAACCCCGCACAGGCCAGCAACCCATATGCCAATAGGGACCAGCGCCTATATGGAACCATATTGTATCATGGTGTTAACTGGAAAGGCGCACCGCTCTCGCTGAGCTCCAATCGCTTTGACAATGGCATAGAGGTAACCAACAATTTACCCAATGGCTTGTTCAGCACCAAATCGGAGGCGACAAAAACGGGATACTATATCCGCAAACACCAGAACGAGCCTGTGATATGCGGTCCCGATAATCGATCGGGCATAGGTGACGGTGGCAATGTCATCGTACTTCGTTATGCCGAGATTTTACTCACCTATGCCGAGGCACAGAACGAGGCGACAGGGCCAGATGCCAGTGTACATGATGCCGTCAACCAAATAAGGCGTAGGGCGGGCCAACCCGATCTGCCCACAGGGCTGGGGCAGACGGAAATGCGCCAACGCATCCGCAATGAACGGCGGGTGGAACTGGCTTTTGAGAGCAAACGCTTTTTTGACATCGTCAGATGGAGGGCTGGAGAAGAATACCTCAACCAACCCATCAGGGGCATGAACGCAAAGTATGTGAGAAATGCTTCCACTGGGGAAATCAGCATCACGTACACACCTTTCAATGTCTTTAATAAGCGCTTCAATGCACCCAAGAACTATCTTTTGCCCATTCCACAAAGCGCAATAAACAGAAATCCAAACCTGGTGCAAAACCCCGATTGGTAAGGTTAATTATAAATTGTTAATTATAGTATCAAGACATAAGACTCAAGTATCAAGACGATTCCGTCTAATGTCTCATATCTAAATATCATGAAAAAGAACATATTCATCCTCGTTGCTTCCTTATGGTGTGTCTTTATGGCATGTGCTAAAGTGGATTTTGAAATAGACCCGGTCTATGAAAGAGCGGAGATAACCGGTGTGGAACTATACAACCAAAATCTGAACAGGGCAGATCAAAGTGCTTCGATCAATTCCGAAGCGGGTACAATTAGTATCGTGCTGAGAGGAGGCGAAGACATTACCAGACTCAAAATGGCTGTCACAGCCTCCACGGGCGTAACCATATCCCCTTCAATGTCCGCTGGGCTTCAAGATTTTAGCCAACCCAAAACATACACCATCACCTCGCCCAATGGTACAGTTACCAAACAATGGACGATCAGTGTTCAGTAAACGGTAGCAAGGAAATAAAATAATGAATACCAGGTCTGCCACATCTGTTCTCTAGGTGGCAGACCTTTAAAAAACATACAGAAATGAAAAATATCTCAATTACGCTCTGTAGGCTCACTACCTATATATGCATTGGAATGCTCATTTTTATGGGGTCTTGCAAGAAAGTTGACACGGACGAACCCGACCCGGTAGATCCTCCGTTGGACAACTTCCCGGAAGTAGCCCTTAACGGTCGCCTCAACGTACTGGATTGTGGAGTGATTGGGGACGGATTCACAGACAATACCACCTTACTGCAACGAGCCATCAATGAATGTGCAGCAAAGTCGGCTACGGTTGTGTTCCCAAAGGGCACTTATTTTACCAGGCCATTGTTCATGAAATCGAATGTGACATTAGAACTGGAAGAAGAATCCATTATACTTGGAAGTCCACATAAGGTCGATTATGACCAGGTTTTTCCCAATGCCGGAGCGATTGAAACATCCGCATTGATCTACGGTAGAGAAGTAGAAAATGTAAAGATAATAGGAAAAGGCAAAATAGACGGACAAGGTGGAGCACCGTCCTTTTTATTGGGCAACGGGGCAGCAGGCAGGCCGAAATTGATCCATTTTATTGCCAGCAACAACATTACCTTGGAAGATGTACAACTGGTCAATTCGGCATTTTGGACGGTTCATTTCCTTACCTGCGATACGGTCAAGATTAAAGGTGTCAGTATCTACTCCCATAGTAATTGGAATAACGACGGGCTGGATATTGACGCACAAAACGTGGAGATAGCGGATTGCCTTATCGATGTAGATGACGATGCACTTTGCTTCAAGAGCGATCGATATGTCCCTTGTGAGAATATAACCGCAACCAATTGTATCCTAAAGACAAACTGCAACGCCATCAAATTTGGTACGGCGTCCAGACGTGGGTTCAAGAACGTCACCGTCAGCAATTGTACGGTCAGCAAAGCTTCCGAAGACAATTTTCGAAATTGGCAAAGCATTTATCCCTGGGCGGGCATAACGCAAGAGTACACCGTTTTGGCAGGTATTGCCGTAGAATCAGTGGATGGAGGTTATTTGGAAGATGTACAGATTTCCAATATAGAAATGACCGATGTACAGACGCCGATATTCATTCGCCTTGGAGACAGGGACAGAATCTATTCCGAAAACATCAGCTCCATTAAAAACGTGACCATTTCCAACATTACCGCAACAGCAGAGAGTAAAATCGCTTCTTCCATTACTGGAGTGCCCGAGGGTATAGTAGAGCATGTGCTAATAAAGGATGTACAGATTACCGTTCCGGGCGGAGGTACCCTAGCAGATGCCAATGCTGCAGTGCCAGAGGTAATAGACGCCTACCCTGAAAACAGAATGTTCGGTGTAGTATTGCCCGCATATGGATTCTACGTACGCCATGCCAGAAACATTGCTTTTGAGAACGTAACCGTCAACACTTTGCAACATGATGATAGACCAAAGTATAAATTTGAGAATGTGACCGGTTATGTCACAGATTAACCCTCTTTCAGGAACCATAAACAATTAATTTCAATGAAGCGTATTATTCTTTTTATACTTTTGGTCGCGACGCATATCGTGGATTATGCTCAAACCCACAGCTTGAGCAAACCCTCTTCCACGCAATCCGTATTTCTTAACTCCAATCCAGCCTATGGAGAAACCCAGGCGTGGCGACTCCAAAAAGCAGCAGATGTTGGGGCAGACGGAACAGAAATCTCATCCCTTAGTTATCAAGATAAAGATTGGATGGATGCGGTCATTCCCGGTACTGTCTTGACCTCCCTAGTGGCCAATAAGGCCTATCCAGACCCTTATTTTGGAGATCTGAACAAACGAAGCAAAAAAATCATTCCAGACATGGCCGATGTGGGCAAGGAGTTTTATCATTACTGGTTTAGGACTACTTTCACTGTTCCCGAATCCTTTACCGGAAAACGCCTTTGGCTGAAACTGCATGGGATAAATTATAGAGCCGAAATTTGGATGAACGGAAGAAAACTGGGCGATATGGCAGGGATGTTCAATAGCGCACAATTCGATATTACATCCATTGCTGATAGAAAAGGCAAAAACACATTGGCTGTCAATGTACTGCCCATAGATGTGCCTGGGCAGAGCGGATTGAAAACAGAACGACGCACGGGCGCACAGGGCGAAAACCACAACGGTGGAGATGGCTTGATCGGGGAAAACGTCACCATGCTGATGAGCGCAGGCTGGGACTTCACCTTTCCGGACGGCGTGCGCGATCGGAATACCGGTATATGGCGAGAGGTAGAGCTGTTCGCCACGGATGAAGTAATTTTGGAACATCCTTTTGTCATCAGCAAAATACCACTGCCGGACACGTCCTCCTCACGGCAAACTGTTTCTGTAGAAGTAACCAATCATTCGAACAGCAGGCAAAACGGAACATTAAAAGGAACGATATCCCCTGGTAATACCATTTTTGAGAAAACCATTTCCTTGCTTCCCCATGAAGCAAAAACGATAACTTTTGATCCAGAAGAGTACAAACAATTGATCATACAAGATCCAAAACTGTGGTGGCCCATCAACAAGGGAGAACAAAACCTATATCAGCTTGATCTGTCATTCATACAGGACAAAAAAGTAGGCCATAGCATATCTACCCGTTTCGGAATCCGTGAAATTACATCAGATCAGCATACGCCCGACAGCTCCAGAAGATTCCTCGTCAATGGATATCCCATATTCGTCAGAGGAACGAACTGGATTCCCGATGCCATGCTTCGCAACTCCTTAAAAAGGACACATGCAGAACTGACATATACCAAACAAGCGGGGTTAAACTTCATCCGTTTTTGGGGTGGCGGCATAGCCGAGTCGGACTATTTCTTTGAGCTATGCGATGAAATGGGTTTCTTGGTTTGGAATGAATATTGGATGACGGGTGATACCCGCTATCCGACCGACACCGCCCTTTACCTTAAGAACATCGAGTCGACCGTAAAAAGAATCAGAAACCATGCATCCTTGGCCTATCACGTTTCATCCAACGAATCGACCGAAATGCCCGGGGCAAGGGAACTGATCGCCAAACTCGACCCAACGAGAGGATATCAGATGCAATCCGAATGTTGCGGCGTACACGATGGTAGTCCGTACAAATATGAAAATCCGATGCAGTATTTTGAAAATACGGCTTCCCAAAGAGGTAGTCGCGTGGATGGTTTCAATCCCGAATACGGTACGCCGTGCTTGCCTACTATCGAGTCGCTCAGGGAGATGATGGACGAAAAAGACTTATGGCCCATTAACGATAGCGTATGGAATTATTTGGATGGCGGTGGTTTCCATCAGATTACTACCAAATACCGCGAAGCAGTGGATATGTTTGGAAAATCGAACTCCATAACGGAATTTGCCAAAAAGGCACAGTTCGTGGGTGCCTTGAATTACAGGGCTATATGGGAAGTATGGAATTACAATAAATTTGCTTATGGCGACCGCTTCGCTTCCGGATTTTTATTCTGGTACCACAACAGTCCTATGCGGCAAACAGGTGGACGCATGTACGATTGGAGCCTGGAGCCCACTGCCGCTTTATACTATTCGCAAAATGGATTGCAGCCATTACATCCCCAATATGACTATTTAAAGAAAAGCGTTTCGGTCTATAATGATTATAGAAAGAGTTTCCGCAATTACTCGGTCACGGCTACCCTATATAATATACACTCCGAGAAAGTATCCGAGAAAGCGGCGGTCATCGATATCCCTTCAGACGGTCTGGTAAAGGACGCTTTGTTCCTGGAATTTCCGAACGATTTGTCCCAGGTACACTTCATCAAACTAGCACTAAAGGATACCGACGGAAAGCTGGTATCGGAATCGTTCTATTGGCAATCCAAAGATGACTATCATGGCGCCTGGACCATGACGGGACCTGCGGTCTCGGGTTTTGAGGAAATGAACAAATTGGAAAAGGTACGATTGAATTCTGCTATCCGGCTGGATGGCGAAGTCGTAACCGTAGAGGTAAAGAATCCGTCAAAAACCCTATCCTTTTTTACCCAATTGAAATTGCAGGATGAAAAAGGGAAAAGTATAAGACCTGCATTTTATTCGGATAACTTCTTCTGTCTCCTGCCCGGCGAGTCAAAGACAGTGACCATTCAGTTTACAACAGCTGATGTACCTAATAAAGTAATAAAAATCATAACAGATGGATTCAATGCCGTTGAACAAGCCCAGACATTGACGCTCAATTAAATGAATTTTTATCCTTGAAAACATGAGACACATCATCAGATTCTTGCCTTACATCTTGTTACTTAAATTATCCATTGGCATAGCGCAGGCAAAAGTGAAGCTCCCACGCCTAATAAGTGATGGGATGGTATTACAACGTGAAGTGAGGATTCCCATCTGGGGATGGGCAGCACCGGGTGAAAAAATAGAAGTGCTTTTCAATGGACAAAAGTATACCACCTTGACGGGATCCGACGGAAAGTGGTCACTACCCCTACATCCCATGAAAGCCGGCGGTCCCTATACCATGGAAATAGAAGGAGAAAATCACATCCAAATCACAGATATCCTCATAGGTGACGTATGGGTTTGCTCCGGGCAATCCAATATGGAATTTTGGATGGATCGGGTGAAAGCAAAGTACGCGCAAGCCATAGCGAGCTCTGCCAACAACGCTATTCGACAGTTCTTGGTAAAGCAGACATACGATTTCCAATCGCCAGCGGATGATGTGGAATCCGATGGATGGAAAGAAGCCAATCCCGAAAACGTACTACAATTCACTGCTGTCGGTTATTTTTTTGCCAGATCGCTATATGAGCAATATCATGTACCTATTGGCCTTATCCTTTCGAGCAAGGGTGGTACCCCAGCAGAGTCTTGGCTGAGCGAAGAAGCGCTGAAAGCATTTCCACATTACTACCAAGAAGCTGTTCGTCTAAAAGACAGTTCACTTGTAAACAGTATAATTACACATGACCAACAAGTCCTAAAAGTCTGGAACGATCGCATTAAGGCAGAAGATCGTGGTCTTGCCCATGGTACTATTCCATGGTCGGCCCAAAACCACGACGATTCCAGTTGGGATACCATGGATATGCCTAATTATTGGGAAAAAGCCGATATGGAGGACACCGACGGAGTAATCTGGTTCCGGAAAGAAATAGAATTGTCCAGTGATATGGTCACACGTGATGCCCTTCTTTATCTGGGCCATATGGCCGATGATGACAGCACCTACTTTAATGGCGTGAAGGTTGGCTCCACCAATAGCCGCTACTTCCTGAGGGAATACCAGATACCTCACCCACTGCTACATGTAGGGAAAAACACCATTGCCGTCCGTGTGGTGAACAAAAGTGGTCCTGGCGGATTCATCAAGGATAAACCATATCAATTTGTCGCCAATGGCAAATCTATCTTCTTGGAGGGGATATGGAAATTCAAAGCGGGGGCAATAGTACCCCCGCAACCCAAAACCACTGCCTTTCCTTACAAACCACTGGGTTTGTACAATGCCATGATTGCGCCTTTGACAGCCTATGGGATAAAAGGAGTCATCTGGTATCAAGGAGAGGCCAATACCAACCGAGCGGCCGAATACCGCACCCTTTTCCCCGCTTTAATTGCCGACTGGCGCAGGCAATGGCATCAGGGGAACTTTCCTTTTCTCTATGTGCAGCTTGCCTCCTATTTGCCTGCGGTAAAAGAACCTGCCGAGAGCCAATGGGCAGAACTCCGGGAAGCACAGGCCATGACCTTGTCCGTACCCAAAACTGGAATGGCCGTCGCCATCGACATAGGCGAATGGAACGATGTCCACCCCGCCAATAAGGAAGATGTAGGCAAAAGACTATCCCTTGTAGCCCAGAAAGTGGCCTATAAAGAAAAAAAATCGATTTATTCTGGTCCATTGTACCAGAAAAAGAAAATCAAAGGGAACCAAGTCGTCCTCTCCTTCACCAATATCGGAAGCGGATTGGTAGCAAGGAACGGCGACACCCTAGGGTATTTCTCCGTTGCTGACAAGGACGGAAAATTCGTATGGGCCCATGCACGCATCGAGGGGGATAAAGTAATCGTATGGAACGACCAGATCAGCCATCCAGTACATGTGCGATATGCATGGGCAGACAATCCCGACGGCGCCAATCTCTTTAATGCAGAAGGCCTACCTGCTTCGCCTTTCAGAACGGATCGACCCTAATGAACCATTAATAGATATAAATCTCATGATACTTCAAAATAATAATATGACCGAATACCTTAAAAAAACTTACATGCTATTCTTTTGCCTGTTTGCTTTTATAATTAGTTATGGCAAGGATATTAATATCCTCGACCGTGGCGCCAAACCAGACGGTATCTTTGACAATACCTCGATCATTCAGGAAGCCATCAATGAATGCCATGATGATGGGGGTGGCACAATATATTTCCCCTCTGGCATTTTCCGCTCTGGGGGTATTTTCCTAAAGGACAATGTTTCCCTTTCTTTACATAAAATGTCCATATTAAAGGCCATTTCAAATGAAACCCTGTACTTGGGTCGCCATTTTTCCGAAAGCGGTTTCATCCGTTTGGACAGTGTATACAATGTTTCTATCACGGGAGAAGGTACTGTTGACGGTAGCGGCGATGAAGAAGCCTTTCAGAAGGGCAACAATGGTATGACAAGACCATATCTTATTCATGTCCGTGACAGCAGGAAAATCGACATAAAGGGCATAACTCTTAAAAATGCCGCTTTTTGGACCTTACGACTATTGGGTAATGAAGGTGTACGCATAGACGGGGTAAATATTTTAGGACATGCCAATTGGAATAACGATGGCATAGATATAGACAGCAAGGACGTCATCGTATCCAATTGCTTCATCGATGTAGACGATGACGCCATTTGCCTAAAAAGCGACAGAGCCAATCAAATATGTGAAAACATAACCGTCACCAACTGCGTACTGGCATCCAATTGCAACTACATTAAATTTGGCACCGCTTCACATGGTGGCTTCAGGAATATAGCTATCAGCAATTGCGTATTGAAACCTGCCAGTGTATCGCATCTAAGAAAATGGAATGAGCGAATAGAGGGTGTAAAAGATAGTATAAGTGGTACCTCGGGTATTGCCCTAGAAGTGGTTAATGGAGGGTTCATTGATCAAGTGGCCATTTCCAACATGAGCATGCGCGGTGTGCAGACCCCCATCTTTATTCGACTGGGAGGCAAGAGGCATCCCAAGGGCATGAGCGGCTCCCTGAAAAATGTAACCATCAGCAATGTGATAGCTTATGCATGTAGCAAAATACCGAGTACCATCACCGCGGCACCCGGCTTACAGGTAGAAAATATCACCTTAAGGGATATAAGAGTAGTTAACACCGTTTCGGAATCGGACAAAGGCATATTGAGCAGACCTGTGACCGAGGGTCTGGAAGAGTATCCGGAAAACCGCATGATGGGACACAGTCTACCGGGATCGGGTTTGTATGTAAGACGAGCTAAGAACATATTGATCGACAATTTTCAGATAGAAACCCAAGCACCGGACGCGCGTCCAGTAATGTGGTTTGACAATGCGTACAAAGTGACCGTAAGGCATGTAAGGGACTTGTCCAACAATACGCAAGAATCTGTCATAAAAAAAGAATCGGAGGTGATGGTTTTACAATAAATAACCATTTCTTTGTTTTTTACAGGCCAGTTAAGAGAATATAAAGCACAAAAACCAATATTATGAACATTTTCTCCATCACAACAGAGAAGGTCAGATCACGTTATTTCAGCCTTTTATACCTTTTTTTGTGGCTATATGGCATGGACGATATTTTTGCACAAAGGCAAGATGAGACTAGAAAGATGCTCACCATGGACATGGTGCACCACAACCCCGGCGAGGCACAGACCGATTCCAGGTTCCTGGACCCCGCCTTCCTGAAGGCCACCGGATACGATGCCAAGGTGTTCTTCCTCTTCGAGGCAGCCCAGTTCGGGATAGATTGGCAGGATTTTGACGGAGAAATCTTTCCACACGGTGGCCCGGCAAGGAAATGGGTGGAGCAAAAGAACGACACCCTCCAGCTCAAGTACTCGGCGGCAAAACAGGCCGGGCTGAAGGTCTACTGCATGCTCGACATGCTCGTCTTCCCAAAAAAACTGGTGGAGAAGAACAGGGAAGGCATGTGCAATGGCGATGGGAAAATAGACATAAGCCTGCCCTTCACCCAGCAGTGCATCCGGTCGCTCATCGGGCAGATGTTCCAGCGCTACCCCCAACTCGACGGCCTGGTCATCCGAACCGGGGAGACCTACCTGCAGGACGCCCCATACCACACCGGGGGAAGCCCACTGGTACACGGCTACGGGGACCACGTGGCGCTCATCAACATACTCCGCGAAGAGGTCTGCCAGAACAGGGACAAGGACCTCTTCTACCGTACCTGGGACTTCGGCAAGTTCCACGCCCTGCCCAAATACTACCTCGAGGTGACCGAGCAGGTAGAGCCCCACCCAAGGCTCTATTTCTCCATAAAGCACACCATCGTCGACTTCTGGCGCTCGGCAATTACCGATAGCTCCATGGATTATTCCGGGTTTGACGCATACTGGCTGGACGAGGCAAGCCGGCACGGCGTACCCTTCAACCCCTGCATCGGCATCGGCCGGCACCAACAGGTCATAGAGGTGCAGGCACAGCGCGAGTACGAGGGAAAAGCGGCACATGCCAACTACATCGCCGACGGGGTCATCAACGGCTTCGAGGAACTGAAAACTGCAGGTATCAGGCCCTATTCACTCGATCAGGTGAAGGACAATCCGCTGATAAGGGGCGTATGGACATGGTCGCGAGGCGGCGGGTGGCGGGGACCCTATGCCGCAAACGAGTTCTGGCCCGAGCTGAACGCCCACGTGGTCACCCAATGGGCCAGGGACCCCGACAGGAGCGAGGAAGAGGTATTCCGCGATTTTGCCCTGTCGAGGGGCCTGCCCGAAGCGGAAATACCCCTGTTCCGCAGGCTGTGCCTGATGTCCGCACAGGGGGTCATGAGGGGCCACTACAGCATGATGGGGGGCGTGTACGTCAACTGGACAAGGGACGACAACATCTCCGGGCTCCACCTCCTGAGGCCCTACTTCGACAGCATAATTGCACGCAATACGGCACAGGCCTACCTGGACGAAAAAACCGAGGCGCTCGAGATATGGAAAGAGATCGAGCGCCTTTCCGAAAAGCTCCACTTTCCCGACGGGGAGACCTCGCGCTTCGTGCGGCTGTCGTCCACCTACGGCAGGATGAAGTTCCAGCTGTTCGATGCCGCGTGGAAGGTCATGCTAAACGCCTACGCCGGGGAGAAAACGGGGAAAATCGACCTGGCCAAACTGAGGGAAAACCTCGAGTACTACGACAGGACCCTATCCGAGTGGACGGCATTTGCAGACGGAAACCCGACCGTGGCCTCCGCCTACCTTACTTCCTATCCATACGGAAGGGAGGATATTGGCATAGGCAAAACCATCGACTACTTCAGGAAAAAACTGGAATGAATTTTATTTATTGGTTTATTACCAATAAATTCTTACTTTAGAACTTGTTTTTGTATCGATAAAAAACAGCATGAATAATATTATAAACCGTAGAATAGCCATTCAGCACTTATTGACTGTGGCCGGTGCAGCCCTATTGATTCCCGCATGTTATGAGCCGTCGAAAAAAGCATCCATACAGCTCATTAATTTGAATATAAGCGGTGACCTTGAAACGTTATTGGCGACCTTAGTAGAAAACATATTGCCTACTAAAAATCTGCCAAAGGCTAAATCGTTTAATCTCCATCTTTTTGTGCTGAAAATGGTAGATGATTGCCATAACGAACAAGACCAGCACGACTTTATGGAAGGTATAAGGTCGTTTGAAAAGCAAGCGCGTCAACACTTGGGCAAGTCGTTCGCAAAAGGCTCTGCTGATGAGCAGGCAGCATTTGTTCAGGAAGTAAACGCAGGCAATATGAAGGCCGATAAGTTGGAGGAATTTTATAAAATGGTCAAATCACATACCATACAGGGTTTCCTCTATTCGGAATATGTAATGAAAGACCTCAAAAAATACGAACTGGTTCCAGGAAGATACAATGGCTACGCGCCGGTAGCAAGCTAAACAAACAACGATACAAATGTCTAACATCAATATAGATAGCGAAAAGGCCAGAACATTCGATGCCATTGTCATCGGTTCGGGTGCCAGTGGCGGATGGGCGGCCAAAGAACTAGCCGAAAAAGGGCTGAAAACCTTGGTGCTGGAACGTGGCCGACCAGTGGAGCACGTGAAAGACTACCCCACCACCAATATGTACCCTTACGAGTTTGAGCATCGCAACCAACTCACCTTCAAAGAACAAGAAGAAAACCCCATTGCTGCTAGTTGTTATGCCTATCGGGAGGATGCCAAGCATTTCTTCGTCAAGGACAAAGAACATCCTTATGTACAGGAGAAGCCCTTTGATTGGATCAGGGGCTATCAGGTAGGGGGAAAATCCCTTATGTGGGCCAGACAAACGCAACGCTGGAGTGATTTTGACTTCGAAGGCCCTGCACGCGATGGCTTTGCGGTAGATTGGCCCATCCGTTATGCCGATATTGCCCCTTGGTATAGCCATGTGGAGCGCTTTGCAGGAATTTCGGGAAACAGAGACGGCTTAGCAGAATTGCCCGATGGCGATTTCTTGCCTGCTTTTCCACTCAATGCCGTTGAAGACCATTTCAGGAAAACCGTAAAAGAAAAATACCAAGGTAGGCATATCATCAGTGCGCGATGTGCCCATCTCTCCAAACCCAATCAAACCCATATAGACCAGGGTAGGGTACAATGCCAGAACCGGATACTCTGTCAACGCGGTTGTCCTTTTGGGGGTTATTTCAGCAGTAACTCATCCACATTGCCTTGGGCACAAAAAACGGGCAACATGACCTTACGTCCATTTTCGGTGGTCCATTCCATCCTTTATGATGAGGCCAAGGGACGTGCCACCGGAGTGAAAGTCATTGATACCAATAGCAAAGAAGAGATCGATTTTTTTGCCCCTGTTATTTTTATCAATGCCTCCGCATTGAATACCAACCTGATCTTACTCAATTCCATTTCATCGCGATTCCCCCAAGGATTGGGCAATGACAATGGGTTATTGGGCAAGTATATTGCTTTCCATAATTATACGGCTGTGATCACTGCTGAATATGACGGTTTATTGCAGTACAAAACGGATGGGAGAAACCCGGCCGGAGGTGGCTATATTCCCCGATTTAGGAATGTTTACAAACAGGAAACAGATTTTCTAAGGGGCTACGCCGCCGGATTTGGTGCGTCCCGTGCCGAAGTACGGGACACTTCTGCTACGGGCGAGGCATTGATCGAAAACCTATTGAATCCCCAACTGGGCCCTTGGCGGGTAAACTCGCACATGATGGGAGAAACCATCCCTAAAGAAAGCAACCATATTAGATTAGACACTCAACAGAAAGACGATTGGGGGGTTCCTTTACTCCGTATCTCGATAGATTATGATGAGAACGACAGGAAACTAAGGCAGGATTATTATGAACAGATGAGCGAAATGTTTCAAAATGCCGGATTCACGAATATTAAAACACATGACGACAACCGTAGACCAGGGAACGACATCCACGAGATGGGGGGCGTGCGTATGGGGCACGACCCGAAAACTTCCCTACTTAACAAATGGAACCAACTGCACCTCTGTAAGAATGTTTTTATAACCGACGGTGCTTGCATGACTTCCACGGGCACGCAAAACCCTACGCTCACCTACATGGCACTGGCAGCAAGGGCGGTAGATTATGCGGTGAAAGAGATGAAAAAGAATGGGTTGAAAGGTTAAGAAAAAGAGGAATGCCCCCTTTTTCTTGTTATATTAATAGCTATTTGATATTCACGGAAGTCGCTTTATCTATCAAGAAAACCAGATTGGCCCTATGGGCGTTTGTTTGCTCATCATAGCCAGAAAGCGATCCAGACAGCTTATTCTTTACCTTGACCAAGGTAGCAAGTGCAGCTGCCTTGCTGGCGTTGTCATAACCTGCCGGCGCAGCCACGATGCCACTGGCAGCCTTCACAAACTCTGTCTGTAAGTTTTGGCGTATCAGGCTGACATCTGACTTCAAATCGGCATCGAAGATATCATCTGTCAAATCTTTCATCACCTCGGCTACCGAGTAGGTATTGCCATATAGACCGCTATTATTTATTCTGGTCAGGGTAGTAGGATGAAGTATATGCGCCAATACGCTCAACTGCAAGGATATAAAGCTGCTTTGCGGCTTGTAATCTTCCGTATTGCCAAAGAAGCCGAATCCACGACGTTGTATCTGCAAGTATGGGAAGAGTGGCGCATCGGCGTCAAAAGCATCCGGCGCAAACACATACTGATTGAGTAGCTCTAATGCCTTTTTTTGTTCAGCCACGGGCACGGGGGTAAAAGGGGCGGCGCTGGTCTTCTGTCCCACGAAACTTCTATCCACGTATACACCACCGATATACCTGCTGAGCGCCGCAGCTACGCTTGCCCGTTGTCCGTTGAGCTGCAAATATCGCTGCCGAAGTTCCTGATAGCTTTGATTGGGCTTGCTGAAACGCTCTTTCAGCTTGGGCAACATGTCATTGACCAATAGGAACCGTTCCTCACCATAGGCCATCATGTCATTGGTCTGGTCGTAGATGTTTACTCTCGGGTCTATGCCGTTGCCAGGGCTACGCATATCGTCCGCATCGTTGCCAAAAGCCAATTGCGGATCGGTACTGCGACTTAATATCTTGTTCAGCTGGGCCTCTTCCTCTGCCTCGCTAAATGGGGCATAGCCATATTCAATGGCCCAAAGATCGTAAGGGCCTGCCTTCGTCGTATAATAGTCGCCCTGTTTTTTACGATCGCGGCTTACGTTGACCAGAGGGTAATCCATCACCGATCCCTGCAAGCCGATTTTACGCGTAAGTGCCACATCGTTCATTTGCTTTGGGCTGAGCATCTGAGTAGCCTTCATGTTGTGATTGAGCCCCAAAGTATGTCCCATTTCGTGCATGATGAGGTAGTACAAAAACTGCTTGTGCATCTCCCTTACCTGCTCTGCCCTACGCTCTTCGGACAAATCGGCGTCCAAGGCTTCAATAGCAGTCAGTCCCGATTGAAACTGCATACTTAATCCTTGTGCTAAATCACAGTAGGCCATATGGTTGTGCTGCATTCCGTTTCCGTGCATGGACTTGGAAGCTTCAACGGGATTTTCCCAAGGGAGGGACATGGCAGCATTTCCACCGTTGAAGAGATCGTCCATCACGGGAGTTCCTGCGCCCGATTTCCACTCCACGGTTATATCGGCACCCAATATCTGTCCTGTGAGCGGATTATAGAAGCTTGGCCCAATGGCACCATATGACGGATTGGCCGAAGACACCCATCGGATGACGTTATAAGAAATATCTGCCGGGTCCCACGTGGCCGTATCGGGCATTTGCTTCATCACAACGGCGTTTTTGAAACCAGCTGCCTCAAAGGCCTCGTTCCATTTTTCGCCAGCTTCCTTGATAATGGCCCGGTATTCTACGGGAGTAGTATTTTCTATCCAAAATACGATAGGTTCTACGGGTTCACTCAATTTTGCCGTAGGGTCCTTTTTCTTTAAGTACCAGCGACTGATGAAATCCTTATAGGGGGTAGGCGAAATGGATGTGAGATTGTCTACTTGTGCACCAAAATAGCCTACACGTGGATCATCCCTCCTGGGACGAAAGTCGTTATCGGGCACTTCCAGGAATGAATGCTGCATCTTCACGCGTACGTAGCGTGCATCTGTAATGTCTTTTCCTCCACCGTTCAACGGAGCTGGATTGTCGTAGGCTAAGTTGACCACCACATCTGTATTTTTCTTGAACGAACGAACTTTCTCGTACTTAGACTTGGCAGTATTGAGATTTCCCAAATTGAACACCAGTCCTGGAGGGATGCCCGGAGGAAACACGGGCTTCACGGGATCTAGTTTATCTCCAAGGAAAAGTCCGTCCACGGAAATCAAATAGCCATCCTTGTCCTCGGCACTAATTTTTTCAGAGTAGAACACGGCATCTGCCACATCCACGTTGGCGGCTTTGCTAACCGCATTGTCCTTGTCATAATAGAAATTCGTATTCTTTTGCAAAAACTCCACCTTGTCATCACTTTTTTGAATATCAAAAAGCCACGTTGTTCTGATCATATTTTGATTGAGGAACAAACTGGTGGGGCCGCCCATGGAAAAACTTTGATAAATATAACCCTTACCTAGCTGATCTTTAGCAACATACAACTGCAGGTTTCCTGTCACTGTATCTCTATACACGGTAAAGAGCCCCTCAATCTTTTCACTTGATTTTGTTTTGTCGGCTATAGTAGGTTTTGGTGGCGTCGGTGGATCCTTTTTTGTCGTATCAGCGGCTGCTTTCTTAGTTGTATCAGCAGCATTTTTCGCCGTTTCCTTCTCTTGTGCTTGCAACCCCAGGCACAACAACAGCGCTAGGGAACATAAAAATAGATTTTTCTTCATTTTGGATTTGATAATTATCGAGCTTCCATCGTCTTTCGCATATTTTAGACAACTTATCTTCATGCAAGTTACAGAATTACAGATTAAATTTTGCAATCGGTTTATCAAATGCCAGGGTTAGTTTATGAGAAAACCATCAATTGTCTTCTCAAACGACTCACTATTTTACAGCTCCAATACTTGCCTTTCGCCCGTTTTACAAGACCTATATATAGCATCTATGATTTTCAAATCTTTCAGCCCTTCTTCACCGTCAACAGGCACCACTGGCTTATCACCATTCAAAATGATGCCAGCCATCGCATCCATCTGAACGGTTTGATGGGTGTAATGCGGTTGTGTCAGCTCTCCCTTATGCGTTCTTCCTTTCAGAGGTCCATAACCAGTTGACGGCTGCAGCTCTGCAAATCCCTTTTCTCCGTTGAGAAAAAAGCGATCTAGGTTGTCCATATTATAGGTTGACAGACAGGATGCTACCGCACCGCTTGGAAAGCCCAATTGAAACTGTATCGTCTCATCCACCCCTTCCTTGAATTTAACCGTATCAGTCTTGGTTTCTTGTGCCGTGATCCAAATAGGCTCCTCTCCTACCATATAGCGAGCACCATTCACGGCATATATGCCAATATCCATCAACGCCCCGCCACCTGCAAGTTTCTTGTCTAATCGCCACTGATTGGGATCGCCCGCCCTAAAGCCAGACAGACCTTGAAAAAATCTGATGTTCCCTAGTTCACCGTCATTTCGCATCCGGATGATCTCCAAGGTTTTCGGTTCAAAATGCAGACGATACCCTACCAGCAATTTTACGTCCGCCATTTTACAGGCATCTATCATTTCCTGCCCCTCACGCGCATTCAAGGCCATGGGCTTTTCACATATCACATGCTTACCAGCAGCGGCCACTCTGAGCGACTGTCCATGGTGCAAGGCATTGGGGGTAATCACGTATACAGCATCGATATTGGGATTGTCCTTGATACTGTCAAAATTCTCATAGTTGTAACAATTCTCGGCCGGAATGCCATATTTTGATTGCCAAGCCTTTATCTTGGCCGGTGTACCACTAATGACGCCAACCAGTTTGGCCCGCTGGCAAGACTGCATAGCTTCTGCTACGCGAGTGCCATAGCCGCCCAAGCCCATGATGGCCACGCGAAGCACTGGGCCGTCGTAGCGAGCCTGGCTGATTTGTTGTTCTGCAGACAGCCTACTGAACGAAAAAAAGGGAATACTAATAGCCGTCAAGGCAACCTTTTGCAAGAAATCGCGACGTGAATCCATTGTGTAATGCTTTAAGTGTTACAAAGTTCAAATTACAACAAGTAGGGCACGGTATGGTTTCAATATGCCGTGTTACGGCGCTTGCATAACATTAAATGGAATAATGAGTAGCCTAGAAAGGCTACTCAAAAAAACATACACGGAGTTAGTTTGACTCACAGAAGCGGGCTTATGAGCTCATATATCTTAAACCATTTTTAGCATTTCCTCTTTTAATCGGACAGCAACTATCTTCTCTTGGCCGGGCTTTAGCATCCATACGGTAAGCACCAGTTTATTATCTTCACTACTCGCTATTTCTATAGAAGGATTTCCTTCCCGAAGTCGTCGTTGCAATTCTTTGCCGTTGATTTTGATTTTATCTGCATCCCAGTTCATGTGCAAAGTAGGTGTTACATTGCCCAAAGGAGGCACGACAATTTCTGTAAAAATATTATCCGATACCGATTTTACTGCTTTGATAATATGGTTTACACTTGCTTCTTGGGCTTTCCATTCTTTCTCGTGGTCCAAATTCATGAACTTCTCCAACGCAACATACATCCCCAATATTTCTTCCTTGTTTACCTTCATTCCTCTTCCTATGGTATCTCCCCTGGGAAACATGTTTAAACGCGTTGCATCGATGAGGGCTTTCTTTCCCATAAGTATGCCCGCACTTTGAGGGCCTCTCATTGCTTTCCCTCCAGAGACGCATACCAAGTCAAAACCCATGTCGTTGAATCTCCAAAGATTGGAGACAGGCGGAACGTCGGCAGCCATATCAATCATTGTCGGGATATCGTACTTTTTTGCTATATCTAACCATTCTTGATGTTGTATCTGACCTTGGTCTGACATGATGTGTACAAAAAACATCATCGCTGTCCGCTCATTGATAGCATTCTTTGCTTCTTCCGCAGTTTCTACCAAAACAATTTTACAGCCCGTGTTTTTTAGCGCCCGCCCATAGCCGATATTATGTCCTTTTTGGCAAATCACCTCTGATTTGATATCGGTACCATCAATATGTGGCAATAGAGATACCTTATCCGGATCGTTACCTGTCAATATACCCGCAAGGCCTAATGTCAAGGCAGAAAAACAGCCCGAGGTAATAACGGCGGACTCTGCATGTACCATTTTAGCGATCCGTTCGCCCACCTTATCCTGCAAGTCGTCCAACATACAAAAATCCTGTGCGCTATAATTAATGGCTTCCAGCGTCTCTTCACGCATCAGTGAACCAGTCATTGCAGTATAAGTTCCTGCGGCATTGATAAAGGTCCGCACACCTAACTCCTCAAACAGATTGCGAGGCGCCTTTGACAAAACACGATGGTCTTCGTTGCCAAAATCAACATATTGGCTCATCGCTCCGCCAACAGGCACGACCGATAAATATTTCAATAGTTCTCTTCTTCTCATTTTACATATCTTTAACAGTGAAACAATTTATGACAATGGTAAAAAATCTCAATTCAATTATTTGGTTACAACTATAGGATAGGCAATACCGTTTAGGTCATAGACAATCTCTCCTGCTCTGATAGTCATTTCACACTCCAACTTTTCTTTGCCAGTTATTTTGTACCCTACACGGTCAAAAAAGCCGAAATCCCCCTTTTTTAATGCTAGAATTGCTATATCGGCTTCTGTTCCTACACTGAGATTCCCCAGTTCCTCCCTTTTAATTACCTGTGCGGGTTGCCAAGTACTGACCGCTATTACCTTAGAAAGGTCCATGCCCATTACCAAAAATTTGGACATTACATTAAGCATGTCTTTCATGGCAGCGTTCATACTTCCTGTATGTAGATCGGTACTTATACCATCTGGATAGAACCCTTCTTTTATGGCAGGAATTGCCTGAGAAAAGGCGAAACTCGCCCCACCATATCCTACATCAAAATAACGTCCTTGCTTCTTTGCTTCCCATGCAAAAGGCTTCACCTTTTTGGTCAGTGTATCGACTATAAACTCTCTACCGGGAAGCTGGGTGTAACAATGGGTAAAAATATCCCCTTTGCGTAAATGATTCAACAGCAATTCACTTAGAGGTAAGGGGGGCTCGGCACCACCAAAATCTACCATAACGGGCAAATTAGCAAGGTTACCCGCTTCTACCGTTCGATCTACAGCAGTCCAGTCATAACCCTCAAAATGAGCTACTTTGAAACCTACTATGTATTCTTTGTTTTGCCTTGCGACCAGAGCGGCCATTTTGGGATCGGCATCATTCATATTTTGTTCATATGCTCCCCCTCTCATACCCTCTCCAATAATGTTCAGAAAAACTAGAACTCTTGTCTTAGAATGTGCTATGGTTTGGTTTTTATAGGTTTCAAAGCTCCTCCAACCTGGACTACCCGCATCAACAACAGTAGTCACGCCAGTTCTAAAAGTAAAGCCATCTGGTGGCAGGGCTGTAAAACTATTCCTTAGATAGCTGTTTGGTTCTGTACCAAAAAAATGGTGCCCGTGTATATCAATCAACCCGGGTGTAACATATAGTCCTTCGGCATTTACAACCTGTACAGCCTCACCTTCGATATGCTTATCAACCTTTACAATCTTTCCTTCTGCAATGGCAATATCCATCACTTGATCAATTTGATTTTTGGGATCGATAACATGCCCACCTTTAATCAGGATGCTATACCTTTCCTGTGCAAATGCGCTGTTACCAAGACAAAAAAACAGACATAGGGCTATAATAGATTTTACTTTCATATTGTCATCATTTTATTTGATTTATTCAATTTCCACAATCATTTCAATCTCTACTGCAATGCCCGAAGGCAAAGAATTTAAACCTACTGCAGAGCGCGCATGCGGCCCTTTTTCTTTGCCAAAAACTTCAACAATGAACTCACTAAAACCATTGATTACCTTTGGTTGCTCAGTCAGATCCGGTGTTGCGTTTACCATACCTAAGACTTTCACAATGCGCTTTACCCTATCTAAATTCCCAATTTCAGATTTTAGCGTCTTTAGTAGGGCTATACCGGCTAAGCGGGCAGCCTCCCTACCTTCTTCTATTGTCAAGTTGTCGCCAACTTTACCAATTACTTGCCCTCCTTCAGGCTTGTCGGGACCATGTCCAGAAAGAAAAACTAAATTCCCGACGGTTACTGCGCCAATGACGTTTCCAGATGAAGGAGTAGATTCAGGCAGTATTACCCCTAACGTTTTCAGGCGATTTTCAATGATTGAGGTAGTGGGAATTTGAGCCAAAGAAAATTTTTTCAAAATAACCAGAAAGAGAATTGATAGAATGATATGTTTGATTTTACGCATTTTTGATTTTAGTTTTATATTAAACAATAATAATTTTCTTTAAAATATTCTTTTGATAAAGTTCTTTTTGATAAATATCATCAAAACCCGCCCATGGGACCATTCAACACTTTCATCTCAAAGATTTCTGTCTTACTTCGGCAACTTCTGCTAAAGTGATGGCACTAGCGTTATTATCAAAATTCTCCCTTATATAGGTTAACACTTCAGCAATCTGCTTATCAGTCAAGAAACTGCCATGTGCCGGCATCGCTTCATTATAAGGTACTCCCTTCACCTCAATAGGACCTGTAAGCCCATTTAAAACAAGCTCGATCAGCTTCTTTTTGTCACCACTGACCCATTCTGACCCTGCTATTGGAGGGAAACGACTTCCGTCTCCCAGCCCATTAGACTGGTGACATGATCTGCAAAAGGTATTATAAACAACAGAAGCATTTGCTGCCATGATCCTATCGAGATCATCACCTACTGGATCTGGGGTTTTGATATTTGGAGCAGTAAGTTTACGTTCTGCCATGGCAGCTAATTGTGCATCACCAAATCCAGCCTTATTTCCTTTAAACATAATCCGCCATATTTTACCCTTTTTGCTATCACTCACATACAAAGAACCATCAGCTCCCTCCGAAAGGCCTATCGGTCGATAACCGGCATCCGGTGCAGTGGGGATAGTATCCAATACGCCAAAACCATCAGCAAACACTTCCCATGGCCCCGTAACTGCTCCGTTTTTCATGGGAACAAAGGCAATGATATAGCCTGCCTGAGGATAAGGGGGGCGATTGGTAGAGCCATGGAAGGCAATGAAGGCTCCGTCTTTGTAACGTGCAGGAAACTGATCGCCTTTATAGAATAATAAATCGTTTGGAGCGAAATGACCTGGAAACCCTACTAATGGAGGGCTAAGCTTACCTCCATTGCCTTCTTTTTTACCGTCACCTCCATATTCAGGATTCAGCTTCTTCTTTCCCTCTAATTGATCATAATAATAATAAGGCCAGCCACCATCAAACCCTTGTGGAACCTTGAAAAACTCCTCGGATGGAAGTACTGCACTTTGCCAATAGTTGTAATAATCTGGCCAAAGCAACACGAGATCATCCTTACCATGTACCGCGGTATACAATGAATTCGATGCATTATCCCATGCCAATGCAACAATACTCCGTAGTCCAGTGGCATATTTCACACCATCTTCTTGATGCTGATTCAGTTTATTTTCATCAAACATCCAGATGCCTCCATGATCGACCAGGAGTGGGCATCCATCGTCGGGGTCATCGGCTTTCCCCATACCCGGTGAATTTGCCACCCTATTGTACACCTGGCAACCGTTTGACCCTGCACCCCAACCTACAAACATGTTACCTTTGCCATCAAAAGCCAAAGGTTTTGTAATGTGTTCATGTGGGGGGCCATCGTCTATCACAATTGTATCAATCTTATCTTCGGGGATCAATGTACCTGGTATTAGCTTACTCCGTAAAACAAGTAATTCCGAACTGTAATAAAGGTATCCATTGTGTATACGCATGTCTGTCCCATACTGCCCGCTCTCATATTCGCCCCAATATATGATACTGTCGATTTTACCATCTCCATCTATATCACGCAAGGCCACATTTGCCTTGCCATCGGGCGTGCTAACCCTTAATTTGGCATAGATATCTCCATTGTCGTTAATGGCTAGGTGCCTTGTACCAAAATAATTGCCTTGAGGCGTGGTTGAATTTCCCTGATTGCTCCGAATACGAGGGGGTTGATTGGGTGCCACAACACGCCGAGGACGCGGACGAGGAGAACTATTCTCCAGCATCGCCCCACCCCCGATGCTATCTATCACAACTAAGGCCTCAAAACCATCTGGCAAAAAAAGACCACCATTGTCTTTGTCTCCCAAAGGCAAATTAGATGAGCTCTGACAGCTAGTAGAAGCAAAAAAACTGATCATAAAGAGACAAAAAAGGCCAATTAAAGGTTTTCGAAACACATTTTTAACTTCTTCCGACATAGTAATTTATTATTCTGTTCAATTTTTATGGTATCATTTCGGCCTAACACCCCTTGGAATATCATTTCCATAAACAATACGCTTTCTAAAACAAAACAATCTATCTTCAGAAGGAATTTATTGACAAAATTTAACAGATAATGGAATAATGTTATCGTATATAAGTAAAGTTTCATGCTATAACCAAAAAAAGTCACGTTATTATCTACGACAAACCACATATGTATCCTTATACATAAATAATATAAACTAAGAACAGCTTCATAAGTGCACAGATAGTGCACTTATTCACTCAATCTGGCTCAATGAAGACTAGTTATCCTTATCCCACCACACTCTACCAAGTAAAGCATCACTTTGAGCCCTGACACTTGGGTCCAAAGGAAATCCCTGTCTTGCCAAAGCTTCTTGTTGATTTTCATTATTAGTAGCTCGTTCATCAGGATAAGGGAGTCTCCTAAACATTTCACCTCCGGTAACAGAACCTGGATAAGGCTGGTTACCCTGCCAATTCTTGTAATTAAATGCTGGATATCCGGTACGACGCCAATTAGACCAGACTTCATAGTCATCTCCCAATAAGCACAACCATTTTTGAATGGATATCTGTTCAAGCCGCTCATCGAAAGTACCACTTATATTATAAGGGTATCCAGAGGTAAGATAGGCAGTAATACGTTCTTGCGGAATCGTGCTGTTATTTGGCGATAAAGCCGGTACATTAGGCCACAAAGCCCATTGTTGCATAGCCCTGGTGACGGCAAGGTCATAAGCCTCTTTTTCAGTTACGCCATTATACCAACCTCTTAATACAGCTTCTGCAATAAGCAATTGTGCTTCCGCTGGGCCAAGAATCACCAAAGGAGATGTTTCCCTATCCCACCAAATGGGCGAATACTCAGAGTAAGTAGAGAAATCAGCTGGATAACCCAATATGGATCCTGGCACCATTCCCCTTTGAGCAGCCAATGTAGTGTCTGGAACGTATGTTGATCCCTGTGGACGCCAAACCACTGAGAGCACGTAGATACGTGGATCGCGTGTTGCCACAAATTGGTCGATCAAAGTTGTAGACAATTTGTCTCCCTGTGCATTGTCCGGGTCTTGGGTAGCCTGATATTCATTGTGAGGTGCCCTAGGATTTGGACTAGTGGCATTATACCTTAAATAAGCAATGTCTGCAATTTCCGTCATGACACCACCGCTTATTGCCTTAAGGGCATATGTTCTTGCAGTCTCCTCATCCGCATTGGACAAACGCATAGCCAAACGCAGCATTAACGTATAAGCAAATTTTCTCCATCTTACAACATCTCCATTGTAAAGCACATCTGCTGCACCAAAAGTCGGTAAAGATTCGGAAAGCGATGCAGCTGCCTCATCAAGCTCATTCAACATATCTTTGTAGATTTCCTCCTGTGTATCATATCTTGGCTCCAGTATGCCTTCAAGTGCTGCGGATGCTTCAAAATAAGGAACATCTCCTGTGGCGTCGGTAAGAATATGGTAACCGTAGGCCCGAACAATACGTAAGAGCGCTATTTTATTCCCGTCCTCAGGGGTGGTAAGCGCTTCCATACATTGCTTGATTGAATTAAATTGGGTCGAATAAATACCAAATCCGAATCCTAGAATATAATTATACTGCTTCCCTCCTATGTCTGGTACATCTTTATAAGTAGCAGTGTATTGCATCCCTTGGTGAAGTCCGGTATTCTGACGAGGCATATCCAGTTCTATCTGCGTAAAAAGATATTCAGGTATGACATAGTCAATCGTGTTTGGATCTTCATTCAATCCGGTCAACTCATCAGTATTGCATGCCGATAGTGCCAATATTGCAGCAACCGTATATATTATTTTTAAAATTCTCTTTTCCATAGCTCTTTCTACATAAATAATTAAAATTTCACCATTAAGTTAAGACCAAAGGTTCTCGCCCGTGGCATGTTTACTCCTCCGGTTCCTTGAGCATTAGATACCGACTCCTGAAACTCAGGGTCTAGCCCCGCTTCTTTCACCTGTTTATCGCGATATAGAATTAAAAGATTATTCCCTACTAAAGACAGGGAGGCTGCTTGCACTTTCATAAAATTGAGTTTATGCACAGGAATATGATAGCTTAATACAAGCCGACGTAGTTTCACGAAGTCTGTTTTGTAAGTAAAGAGTGCCGTTGATTGAATTCCAATTTGATTGTAATAGGACTGTATATTATCGGGTGTCCACAAGTAGTTATAAGGATTCCCATTCTGATCAACCCCTTCAAGTTGCAATCCAGTGTCACGTCCTTCCAGTGTCATCGGCGTCAATCCAAAGCGAGTAGCATATTGCATTAGATTGTTGTAACCTACAGCACCAAATTTCCCGTCCAACAATATATCCAATGATAGATCCTTATAGCGGAAGTTGTTGCCTAAGCCCATGGTATGAGGAGGTACCCCCACTCCGTATGCTACCTCTTCTTGTACAGGAAGATTGCTCGTGGAGTTATACACGGGTGTTCCATCGGCCGTAGTCATTGCCTGCATAACCATTAACGTACCATAAGGGAGGCCAGGCCTATTTACAACGCGAATGCCCCCAATCCCACTACCCAAGGAAATCTCGGCGACTGTTGGTGCCAATTCAACTATTCTACTTTTATTATAGGCATAATTGAAAGTAACATCCCATCTAAATCCATTTGACTGAATCGGATTACCAGTTATCAAGGTTTCAATCCCCTTGTTGGTTACTTTACCGATATTCACATTGCCACCGGTAAAACCACTAGCTGAAGAAATATTTACACTAACGATATCATTCGAAGTTACTTTACTATAATAGGTAAAATCCAGTCCAAGTCGGTTCTTAAAAAATTGTGCTTCAAACCCACCTTCCGAAGTGGTTACGGTTAATGGCCTCAGATCAGGTGACGGCAAAGCTTCAGAAACAATTTGGGACGGAATGTTATATGCATTAGTCGTGGAAATAGTATAAATCTGGTTGACCTGGCCAGCATTGACTGTAGCGCTTCCCACTTGTGCCCACGATCCGCGAAGCTTAAAAAAATCTATTTTCTCAGGCATTTTCATAAGATCAGAAAGCACCACTGCCGTTCCTATGGAAGGATAAAATATAGAGTTGCTTCCCGGATTTAGCGTGGAAAACCAATCATTTCTACCTGTAAAGGAAAGAAATATCGCCCTTTTATAATCAAAATCGGCAGATGCAAACACGGAGTTGGTTCCGGTACGGATTTCACGGTGATAAGGCGGATCACTGGTTGCTGTCGTTGTAATGGTGCTTAAGTTGGTCAAACTAATGAAATCTGGAACTACAAAATTAATTCCATTCAGGTTGTTGACTACAAAAGACGCTCTTTCCCGATTTACACCTGCCATGGCACTGATACCCCAATCTTGGGAAAATGTATTGTTATAATTAACAGTTCCTTGGATATTGGTTATCTCCTCGTTTCCATTACTGGTATTCAACGCACCAAAAGGTTGCGAATTTTTTCCGATGGGCGCAAAATCAGAACGCTCATAGTACTGATAGTCACGCTGTGCCCTTCCCATAAGAAATAAATTATCAGAAAGATTCAGCTGGATACTAGTAGAGGCAATATAACGTTTGGTTTGATCGTCATTTCCCATCCTGTTTACAATAAAATAGGGGTTTGGCGCTTCTGGCACCGGATTCCACGGCAATTCTACTCCCGTATCTGGATTATACCCTGGCGCCAGATTTTTGATATCTACCGTATTGGCTATTAGATAAACAGGCCATGCGGCATTCATTTCGGCATAACCGACAGTGGGCCTGTTCTTTCCATTAACAATGTTATATTGTACATCTGATTTGATCACTAAAAGATCATTCTTTCCGAGCTTCGTCATTAAAGAAAGATTTGCAGTTTGCCTATCATAAGTTGAATTGGGCTGCATACTGTTAGATCGTAGATCAGATAATGACAACCTTCCATTAAGTTTCTCAGATCCTGCATTAAAAGCAATATTGTTTGTAAAATCAGAACTCGACCTATAGAATTCATTTATGTTGTCTTTTACATTTACGGGCGCGTAAGGATGCAGTTGCCCATCAACCTGCATATATTGTATGGAAGGATCAACCCTAGCTCCGTAAGACAAACGACCTGAGGCCTGGGCCTGTGCAGCAGTAGTAGGGAAAGTGCCATTTTGCCCCTGTCCATATTCGTATTGATAATTGGGATAGGCGGTAGGTCTACCAACAGTGGCTACCGAATTAAACTCAATCCCTATGTTCTCTTGCGCTTTGCCCGATTTGGTAGTAATCAAAACAACCCCATTTGCTGCCTGACTTCCATAAAGTGCGGCGGCAGCACCTCCTTTTAAAACAGAAATGGTCTCAATGTCATCCGGATTGATCATGGATATCCCATCGCCTCGATCTACGTTCAAACCTGTGGTATTCTGGCTGGCACCACTATTTGAATTATTGATCGGTAAACCATTCACTACATATAAAGGTTGTTGATTAGGATTAGAACCACTCAGCGAGTTGTTTCCCCTAATGATGACCCTGCTCGAACTTCCTGGCCCGGCATTGATTTGGGTTGCATCCACACCAGCTATCTTTCCTGTCAAAGCACTGGCAATATTATTATCGCGGGCTTGTATAAATTCTTCTCCCTTAACTTCTGGAGCCGAATACACCAATCCTTTTCTTTCTTTTCTGACGCCAAATGCTGTCACCACCACTTCTCCTAATGCCTGCTCATCTTCCTTCATCGTCACTGTAAGGGTAAGTTGATCCTCTACCGAAATCTCCTGAAAAACATAACCAATCATTGAAAAAGTCAGTATAGTGGTCGTATTTTGAGGAACGGCTATGCTAAAGCTGCCTTCGTTGTTGGTTCTGGTTCCTATTCTCGTTCCCTTAGCCATTACGCTGACACNGGGTAGAGGTTCGCCAGATTCAGTAAGAACCATTCCTTTGATGACTTTATCCTGCAATTTTGCCATTCTTTCAGTATTCAGTATCACCTTGCGCCTCACTAGTATCGTAGCGTTCCGGATGGAATAGGAAAGGGGCTGACCGTCAAAACATGCATCCAAAATAGTTTCTATAGGCGCGTCTTTCAGGCTAATGGTTACTGGCTTTACACCTTGGAGGTCCTCCAGAAGATAGAGGAAATCATATTCCGTTTGCCTCTTCAATTCTGTAAACACCTTGGTGATAGGTGCATTTTTCAGGTTTAAACTTGCACTTTGGCCGAAGACTGCTGCCTTTACCTGGACAAATCCCAGTATAATGAGCATAAAACAGAGTTTCATGGCGATAAATAATTTAAAAAGTGCATGACATGATCTGCCGCTTGAATAAGCAGTATTATTTACGTACATTTGCATATTAGGTTTGATTAAAAAATTGTTATCGGCAATTAAATTCACCTAATTCGGCATCGCTTATGCCGAACAAAACCAGGGGTGGGCAAACACTTCTGGTTTTTTTAGGTTCGATTTTTAGATCCCCACTACGACATAACTATGACCCTCCTTCCTATTTGTTTGAAACGCAGATTACCGTTTATAGATTCAAGATAACTTAATAATTCGTCAATACTTTTCGCCTTGGAGAAAGTACCGCCAAATTTTTTCTTTGATATCGCGCCCTCATAACTGACATCTACGTCATACCAACGAGACACATCTCTCATGATAGCCCTAATATCCTGATTATCAAAAACAAAATAATCCTTTTGCCAAGCAAGTATATTGTCTATATCAACCTCTTTTTTGATTATTTCATTGCTCTTTTTATGGCCGACGGCTTGTTGATTTGGCTTCAGCATTGTCGTTCCCACGCCATTTGAGAGCTTTACACTGCCTTCTACTAAGGTTGTTACTACTTTATCATCTTCTTTGTATGCATTGACATTGAAACTGGTTCCTAGAACAAGGATGTCCATTCCACTAGCTTTTACAACAAAAGGTCTATTTATATCTTTTGCCACTTCAAAATAAGCCTCGCCGTCTTCCAAGATAACCTTTCGCTCATTCGCGTTGTTTTCAGAAGGAAATGAGAGTGTCGATGCCGTATTTACCCATATCTTTGTCCCATCTTCCAGGGTTAGCTTAAAGGTTTTTCCTTTGGGCACTATTAAACTGGCCAGTCTAGCGGTCTTTGAAGCGCCTCCTTGTCTGTTGTTGGCAAGAATTAATTCATCCGATGCTACCCTTTGCACCGTTTTTTCACCAAGCTTATAAGGATCTTCAGCACCTATGTGGCCTATAGAAAGTGTAGATCCGTCTGCAAGCAACAAAGCTACCTCCCCATCTGTAGAAAGAGTATCAACCAATGCTTGCTTTGGTGATTCGTCCGGAACAGCTTGTTCACTTTCATATGATAACCAAAATGTGATACTCGCCAACAGCAAAAACGATGCAGCAATAGCCATTGCCTTAACAAGCGAACGATAAGTTGAAGGTTTAGATGGAGTTTTAGAATAGAACCGATCGAGATACGCACGCATTTCATTTGCTGTTGTTTGCTTTTCTTCCTCACTGTCCCACTGCCAATCGCCCTTTGCAGACTGACTGGCAAACCAAAGCTCGAGCAATTGCTTTTCTTCTTCGACACAATCTCCATCAAGGTATTTCTTGAGCAATACATCTATTTTTTCCTTATCCATGAGGGCAAACTGCTTGTCTATTGCATTTCAGATCATTAATCCAATATCTTCAAAACTTATTCTCTTTTTTCATATAAAGATCATTTTGAAGGTGGTTATATTGAGTAAGTGCAAACAAAAAGCTCTTGGTAGTATAAAAAAGTTAAAATTAATTACAAACAACTCATTTACAGAAAAATAAAATCAACGACCAAAAAGCTCACACAATAGAAGAACACTTGAAAGGTACTGATTATCAATCTTCAAACGCAAAAATCGAATAGAATAGTTGATCTGTTTTTTTACGGTATTTTCCGATATGCCTAATTTGCCGGCAATTTCTTTATGAGAAAGATGCTCCATTCTGCTAAGCATAAAAACTTCACGCATTTTAGGGGGAAGGTTTAAAAGCTCTTTTTCGATGTATAGCGTTAATTCACGAGCATACAGATTTGCTTCCAGATTGCTTTCATGATCTGGTAAAAAGGCACTCATGGACTTAATATAATCATTACGTTGGATATTACACTTAATATAACGCAATGCCTTATAATGGGCAATGGAGAACAAATAGCCTTTTAAAGACTTGACATGTGAAAGCCTATCTCGCTGCTGCCACAAAGCAGCAAACGTATCCTGAACAATGTCTACGCTCTCATCTTTATCCTTTAGCACGCGAACAACGTACGTAAACAAACTTTCCCAATGGAGATCAAAGACCATTGAAAAAGCAGATTCATCTCCTTCGCTGAGCTTCTGTAGAAGTATATTTTCAGTCATAGTCGTGAAAATTAATACCTCAGTCTATTGTTTGATAATGGTTTACAATTGCAAAGCGTTTATTGTAACAGTAAAGTTAAGTATTTATTTCCACAATTCTGCAAATGGGATTTCTATCCTTTTGCTTGCATTCATACCCCTATCAAGATTGAAGATAATTATTATCAAGGAACATGAAGCACCAATCCCGTGAAATTGCCTCTATCATTTACTATTGACCTCCATAGGTAAATTATGATATACTTTCCCGTCTTGATCAACAGCCATCTCTATCTTGCCCAAGTCGTTAACATACTGTACCCAAAACTGGAAACAGTTTGCCTTCAGAGAAACAGGGCCTTCCCTAACCAGCACATCTTTAGGGAACAAGTACCGCAATTCCTCTATAGAACTGGCAAAACATCCATTTATTTCTTTGTATTTCTTCTGCAAGTAATAGATCTTCCACAGCCTACTCTCCACCTGCTTGTATCTTTCCTGGAAATGTAAGCCCTCATTGCCTCCTACTTTTTTGTCAGCAAATACCACATAACCCCACCTTTCGGGCATGTGTAGGTTCACAACTCCTTGTGGTGACCATACTGAATATTTAGCGTCTATAACATTTCCCAGAGAATCTCTGTTTTTTTTGTACTCTTGTTCCACTACTCCGATATCCCATTGTACACGCGAAAAATTCATTCTCCACATACTCCCTTCTACAAGCACATATTTTTGATTAAAAACAACAGCACTAACTGGAATAGCAAGCTCTATGCTCCAACAAGTATCTCTATCTGACGGGTCATTTAACGTTCCAGACAAACTAACAGCTTGTTTCAATCCCTTTATATCCCAGTCCCTTACATTAACACCCCGATCTCTGTAGGGCTTTGTCATGAATAAGTCCCAAATTGTCCCCAAGGCATTTATCTGTAGTTCGACATATTGCTGTCCATCTCCGTCGGCATCAATAAATAGCTCGAAAGCATTTTCATGAAAAATAGAAGAGTCAAACTGACGAAAAGTAGCCCATATATCCTTTTCCTTCAACTCCGCATAAACATACACGAAACGTTCGTCCCAAAGCATTTTGACCCTGGTTTTAAGCCCCGCATCTCGGCTGTGATCTACTATATCTCCAAAAGAATCTATAAAAGGAGCTGATAACCAGGCTTCCTCATCCGCTCGTCCATCTATCACTAGCGTATCAGAAGTTTTGTTTACTTGATAAAGGGGGGGCGTGACAAACAGTTTTTTATCTAGTACTTGTGCATTTGCAAAAGGTAGATTCAAAAAAGCCAATAAAACTACAATAGGTCTAATATTATCAATATAGGCTTTCGTATTCTTATAAAAAAGATGATTGACTACCCAAAAATCCAAGGTGTTACAAATTGAGATACAAACATCAGACAATGTATATCTAATAACGGCCTTAGATCGTGGGCAGTCTATCATTGATCGTATTTACTTTACGTAAGCGATGCAATCCATTTCTACAAGAGAGTCACCTGGTACGCCACCATATGTAGCTACAGTAGTACGCACGGGAGGTTTATTACCAAATTTTCCTTTATAAGCTTCGTTCATGGCTTTGTAGTCATGCAGGTCGGCTAGATAGACATTGACTTTAAGCACCTGCTCCATAGAAGAACCTGCCTTTTCCAGTTCTTTTTTCACCTCATCCAGCACATGATTTGTGTGTGCCGTTATGTCTCCATCGAAATGGGCTCCTTTACCCGCTACGAAAACCAGGTTACCAAATTTGGTATGTCCCGAAAAAAGAGGTACATCTTGCAGGGTAGTTACGTTTCCCACCTGTTTCTCTTGAGAAACTTCCCTATCTTTTGCTTCTACTTTGGAAAGCGCACCAAGACCTGCCACCCCCATAAGTGAGGTCAATATCCTTTTTACTACTGATCTGCGCTCGGTTTTAACGTTCATTTCATTCATAATTTTAAACTTTAATCAATAAATATTAATACAACATTATTTACTTCTCTCATTATGGTGGTACCCACTGACGTCCTCTATAGGCTTTTTATGCCACCAAGAGGCCAATATCGAACCCGTTATATTCATTAGAGGGCCAAAAATTGCAGGCGCCAACCCAACAGTAGCCATCTTGCCCATCTCCTTCGCAATCCCAGAAGCAAGTCCACCATTTTGCATGCCTACCTCAATTGCCATTGTGCGACAATCGCGTTCATTCATCCGAAAAAGACGTCCAGTCCAGTAACCGAAAAAATAACCGAAAAGATTATGCGCCAACACTATTAACAACAGCTTGCCCCCTATACTAAGCAAACTTTCCCTACCTGCAGAAGTGATGATGACAATAATAAGCATTATGCCAAACATGGATATCTTGGGCATTACCTTTTCGATGATCCAGGTCGCCCGTCCCTTTAGCAGTTTATTAAATAACAGACCCGCTCCTATTGGTATAATTACCATTTTAAAGATATCCCACATCATATCCAATGTGTCAATATGTACCAATGCCCCTGCCAATAGTTTCATCAACAATGGAGTGACCAGAGGCGCCAACATAGTGGAAACTGCAGTAATGGTAATGGAAAGTGCTAGGTTTGCCTTAGCAAGATAAGAAATCACGTTTGATGCCATACCGTTTGGAGAACACCCAATCAGGATAATACCTGCAGCAATCTCATCTGAGAGGCCGCTTGAAGTGGCAAGCAAAAACCCCATCAATGGCATGATCATAAAATGACTAACCACACCGATAAAAACACCTTTCGGTTCTTTCAGAACACCAGCAAAATCTTTGGTGCTCATAGAGGTACCCATACCAAACATGATTAGCTGAATACATGGTGTAATTAATGCTGAAAGCTTAAAATCCCCTATTTTGTCAAAACAGCTTGGATAGTACATACTTAACGCAACTGCGGCAAAGATTAAGAATGTATAAGTATACCCCTTTAATCCGTCAATAATTCTGATAGCTATTCCCACTGCAAAAAAGAACACTACCAGATACGGTCCTGCCGAGGCAAAATCTCCGCGTATCCCGCTCACCAAAAGAATCGTCAACATCAAAGTGGCAACCACCATGAAAATCTGATATACAATTTTCATTTTTGTTTAATTACCAGGTTCTATCCTTCATTAGTTTGTTCAATCCTTCCTTAGTCATCTTCACTTCCGGTCTACTTTCGCGTAACCAATTTAAGAAATCTTCCTTTATGGCCTCGCTCCACTGATTGTCAATCTCTCCGGTAGTAAACTTGCCTGTCTTAATCGCATAGTCACCATAGGCATCACGCAACAATATGAACTCCGCCCTTTCTATAACCTTCTCGGCCAAGTGCGAAGGTATAAACAATACGCCTTCCCGCTTTGCAAGCACCAGGTCTCCGGGCAATACAGTAGCTCTACCAATACGTATGGGCGCATTCAGTCCCAACAGCAGTGATTCCTCCAAAAAGGAGGGATGGAACCCCCGCACATATGCATTGAATCCTTCAATTTCCGACAAACCATCTATATCCCGAGCACCTCCATCAAATATCACCCCATTACCCGACCTGTGGAAGATTGAATTGCCAAGCGTCTGACCGATGAGGGTACCTCCTTCAATCTTGCCAAAACCATCAGCGACGTATACATCTCCCATTGAAAGCCGCTCTATTGGCCAAGAGTTAGTGCTCCCAGTAAATCCAAGGGATTTGCCCTTTTCCCTGATTACTGTATCGAGGTCTGGCCTATTTGGGACAAAAGCAGCGGTGAGTGCTCTGCCCACAACAGCCACATCCTCGTGCACTTTGCTCCATCCACCCTCAAATTGATTCTTATATCCAAAATTCCGGAGGATAGTCCAAGCGTCATCTATGCCGATGTGCTTAGCCCTCTCCAGAAGCTCATCTGAAATCTTGGGCCGCCCGTCCTCAAAACGCTCTCCCTCCCACTCTCTTGTTAAGAAGACAAGTTCTTCCTTTGGCAATACCTGACCAATCAAAGTCCCCTGAAATGACATTAGCCAGCAAAAAAAGCAGCACACAAGCACTCGAAAAGAACCTACAGCCTTTCTGGTGAACCTGCGGCTTCGTGTTATTTTTTTTGCAACAATTGATTTCCTCATTTTTATTTTGGTCTATAATAAATAGGGGTTGTTTTTCCATTCAGGTCATACACCACTTTTCCGTCCCTAATAGTCACTTCACATTCCAATCGCTTATCTCCAGCCTCTCTATGCCCTGTATAATCAAAGAAACCAAAATTCCCTTTACGAATTCCTAATATAGCAACATCAGCCGGAGCCCCGACAGATAGATGACCCAATTCTTCTCTCTTTATTACCTTCGCAGGCTCCCAGGTTACTGCTTTGATAACAGAATTGAAATCCATACCCATTGCAATAAATTTATCCATTACGGTAAGTAGGTCCTTCATTGCAGCATTCATACTACCGATATGTATATCGGTACTTAATGTATTTGGGTAAAACCCTTCCTTGATGGCTGGTATAGCTTGTGAATAAGCAAAGCTAATTCCTCCATAGCCAACGTCAAAAACAATGCCTTTATCTCTAGCTTCGTAAACAAATGGCTTTACTTTCTGGCTCTTCAAATCAACCAGATATTCTCTAGAATTCAATTGTGCAAAACAATGTGTAAAAATATCTCCGGGTCTTAGATGAGTCAAAAACAGTTCCTTTATTGACAATGGAGGATTACTTCCACCAAAATCTATCATAACAGGGATACCGCCCGCCAGCTCGCCTGCCTCTACCGCATGATCCACGGGAGTCCAATCCGCGCCTTCAAAGTGAGCTACTTTGAAACCAACCACATCATCCTTATATCTTTTTGCCATTAATGCCGCCATACGTGGATCCATATCAGAAGTATTTTGTTCATAAACACCCCCTCTCATGCCTTGTCCTACTATATTTAGAAAGGCCAACACACGAGTCTTTGATAAATCAATAGTCTGCTTCTTATATTTTTCAAAAGTAGCCCAGCCTGGACTACCTGCATCCACGATCGTTGTTATCCCATTTCTGAAAGTAAATCCATCGGGAGGAAAGGCATTGGGACCGTCCATGTACGCTTGATCTAGATTTGTACCCCAATAGTGATGCGTATGTATATCTATTAATCCAGGAACAACATAAAGCCCCGTTGCATCTACTACCTGATTCGCACCAGAAGCGTCTATTTTAGAATCAACTAAAGAAATACTTCCATCTTTTATGGCCACGTCCATTATACCGTCAATGGCGTTCTTGGGATCTATGACATGGCCACCTTTTATTACAATGTCATATGATTGGGCATTTACAGCAATGCCAATACAGCATACTATACTCAACAAGAACAACTTACGGGAAACTTTCATTTTTAATATTTTTAAAAAATAATCAACTTTTACATCAAACGTTTTTCACAAAATCCCATCCGCAACTTTCGCTTTACGTCCATCATGGACATAAAATATTGAAACCTCCCTATGTTAAGCATTCATATTCAGTTTTCCCTTTCCACCAACGAATCAACCGACCTTATTACTCGAAACGAACACTGTTTTACCATCTATCTTAAATTGTACATTGCCTATTGACGAAAGCATATTCAACAGCTCGGATAATTCTTCCTCCTGAGAAAGTACTCCTACAAATTTTTCTTTGGATACATTATCGGCATATATCACCTCTATATCGTAATGTCTGGCCACCTTTCTCATCACGTGATAAATATCTTCACCATTGAATTTAAATTCACGATGTTTCCATGCAAGCGCTTCTACCAGATCTGCAGACCGTACCTTTACCTTGCCATCTGTATACACATAACTCTCTTTATTAGGGACCAATAGCACAGAATCAGAAGAAATTTTCGAAAACACCTTCACACTTCCTTCTACCAGGGTTGTTCTAATGGCCGATTCATCATTATATGCTTTCACGTCGAATTTGGTACCCAACACCGTCACCTGCTGAGTTGATGACTGTACGACAAAGGGCACTCTCTCACCATTGGGGCGGTCACCTCTTTTAGTAACTTCAAAATATGCCTCTCCCTCTAATTTCACCGATCTTTCTTCGGTATTGAAGGCTCCAGGGAAAGATAAACTAGAAAAAGAATTCATCCAGATTTTTGTCCCGTCTGAAAGTTTAATTCGGTATTGTGCTCCCTTGGCCACCTTTAGCTCTATATTTGCTTTATCCATAGCGCCTAGGAAGATGCTATTTCCGGATTCGTCCTGAATGCCATTTGGCGTCACTTCAATTCCTCCAATATTTTTGTCTAGTTCCAAGCTCTCACCGTTGATAAGTAGCACAGCACCTTTTTGTATCAATTCTGGGGATGAAAACGTAATAGATGGACGTTGGTTTACCGAACTCAAGTGGCTACCATCTTGATGATAAATATAACCGTAATAAACAACAGAAAAACAGAAAACGATAGTTATAGCAGCAGCGAGATTCCATCTCCAAAGATTATGTAAATATTTTTCCCCTGCTTTAAGCTCTTCATCCATTTTTCCGATACGATCCTTGATTTTAGCACTTACGCGTTTTAACCTTACTCTTTCAGAATAGGTTGCGTCACCGTCATCCAGGTTCATTTCACCCAACTTATCACCGATCAAATTTCTCAAAGCCTTTTCATCACTTATAAGAAAGTAATTAAACAATAGATGCTCTTCTTCCTCATTACAATTACCTTCCAAATACCTATGAAATACCCGCTCTATATTATCTTTATTTTTCAAAAGTGAAAATGCAACTTAATGTCAATAAAAAACTTACTACAATTAATTACTATACGTCTGGAAGTGACATAACATCCATCTCGATACAAATAAAAAGCAGAACTTAATATTGCTTTTTACCAAACAGGAAATTCTTAATGGATTTTGTAGACTTTACGATATGGCCATTTATCGTGGAAATGGAAATCCCTAATTCTTCGCTTACTTCTAGATAGCTTTTCCCTTCTAATTTGCATAGCTTGAATACCAGTCTTTGCTGTAAGGGTAACTGCTCGATGGCGAGATTTAAGTTACCTAGGGTTTCCTTATATTGTAGATCTTCTTCCGTGTTCCGATCATATAAGGTTATTGTCTCAACTAGCCCTTTCTTCAGTCGACTTTCTCTACTTAATTTCCGATAGAAATCACATACCAATCGTTCTGTCACTCTATAAAGAAAGGGTCCCAAAGGCATATTTGTATCTATTTTTGATCTCTTATCCCAAATCTTGACAAAAACATCTTGCAAGAGCTCATCAGCTATTGATTCATCTCTGACCATTTTCAACAAGACTCTGTAGATATGAAGACTATATCTGTTATACAATAAATCAAAAGCATGCAGATTTCCTGAACACATTTCCTTCAATAATTCATTTTCTGGCTTATCATTCAAAGGAGTCATAGAAAAAAGTTAACTACTTACAACAATATAAAGACACCAAAACCATTGATTTAGGCTAAAGAAAAACAATAACCTATCGTCGCATTAAGCTTACAAGCCATATCAAGCACCAAGGTTTATCTATCTTTCGAATTTAATTAGAAAGTTACAAAAAAGTAAATTAAACACAAATAAAAATCAAACAAAATCCAACACGAGACTGTAAAATAAACTGTGTCAAGGATAATAAATAGAAGTATTATTTTTGACATAGTAATTATGAGTATTAAGGAAAACGATTTTGATTTTGAATCCATGAAGGACAAAGCGCTGGAACAGTTACGCAGCGGTGAATCACTTTATGGCAAGAACGGAGCTTTTGCTCCTTTAATGAAGAAGTTTTTAGAAGCAGCGTTAGAAGCTGAGATGGAGAGCCATATGGACGAAGCCCAGCGCACCAGTGGCAATCGGCGTAACGGCAAGTCCAACAAGCAGAT
>NZ_ATZA01000052.1 GCF_000427965.1 Olivibacter sitiensis DSM 17696 | reverse complement strand
GCGCTCCATTTTGGCTTCTTTCAACTCTTTTTCTAAACGACGTATCTTTTGATCTTCTTCGCTCACTCCGGGTTTATCCATGATAATATGTCCTCCGTTATAGCGCCGATCGTTCCGCCACTTACTCAATAAACTTGGATCCATGTCCAGTTCCTCCGCGGCAGCTTTTACTGAGCCTTTTACTGTTGACAGCTCTATTGCCATCCTTTTAAATTGTTCGTCGAACACTCGATTTCCCATAGTACAACAAATTTAATTATTCATCTTTAAATCTGTCTCTACTCAAATGTACTAACTCCAAGCTGTTGATGACCACATTTTGAGAAACACTTATATTCCAATCCATTTCCAATATTATTTGTATCTTCGTAAGGATAATACGGCGATTATGGAAAAGCTGCTTTTAAAAATCAATAACCCGGAAACTTACCAACATTTGCTATGGCTACTGAAACGCTTTGACAAAGGTGAGGTAGAGATTATAGAAAGTACGGATATTTTCGAACGAAACAAATCCGTACTTCACCAAGAACTCAAACGCATCGATTCCGACGAATCAATGATGATGGATATAGAAGAATTTGATCAAGAACTGGAAAAGATCATTTCTTCCTATGAGGATTAAACTATCTGAAGGATTTCGTTACATCTTGCAATCACAGGTAGCTTATATTGCAAGGGACAAACCGCAAGCTGCCAGAAAATTCAAGAATCGTTTGCTGAAAGAAATTAAGGACATCAGCAAAATGCCTTTTGCCCATAGAAGATCCATATATTTTGATTCAGACTCTATTAGGGATTTGATTTTTATGGGCTATGTCATCACTTTTCGCATCAACGGACAAAAAGATGTTATCGAAGTTTTTGGCCTCACGAAATGGCAGGAAGACCTGAATGCCTAAACCTATTTAGTTGCCAGTTGCGAGCCATCAGCATCCGCTTCGTCATCCCGAGCGAAGTCGAGGGATCTCATCCCGCCAAAGCGGGAATATAGAGCATTAAGCTGATTGGAAGAATTTTGAAAGCAATGTGCAACTAACTCATACCTAATGCAAACGGCATATCAGGTGTTCACAACCACAATTTGAAAGTAAGCAAAAGAGCCTCTTTCTATTCCATCTTCTGATCATTATCCTTATTCCCTTTAAAGAGATTCCCTATTTTTTTGGCGCCACCTATGGCCCCCTCAGCTATTTCCTTTATTTCGGCCTGCCGTTGCGGAGTAAGGCCTACGCTCGGCTTCACTCCCTCAAAAAGGCTTTTCCACAGAAACTTGAAGAATGAGTCGTAAATAGGCTTTGTATAGCTGACCTGTCCGACATGCAGCCTTCCCCGATCATCGGGATTGCTGGCATTGATGGCTATGCCATTGGCAAAGGCCGATACTACTCCCCATTTTTTCATCTTCCCATTTTTGTCATTCATCCTATACACATTGGCCCATAGGTCGCTGTAGCGTAGTTCTACTTTTCCTCTTGCTGCCTGCTCATTGGCCTTTATCTCAAACTGCATCTTGTCAATCTGTCCCCTCCGAAGTCCCACCATGGCAAGAGGCTTCACCAATGGATTTAGTGCATCTGCCTCCATAGTGCCTAATGTACCTTGGTAAGCGAAGGCTCCCCAAGGGTCTTGTAGATCAAACTGAAAGGTCAAGTCCAGTGCGCCCTTGTTCATAAATCGGGTATGCAGTTCGACATCCATTGTCCCATCTTGAGCCAATGCTGATGAATCGTTCGTTAAGTTGTAAAAGGTGCCATGGGTAGCTGCAAAAACAAGCCTCCCCGTTTCCCGATTCTTGCCGTTTACCTCTAGGTATTCAACAAAGGCATCGCCGATCTCCAACGTGTCCAACTTCAGGCCCCATTTCATCTGCTGCAACTTCTGATGCGGGAAATCATGGATATGCTTCTTTTTGGGGCCTTTGGGAAAAGTACCATCCTTAAATACTTCTACCCTAGCTTGAGCTAAGCGAACTTTCTTGGAAAAAAAACTTTGGTCTACAAACAACCTTTCTAAATCTATCCCATAGGCCGCGATTGAGTCGAAAGCCAAGGAAATGCGATCCTTGGCAAAACCTACCCGTTGGTTGAATTCCCTTTTGCCATAGCGGGGTTCTAATTCCAAATGCCCTAAGAGCAAGCGCCTATTACTGGTAGAAAATGACAGGTCTTGCAAGCGAATCTGATAGAGGCTATCCTTAGTAGGCATAAGGTATTCGTCCAGCGATAGTACCAGTGATTTCATGTAATAAAATCGGGAGGAATCATCGCGGGAAGTAGAATCGATCATTAAATCGTTAATGACCAAACTGCCATTTTTCAGATTGATGTGCTGAATAGAAGTCCTTTGGCTATCCACATAGCTAAAATCGATTCCATTGAACGCCACTTTTTCTATATGTACGCCCTTGGTCAGGTGAGCTATCTTACCGTACAAATCCGTGTTTATAGCTCCATCTATCCCTTGTTGATTATAGGCATGGCTATGATGAGCCAAGTATACCTTAGGTCGTTCAAACGAAATCAAATCGAGGTGAAGTCTATCGTCTACAAACAAACTGGTTAGATCAATTCCTTTGATATTCAATACCTCGAGGTATAAGGTATAAACGTTGTCGGGAGCCTTTTGCCGTTTTTCCAATTGCCTATAGACCTGGCTATCTGGCACGAGTTTAAGCTTACTGATACGGGCTTTGCCCATCATTAGGCTAACGTCGAGTTTATCGTAGCTCACGCGGTAAAGGCCATCGCTGGCGTGTGCCACTACATCGTGCAAATGCTTGTCCAATGCCGGGTAAACATAGCGTTGAGCATACCATTTTGTGCCCAATAGAAAAACGAGGACTAAGGAAAGCCCCCATAGAGCCCATTTCTGCCAAGGCTTCATCTCCTTCTTACATTAAAGTTCTTTAAAAAAAGAATATATTTCCCTTTAATTATGCCTTATAAACTAAAGACATCATCAACTGCAAAATAAAAACCGATCAAATCTAACTATTTCACCAATTTCATGTGGAAATACTTGCACTTTACGGCAGAAATAAGTTGTATTTTTTGCTAATACGACAACCAATTGACACTACAGTCATTTTATAACTAATTGGGCACCTGCCTAACCTGTGTCTAAGGTATCCTAGACATCTATCTTACAATGGAAAATACTGGGTTATATTCCTAGTTCCCTAAAATGAGGCTATTGGCCAGATCGAGTTCTTCCCTACCAATGGTATGCGGCCTGCCGGGATAAACTTTCAATGTTATCTTAGCGCCCAAGTCCCTTAGCACATCGACACTCTCTTCTACACGAGACAAGGGCACGTGCGGGTCGGGGTTACCCGTAGAAATCAGGATAGGACAACCGGCAAAATCGCCTTGGTATCTTTCCTTAACAAGCTCCTTACCAATGAGCCCACCGGTAAAGGCCATGACGCCGCCATAGGGTTTTGCATGCCTAGCCACATACTCCAATGAAAGGCAGGCCCCCTGGGAAAAACCAAGAAAATAAATATGCTTAGTGTCTATACTATTGGCCACTATATCACCTACCAATTCATCAATGAGCGCTAGGGCAGAGTCAAGCGCGGGTTGGTTCTGTTCCTCTGGCGCCATAAAACTATAAGGATACCAACTGCTGTTACTTGCTTGTGGCACATAGAGGGCAAAGTCATCCAAATGAAGGTAGCGGCCCAGGCCAATAATGTCCTGGGCACTAGCTCCCCTACCATGTATCATCACCAATGCTTTCTTAGCTTCCTGCGGATTGCTTCCCGCTGTAAAAATTTGCTTCTTGTGCGAATACATTAAAAAATAAAAAGTAAAAAAACGTACTAACCCAATGTGGGCAACACATTTACCAACTGTTCTCTATAAGGTTCATACTGTGCAGGCAGCTTTAAGCCTGTTCCCAAGTCAGCAACAGATTCATCTATGGCAAAGCCTGGGTTGTCCGTTGCGATCTCGAACAGTACGCCACCTGGTTCACGAAAATAGAGCGAGTAGAAATAGTTGCGATCTATTTTTTCCGTGATTTGCAAACCTGCCTCCAACACTTTCTGGCGATAATCCATCAAGATTTTGTCATCACTTACCCTAAAGGCGACGTGGTGCACAGAGCCTCCACCCACAAAACCTATTGCTTCGCCCGGAGCCTCTACCAAGTCTACAATAGCGGCCTCGTTGACCGCATCCGTAACGAAACGATAGCGGTTGACATGCCGCTCCAACAAACGATAGCCAAATATTTCGGTCAATACCTTGGCTGTAGCGTCTATCTTGTTGGTGGTAATGGTCACGTTATGAAAACCTCTGATAGCATGTTCTGTTCCCACCTCGGGTGTGGCCCAAGGCAAACGACTATCTCCGTTCTTGGGTACTACGAGTTCAAACTTCAGCCCATCAGGATCCAAGAAAGTCAAATAGGGCTCTCCAAATTTTTCCGCTATTTTATTATAGATGACGTTGTTCTTCTCCAGGCGCTGTAACCAGAAGTCCAAGCTCCCTTCTGGTACGGTATAACCGATCTCCGTCACTTGCTTTGTCCCCCGCCTTCCTGTGGAAACCCTGTTGCCCCATGGGAAAAAGGTGAGTATCGTACCTGGAGTACCTACCTCATCACCATAATAAAAATGGTAGGTTTCGGGATCATCGAAATTGACCGTTTTCTTGACCAAACGCTGGCCCAAAACGCGGGTATAGAAATCGTGATTCTTTTTGGCATCACCAGCAATGGCCGTGATGTGGTGTATTCCTTTAATGTTGTTGTCCATGACTGAACCTTTCCTTTTGTTTAATGATACAAAAGTAAGGTCATTGGAAATTCAAAACATTGAACTAGGACAAGAAAAGACCAGCAAAAGCGCTATATCTTTTATTTTTTATCCACCGAATATTTCCCTGGGCCAATAAATAAGAGCCCCAAAAACACCAAGCCCAGTTCAATAGGCTGTGATGCGGCCATCAGTCCCTGTGGAAGGTGTACCAAAGTAGCCACAAACATTGTGAATGCCATGAGCAACATAGCTGGTCTAAACAATAGACCGACAATCATAAGAAAACCGCCAAATGTTTCCGATATAGCGGCGATGAGCCCCCAGCCTTTATGAAAAAAATAAATGCCAAAATTGCTCATAGCTCCCCCTACCTTTTCCCACATCTCAGGTCCACCAATGAGCTTGGGCAATCCGTGCATGATGAACATAATACCAATACCTATACGTAGCACCAGAAGGCCTGTATGCTTGTAATTCCCCAATTGTGATAAAGCTGCCATAATTCTAGATTATAATTTGTGAGCAATAAGTTCCAAGTGTATGCCGAGCCTACATTTTCAGCAGGCCCTTCAAAAACTTAAAACGACCTTTTCCTTCCCTACATTCAAAGATACGTTTTCTCCCAATATCAAACTATAGTTGTTATCAATATGTCCCGCTGGAAAATCAAAAACGACAGGATAATCATATGCTCTCACCACTTCCATCACGATTTCTGTAACGGAAAACCCAAAAGGAATTTTATTGTCTTTCATTGATGTGAAGCCGCCCACTATCAATCCGTTTAACTTAGCCAACCTTCCGGCTCTTTTCAATGTCCAGAACATCCTATCTATGGAATAATAATATTCGCCCACATCTTCCACAAACAATATTTTGCCGTCGTAATCCATGTCAGACACAGAGCCCAGCACATTGATCAGCAAAGCTAAATTGCCCCCTATGAACGTTCCTTCTGCATCACCCTGTCTATTTAATTTTTGTGCCTCAATAGTATAGGAAATTCGTTCGCCAAAAAGCGCCCTTTTTAAGCTTTGCAGCGACTCTTTGGTGGCATCGGGAATAGTCAGGGGCATCTGTCCATGTATTGTCTGTACGCCACACACCTGATGGATATGACTGTGGAGCACGGTGATATCGCTGAACCCAACGATCCATTTTGGCTGCTCCTTAAATCGCGAAAAATCGAGCATGTCGATCATCCTTACGGTGCCATATCCGCCACGGGCAGCAAAGATCGCTTTGATACTATCATCATCCAGCATAGCTTGAAAATCGCGGGCTCGCTCCACATCTGTAGCCGCAAACTGATGAAAACTTGTGCCCACGGTCTTTCCCAATTCCACATCCAGCCCCCATGAGCGCAAAAGTTTCACGGCTTCATCCAGACGGTGGTCTATTCGTCCTGCAGGACATACAATGCCTACCTTGTCCCCTAATTGAAGAAACGGCGGTTTTTTCATTCTAGTAATTTATCTATGGCAATGACGCTTGCATGAGCTACGTATTTGCCTCGTTTTACAATCAATGGCTCATGCAGATTGCATCTCTGTTAAAAAAGCATTTATTAAACCCGCAAATTGACGTATCTTTGCCTATTAAACAAATCTTTCTGAAGAAATTGTATTTTTGCATCCTCTTCAGACATATTAGCATAAACAAAAACGCCCTCGGTCAGCGATAAATGTGGCCATTCGATAAATTTGGAAACAACAGACTATAAACGCTTTACTATCACCGCTGCACTTCCATATGCCAATGGCCCTTTGCATATTGGGCATTTGGCCGGTGCCTACATTCCTGCGGACATCTTTGTTCGTTATCTACGTCTCAAGCAAAAAGACGTGGCTTTCGTTTGTGGCTCGGACGAGCATGGTGCTGCCATTACCATTAAGGCTAAGAAAGAAGGTATCAGCCCACAGCAGATCATAGATAAATATCACACACAAATAAAGGAAAGCTTTGAAGAGTTCGGCATTTCCTTCGATATATATCACCGCACATCTGCCAAGATTCACCATGAATTGTCTCAAGAATTCTTCCTCAACCTATACCGTAAAGGCGAGTTTATAGAGAAGTATTCCGAACAATACTACGATGAGGAATATCATCAATTCTTGGCAGACCGCTACATTACTGGCACCTGTCCTAACTGTCACAGTGAGGGAGCTTTTGGCGACCAATGCGAAAAGTGTGGCACTTCCTTAAGCCCTACGGACCTCATAAATCCCATTTCTACACTCAGCGGCAAGCCGCCCGTTCTCAAGGAGACGAAGCATTGGTATCTTCCACTTGACAAATACCAGCCCTGGCTGGAACAATGGCTTTTAGAAGGAAAAAAAGACATCTTAAAGCCAAACGTGTATGGACAATGTAGCTCTTGGCTCAAGGCGGGGCTTCAACCAAGATCCATGACGCGTGACCTAGACTGGGGAGTAGATGTACCATTGGAGGAAGCCGAAGGCAAGAAGCTCTATGTTTGGCTCGATGCGCCCATTGGTTACATCTCGGCCACCAAGCAATGGGCTCAGGATACGGGCAACGACTGGGAGAAGTACTGGAAAAAGCAAGCAAACGATGCGGATGACTCCTGCCTCATTCATTTTATCGGAAAGGACAACATCGTTTTTCATTGCATCATTTTCCCTGCCATACTACATGCCCATGGAGGGTACATCCTGCCACAGAACATACCCGCAAATGAGTTTCTGAACCTGGAAGGCGACAAGCTTTCTACTTCCAGGAACCATGCCGTATGGTTGCACGAATACCTGGGTGATTTCCCTGGTAAGCAAGATGAATTGCGCTACGTGCTCACTTCCATATTGCCCGAAACATCGGACAGTGAATTTACATGGAAGGATTTCCAAGCAAGGGTGAACAATGAGCTGGTGGCCATATTTGGCAATTTCATCAATCGGGTACTGGTGCTTTCTCATAAGTATTTTGACGGCAAGGTAATGCCGGCCACTTCGTTGACAGACAAAGACCGGTTAGTGCTTTCTGAACTACAACGCTACCCACAGGCCATCAGCAGTTCTATAGAACACTATCGCTTTCGGGAAGCTCTGAGCCAATTCATGAACGTGGCGCGACTAGGCAATAAATACCTAGCAGATGAAGAACCTTGGAAGCTCATCAAAACAGATGAAGAAAGGGTAAAGACGGTACTTAACATCAGTCTTCAGATAGCAGCAAATTTGACGCTATTGGCACAACCTTTCCTGCCCCATACGGCTTTAAAGTTGGCTGAAATGCTCGGCTTCTACGAAAAAGACTGGGCCCTGGCCGGACAAGAGGCTTTGCTGCCTGTAGGACATCAGCTCAACAATGCGCAGCTGCTCTTTGAGAAGATCACGGACGAGCAGATAGAATCCCAACTCCAGAAGTTGCAGGCTGCCAAGGCGAGCAATAGCTTAGCTTCCCAAAAAAAGGCGGTAACGCCTGCAAAGGAAAACATCAGCTTTGACCAGTTCAGTGCAATGGATATCCGCACAGGTAAAATTCTTACCGCCGAAAAGGTAGCCAAGACCAAAAAGCTGATCAAGATGACCATCGATACGGGAATTGACCAAAGGACCATCGTATCGGGCATTGCAGAATTTTTCAATCCTGAAGAAATTGTGGGCAAGCAGGTTTCAGTATTGGTCAATCTGGAGCCGAGGGAAATAAAGGGCATCTTATCGCAAGGCATGATATTGATGGCTGAAGACAGCGAAGGTAGGCTTCAGTTCGTAAGACCAGCAGAAGAAATGGCCGCTGGAAGTACAATAAGATAACGCGGCGACTTAATAAGGGCGCCTGGTGCGCCCTACTTTTTTTCTATATACATATCGACAATCACTTTCCACAGATTGTCTTCTTGCTTTTCCCAAATGCGCAGATAATCGCAATGCTTTACCATTGTTCCACTGGAGATGGTAGCTTCGCCCGTGCTGAATGCCAGCTCGCCACTATAAGAGCGGTCAATGGTAGTGCCAGGTTCGGATGTAATGGCCAATTTCTCCCGAGTGAGAAAGCCTTGCGCAGCAGACTCTCCAATGACAGGTTCAAAGCTGGGAACGTACATCCGGGTTTCTTCTGTATAGAATTCCTTAAAGGCAGTCGGATTATCCGCTTTCAATATAGTAGCAAATAGCTGATCCGTACTGGCTATGATATCTATACGCTGCTTGAGCCTTGCCTTGGAACGCAGCCTTACATAGTGTTCTCCCTGGGGGTTTTCCAATACCTTGCTAGCCTTGAAGACTGGTTTTCCATGTTCACTTATCGCTCTAAAAGCCAACTTCCACTCTCCTTTTGGATTACGTTTCCACAATGAGAGGTATTCGCCATACTGCTTATGCCTACCTACACTCTGCCATGAAATGGGTCCCGTTGTAAAGCCCCACTCATCGCTCATCGCCACCTTGGCAAAAGTAGGTTGCCAAGTCATCACGTCAGGCAAGCTGGGCTTCTTGCCAAGGTATTCTTCCGTACTGACCGGGCTTGGTGTGTACCAAATCGTATTTTTGTCCGAAGCCCATCTCAGTGCCGTAAGCAGGCTTTTATCCTTGGCCATTGACGCCGTATTGTATTCGGCCGTCACCAGGCTTCCTATCTGTCCCACGGAGCCCTGAGCAAATACCCCCCTTTCGATTTGCAGAACGAAAATCAAAGCTGCCAATATGGCTGTGATAAAATACTTATTCATGCGTGATTAATCTCAACTTTTGGTCCAGATAGTTCCAGACTTGCTATCCTTGAGCTGTATACCTATTTGTTGCAAACCATTACGGATGCTATCAGATGTTACATAATCTTTTTCGGCTTTTGCCTTGTCCCGAAGTGCAACGACAACTTCCATCAATTTATTGAAATCCTGCGTATCTTCCCCTTCATCCTCCAATCCCAATATATCGTACACAAACTGTTCCACCAATGTGCTGAGCTGCTCAAGATGGGCTTCGTCTATTTTGGTTTTGCCATCATAGATGCTATTAATGATACGGACGGCTTCAAACAGCTCCGCTATTAATACGGGACTGTTAAAATCGTCGTCCATGGCCGCGTAGCACTTGGATGCCAATGTGTCCACATCTACCTCATTTATATCGCTGACGCCCAATTTGGGCAATAATGAAAGTGCGTTCATCAAGCGCCTGAACCCTTTCTCAGCTGCTTCAAGTGCCTCATTGGAAAAATCTAAGGTACTGCGATAATGTGCCTGCAACATGAAAAAGCGAACCGCCATGGGCGAGTACCCTTTATTCAGCAAGGGATGATTGCCAGTGAATAGCTCCACAGGTAGAAAGCCATTGCCTGCCGATTTGGACATCCTAGCTCCATTTACCGTAAGCATATTGGTATGCATCCAGTATTTGGCTGGCGCCGTGTGATGGCAAGCCTCTGACTGGGCTATCTCATTGGTATGATGCGTAGCTGCTAGGTCCATGCCCCCGCCATGAATGTCAAACTCTGCGCCCAAGTATTTAGAGCTCATGGCAGAGCACTCGATATGCCAGCCCGGAAAGCCCAGGCCCCAAGGCGAGGGCCACTTCATCAAGGTCTCCTTTTTGGCCCGTATCCAAAGTGCAAAATCCAAGCGCCCTTTCTTTTCATCTTGCCCGCTCAACTCGCGCGTATTGTTCAGCATGTCTTCCAGCTGCCTATTGGTCAATACCGTATAATCATACTGTTTACTGTATTTCTCTACGTCAAAATATACCGTTCCATTTACCTCATAGGCATAGCCATTGGCAATAATCTGCTTCACCATTTCAATCTGCTCTGAAATATGCCCGGTAGCCGTAGGCTCTATACTGGGCGGAAGCGTATTGAACATGCGCAACACATCATGAAAACCTACCGTATATTTCTGAACGATTTCCATCGGCTCCAATTGTTCCAGTTTGGCCTTTTTTGCAAACTTGTCATCTCCCTCGTCCCTATCGCCTTCCAAATGACCTGCATCAGTAATATTACGCACATAACGCACCTTGAATCCCAAGTGCCTCAAATAGCGAAATATGAGATCGAAAGACACAAAAGTGCGGCAATTGCCCAAATGAACATCACTATATACCGTAGGCCCACAAACATACATCCCTACAAAAGGTGCGTTTAGAGGAACAAAAGCTTCCTTTTTTCTACTCAGGGTATTATATATGACCAAGTTGTTTCTCATTTGAACATTTACCTTTGATGATTTCACGCTGCGAATTTAATAATAAAATCGAGTATAGAATGCCCTTACAAGTCATTGCAAGCTCACATCGCACCACAGGGGATAGTGGTCGGACACTTTTTTCTTAATGATGTGATACCGCTCAATGGAAAATTCTGGACTACAAAAAAGATAATCTATCTGAAAGTTGGGGAAGTCACCATTATAGGTCACGGCCCATCCACGTCCTTTTTCGCGAAACACGTTGTTCATGTTTTCGCCTACCTTATGGACAGCATAGGAGAGTGGCGTATCATTGAAATCGCCCACTACCATATAGGCCATCTTACATTTGTCTAGTTCGGCCCGCAAATGATCGGCCTGAAGACTGCGCTGCACATAAGCCTGTTTCAGCCGATACCCAATGCGCTTAGTGCCCGCTATATCGCCATCTAAAGGGTGTGCGGCCGTTTTCTTGATAAAGTCGTAGTCTTCCGTCTGAAAGCCTATAGATTGTAGGTGCACATTGTACACCCTAAATGTTCTTCGGCCCACATGCACATCGGCATAGATAACTTTGTTCATTTTGTGGGCCTCCTTGAAGGAATCCAATACGCCTGCTTTCTTAATCGGGTACTTGGAGAGCACCATCAGCCCATAAGACTCATAATCGTTTTTAATGAGAGGAAAAAAATAGCTGTGTGCCATGCCCAATTCCTTGGTTATACTTCCCCTTATGTTGTACTTCCCTTTATGCCTGGTATAAAACTCTTGGATGCAGACGATATCTGGAGAAGCGCCCCTTATCAAAGCGAGCATCTCATCCTTGGCATCTACCAAACTGTTTTTTTCGTAATGGCGAAAAGAATGGACATTGAAGGTCATTACCCGTATTTGCAAACTATCTGGAGCCGAAAGCGCTTCTTGCGGTATGGCTTTTCCAAAGCCCATATTCTTGCGGAAGCTGCCATAGCCCCCGATTACAACCACCAAAGAGAGTAAGAAAAACCACGATCTGCGCATCGCCCAGAAAGCAATAAAGCAAACATTAAAAGCTAGCAAAAAAGGATAGGCAATACCAAAAAAAGCCAATGGCCAAAAACTTCTCGGATTGACATAGGGAGCGAGGAAACTCAGAAACAAAGCTATAACAGTAAAGATATTTACAACCAACAACAGCTTGGACATAAAGCCCATTCTCCCTTTTTTATTTCTACGCTTTGCCGCTTTAGCCATACACCACCCTTTTATTTCGCGGGTTAATCAATCTTGTTTACTTGCCTTAAACAAAGCGTCTTTTTCTTCCTTGCTGAGGCTAGCGTAACCAGATTTGGAGATCTTGTCCAGAATACTGTCTATATACTCTTGGTTGGAAAAGGTAGTTCTTCCTTGCTCTCTTTTTTGCGAGGGTCTTTCATTGATGACTACTTTTAGCCTCCTGGTTTTCTTCCTTTTGAACATTTTACTCCAGTCGTTACCCCGCTGTAATTGCTTTATATATATAAAGCCGAACAAAGCCCCAGCCAAATGCGCTACGTTTCCCCCTACATTTCCTCCTCCAAGGCCGATGACACTGAGCACCGTAAAGGCGATAGCCAAATACTTTAAGCGCACATTACCAAAAAACAACAGGCGTATGGTATAATCGGGCACCAAAGTGGCCGCCCCAGCCACTACAGCATAGATACATCCCGAAGCACCAATCAGCAAGGTCTCTTGTTGTGCAAATGATGGAACGAGATTATAGATAGCTAAAAAGCAAATGCTTCCCAATAACCCACCGGCTAAATACGTGAATAGAAACTGCCTATTGTTCAAGAAATCCAAAAAGATGTTGCCCATCCAGTATAACCACAGCATATTGAACAATAGATGAAAAACCTCAAAATGGACAAACATGTTGGTGAATAAGGTCCAGGGTCTGAACAATAGCCTACCGAGGCCGGAGGGCATAGCCAACATGTCACTCAGTACCGGCCATATGGCTGTGCCCGAAAGCCTATCGACCACTGCCGCTACTGCAACCACTAAAAAAATTAATACATTAACAGCTATTAACGTATAGGACGGGTTTCCAGAACGAAACGCTGTATAATATAGCTCGCTAAAAACAGATTTGTTCATTTGTAAACAGTTTCTCCCTTAATGGGCTAATGCAATATTGCGCCAAGCTCCTTGATTGTCCTTGACTGAAATTGCCCTATAAAAATAGCCATTAATTCAATTATTCAAAAAAATATGCTCAATATCGCCACACATCACGTCTTATTCCCCACAACTTGATGAGAATAAAACCGAATAGAGCGCCTCCCAAGTGGGCAAAATGGGCAACCGAATCGCCGGAAAATTTTGCTACGCCCAAAAATAATTCCAAAACGATATAGATTGGGATAAATACCTTGGCTTTTACGGGAACGGGAATAAAAAGCAGCATCAGTTCAGTATTAGGAAATAAGAATCCAAAAGCGACCAGCAAACCAAATATGGCACCAGAGGCGCCTACCATGGGAGTCATGTAAATAGAAGCAATCGTCTGTAAATCCGACCTACTCAATCCAGGGTGGTTTGAATAAATCATGCCCTCCTCAAAGTTGAAAGAAACCACACTACTTGCTCTGACCGTGCCTGTCAAATTATATAATTCGATCGCCTGAACGCCAAATTGCAAGACCAAGGCTCCAAGCCCAGTAATGAGGTAAAATTGTAGGAAACGCTTGGAACCCATGACCTGTTCCAGCACCGGACCAAACATGAACACAGCAAACATGTTGAAAAAAATGTGCCCTACCCCTCCATGCATAAACATATAGGTAATGGGCTGCCATATATGAAACTGAGGGCTATCGGGATAATACACTCCGAACAAAAGGTTTGCTTTCATAAAGATCATACTCCCCACAAAGCAAACGAAGTTGGCAATCAACAGGTTTTTAACTACAGGGGGCAATTGGGAAAATGGCGGCATATATTATATTTACTAATGTCTAAATACTAAGTACTATTATCTAACTACTACATTATCGCTCAAATTTTTCGAGCAAATCTTTCATGGTAAAGGTAACTATTATAGGCTTTCCACTCAAAGAAATATTGGGTGAGGTACAAGCAAATAGTTTGTCCACCAAGTCAGACATCTCCTCCGGACTTAAGTATGTTCCTGATTTGATGGCTGCATTTCTTGCCAAACTACGTGCCAAGTTCTCCCTTTTATCAATTTTCAACTCCGATTGGTTGTTCTTATACGCTTCTAAGAGCTGCTCCAGGACCTGTGCTTCGCTGATGCCCGAAGACAAATCGGCAGGAATGCCTTCTACCACAAAAGTATGACGACCAAATTCCCTGATCTGAAAACCCAATGACTGGATATCGGGAAGCAAATCCTTGATCAGTTCAAAATCGGCCGCTTGCAGGGAAATCGTTTGAGGGAAGAGGCTTTGCTGGCTGGCCCCCTGCCTACTTTCCAGTTGCTGCAAAAAACGTTCGAACAAAATCCGCTCATGCGCCGCTTGCTGATCTATCAAGATAAAACCAGACCTGATCTGCGATAGGATAAACTGGTTATGCAGCTGAAAGATGGCCTGATTCTTCACCATATTGCTATCCGAAGGCATTTCTTCTTGGTGCAAATTCAGCTGCTCTTCTTTCTCCTTTTGCGTAATTTGGTAAAGTGTGTCCCAGTTACCGGGCATACCCGAAGAAGAAGGTCTGTAATTGTACTTACCGGTAGATGGACTCTTGTCGCTTTCCGTTTCCTTATCTGTCTGAAACGGATTGAATTGCGGATTGAAGCTAACCGCAGGCGGTACGATATCCTCCATCTTTTTGGGCGTTATCATCTGACTGAAACCCGTCTCCTGCTCAAAATCGAGGCTTGGCGTGATGTTGTAACGCCCGAGCGATCGTTTCACGGCCGAACGCACTATGGCATAGATAGACCGTTCATCCTGGTACTTGATTTCCGTTTTGGTAGGATGCACATTCACGTCAATCTGTGCCGGGTCAATCTCTATAAACAGGACATACAGAGGGAAAGTATCTGCCGGAAGTATTTCGTCATAGGCGTTCATCACGGCATGGTTGAGATAAGGATCTTTTATAAAGCGACTGTTCACGAAGAAATATTGCTCACCCCTGGTTTTTTTTGCATATTCCGGTTTTCCCACAAAGCCCCGAAGGTTGATGATGGTCGTTTCTTCCTCTACGGGTACCAACCGTTGATTGTAATTGTTGCCAAACAGATGTACGATGCGTTGCTTTAGCCCCTCGGCAGGCAAGTGGAACAGTTCATTGCCATCGCTATGCATCGTAAAAAAAATATCAGGATGAGCCAATGATTGACGCTGGAACTCATCGATGATATGCCGCATCTCAGATGGATTGCTCTTCAAGAAATTGCGCCTGGCAGGCGTATTGAAGAAAAGGTTTTTGATGGCAATGCTTGTCCCCGCCGCGGTAGCCACGGGCTCCTGGCTGACCACCTGTGTGCCTTCTATCACAATGCAAGTCCCCAATTCATCTTCGTGCCTTCGGGTCTTCATCTCCACATGGGCTATGGCCGCTATGGAGGCCATTGCCTCTCCGCGAAAGCCCATGGTACGAATGGCAAACAAATCGTCGGCCTTCCTCAACTTGGACGTAGCGTGGCGCTCGAAGCACATACGCGCATCGGTAACGCTCATGCCGCACCCATTGTCTATGACCTGAATCAAGGACTTGCCCGCATCGCGCACGATAAGCTGTATTTTGTCTGCCCCGGCATCTATGGCATTTTCCATCAGTTCTTTCACAGCAGAGGCCGGACGCTGCACCACCTCTCCCGCCGCAATCTGATTGGCTACCGCATCGGGCAACAACTGGATAATATCTGACATATTGCTGCGAAGTTACGAATTAGCCTTGTGACAGCAAATCCAATCGCCGCTCAAACCGTGCTATTTCCTCCTCATCCGTATCAAAGGCGCACATAAGCCGCACCTCGTTGATATGCTCGTCCCAAACGTAGAATTTCACTTCTTCTTGCAATGGCGCAATCCATGCCTCGGGCATCGTGGCAAAGATGGCATTTGCCTGTACAGGCTTTGTGATAACGATCTGGGGGAATTTATCCAATACCTGCAGCAACTTTTGAGTAGCAGCTAATGCCTGTACCGCATATTTACGCCAAAGCTCCTGCTTTAACAATGCCAGAAATTGTACGGCGATAAACCTGTTCTTTGAGCTCAACTGCATGCTTCTCTTGTGCATATAAGGCCCCTTTTCCCATAGAGCCCTATTAAATAGCAGTACGGCCTCTCCATATAACATACCCAATTTGGTACCACCCAGTGATAGCACATCCACACCTGCGGCATGGATAATGTCTGACAGGGAGCATCGAAGCGCAGCTGCTGCCATGAACAATCTCGATCCATCCATATGCAATAGCAAGCCTTTGTCTTTCGCGACCTCTTTGAGCGCTTCTAATTCCTGCAGGGAATATACCGTACCATATTCCGTACATTGGGTAATACTAAGCACCTTAGGCTGGGCAAAATGCATATCCCCTTTCCTGATGACGGCTCGTGCAACTACCTCTGGTGTCAATTTTCCCTCGTCATCAATAGGCAAGGGTACTAGGCGCGTGCCCAAATAAGCTTCTGGCGACGTGCTTTCATCATTGTAGATGTGTGCACATTGGGCACACAGAACGGACTCGTAGGGCTGCAACATGCAGCTCAGGCCAAAGACATTGGCTCCCGTTCCGTTAAAAACCAAATGCAGGCTCAAGTCCAAGCCTATAAGTTCTTGCAGTTTATTCTTTAGCTGCTCGGTATATCCATCTGCACCATAAGATGATTGGTGCTCTTTATTGGCCTCAAAAACAGCCTCCAATACTTCTGGTACGGCGCCAGCATAGTTGTCACTTGCGAAAGATTTCATCAGGCCAAATATCGCAATAAACGCTTAATGCCATAACTTATATTATTACTTAGGGTGCACAACAAATTTCCCCTTACAGTCGGCCGTCACTGCGAGATGGAACGGCAAAGCAGTCTGGCAAACAAAAAAGCAGATTGCTTCTTCATTACATTCATCAAAGACGCTTTTTTTGTTCAAATAGGATTTTTGTCGTGCACGCCATTACTTATTAGGTACAGTGCTCTATTTATCTCCATTTGCGGCTTAGGTACCTACGCACAGGGATGTCGTAGACCTTCATAGCCAAATAAGCAAAGCCCACCAGCAGAACAGTCCCTATACTTATGATTATGGCAAGCTGCAAAGTACCGGGATGATTGTCGTTGTAATAATCGGCAAATACCCACATCACCGCATAATGCGTCATATACAGCGGGTAGGAAATATTTCCCGAAAATGTACACACTTTTGTCAGCCAGCCATCCTGATAAGTACCTGCCCCCAAAGAAACGATCAACGGAAAATAAAAGAGGACAACCGCCAGCTCAACCAGCCAGTTTTTGGCAAAAAAGGGTAGGAGAAATGCCGATAGCAGCAGCAGGGAAAGCCCAAAGAAACCCAATTTCGTTCGGATGATCCAATTGGAACGACAAATAAGCATTCCTGCCAAAAAGGAGTAGCCTATGCGTGCACCCCCATCCCAAAAGGTCTCTCCATTCCATCCCCCCATTACGGAATCGCTATTATAAGCCACATAAAACAAAGCGAATGCCATCAACAGGGCCAGCAATAGCAAGTACTGGCGAGCCATTTTTCGGAAGATGAAAATATACGCCAGGTTGGCCACGTATTCCCAAAACAGGGACCAAGCAGGGGCGTTCAGCCCAAAAAGGTTGAAAAACCTATCTTCCATAACCGGGAAAGGGATGAGCAATAGGGAGCAAACAACTATCAAGATGATCGTGCCTACATCATAGTTGTCTGCCGATCCGCCAAAAGGGTCAAAAAGAAAGGTCAATAAGCCCAAGACAGTTCCGAGCACTACTAGTGGGTGCAACCTTATCAACCTCCGCTTGAAAAAAGCGAGCTTGCCCATTTCTCCGGTCCGATCATCATAAGCATAGGCGATGACAAATCCAGACAGGCAGAAAAAAAAGTCGACGGCCAAAAAGCCATGACCGATAAAGTTCTGGCTAGGTAAATATACTATTTCCATAAAATGGAAAACCACAATAGCTACCGCCGCAACTCCTCTTAACCCATCCAGTATTTGAAAATGCCGCTTACTCTCTAACATGCCTAGGCCAATTTATTTAAGCATCAAGATTACCAAATAATCGGCATTCTACCAAATACCCTTACCTTCGCAGGGTGAAACGACTACTCTTTATTCTCCTATTGCTATTACCTTGTGCTTTGTATGCACAGGTACTGAGAGGCAAAGTCGTAAAAGTAAGTGACGGAGACACCTTTGTCTTGGAAACAAGCAGCCTTAAGCGACACAAAATCCGATTATACGGCATCGATTGTCCCGAACTTGGGCAACCTTATGGCCGCGAGGCAACCATGTTTTTGACCGATGCACTAAAAGGAAAACAGATACAAGTCCATGTAAAATATAAGGATCGTTACAAAAGACATGTGGCGATAGTCTATGTAAATAAAAAGTGTATCAATGAAGCACTGCTAAAAGCCGGTTTGGCCTGGCACTATACCCAGTATGACAGGAACAAGCAATGGAGCCACATGGAGGTTGCGGCCCGCAGCCAAAGAAAAGGCCTTTGGAAACAGTTGACTCCGGAAAGCCCCTGGGCATATCGCAAAAGAGCAAATGCGAAAAAGAAAGTCGCCCTGCTGACACCTATAACAAGAAACGATATATCTTGGGTGTTTATCCGTTCTTCACCTCTTATTTAACACAAGTATGCAACAATACGAAAAAACGAAACAGGCCTTGCGGCAAGCTACAATGGAATACATCAACCATCGTATTAGCAATGCCCTGCAAGCCATTGCTGCTGCCCGCGAGGCCACGCATGATGACACCAAGAGCAGCGCCGGCGACAAGTACGAGACCACGCGCGAGATGATGCAGCAAGATATCACGCGCAACGAGAAACTGCTCATGGAAGCACGAAGCATGGAAACGGCAATGACACAGATCCGCATAGACCTATCGAGCAAGATAGTGGGACCAGGAAGTGTGATAGAGACCGGTGCAGGGAAGTTTTTCATGGCAGTAAGTGCTGGCAAGCTCAATGTGGAAGGCAACACCTATTTGGTTATTTCTCCGGCCTCCCCCATTGGAAAGCTGTTCATGGGCAAGAAAGACGGAGACAAGGTAAGCTTCAATAATCGTACTTATTTTATTAAATCAGTATGGTGATTATGTTGTATGCCCTTTATTAACTTCAAAGGAGCTATTACCTCCTCCTACCCAACATTCTCCTGTAAATAGACAGGAAAAACAGCAAGAGCCCAAGCACCACACTACCTATGAAGAGGGGATTGCTAGGTGGCAGAAACAAGATGGCCACAAAGCAGCAGATGATGACGAATAGATAGACGTAAGGGAAATAAGGAGAGGTTACTAGTTTCTTCATTAATTCGTTCGTTTATTGAAGCCGCAATGTATTGCGGCGGTACTTCAGCATTGCGTTTCCATGCGATATCTCACGTCTCACGTCTGACACTTATTGCCTACTTGGCACCACACATACCCCTATATCACTTACCTGTTTCAAGGGATTATCACGCATATTTTGCTCGATTTCTATCTTGTATGTTCCCGTATCGGGAAAATAATATCTTCTCTTAAAAGCCGCTTGGTAAGTGTACAAGCCCCCGCCCCCTTGTCCAAGCCATCGGCCATCGGCGTCCGCAAGTTTCAATTGAACGCGATCCGTATTCGTCTTGCCATTGGGATTTCTCTGCCGCACTAAGACATAAATATTAGAATACTTGTATTCCCCAGTCACCCTTAAATTGAGCTTTAAATCATAGGCCTGAGTAGTATCCTTTATGGGCACATCAAATGAAGGATGAAAGCTATATGCCCAATCTCGCTCTGGAATGGCACGAAACTCGTCGATCACGGCACCTTGTTCGCAAGAGCAAACAAAAAGAACAAAACAACAGGCAGCAATCACCAGCATCGGACACCACCTAGCCCTGCTCCCCGCCGTTCTTTGGTTGATTGTCCTTCCCATTTCTATTCTTATAACGCCTTTTGTTATTCTTTTTCCGTGCTGCCCCTTGCTTGATAGGTACTCCATCAGCATTGACAACAGGAGTAGTGCCTGGCGTTTCACCTTTATTTTCCTTTGTATTATTGGGACGGCTTGGCTTTGCTTGCTGCTTATTGCGCTGCTGCTTTTCGCTCTTGCCTTCGCCAGCTTTCTCCGTCATATTGGAAGCTGTCTTTTCCGAGACACCCCCTTGTGCATTTTTATTCTTGCTCCTGCCGCGATTTTTTGATTTTTTCCTTTTCCTGCTTTTATCGTCCAACCTGGTCAAACTGTCCTGCCCCACCACGTTCTCATAGTCAAATGAAGCCGTTGGTTCTGTCAGAGGTGTATTTGCCTGAACATCCACGATATCGTCAAGAATCTCGCCTTCTTTATTTTTGGCGGCTATTTCCTTTACCTGTTTTGCGTCCAAGGCAATCCAGTTTTCGTCGCCCTTATAACTAAACCACATCATCTTTTTGAAGATGTCCGTTTTTTGTAGATAGGCTATCCCTCTTTTTGTCTCCAGCCGGTCTATATCGGAAGGGACGTCCTTGAGGGCATCCATATAGGCATCCAATTCATAGTTGAGGCAACACTTCAATTTGCCACATTGTCCTGCCAGTTTCAGCGTATTGAGGGAGAGGTTCTGGTAGCGAGCAGCGGACGTGGAAACGGTCTTGAAGTCAGTTAGCCAAGTGGAACAGCACAATTCGCGGCCACAGGAGCCTATACCTCCCAACCTGCTTGCTTCCTGACGCATACCGATCTGACGCATCTCTATACGTATGCGAAATGCCTCGGCCATCCTCTTGATCAGCTCCCTAAAGTCTACTCGGCCATCGGCCGTATAATAGAAAGTGGCTTTGGTTCTATCTCCTTGAAAGTCTACATCGCTGATTTTCATCAAAAGCCCCAGATCCAATGCCAACTTGCGGGCACGATGCATCGTCTCCCACTCCAGGTTCTTCGCGGCTTCGTATTTTTCCAGGTCATTGGCTGTTGCCTTCCTGAATATCTTTTTCTCTACCGCTTCTACCTGCACTTTGTTCTTCTTCATCTGCAGGCGTACCAGCTCGCCGGTAAGCGACACGTGGCCTATATCGTAGCCTCCAGCTCCGGTTTCCACTGCCACTGGCTCGCCCATCTCTAAGTATAAATTATCCTTATTGATGTAAAAATCCTTTCTAGATCCCTTGAAACGAATTTCTACGATATTGAAGGCTATATAGTTTGCTGGCATATCCATATCGCTTAGCCAGTCGTAAACATCCAATTTATTGCATCCATTGGTCATACAAGACCCGTTGCTTTGGCAACCTGCGGGCGCACACCCACCTCCGGATGAACAGCTACTGCATCCCATATTATTTTATATATTGAGTCTCGCCCGAGCACTTCGGGGAGAACGTTTAGCGATTTAATAACAAAATCAATTGCAAAGATACATCTAAAAATAGTATTTTAGGGTTGGCATTACGTTCTATATAATAACTCGCCCTTTCAAACAAAGAAATACTGGCTACCAACTGGTCAAGATTCAACGTAGCTGAAAACTTGGAGACGAAATCCAACTCTTCTTCCGTGACATGAACCAACTGACCTGCACTTTCCTTGTGCAATACCACTTCGCGCATCAGATTAATGGCGTAAATTAAGAAACTTTTTTGGTTTTCCCTGCCCAAGGAGGCTAATTTTGATTCGGAAATATCTATGACGGACAGTACCTTGCTGTTATAACAAGCTCTCAACCAATCTCGAAAAAGATAAAAATAGTCGTTGGTTCCTTCAGCAATCAAGTCAATTGCCCGCTGCAAATTGCCGTCGCTGATATATGCTACCTGCGTAGCCTTGTCTGCCATCAGGTGTTTTTCCTCCACCAAATAGCTGGCGAGGCTTTGCTTATCTATCGCATTTACCTTTACCAGTTGCGTACGGGAGATAATGGTGTTGAGCAGCTTATCCTGATTTTGTGCTACCAACAGGAACAGGGTCTTTTCAGGCGGTTCCTCGATGAGCTTCAGCAAGGTATTGCCATTCTTGTCCAAATACTCCGGCAGCCACATGATCAGGACTTTATAGGGAGCTTCAAAAGCCTTCAGGCTGAGCTTCTGGATAATCTGATGGCATTCAGCCACATTAATATTAGCTTGCTTGTTGCCGGCATCCAGCTCATTGCGCCAAGCATCTAGCCCCAAGTAAGGGTTTGACAGAAATGCCTTACGCCACTTTTCTATAAATAAAACAGCGGTATCCGAAGAGCTGGACGAAAAGAAGGGGTAGGAAAAATGGAGATCGGGGTGTACCAGCTTGGCATACTTCCTGCACGACGAACACTCGCCACAGCTATCCGTTGCCGAAGGCTGCTCGCAGTTGATATACTGCGCATAGGCCAATGCCAAAGGCAAATTGCCACTACCCTCGGGCCCCAAAAAGAGTTGCGCATGGCTCACCCGGCTCTCCCGTGCCGTATTAATAAGGTGATTTTTAATTGCTTGCTGACCAATAATATCCTTGAACTGCATTTTTCTTTTGCCTTTTCCGATTATAGCCCGTAGTTTTGAACCGCAGCTAAGCGACAAAGATACGGATTATGCGGATAATGGCCTTTGACTATGGTACGAAAAGAGTGGGAATAGCGGTCACCGATCCATTGAAAATTATCGCTACGGCGCTGGACACCGTCCATCCGAAGGATCTAATTGAATACCTTAAGAGGTACCTCTTGCAAGAGCCAGTGGAAACGTTTGTCGTGGGCATGTCTAGCAGGCTCGATGGTAGCCCCACGCATTCCACCCCGCACATCAAAGGTTTTATTACCACGCTGAAGAAACATTTTCCACATATTCCAATCGCTATCATTGACGAACGCTTCACCAGCAAGATCGCTTCGGCCAGTATTGCACAGAGCAATATGGGTAGGATCAAACGTCAAGACAAATCCCTTATTGACAAAGTGTCTGCCGTGATCATACTGCAAGATTACATGAAAACATTAGAAAGTTATTAAAGTAAATTTTCTACTTTTGTTTAGTGATAGACATCATGAACGAACTGCTAATCGACTACCTGAATGAACATTGTGATGCAGAATCGTCTTTGCTTCGGCGCATAGACCGAGAAACGCATCTGATGGAGACCATGCCCCATATGCTTTCTGGGCACCATCAAGGCAGAGTGCTTGCCTTTTTAAGCAAGTTGATACAACCAAAAAACATATTGGAGATAGGTACTTTCACTGGTTATGCCACACTTTGTTTGGCAGAAGGCCTTGCTCCAAACGGAACGCTACACAGCATTGACATCAATGAAGAGCGTTACGATCGGGTATCGTCCTATATAAAGGAAGCAGGCTTGAAAGATCGGATACAATTGCATATCGGAGATGCGCAACACATCATCCCAGAACTTACGGAATGGTTTGACTTGGTGTTTATCGATGCCGATAAAAAGAACAATCAGCACTACTATGAGCTGGTATTGAACAAAATCCCATCAGGTGGGGTTATCCTCATAGATAACGTACTCTGGAAAGGAAAGGTTCTGGAAGAGGCACCTGATAAGCAAACCAAGCAAGTATTGCAGTTGAATGAATACATCACAAAGGACGAAAGGGTAGAGAAGGTAATACTTCCCATACGGGATGGCATATGGATGATACGCAAAAAATAAAGGTTATGATCGCGACACAGCGTTTCCTTTGCTTCATTTTGTTGGCATGCTTTTTTGCGGCCTGCCAAACCAAGAAATCCTCGATAGAAAGGCCTGGTAGGAAAACATTTGGCCAGTCTGCCAAAAAACCATCCATTAAGGCTCCCGAGGATAAACCTGCTAAAGTGGAGGAAATAGAACGCGTAAAAAACACCCAAGCTCCATCCGAAAGCAACGCAAGCAGGCAACAGCCGGAAAGCGGTAGCACCCCGGTATCGCCCAGGGTAATAGATGACGCAGTATCCAAACCCCAGTACAGCACTTCGGCACAGCAATATATCGAACGCTACAAAAGCATTGCTGTGCGCGAAATGAACTTGTACGGCATCCCCGCTAGTATCACCCTGGCCCAAGGCCTACTGGAGTCTGGCAACGGCAATAGCAGTTTGGCTATACAGGCCAACAACCATTTTGGCATAAAGTGCACGTCCGATTGGCAGGGTCCTTCTGTATTGAAAGACGACGATGCCGTGGATGATTGCTTTCGTTCCTACACCACGGCAGAGGAATCCTACCGCGACCATTCGCAATTCTTGCTCAGAAAACGATACGAACCGCTGTTCGAACTGGAAAAGAATGATTATATGGGCTGGGCACACGGTCTTAAGAAGGCAGGATATGCTACCAACCCAAAATATGCCGACTTATTGATCGGCCTCATTGAACGTTATGAACTTAACCAATACGACCAGGCGGAATCTTCCTTGGAGAAGAACAGGCGTGAAGAGCGCGTACTGCAAGATATAGCGGAGGTACCTCCGCAAAAAGAGGCAGAAGAGGCTGCCGCCAAACCGCCTGTAGCCATGAAGATACATGAAGTGAGGCGAGGAGACACCCTGTATAGTATTGGCAAACTCTACGGCCTGACGGTAGATGATATCAAAACCTTGAACGATATAAGCGACGAAAAACTGAGCATAGGACAGCTTTTGCTGGTTTCTAAATAGCGGCCTACCGTTAAATTGTGTGAAATCCCAGACAATTTACGCCTAGCTTTGCTATTTTTGCGACACGTTGAAACGTCTACTGTCCATATCGACCATTTTATTGCTCTTCGGCATGAAGGCCATCGCCCAGAATGTGGAGGGGATTGTGTTTGACAAAAGTACCAAGCAGCGAGTGGCCAAGGTATATGTCTATAACCTCGCCAATGATGATATGAAATATAATGACAAGCGCGGAGAATTCAATATTGCAGGTACACTGGGAGACACCCTAATTGCGGTAGCCAAAGGGTATTATGCCGATACCGTAGTAATAAGGAATAATAAAGCAGTCATTTTCAACCTACAACGTTCCAGCATTTGGCTCAACGAAGTAAGTATAGTAGCCAGAAAATCTCCCACAGAAGTTCTCAACCAGCGCAAGCAGGAATTTGACAAGGCATATCGCGAGGGAGCCGTTGGCAATGTGCTGTCCGTCTCGCCCATGGGTGGTGCGGGTCTCAGTATTGACGCATTGTACAGTCTCCTGAGTCGGAGAGGAAAGAACGCACGGCACTTGCAAGAGCTGATCGAAAGAGAGTACCAGGACAATGTCATCGACTCCAAGTTTACACCAGAGATGGTCACTAGCATCACCAATCTAAAGGGTGCTGCGCTGCAAGATTTCATGCAGCAATATCGCCCCACTTATTTTTTTGTCAGCCAAGCAAACGACTATAATATGGGCCAATATATTAGAGACTCATACCGCAAGTACAAACAAAATCCAACTTCCAGAAGATTGCAGCCATTGCCCAAAATAGAGCCGGAAAAAAAATCGGAAAACTAAATAAGGCGAAAAAGCGTTCTTCTAATGTGAAACTAATTCTATCTTTGTAAAATTACTAAATAGCTGTATGATATACAGTCAGATTAATTCCAGACACGGCTTTAGCAAAGTGGTATTGATGAAACAGATTTTTATCTTTTTATCGTTTAGCCTTGGCTTCATCTCCAGCCTATCGGCACAAGAGTATGATCTAGACGATTTGAAACAAGTGCCAAAAACAAATAGTCTCCCGGTCAGAAGACCTACATTAGGTATTCAGCCAGTCAAGATGCCCGAAAAACAAATCGATTTAAAAGTAAACTATTGGCGCAACTGGACTACATTTGGCATCAACGCCAATCAGGCCTCCTTTAGTGACAACTGGCAAAACGGTGGAGTCAATTCCATTTCTGTGGGAGCAACGTTCAACTCCAAATTCGACTACACCAAAGAGGATAGAAACTTCATTTCGGAATTAGACTTAAAGTACGGTAGACTACAGAACAAGGATCAGCTAGCGAGAAAGACTAATGACCGTATGCTATGGGACAATAAATATTCCATCAAATTTGCTAGGAAATGGTCATTTTTTGCTTCGCTTACTTTTGAATCGCAGTTTGACAACGGATTCACCTATGGTAGCGGATCGTTGGGGCAGGACACCATTACCAGGAAAATCTCCAGTTTTATGGCTCCTGGCTATTTGACTGAAGCGCTTGGGGTGGAAGTACAGCCGGACAAGACCTTATCCATTCGTTTTGGTACGGGTACAGCGCGCCAAACTTTCGTCCTAAGAGATGACGTGCTTCCTCCAACTAGCGAAACAGACACCCTACGTTTTGGTATCCGTCGTCCAGGAACCTTCCGAAATGAACTTGCATTTCAGCTAGTATCTAATTTGGACCGAAATCTGAGCTCCAACATCAATATCAAAGCGCGTTATGCTTTCTTTGCCAACTATGAGGATATGAGGAATGCCAGTCACCGCTTAGATGCGACATTGACGGCAAGGGTTACTAGGGTCATCAGCACCACTTTGAACGGCATTATACTCTACGATCCATTAATGGATCATGCCGTTCAGACATCACAATCAATCGCCATAGGAATTTTATACAAGTGGCCTAGATGACAGGATGCCTTCGTCAATATATCCAATATTTTTGCGGTATTACTGTGCTCTTAGTAGCTTGTTGGAGTTGTTCTTCCAAGAAGAAATATGCCGAAACAAACCTCATTTATCAACGGCAGGTGGAACAGATTGCTGAGGAAATAAAAAGCATACCCACAAATCCTACGGTTAAAAAACTTCCCGATTCGGCCAGTCTGTTGCCCGATCCCAGGCTAGAGGGACAGCGCGAGGAAGCAGAGTGGGTAGGCACCATCAACTTCAACATGCGCAGGCCCAACTTCATCATCCTGCACCACACGGCGCAGGATAGTGTGCAGCAGACTTTTCGCACCTTTACCCTTGCCCATACGGAGGCCAGCGCCCACTACGTGATAGGCAAAGACGGAAAAATCTATCAAATGCTCAACGATTACCTCCGGGCATGGCATGCCGGCAGCGGCAAGTGGCAGGGCATTACCGATCTCAACAGCATCTCTTTGGGCATAGAGCTCGACAACAACGGAAAAGCGCCTTATCCCGACGTACAGATACAAAGCCTCTGCACGCTCTTGGACAGCCTTTGTACCAATTACAAGATACCGAGGGCCAACATCATAGGCCATGGCGATGTCTCTCCCAGCAGAAAAATAGATCCCGACATTAACTTTCCTTGGAGAAAACTGGCTGAAAGGGGATTTGGTCTTTGGTACGACGAGCAGCTTTTCCAAGCTCCCCCCACTTTCAACCCGATGGACGGCTTGCTTATATTGGGATATGACATCAAACGTCCGGATGCAGCTATCCTCGCTTTCAAGCGCCATTTCCTTCCCGAATATCCACTAGACATTACATGGACAGACCATGCGCTCGCCGTATTGTACAATCTCTATTTAAAATGTAGGGACAGGTAAAATACCCGTCCCCACCATCTCTCTATCCTTTCTTTACCTCTTTAGCCCAAGTATCGCGCAACCCTACCGTTTGATTGAACACCAAATGATCGGCACCAGATGTGGTATCCAAGGTGAAATATCCCTTTCTGATAAATTGATATCCCTTACCAAGTTCAGCACCGGCCAAATCCGGCTCTATATAGGCCTTTTCGATAATCTGAAGACTATCGGGGTTTAACGTTGACTTGAAGTCACCATCGGTAGCCATAGGGTTTTCTACACTGAACAACCTGTCATAGATACGCACCGTGGCGGTCTTGGCATGGCCTACGCTCACCCAATGAATGGTTCCTTTCACCTTCATGCCGCTGGTATCTTCTCCACTCTTAGAGTTAGCTACATAGGAGCAATGTACCTCGGTTACGTTTCCATCGGCATCCTTCACAAAATCCTCACAGGTGACGATATAGGCGTGTTTCAGGCGTACGCTTAAGCCAGGTCCTAAGCGGAAGAATTTCTTCGGCGCATTTTCCATGAAGTCCTCCCGTTCTATCCACAGCTCTCTGCTGAAAGGGATATCCCTTCCGCCTTCTCCACCTTCCACTTCCGGATTGTTCTCGCCATGTAATACTTCCTCCTGCCCTTCGGGATAATTGGTGATGACCAACTTGATAGGATCCAGCACGGCCATGCGCCGCCAGGCCGTCTTATTGAGGTCTTCGCGAATGCAGAACTCCAACAGCCCCACATCTATGACATTTTCGCGCTTGGCCACGCCAATGCGATCGCAAAAATTGCGGATGCTAGCCGGGGTATAGCCCCTGCGCCTCAAACCACTAATGGTAGGCATCCGGGGATCGTCCCAACCTTCCACATGCTTTTCGTTCACCAGTTGCAGTAGCCTCCGCTTGCTCATCACCGTATAGGTCATATTGAGGCGGGCAAATTCATACTGTTTGGAAGGGAAAATCTCCAGCTGCGCTATTAGCCAGTTGTACAGCTCGCGATGTGGGATAAACTCAAGGGTACATACGGAATGCGTAATCTGCTCGATGGAATCGCTTTGCCCATGTGCAAAATCGTACATCGGGTAAATGCACCACTTATCTCCCGTGCGGTGGTGATGAGTATGCTTAATGCGGTACAAAAGAGGATCCCGCATGTGCATATTGGGATTGGCCAGATCGATCTTGGCACGCAACACTTTAGCACCATCCGGGTATTTCCCCGCGCGCATATCCTCAAACAATGCCAGGTTTTCTTCTACGGTCCTGCTTCTATAGGGAGTTGGCGTACCGGGTTCCGTAGGGGTGCCCTTGCTGGCCGCAATCTCATCGGCCGTACTATCATCCACATAGGCAAATCCTTTTTTGATCAGTGTTACGGCATAGCCGTACAATGTCTCAAAGTAGTCGGATGTATAGAGTTCCTTGTCCCACTGAAATCCCAACCACCGGATGTCGTTCTTGATGCTTTCCACATATTCTACCTCCTCCGTCACCGGATTGGTATCGTCAAAACGGAGATTGGTTTTGCCATGATACTTTTTGCCTAGTCCAAAGTTGAGACAGATGGACTTGGCATGGCCGATGTGCAGGTAGCCGTTCGGTTCGGGCGGAAAACGCGTCAACACACGTCCATCATGCTTGCCCAATTTTATATCTTCTTCGATGATTTCCTCCAGGAAATTCAGGGATCTTTCTTCACTCATAGTGCTGCAAAAATACGCTTTTCAAACAAAAAAGGCTGCCTCTGGAGGCAGCCTGAATACGATTATATATTAGGAAATCTTAGATTACTTTAACATTGACCGCATTTAAGCCCTTTCTACCTTTTTCAACCTCGTAAGAAACGTTGTCATTCTCACGGATCTGGTCGATAAGGCCAGAGGTATGAACAAAGATGTCGGCTTCACCTGAATTGGGGATAATGAATCCGAAACCTTTTGATTCATTAAAAAATTTTACTACTCCTTCTTGCATTGTATTAATTTATTGTATTAAAGAATGAGCAGTAAAGGTAAATGATAAATTTAAAAGTAAAAAGTAAATTGCTAAAAAAAGCCTTGGGTAGATTCAACTCACCAATGCAACATTTTGGTCTAAGGTAGCATAAAAAATGCTCTTGGGGTTTTGGTAATCTAGTTTTTTTCTTGGTCTTGCATTGATTTTGTACTGTATATTTCTGATATCCTGCCAGTTGAAGTCGTCAAACGACTGTTTTTTTGGTATGTACTGCCTGATGAGCTTGTTGGTGTTCTCGTTGGTACCCCTTTCCCAGGAGGAATAGGGGTGTGCGAAGAAGAAATCGGCCTTCAGTTTCTTTGCGATCAGCTTGTGCCGGGCGAACTCGGTGCCGTTGTCGGAGGTGATGGTGTGGACGCATTCCCTGTAGGGCAAGAGCATCTCCACCAGTGCCTTGCGCAGGCCATCGGCCTGCTTTCCCTCTTCCAGCTTGCGCATGAAGAGCAT